>NZ_JAGIPY010000001.1:0-634300 GCF_017813775.1 Labrys sp. LIt4
CGCCGCCCTCGAAGCCGCTGGCGTCAGGGTCTCTCCCTCCCCGGCACGCCTCGGCACCACGCTCACCGAACTGCTGAAGGGTTGACATCAAGGGGCTGAGATCCGGCCGGGGCCATTGCCCCGGCCTTCAGAACCGAAGGAACGGGACGATGGATCGTCAAGACGACAGGAACCTGCAAAGCTTCGCCTATGGCGGCGACGCCGAGTATCTCGAAGATCTCTATGCGCGCTACGAGGACAATCCGTCCTCGGTCAACAGCGAGTGGGCGGCCTTCTTTGCCGGTCTCGCCGACGACAAGGCGATCGTCGAGAAGAATGCGCGCGGCGCAAGCTGGGCCAAGCCCAACTGGCCCATCGTGGCCAATGGTGAAATCGTCTCGGCCCTCGACAGCAATTGGGGCCAGATCGAGAAGAAGGTCGGCGAGAAGATCAAGGCCAAGGCGGATGCCCAGGGCGCGACCATCTCGTCCGAGGCCATGCTGCAGGCGACGCGCGATTCGGTGCGCGCCATCATGCTGATCCGCGCCTATCGCATGCGTGGCCATCTGTTCGCCAATCTCGATCCGCTCGGCCTGCAGGAAGCGCGCGACCACGAGGAACTGCATCCGCAGACCTATGGCTTCTCGGAGGCCGACCTCGACCGCAAGATCTTCATCGACCATGTCCTGGGGCTCGAATTCGCCACCGTCCGCGAGATCGAGGCCATCCTCAAGCGCACCTATTGCTCGACGCTCGGCGTCGAGTTCATGCATGTTTCCGATCCCGCCCAGAAGGCCTGGATCCAGCAGCGCATCGAAGGGGCGGACAAGGAGATCACCTTCACCCGCGAGGGCAAGCGCGCCATCCTGTCCAAGCTGATCGAGGCCGAAGGCTTCGAGAAGTTCATCGACGTCAAATACACCGGCACCAAGCGCTTCGGCCTCGACGGCTCGGAATCGGCCATTCCCGCGCTGGAGCAGATCATCAAGCGCGGCGGCGCGCTCGGCGTGCAGGACATCGTGCTCGGCATGGCCCATCGCGGCCGTCTCAACGTGCTGGCGCAGGTGATGGGCAAGCCGCACCGCGCCATCTTCCACGAGTTCAAGGGCGGCTCCTACGCGCCCGACGACGTGGAAGGCTCCGGCGACGTGAAGTACCATCTCGGCGCCTCGTCGGACCGCGAGTTCGACGGCAACAAGGTGCATCTGTCGCTGACGGCCAACCCCTCCCATCTCGAGATCGTCGATCCCGTGGTGCTCGGCAAGGTGCGCGCCAAGCAGGACCAGCATGGCGATACCGATTCCCGCGCCAAGGTGATGCCGCTGCTCATCCATGGCGATGCGGCCTTCGCCGGCCAGGGCGTGGTCGCCGAATGCCTGGGCCTGTCGGGCCTGAAGGGCCACCGCACCGGCGGCTCGATGCATTTCATCATCAACAACCAGATCGGCTTCACCACCTATCCGCGCTATTCGCGCTCCTCGCCCTATCCTTCCGACGTGGCGAAGATGATCGAGGCGCCGATCTTCCATGTGAACGGCGATGATCCCGAGGCGGTGGTGTTCGCCGCCAAGGTGGCGACGGAGTTCCGCCAGACCTTCCACAAGACCGTCGTCATCGACATGTTCTGCTATCGCCGCTTCGGGCATAACGAGGGCGACGAGCCGGGCTTCACCCAGCCCCTGATGTACCGCAAGATCCGCTCGCATCCGGGCGTGGTCGAGCTCTACTCGAACAGGCTGATCGAGACCGGCGTGGTCACCGCCGGCGAAGTCGAGAAGATGAAGGCCGACTGGCGCGCGCGCCTGGAAGCCGAATATGAGGCCGGCCAGGCCTACAAGCCCAACAAGGCCGACTGGCTCGACGGGCAATGGGCGGGCCTGCGCGCCATCGGCGCGACCGACGACGATCCGCGCCGCGGCGCCACCGGCGTCGACGTCGCCAAGCTCACCACCATCGGCAATGCGCTCACCACGGTTCCCGAAGGATTCCAGGTCCACAAGACCATCCAGCGCTTCCTGGAAACCCGGCGCAAGATGATCGACACCGGCGAAGGCATCGACTGGGCGACGGCCGAGGCCCTGGCCTTCGGCACGCTCTGCGACGAGGGCCACCGGGTGCGGCTGTCCGGCCAGGACTGCGAGCGCGGCACCTTCTCCCAGCGCCATTCGGTGCTGATCGACCAGGAGACGGAGAAGCGCTACACGCCGCTCAAGAATATCCGCGAGGGCCAGGGCAAATACGAGGTCATCAACTCGATGCTCTCGGAAGAGGCCGTGCTCGGCTTCGAATATGGCTATTCGCTGGCCGAGCCCAAGGCGCTGACCCTGTGGGAGGCCCAGTTCGGCGACTTCGCCAACGGCGCCCAGGTGGTGTTCGACCAGTTCATCTCCTCGGGCGAGCGCAAATGGCTGCGCCTGTCCGGGCTGGTCTGCCTGCTGCCGCATGGCTATGAAGGCCAGGGGCCGGAGCACTCCTCGGCTCGCCTCGAGCGCTTCCTGCAGATGTGCGCCGAGGACAACATGCAGGTCGCCAACTGCACGACGCCGGCGAATTATTTCCACATCCTGCGCCGGCAGCTCAAGCGCGACATCCGCAAGCCCCTGATCCTGATGACGCCGAAATCGCTGCTGCGCCACAAGCGCTGCGTGTCGAAGCTCAGCGAGATGGGGGCCGACACCACCTTCCACCGCATTCTGTGGGACGATGCCCAGTTCGGCAACTCCTCCACCAAGCTGGTGGCGGACGAGAAGATCAGGCGCGTCATCCTGTGCACCGGCAAGGTCTATTACGACCTGCTCGACGAGCGCGAGAAGCGGGGCATCGACGACATCTATCTGATGCGGGTCGAGCAGCTCTATCCCTTCCCGCTGAAGTCGCTGGCCAACGAGCTGTCGCGCTTCCGCAAGGCCGATGTGGTCTGGTGCCAGGAAGAGCCCAAGAACATGGGCTCCTGGTCCTTCGTCGAGCCTTATCTGGAATGGGTGCTGGGCCAGGCGGGCACCAAGGCCAAGCGCGCCGCCTATGCCGGCCGGCCGGCCTCGGCGGCGACCGCGACGGGCCTGATGTCCAAGCATCTGGCCCAGCTGCAGGCCTTCACCGACGAGGCCCTGACGATCTGACGGGCTCACTTCGCATCGGCAGGCGGGACTTGGTCCCGCCTGTTGCAACTCCCCGGAGCAAAGCGCGTTTTGGTGAAAACGCTTCCTTGTTCTGACTTTTGTTTGGACGCGTCTTTGCGATCGTGGGCACCCCCGGATCGCAAAACGCTTTGAAAAAGAGGGCGCCTGCAGGCGGGCGTAAGATCATGGCGACGGAAATCAAGGTGCCGACCCTGGGCGAGTCGGTCACGGAAGCCACCATCGGCAAATGGTTCAAGAAGCCTGGCGAAGCCGTGAAGGCCGACGAGCCCTTGGTGGAGCTCGAGACCGACAAGGTCACGCTGGAAGTCAACGCCCCCGCCGCCGGCGTGCTCGGCGAAATCCTGGCCAAGACCGGCGAGACGGTCGGCCCGGGCGCCACGCTCGGCACCATCGCCGCGGGTTCCGGCGCCGCTGCTGCCCCGGCGGCCGCGCCTGCTCCGGCGCCTGCCGCCCCGACGCCGGCTCCGGCCGCGCCAACGCCGGCCGCCGCCGCACCGGCCGCTCCCGCTGCGCCGCCTTCGCCCGCCGCGGCCAAGATCGCTGCCGATCGCGGGCTCGACCCGGCCCAGATCGAAGGCTCCGGCCGCCGCGGTCAGGTGCTCAAGGGTGACGTGCTTGCGGCGCCTGCCCCGGCCGCTGCTCCCGCTCCGGCTCCCGCCGCCGCTCCGGCGCCATCAGCCCCGCGCGTTGCCTCTCCGCCGGCCGATGCCGCGCGCGAGGAGCGCGTGCGCATGACCAAGCTGCGCCAGACCATCGCCCGCCGCCTGAAGGAAGCCCAGGCAAACGCCGCCATGCTGACGACCTTCAACGAGGTCGACATGACCAACGTGATGGCGCTGCGCAACCAGTACAAGGACCTGTTCGAGAAGAAGCACGGCGTGAAGCTCGGCTTCATGTCCTTCTTCGTGCGAGCCTGCACCCAGGCTCTCAAGGAGATGCCGGCCGTCAACGCCGAGATCGACGGGCAGGACATCATCTACAAGAACTATTGCCATGTCGGCGTGGCCGTGGGCACCGACAAGGGCCTCGTCGTGCCGGTGATCCGCGATGCCGAGACGCTCGGCCTTGCCGGCATCGAAAAGACCATCGCCGATTTCGGCAAGCGTGCCCGCGACGGCCAGCTCAAGATCGAGGAGATGCAGGGCGGCACCTTCACCATCTCCAATGGCGGCGTCTATGGTTCGCTGATGTCGACGCCGATCCTCAATGCGCCCCAGTCGGCCATCCTCGGCATGCACAAGATCCAGGAGCGCCCGATGGTGGTCGGTGGCCAGATCGTGGCGCGCCCGATGATGTATCTGGCGCTGTCCTATGATCACCGCATCATCGACGGCAAGGAGGCGGTCACCTTCCTGGTGCGCGTCAAGGAGAGCCTGGAGGATCCGGCTCGCCTCGTGCTGGACCTGTAACAGCTGTCATCCCGGACGCGGGGCAACATGCAATGTTGCGCCGCAGATCCGGGATCGCGTGCCGAATATTCCTCATCCTGATGACGGTCCCGGGTCTGCGTAGCACCGCTTTGCGCTGCCGCTCACAAGCAAAGCTTGTGAGGAAACCCCCGGGACGACACCCAGAAGCGAGTTCCCCATGCCCTCTCATGATCTCGTCGTTATCGGCAGCGGCCCCGGCGGCTATGTCTGCGCCATCCGGGCCGCCCAGCTCGGCATGAATGTCGCGGTGGTCGAGAAGCGCGCCACCTATGGCGGCACCTGCCTGAATGTCGGCTGCATCCCCTCCAAGGCGCTGCTGCACGCCTCCGAGTTGTTCGACGAGGCCGGGCATGGCTTCAAGGCCTTCGGCATCGAGGTGCCGGCGCCCGTGCTCAATCTCGGCCAGATGATGAAGCACAAGCAGGAGACCGTGGACGCCAACGTCCAGGGCGTCGCTTTCCTGTTCAAGAAGAACAAGATCACGCCCTATCGCGGCACCGGCAAGATCCTTGCCGCCGGCAAGGTCGAGGTGACGGCCGAGGACGGCTCGGTCGAAACGCTGGAAGCCAAGTCGATCGTGATCGCCACGGGCTCGGACGTTGCCCAGCTCCCTGGCGTCACCATCGACGAGAAGACCGTGGTCTCCTCCACGGGCGCGCTCGAGCTCGCTGCCGTGCCGAAGAAGCTGGTCGTCATCGGCGCCGGCGTCATCGGCCTCGAGCTCGGCTCGGTCTGGCGCCGCCTCGGCGCCGAGGTCACGGTGGTCGAGTTCCTCGACCGCATCCTGCCCGGCATGGACCTCGAGGTCGCCAAGCAGGCCCAGCGCCTGCTCGGCCGCCAGGGCATCGCGTTCAAGCTCGCCACCAAGGTTACCGGCGTCGAGACCGGCGCTTCGGGTGCCGTCGTCTCGGTGGAGCCTGTGGCGGGGGGCGATAGTGAGACCATCGCAGCCGACATCGTCCTGGTCGCCACCGGCCGCCGCCCTTATACGGATGGCCTCGGCCTGGAAGAGGCCGGCGTCGTCACCGAGCGCGGCCGCGTGATCATCGACGAGCATTTCGCCACCAACGTCCCCGGCATCTATGCCATCGGCGACGTGGTGCGCGGGCCGATGCTGGCGCATAAGGGCGAGGATGAGGGCATTGCGGTCGCCGAGATCCTGGCTGGCCAGCACGGCCATGTGAACTACGACGTCATTCCGGCGGTGGTCTATACCTATCCCGAGATCGCCTCGGTGGGTAAGACCGAGGAAGAGCTCAAATCGGCCGGCATCGCCTATAAGGTCGGCAAGTTCCCCTTCACCGCCAATGGCCGTGCCCGCGCCAACCGCACCACCGAAGGCTTCGTCAAGGTAATCGCGGATGCGACCACCGACCGCGTGCTCGGCGTGCATATCCTTGGCGCCGGCGCCGGCGAAATGATCCATGAGGGCGTGGTGCTGATGGAGTTCACCGGCTCCTCCGAGGATCTCGCCCGGTCCTGCCACGCGCATCCGACCATGTCGGAAGCCGTCAAGGAGGCGGCGCTGGCCGTCGAAGGCCGCGCGATCCATATTTGATCGCGGCTTCTGCACGGCTTTGTTGTCACAAAGTCGCTAAAAGGCCATAGACACGCTTTAGGGCACATTCCATATGGAATGTGCCCATTCTGTTGCACGGTGCCGGTTCCGGCCCCGCAGATCGGCCGCTTCGGAGTTTGCAATGCCTTTTGCCCGTACCGTTCTCGTCGCCCTGAGCCTGTCCTTGCTGGCCGGCACCGCCTATGCGCAGAACGAGGCAGGCACACCACCCGCCGAAACGGCGCCTGCTCCCGCGGATGCGTTGCCGCCGGCCGACTTGGTCGCCGCCAATCAGCCGCTGGAAATCGACACCCATCGCGTCAATCCCAAGGCGCTGAGCCCGGCCGACAAGGCGACGCTCGACCGGGTCGACAGCTATTTCAACAATATCAAGTTCTTCTCCGGCAATTTCGTGCAGGTCGGCTCTGACGGCAAGCGGATCACCGGCAAGTTCTGGGTCTCCAAGCCCGGGCGCATGCGTTTCGACTATGACCCGCCGTCTTCGCTGCAACTCCTGGCCGACGGTACCTCGGTGGCGGTGCGCAACCGCAAGCTCAATACCCAGGACCTTTATTTCATCAAGCAGACGCCGCTGCGCTTCCTGCTGGCCAGCAGGCTCGACCTGATCGAGGATTCCAAGGTCCTGGCCGTCGGCAACGAGCCGGCCGGCATCAGCGTCATCCTGGAGGAAGGCTCGGCCGCCAGCGGCGGCAAGTCCCGCATCCAGCTGACATTTCCGGCGCCGAACTACGAGCTGAAGCAGTGGACCGTCACCGATCCGCAGGGCTATGACACCACGGTGACGATCTCCGGCATCGACCGCAAGCTGCAGTTGCCGGACAAGATTTTCTATATCGACCAGACCAAGATCCTGAAGTAACGGGGCCGGAGCAGGGCGCCCGATCTGCGGCATCGCCGGCATCTCGCCACACTGGGGATGGCGCGCTCCGAGCTACCGCCGGGCCTTGGCCATCAAGGCGATCCGCATCAAGGCACGCGCGACGATCGCCTGCCCCAGGGTGGCATTGCGGCGGGCTTCGAGCACGGCTTCCGACAGATCGGCCACGATGCGGTCGAGCCTCGCCATCGTCAGGGCCGAGAGCTGGGCCGATACGCCTGCCCTGCGGCGAAAATGCACCTGCATGCCCATGGAATCGACGACCGCCGCGGCAGGACGGCCCTTCTCCACCTCTCCCCGCAGGCGATGAAGCAGGAGAGCATGACGCAGGGCGGTCCCCGCCAGCTGCGAGGTGTTGACCCCTTCGTTCCAGGCCTTGGCCAGGGTCAGGTCGAGCAGGTCGGCTCGGCCGGAAAAGGCCGCATCGATGATCTCGTCGGTGGCGAGCGCACTGGCATCGCCCACCACGGCCTCGACGTCGCTGAGCTCGATGCGCCCGGCACCGTGGGCGTAGAGCGTGAGTTTCTTCAGCTCGCTTCGGGTCGCCAGGCGATCGCCGCCGAGAAGCCCGGCCAGCGTCTCGCGGGCTTCGGGCGCGATGGTGAGGCCGGCATTGGCGACTTCCTCGGCGATGATCTGGCCGATATTGGCGCTTTCGTCGCCGAAGCAGGCGATCACCGCACCGGCGCGCGATTTCTCCACCAGGGAGACCAGGGCATGATTCTTCTTGAGATCGCCTGCCTCGATCACTACCCGGCAGGCTGTCGGCGGGTTGGCGAGCACGGGCTCGACCGCCGGCACGATATTGCGGCTGCCGGCGCGCAGGCGTACGGCGCGGCGCCCTCCGAACAAGGGAATGGTGAAGACTTCGTCGGCCAAGCGGGCCGGGTCGCCGCTGATCTCGTCGCCGTCGAGGCGAACCAGTTGAAAGGGGTCCTCGACATCGTCGACGGAGGCTGCCACCAGCGCACGGACGCGCTCGCTCACCAAGCCGGTATCCGGCCCATAGACCAGGATTACCGCGAAATGAGCGTCCGGTTTCTTGATGAAGGCATCGACGGCGCGCCGTTCGATGGAGGCCATGGGTCAATCAGCCATCAGGGATGGTTGGCAAGCCAAGTCGCCAACCTCAGGCGGATCTGGTCGGCCATGACGTCGGCCGCGTCATTCTCCGCATCACGCCGCGCACGCACGGTAGCGAAACGCTGCAGGCCGGAATTATAGGATTTGCGCGTGAAATTCTTCGCCTTGAGCAGGATCTTGCCGGTGGCTGGATCGAGCAGCGTGTAATCGGTCGTCAGCGTCACGGTGTCGATCTGCGGCGTGGCGTTCAGCGCGTCGACCAGGGCCGAATCGGAGGAGGACGACGTCGCAAGCACCAGCCGGTAGCGCGGCGGCGGAGCCTCGGCGCCGCCCGTGAGATTGAACGACAGACGATTGCGCACCTGCTGGCCCACGCGGTCGTCGACCGGATCGATGGCAATGGCGGCGAGCCTGTTCTTCAGCCCGGGCGAGCCATCGCCGGGTTCGGCAAGCATCGGACGGAAGCAGCCGCCCAGCATCACGGCCGGAAGAAGGGCGAGGGCGAACAATGCGCTGCGGCGCGAGGTCTGGTTAGACGACGACATTCACAATCCTTCCCGGCACCACGATGATCTTTTTGGGAGCGCGCCCTTCCAGCACGCGCTGGACGGTTTCGTTCGCCAGTGTGGCAGCTTCGACTTCCTTTGGCGATGCCGTTTTCGGCACCGTGAGATCGGCCCGCTTCTTGCCGTTGAACTGCACCGGCAGGGTGACGGTGTCGTCCTCCAGCAGAGCGGGATCGGCCACCGGCCAGGGGGCCTGAGCCACCAGGCCCTGACAGCCCAGCACGCTCCAGCATTCCTCGGCCAGATGGGGCATCATCGGCGCGATCAGCTGCACCAGCATGACCCCGGCTTCCTTCAGCGCGGCGGCGAGATTGGCAGGCACCGCCTCGCCGCTCTTGCAGCCGTCCAGCGCACGCCCGAGGCTGTTCACCAGCGTGTAGATATGCGCCACGCAGCGGTTGAAGCCGAGGCGTTCGATGTCGCCTTCGACGGCTGCCAGGGCCCGGTGTGCCGCCTTGCGCACGGCGAGGACGTCGTCCTCGCTTGCGGCGGGGCCCGCGGCAGCGGCCGCATGCGCGGCGATCTCGTTGACGATGCGCCAGATGCGCTGCACGAAGCGGCCGGCGCCCTGGACGCCGTCCTCGGTCCAGATCACGTCGCGCTCGGGCGGCGAGTCCGACAGCATGAACCAGCGGGCGGTGTCGGCGCCATAGTCGGCGATGATGTCGTCGGGGTCGACGACATTCTTCTTCGACTTCGACATCTTCTCGATCGAGCCGATCTCGACCGGCTCGCCCGTGCGGTTGTTGAAGGCGCGGCGCTCGGCGCCGTCGCCCTCTATGCGCACGTCGGCCGGCACCACCCATTCGCCGTTACCAGCGCGATAGGTCTCGTGCACCACCATGCCCTGGGTGAACAGGCCCTTGAAGGGCTCGTCCAGGCCGACATGGCCGGTCTTCTTCATGGCGCGCACGAAGAAGCGGCTATAGAGCAGATGCAGGATGGCGTGCTCGATGCCGCCGATATACTGGTCGACCGGCAGCCAGGCATCGGCTTCCTTGCGCACCGTCGGCGCCGTCTCGATCCACGGATCGGTGAAGCGCGCGAAATACCAGGAAGAATCGACGAAGGTGTCCATCGTGTCCGTCTCGCGGCGCGCAGGCTTGCCGCATTGCGGGCAGTCGACATGGCGCCAGGTCGGATGATGGTCGAGCGGATTGCCGGGCCGATCGAAGGTGACGTCGTCGGGCAGCCGGACTGGCAGGTCCTTCTTGGGCACCGGCACCACCCCGCAGACCTCGCAATGGATCACCGGGATCGGGCAGCCCCAATAACGCTGGCGCGAGATGCCCCAGTCTCGCAGGCGGAAATTGACCTTGCGCTCGGCCACGGGCGCATTGCCGCGCGTCCGGCCTTCCAGCCGGCGGGCCACTTCTTCCTTGGCCTGCTCGATGGTCATGCCGTCGAGGAAACGCGAATTGATCATCCGCCCTTCGCCGTCATAGGCGGTGTCGGTGATCACGAAGCTGGCCGGATCCTGGTCGGGCGGACACACCACCGGTGTATTGCCCAGGCCATAGGCATTGACGAAGTCGAGGTCGCGCTGGTCATGGGCCGGGCAGCCGAAGATGGCGCCCGTGCCGTAGTCCATCAGCACGAAATTGGCGACGTAAACAGGCAGCTTCCAGTCCGGGTCGAAGGGGTGCACGGCACGGATGCCGGTGTCGAAGCCCTTCTTCTCGGCCGTTTCGATCACGGCTGCCGAGGTGCCCGTGCGCCTGACCTCCTCGATGAAGGCAGCCAGGTCCGGATCGTTCGCGGCGGCAGCCTTGGCGAGCGGGTGATCGGCCGCAATCGCCATGAACTTGGCGCCGAACAGCGTGTCGGGGCGGGTGGTGTAGATCAGCAGTTCGTTCTCGCCCTGCGGCGCCGTGGCCGCGTCGAGTTCGAAGCGCACCTGCAGGCCTTCGGAGCGGCCGATCCAGTTCTTCTGCATCAGCCGGACTTTCTCCGGCCAGCGATCCAGCGTGTCCAGCGCCGAGAGCAGGTCTTGCGAATAATCGGTGATCTTGAAGAACCACTGGGTCAGCTCGCGCTGCTCGACCAGGGCGCCCGAGCGCCAGCCGCGGCCATCGATCACCTGCTCATTGGCCAGCACCGTATGGTCGACCGGATCCCAATTGACCTTGGAAACCTTGCGCTCGACCAGGCCCGCCGCCAGGAAATCCAGGAACATCGCCTGCTGGTGGCGATAATAGGAGGGATCGCAGGTCGCGATCTCGCGACTCCAATCCAGCGACAGGCCCATCGATTTGAGCTGGCCGCGCATGGTGTCGATATTGGCATAGGTCCATTTGGCCGGATGCGTCTTGTTCTGCATCGCGGCATTCTCGGCCGGCATGCCGAAGGCATCCCAGCCCATCGGGTGCAGCACGTTGAAGCCCTTGGCCCGGCGATAGCGCGCCACCACGTCGCCCATGGTGTAGTTGCGCACATGGCCCATATGGATGCGCCCGGAGGGATAGGGGAACATCTCGAGCACGTAGTAGCGCGGACGCGGATCCTCATTCCTGGTTTCGAAGATCGCCTGGTCGGCCCAGATCTTCTGCCATCTGGGCTCGGCGTCGCGGGCGTTATAGCGCTCGGTGGTCATGGGGAAGGGAACTCAGCGTTGAGACGTCACCTGATGAGTGACATTGGAAGCGCCGCTTTTAGCGGGCGCGGCGGTGCAAAGCTAGCCTCGTCTCCTTTCCAAGGCCTGAAGATGACCGGTTTTTCGCGGGTGGAACGGCCGAAACCTGGTGTGCCGGTCTGGAGATCGCCACACCCGCCCCAGGCCTGTTCCGCCAAATTGTCGTAATACCAGCGGCCGCGATGTTTGGCTCACGCGTCGTTGCGAGCGTAGCGAAGCAATCCAGGAGCCAGGGCCACCGCGCCTACGAAGCCTGGATTGCTTCGCTACGCTCGCAATGACGACGCTTGGTCGGTCAAGCATCAATACCGTTGGTGGAAGGCGGCCCACGCCTAGGGTGCCGGCTTGACCGGCACAGGACGGGTCAGGAGATCGACGTAGAAATCGAAGAAGCGCTTGTTGTCGAACTGCTTGACGACTTTCACCTTCTGCAGGAGGTCCGTCGGCTGTTTCTGCCAATAGCCGAGCGTGCGGCCATAGCCCGGTCCGAACGCCACGTCGACGTCGATATAGAGATCCTCGACCTTGGTGGCAAAGCCGGGATCGACCAGATAGGCGAGGGCGAGCGTGTCGAACACGCTGGCCTTGGCCTTGTCGTCCTTGGCGAATTTCTTGGCCATCCAGCTGTCCCGGAAGAGTTTCTGGATCGGGCCGTCGCCCGCGGTGAGACGATCGAACTCGGGCTTGGCGATCTGGGTGATGTCGGTGACATCGAGGGGAATGAGGGCTTGCTCGATCGGCTCGCGCATGACGATGCGGGCGGCTTCCGGATCGATCCAGACATTCATCTCGGCGGCGGGCGTGGTGTTGCCCTTCACGTCGACCGCGCCGGCCATGTAGACGATACGCTTGATCAGCGGCACGATTTCCGGGTTCTTGCGGATCGCCAAGGCAATGTTGGTGGCCGGGCCGATCACCAGGAGCGAGACTTCGTGCGGATTGGCCTTGACCGTGTCGACGATGAAGTCGACGGCATCTTCCTTGCGCAGCTTGGCCTTCTTGGCGAAGCCGTCCGGCGGGGCGATCAGGTCGGCGTCCTTGGGCTGCGGGCGATGGAACGAGGTCTTGTAGCTTTCGCCGAAGCCGAAAAGGGCCCGTTCATGCTCGAAGCTCCTGGGATCGTGGACGAGGGGCAGGTTCGCGCCGGCATAGACGCCGATCCTGTCCTCGATGCCGAGGCGCTCGACGGCGCGTAGGGCATCGGCGACTTCCTGTTTCAGCCAGTCATTGCCGGTGACCACGGTGATGCCCAGAAGGTCGATCGCCTTGTCCTTCTGCAACTGGGCCGCCATGATCAGCACCTGGCCGTCATCGCCGATCGTCGAGAAATCCGTGTCGAGAATGACTTTCTCCGGCGCCGCATTGGCGGGCGAAGCCAGGAACGCGCCCGCGGCCAGCAGGACGGCCGCCATCAATCGTTTCATCGAAAATTTCCTCTCCTCAATGTCTGGTCTCGCCTGAAGAATGGCGGGCCATGCCGCTCGAGCGGCGGCGAGCCCACCTTCGAACCTGTGACAGGGGATGGCAAGCCGGCATGCGCCAAACCGGGCCGGCGCGGTGTGTTCCGTGCGAAACAGAAGATGGGCGGACGGGCGCTTCGCCGTGCTTGCGCCACAGCCATAGCCCGACTTTGCCATCATCGGCGGGGAGCTTGGCGTATCGCGACTCGATTGTAGAACGCCCGGGAGATACGCCGTGAAATCCGCTCTTCGCCTCGCTTTTGCGACGGCCAGCCTGCTGGCGCTCGCCGCGCCGATCCTGCCTGCCCAAGCGGCCTCGGAGCCGCAGCCGCGCCCGCGCGTCGAGGTTGCCTTCGTGCTCGACACCACCGGCTCGATGGCGAGCCTGATCGACGGCGCCAAGCGCAAGATCTGGTCGATCGCCAATGCCATCGTCGATGCCAATCCGGACGCCGAGATCCGCATGGCCCTGATCGGCTATCGCGACCGCGGCGATGCCTATGTCACCGACGTCCATGCCCTCACCGGCGACATCCAGGGGCTTTATGGCGATCTGGTTCAATACACCGCCGATGGCGGCGGCGACACGCCCGAATCCGTGAACGAAGCGTTGGACAAGGCTGTCCGCAGCCTGCAATGGGACAGCGGCGGACAGACCCGCAAAATCATCTTCCTGGTGGGAGATGCGCCGCCGCACATGGATTATCCGAACGCGCCGCGTTATCCCGAAGTCGTCAAGGCGGCCGTGGCCAAGGGCATCGTGGTCAACACGGTCCAGGCCGGCGATGCCGGCGACACCCGCCAGATCTGGCAGGACATCGCCCACCGCGGCAATGGCCGCTATTTGCCGATCCCCCAGGATGGCGGGCAGATCGTCGAAATCCCCACTCCCTATGACGAGGACATCCTGCAGCTGCAGCAATCGCTCGACGACACCGTGCTGCCCTATGGCGATGGCGAAAGGCAGCAGGCCGTCCGCAACAAGATGGACCTGCGCAAGCAGGCGCCGGCACCGGCCCAGGTCGACAATTCCAGCTTCTACAGCAAGAAGGCCGGGCCCAAGGAGGTGGTGACGGGGGAGGGCGATCTCACCGCCGACATCGCCAATGGCCGCCAGAGCCTCGACAAGGTTGCGCTTTCAGCGCTGCCCAAGGTGCTGCAAGGCAAGTCCGAGGCCGAGCGCAAGGCCTATGTCGAAGAACAGCTCGCCAAGCGAAAGGGACTGCAGGAGAAGCTCGCCGAGATCAATCGAAAGCGTGATGCCTTCGTGGCGGCCGAGCGCGCCAAAGCGGGAAGAAAGACAGCCGATTCCTTCGATTCGGCCGTGCAGGAAACGCTCAAGCAGCAGCTTTGAGGCGGCCTGGGTTCGGCCGTGGACACATGAATTGAATTGGCCCGGCTTTTGTCATTGCCGGGCCTGACCCAGATATCCGGCCCCTTTTTTCCAGGCAATGCTTACGGCGCCTTCTTGGCTGCCAGCCCGATCAGGCTCTGGAAGGCAGCGGCAGTGGCGTGGCCGTCGGCCCTGGCCTTGACCAGCAGCTTGTCCTGGTCCTGGGCGAACACGGCCTGCTGGATCTTGACGTCGAGGCCCGGTATCGCCGGCACGGAGGCCCGGGCCTTGTCCTCGTCGAGAGCCTTGGCCACGGCAACAGTGAAGCGCTGGTTGAGATTGCCGAGCAGGGCTGTCGCGATCTCCGTGATCTCGGGATCTCCGGTCTTGATCGTGGCTTCTCCCTTCACCCGCAGGGCGACCTGGCGCGGCGTCGGGATGTAGAGCTCGACAGGGATGGTGATGGCGATCCTGTCGGTGGCGATCTTGGTCTTGATCTTCTGCCCCAGCACCTTGGCGCAGCCCCAGGCCGTCACCTTGCCTGCGACGTCGATCACCGCCGTCTCGCCTTCGGCCCGAATATGGGCGCTGTCGATGGAGTTGACCACGAGATTGGGGCCCTTGCGGGCGCAGGCATCCTCGGGAAACGGTAATTTGCGGGCGATCGCCAGGGCATTGTCCTGCAGCGATTTCAGGTCGCCGGTGACGGCGAGGTCGAGGCTGACGCCGTCGCTCTCGTTCTTGCTGTCGAGGGAGGCCTGGATCGGAATGTCGAGTGGGATGCCGAAGACCGGCACGGATATCGTGGTCGGGCCGATATCGACGGCGGAAGCGGCCTGACCCATGCCGCAGATCAGGAGCGCCGCCAGGGTGCTTCGTGCCAAGATATGCCGTCTTGCCAAGATCGATTTGGCCGCCTCGAACCGCGTCATCGGCCTGCCCTCCCTACGCAACCCTCATCCATGGATGCAGGGCTTTTAGCACGGCCCGGCGAGGTTCCGGTAGCCATGGCCCGCCTGTCCTATTATGTCGGAGGCCTGTTTCTCCCTTTCGCCACTCTCTGGAAATCATCCCATGTCCGACGCTCCGGCCCGCCTTGCGGAGGTTCGCCTCGCCATCGCCCGCGCTGAAGCCGATGCGCTGCGCCCTCCCGGTTCGGTGACCCTGGTCGCCGTTTCCAAGACCTTCGGGCCGGAAGCGATCGAGCCCGTGCTCGCCGCAGGCCAGCGCGTCTTCGGCGAGAACCGGGTGCAGGAGGCGCAGGGCAAGTGGCCGGCCCTCAAGGTCGCCTATCCTGATATCGAGCTGCATCTCATCGGCCCGCTGCAGTCCAACAAGGCCAAGGAAGCGGTGGCCTTGTTCGACGTGATCCATACGGTGGATCGGCCCTCCGTGGCGCAGGCCCTGGCCAAGGAGATCGCCAGGCAGGGGCGGGCGCCGCGCCTGCTGGTGCAGGTCAATACCGGCGAGGAGCAGCAAAAGGCCGGCGTCGCGCCTCATGAGGCGGATGCCTTCATCGCTGCCTGTCGCGACGATTACGGCCTCGCCATTGACGGGGTGATGTGCATTCCCCCCTTCGAGCAGTCGCCGGGACCGCATTTCGCCCTGCTCGCCAAGATTGCGCGCCGTAACGGGCTTGCGCTGCTCTCGATGGGCATGTCGAGCGATTTCGAGACCGCCATCGAGGTCGGCGCCACCCATGTGCGGGTGGGCAGCGCCATCTTCGGGACGCGCTGAGCCCTTCTCCGGGCTTTTCGGGAAATCGCGCATGTCATCCCCGGCGGAGCCTCGCTTCGGGAAGGAGATCCAGGGGCCACACATATATCCCTTTAGCCCCTGGATTCCCTTTCCGCCGCTTGCGGCGGCGCGGGAATGACAAGCCCGACATAGTCCGTTGATCTTATTGCGATAATACTTCGTTGGGAGGTGTGGGACGGCTATTTCTTGCTTCCGTCGCTGGCAGGATCGGCGAGGGGATAGCTCTTGTCGGTCAGGCAGGCGCGCAGCCAGGGGCTGTCTTCATCTTCACCGAGATCGGCGCTGATTTTGGATGGCGGCGTGCCCGTGCCGCTGGCATTGACGGTTGCGGCCGGCTGGAGGGTCCAACGCCGGTCGGCGGAGGGCTCGCCGCCGGGACAGGGGCTGTTGCCGTTCTCGTCGCCGCAGGTCGCGATGGTCTTGAGCTTGCCATCCACAACCTCGGCCACCGTCTGGGTCGTGTAGAGCGCATTGGTGGCGAAGTCGGTCGTCACGGAGCAGACCCGGTCCTTGTTCTGGTAGCTGCGCGTTCCCAGGCAGGTATAGATCTGCTCGTTGCCGCTCGGAAGAAAGTCGCAATCCGCCCGGTAGCCCGCGAAGGGGCCGCCGGTGAACTGGGCGTTGAACCGGCGCTGCTTGTTTGCGATCTCGATCAGGCGCGGCAGCTTGGGATCGGTCTTGGAGACGTCGGTCAGATCGGCGGTGCGCGCCTCGATCGCCGCGAGCAGATTGTTCCTAGGCGCTTCCCCGTCGGAATCGTCGGCGTTTTCCGCCCCGTCCTCCTGGTCGAGGCGAAGATCCCGCCGCGCCAGCCAGTGTTTCTGGCTCTCGATCAGCATGGCGCGGATCTCGGGATCCTGGCTGGCCTTCAGGATCCTGGCATAGGCAGCGCCCATGGCGGCGTCAGCCTGCCGCAACGCTTTGTTGGCGCAGATGCGGCGTTCGATCGAGGTCGAGGCCTTCCTGCAATCGATGGCGTGGGCGGGCAAGGCGTGGAATACGATGAGGGCGGCTATGCCGAAAGCCAGGCGTTTCATTGCGGATGTTCCAAGGAGAAGGCGAAGAAATAGCGGAAAGGGAGACGCGGTAAAGCGCCGGTGTGAACGAGCCTCGCGCATAGGGGTATCGTCTGTCACGCTGCCCTCGCCGCCAAGAATCGGGATCGTCAGTCGATGATCATCACGGCATGGCGCGACAATCGCGGCAGCACCTTGCGGAACACCGCCGGCGTCACGGCGACGCAGCCGGCGGTCGGCGCGTTGTTCTCGCGCGAGACATGCCAGAAGATGGCGCTGCCCCGCCCTTTGACGATCGGCGCATCGTTCCAGCCGAGCGGCACGATCACATCGTAGAGCCGGTCGCCGCGCGCCAGCCTCTCCTCCGCGTTCTGGTCCAGGGGGCGCTGGATCAGCGTGTTGTAGCGCCGGTCGCAGACGTCGTCGCACCAGGCATCCTGCGGACGGATGGCGCGGAAGGGCAGCTGGCTGGGAATGCGGGGCGCGCGGTCCAGCCGCTGGAACAAGCCGCGGAGCGGCAGCGCGGCCCGGGGCGTGACGCCGTCCCCCTCGCGCTTGGTGGCCGCGACGCCGCTGCGGCCCAGCACGCAAGGGTAGGAAACCCCGCCCACCGTCAGGCGGCCGCGGCTACGCGACAAGGGGGATGCCTGCACGCGAATGAGATCGATCTTACGCTTCAAAGGCCGACTTCCAATTTTTTCACCGCAAATCCCTGTCGAAAGTGCAGTCCCGTGATTCACAAATCATGGCGCACGCCATCATAATGCGATAGAGCGCTAAGGCGTTTTGCGATTTGTCGGAACCACCAAGATTCGCAAGGGCGCGTCAAGACAAAGAGCTGGAGCAAGGGCGGTTTCCTCAAAGCGCGCCTTGCTTTGGTATTCAAAGCGCGAAAGCATACCGGGTTTCCTGCCGCGCCCCCCGAGCGCCCAGGCAGATTTCTCCTGATCGATCGCTTTCGCCTTCTGGGGAATGTCATGTCCGGCAGCCGCAAAATTCTGATCGTCGACGATGATAATGAACTGCGCCAGGCGCTGGCCGAGCAATTGGCGCTCTATGACGAATTCGAGATCGATCAGGCCGAATCCGCCAGCCGTGCTGTCCAGATCGCCAAGACCGACCATCTCGATCTGGTGATCATGGATGTCGGCCTGCCCGACATGGATGGGCGCGAAGCCGTCAAGCTTCTGCGCAAGAACGGTTTCAAGTCGCCGATCATCATGCTCACCGGCCATGATTCCGATGCCGATACCATTCTCGGCCTCGAAGCCGGCGCGAACGACTATGTCGTCAAGCCCTTCCGCTTCGCCGTTCTGCTGGCGCGCGTGCGCGCTCATCTGCGCCAGCACGAGACGAGCGAGGACGCCGTGTTCAATATCGGGCCCTTCACGTTCAAGCCCGCCTCCAAGCTCCTGTTGACCGACAAGGGCTCCAAGGTCCGCCTGACAGAGAAGGAGACCTCGATCCTGCGCTATCTCTACCGGTCCGGCCAGAAGGCCGTGCAGCGTGACGTGCTGCTGCAGGAAGTCTGGGGCTATAATTCGGGCGTGACCACCCATACGCTGGAGACCCATATCTACCGCCTGCGCCAGAAGATCGAGAAGGACCCCTCCAACGCGGCACTGCTGGTCACCGAAGGCGGCGGCTACAAGCTCGTACCCTGAACCGGCACATTTCCTCCAGAACTCCAATTCTTCTCGAATTCAAGGTCGCCAGTGGCACTCGAAGACGACATGGCATTGCTCGAACGGGTGGCGCTGTTCCGCGCCATGGACCGCGATGCCTTGCGCCTGCTTGCCTTCTCGTCCGAGACGAGGCGGCTGCGTGCCGGCGACACGCTGTTTCGCAAGGACGACATCTCCGAATATGGCTTCGTCGTCGCTTCGGGCGCGATCACCCTGATCGACGATGACGTCGCCACAGCCATTGTCGGGCCCGGTACCCTGATCGGCGAGATGGCCCTCTTGTCGGAAACCCGCCGGCCGACCACCGCGATCGCGCGGGAGGCCAGCGTGGTGCTGCGTGTGTCGCGCCAGATGTTCAGGCGCACGCTGGAGGAATATCCGGCGACGGCGGCCCGCATTGCCGACGAGCTTCGCCGGCGCGTGCAGGAGATGTCGGCCGAGCTGGCCGGCGTCAAGGAGCGCCTGCGCCGGATCGGCGCCGATACCAATCGCCGGGAAGGCTGATTCGCTCGCCTTTCGTTCAGGTGCCGTTCGCTTCCTTAAGGTGCCGTCGTAAATCGAACCCAGTTGTTCCGCTTTGAAACGCAGGTCTGCGCCGTTCAGATACGGTTCAGCTCTTCCTTGCTAATTTTTTATGATCAGAAATGACGGGAGCAAAGCGCGTTTTGGCAAGAACGCTTCTTTGCTCGAGTTCGTATTTTTGGCACGTCTTTGCGGTTCCGACGAATTGCAAGACGTTCAAGGAGAGTGCGGGATGAGAACGCCCATTGGGTTGATCTTCGCAGCTTGCTTTGCTGCGATTGGCTTCTTCGCCACGGTCCAGACTTCGTCGGCCATGCCTGTAGCGCCCGCCGGCCAGACCAAGGCCGCCGGCTTGGTGCAGGATATACGCTGGGGTTGCCCGCGCGGCTGGACCCCCAATCGCTGGGGACGCTGCGTACGCTATCGCAACTATTGGCGGCCCCGCTATTTCTACCGGCCCTATTACCGTCCCTATTACCGGCGGCATTATTATCGGCCTTATTATCGCCCCTACTACCGCCCCCGCTACTATCACCATCGCGGCTGGGGTTGGGGTCATCGCCGCTGGCACCGCTGGTAAGGGCGCGCTTCGCCACCCCGAAAGACGCATGGTTTGCGGGCCGGTCTCAGGACCGGCCCGTTTTGCTGCCCGACGATGTCGGTGATTCGGGCGCCCTTTGTTCCAGGCGCGTACCAGGCCTTAAGCCGCGTTGCGGAAAACCTAGAGCGTTTTGCGATTAGACGGGGTCACCTAGAATCACAAAGACGCGTCAGAACAATGAGCTAGAGCAAATAAGCGTTTACGCTTGAACGCGCTTTGCTCTAGGGGCGGCGGCCCATTTCGGGAATTAACCCGTTCCGGCCGGCAGGCGGTGCCTGCGGCCCATTCCTTGGAGGCGAGATGGCCGGTGCGACGCTGGCCAGGTCGGCAGGGGGGATGCCGGAAGATCGCGGAACGCGGCGCGGCGGGACGGTCGGTGATTCGCTCCCGCTTCGTTCAAACAGCGTTCCAAACGTTAATGGCCTGCCGTGCAAGGCCGAAAGCCTGGCCCAGAATGGGAAACGCGTCCCCCGCCTCCATCCGCTTTGGCCCGCTAACGCTTAATCCTGCCGGAACCACAACGCCGATGGCGGCCCACCTCCGACGACAGGCGAACGGAGTGCGAATTCGACCCGGGCAGCGATTCGGGCGCCTTTCGTTCGAGCCCCGTTCGGGGGGTTAAATTTTCGTCCATTCACGCCCATATTTGCGTTTCATGGCGAGACAGAACCAGATGCGTCTGGTACCAGAATGCAGGAAATGCGCGCAAAGCGCGTATTTCCTTGACGTCGCGGGGCATTGGGTGTCTGGCGAATCCTGAATCCGGGGCGCTCCGGCTGTCCCAAAGGCGTCTTGCGATTGGCGGGCCGGCGCCGAATCGCAAAGACGTGCCGAAACAAGGAGTTAGAGCGCTGAAGCGGTGCCGCTCAAACGCGCTTTGCTCCACAAGATGACGCCCGAAAGACCGCCGACCTTGATGCTGCCTCCCATCCTGCCTCCATCCGTGCGCTCACGCGGCGTTACAGCTGTGCTGGGGCCTACCAATACCGGCAAGACCTATCTGGCGATCGAGCGCCTGCTCGGCCATGGCGCCGGCATCATCGGCCTGCCGCTGCGCCTGCTGGCGCGCGAGGTCTACAACAAGCTGGTGGAGCGGGTGGGGGCCGAGTTCGTGGCGCTCGTCACCGGCGAGGAAAAGATCAAGCCGGACAAGGCTCGCTACTGGGTGGCGACGGTGGAGGCCATGCCGCGCGATCTGGAAGTGCCGTTCGTGGCGCTCGACGAGATCCAGATCGCCGCCGATCTCGAGCGTGGACACGTCTTCACCGACCGGCTGCTCAATCGCCGCGGCACGCATGAGACGTTGCTGCTCGGCTCGGCCACCATGAAACCGATCGTCGAGAAGCTGATCCCGGGCGTCAATATCGTGACCCGGCCGCGCCTGTCCCATCTCCTGTTCGCCGGCGACCGCAAGCTGACCCGCCTGCCGAGGCGAACCGCCATCGTCGCTTTCTCGGCCGACGAGGTCTATGCCATCGCCGAACTGATCCGCCGCCAGCGTGGCGGTGCCGCCGTGGTGCTGGGAGCGCTGTCGCCGCGCACCCGCAATGCGCAGGTGGCGATGTATCAGAACGGCGACGTCGATTTCCTGGTCGCCACCGACGCCATCGGCATGGGGCTCAATCTCGACGTCGATCATGTCGCCTTCGCCGGCGACCGCAAATTCGACGGCTATCAGTTCCGCCGCCTGACGCCGGCCGAGTTCGGCCAGATCGCCGGGCGCGCCGGGCGCCATGTCCGCGACGGCACTTTCGGCTCGACCGGGCGCTGCGATCCTTTCGAGCCGGAACTGGTGGAAGCCATCGAGGGCCACAGCTTCGACAGCGTGAAAGTGCTGCAGTGGCGCAATCCGGCCCTGAATTTCTCTTCGCTGGAGGCGCTGCAGGCCTCGCTGTCGGCAACGCCCGAGGAGCAGGGATTGACCCGGGCTCCCGATGCCGACGATATCCGGGCGCTCTCCATCCTCGCCCGTGACGAGGAGGTCCGGCGTCTCGCCAAGGGCGGGCAGGCGGTGGCGCGCCTGTGGGAAGTGGCCGGGCTGCCGGACTATCGCAAGATTTCCCCTCATTCCCATGCCGACATCATCACGAATCTCTATGGATTTTTGATGCGGGAGGGTAAGGTCCCGGACGACTGGTTCGCCCGTCAGGTCGCCATGTCGGATCGGACCGACGGCGATATCGATACGCTCTCCACACGTATCGCCCATATCCGAACCTGGACTTTTGCGGCAAATCGGCTTGACTGGCTGAAAGACCCCGCTCATTGGCAAGGTGTCACACGCAGTGTGGAGGACAAGCTCTCCGACGCATTGCATGAACGGCTTGCCCAACGCTTTGTCGACCGTCGCACCAGCGTGCTGATGCGGCGCCTTAGAGAAAACGCTATGCTTGAGACTGAAATTACCAAAACCGGCGATGTGATTGTCGAAGGGCAGCATGTCGGAACGCTGCAGGGTTTCCAGTTCGCGCCCGACCCGAGTGCCGGTGACGGTGAAAGCGGCCGCGCCTTGCGGGCCGCGGCGGCCAAGGCTCTGGCAGGCGAGATCGAGGCGCGCGCCCAGAAATTCGCGCAGGCGCCCGATACCGAATTCGCCCTGGCGGCCGATGGCACCGTGCGCTGGATCGGCGAGCCGGTGGCCAAGCTCATCGGCGGTGAGAAGCCGCTGACGCCGCGCATCCGCCTGCTGGCGGACGAGCAGCTGACCGGCCCTGCGCGCGATTCCGTGCAGACGCGGCTCGACATCTGGATCGGCAACCACATCACCCGCCTGCTCGGCCCCTTGCTGCTGCTCGACAAGGCCGAGGACCTGCAGGGACTGGCCAAGGGCATCGCCTTCCAGCTCGTCGAGGCGCTCGGCGTGCTCGACCGCTCCAAGGTGGCGGAGGATCTCAAGCAGCTCGACCAGAACCAGCGCGCTTCGCTGCGCAAGCATGGCGTGCGCTTCGGGGCCTATCACATCTATCTGCCGATGCTGATGAAGCCGGCGCCCCGTGCGCTCGCCGCCCAGCTCTGGGCCCTGACCCATGGCGGTCTCGACCAGAAGGGGCTCGACGAAATCCCGCATCTGGCGGCGTCCGGCCGCACCTCCATGCCGGCCGACAAGACCATCGACAAGGGCCTCTATCGCCTGGTCGGCTATCGCGTCTGCGGGGAGCGGGCGGTGCGCGTCGATATTCTCGAGCGTCTCGCCGACCTCATTCGCCCGGCGATCGCCTATCGCCCCGGCACCACGGTGGGACAGCCGCCGGCCGGCACGGCCGATGGCGATGGGTTCGTCGCCACCGTGCAGATGACCTCGCTGGTCGGCTGCTCGGGCGAGGATTTCGCCTCGATCCTGCGGGGCCTGGGCTATCGCTCGGACAAGCGCAAGGGCCCGGCGATCACCCAGGAAATCCGGCTGCCGGCGCCGACCGAGCCGGCCGCGCCCGTCGAGGCTGCCGCATCCGAGGCGACGGAGGGCGCGGAAGCCGCCGCACCGAGCCAGGACGCTGCCCCGACGCCAGCCGAGATCGATGCGATGGAGGCTATCGGTTCGCCGCCGCATGAGCACAGCTTCCAGGAAGTCGCCGAGGCTGCCGGAGAGGTGATGAGCGAATCGCCCCAGGAAGCCATCTCTGGCGATGAGGCGCCAGCGGAGGAAATCCAGCCCTCGGAAGCTCAGATCTCGGAAACCCAAGCCGCGGAAGCCCAGGCCGCGGAAGCACCGGCGGAGAAAACGGCCGGAGCCGAGGCTGCGGCTTCTGAAGAGCCCGCGCAAGTGAGCGAGAGCATCGAAGGTGCCGAGGCTGCTACCGCTGCCGAAGCCTCTTCCGAGACGCCCGCTGCCGAGGCGGTGGTCGAGGAGGTGCCGGAGATCGAGGTCTGGCGCCCCGCGCGCTTCGAGCGGCATCAGCGCCCGCATCATCACGGCCGTTCCCAGCAGGGCAACCGTCAGCCGGGCGCCGAGCGCAAGCCGGAGGCAGGGGGCGGTTTCCGCCGTGGCCGCCCGGCACCGGCGGAAGGCGCAGCGCCCGCCGAAGGCGCGGAGGCCCGGCAGGGCGAGCGGCCCAACCGCTTCGAGCGGCCGCGCCGCGACGATCGCGGCAATGGCCGGCCGCGGGAGGACAGGGGCTTCGGCGAGCGCAAGCCGGGCGGCGAAGGCGGGCGGCCCCGGGCCGATGCCCGTCCCGATCGCGGCCCGCGCCCCGATCGCGGTCCGCGTCCCGACCGGCAGGAGCGGGGCGGCGACCGCCCGCGCAACTGGTCGAGCGACTCCAAGCCGCAGGGAGGACGCGACTCCAATCGCGCGCCGGATCCGAACTCGCCCTTCGCCAAGCTGCTCGCCCTCAAGGAGCAGATGCAGGGCGGCAAGTCGGACAAGACCTGATCCATAGCGTTTTGCGGTTTGATGGAGTCACCACGAATCGCAAAGACGCGTCTGAACGCGTTTGCTCTAGGGGTCGACTTATGAGCCAGGCCGGAAGCCAGGATCGTCTTCGGATCGACAAATGGCTCTGGCATGCGCGCGTGGTGAAGACGCGCTCTCTGGCAGCAAAATTGGTGGCGGACGGCCATGTCCGCCTCAACGGCACGCGCACCGACACCCCGGCCAAGGCGGTCAAGGTGGGCGATGTCCTCACAATTGCCCTGGAGCGCACCGTCCGGGTCTATCGGGTTATGGCCCTGGGCGAGCGGCGCGGCCCGGCCAGCGAAGCCCAGACCCTCTATGACGACCTGTCGCCCGAGCCGCCGGGCAGGCCGAAGGCTGTCATGGATGAAGACTGAGGGCACGTGCTTTCACGTGCGGCGCCGCCTTCTCGGCAACCCTTACCCATTCGATCGATAATCCCTATATTCGTGATAGACAGGATAGACTTTTGTCCTGCGTGGAGCGAACAGGGCGATGCTGACGAACAAGGGAAAATATGGCCTCAAGGCGCTGGCGCACCTTGCCAGCCTTCCGGCTGGCGAAACGGCGCAAAGCCAGGAAATCGCGGAAGCCAACCGCATTCCCAAGAAATTTCTCGACGCGATCCTGGGTGAGCTGCGCGTGGCCGGTATCGTGCGCTCCAAGAAGGGCAAGGGCGGGGGCTATATGCTGGCGCGCGAAGCCAGCCAGATCAGCGTCGGCAATGCCATCCGCGTCCTAGACGGGCCGCTGGCGCCGATCGCTTGTGCCAGCCATACCGCTTATCAGCCTTGCCTCGACTGCCCGGATGTTCCAGGTTGCACCGTACGCCTTTTGATGCGGCGCGTGCGGGACCTCTCTTCCAACCTGCTCGATAACATGTCGGTGGAGGAGATGCGTCAGGCAGGCGGCAGGGAACAAGAGCTGACCTATTCGATTTGAGCTCCCTGCGGCTTTGGGCCCGAACCGGCAGGCTTACGTGCCGGGCGGGTTCATTTATTGTCATGGATATGGAGAGCATTCATGGAAAAACGTGCGATTGGACGGTCAGATCTGTCGGTTGCTCCGCTTGGCCTGGGTGGCAATGTCTTCGGCTGGAGCGCGGATGAGAAAGCCTCCTTCGCCGTCCTCGATGCTTTCGTCGGGGCTGGCTTCAACCTGATCGACACCGCCGATGTCTATTCGGCCTGGGTTCCCGGCAATCAGGGGGGCGAGTCCGAAACCATCATCGGCAAATGGATGAAGGCTCGCGGCAATCGCGCCGACATCGTGCTCACGACCAAGGTCGGCTCGGAAATGGGGCCCGGCAAGAAGGGCCTGTCGCGTGCCTATATCGTCCAGGCGGTGGAGGATTCGCTGCGCCGGCTGCAGACCGACTATATCGATCTCTATCTCTCCCATTGGGAGGATCCGGAGGTCGAGCTCGAGGAAACGCTCGGCACCTATGCCGAACTGGTCAAGGCCGGCAAGGTGCGCGTGATCGGCAATTCCAACCATGGCGTCAACACCATGTTCAAGGCGCTGGCGATCAGCACCAAGGAGATGTGGCCGCGCTTCGAGAATCTGCAGACGCAATACAATCTCTATGATCGTTCCGGCTATGAGAGCGAGCTCGAGGCGTTCTGCCTCAAGAACGAGATCGGCGTGACCAGCTATTTCTCATTGGCCAAGGGCTTTCTTTCCGGCAAATATCGCAGCGAAGCCGATTTCGCCAAGAGCAATGCGCGCGGCGGCGACATGAGCAACTACCTCAATGAGCGCGGGCTGCGCATCCTCGCTGCCCTGGATGCCGTGGCCGCGGCCAAGAACGCCACGCCCGCGCAGGTTGCCATCGCCTGGCTGATCGCAAGGCCCGGTATCGTTGCCCCGATCGCCAGCGCCACCAGCGTCGAGCAGCTTTCCGACCTGGTCAAGGCGACCGAGCTCAATCTCGGATCGGCCGAGATCGAGCAGCTCACCAAGGCGAGCGCATAATTTTAGCTGCGATGTCGAAAGCGAACGGTATGGCGCGTCATTGTCGAGCCGGCGCATAATGCGCCGGCGGACATAGGAGAGAACCATGCAGTTCGCTATTCTGATCTACAGTTCCGAAGAGGCCATGCAGAAGGTGGAGCCCGCCAGCAAGCAGGCGATGCTGGCAGCCTATCAGTCCTATACCCAGGCCCTGCAATCGGCCGGGATCCTGCTGGGCTGGAATCGCCTGCGCCCGACGGCGGCGGCCACCTCGGTGCGGATCGCGGATGGCAAGACCCAGGTGCTGAACGGCCCCTATGCCGATACCAGGGAACAGCTGGGCGGTTTCTACCTCATCGATGTGGCGGATCTGGATGCGGCGATCGGCTGGGCGGCGCGGTGCCCGAGTGCTGCCGTCGGCACCATCGAGGTCCGGCCGATATGGGATCCGAAAGACTACTGAGCCGGACGGCCCGGCCGGTGTCCTCAGCGCCCGCCGCCGCGCTTGCCGAAACCGTCGCGCGACGCAGCTATGGACGGCTCGTCGCTCTTCTGGCGGCGCGTTCCGGCGACATTGCGGGCGCGGAGGACGCCCTGGCCGACGCCTTTGCGGCAGCCCTGGAGCATTGGCCGGCGGGCGGAGTGCCTGCCAACCCCGAGGCCTGGCTGCTGACGACGGCTCGCCGCAGGCAGATCGACGCCGCCCGCCGCGCCAAGTTGCGCGGCGAGAAGGCGAACGAGGTTATCCACCATATCGAAACCCTCGCCTCGGGGCAGGGCGAGCGGCATGTCATTCCCGATGAGCGCCTGCGCCTGATGTTCGCCTGCGCCCATCCGGCGCTCGATGTGTCCGTGCGCGCGCCGCTGATCCTCCAGGCGACATTGGGATTCGATGCCGGGGCCATCGCCAGCGCCTTCCTGGTCTCGCCGGCGGCCATGAGCCAGCGGCTGGTGCGCGCCAAGCTCAAGATCAAGCAGGCCCGCATTCCCTTCAGCATTCCCGAGCCCGATGAGTTGCCCGGCCGTCTCGATGCGGTGCTGGAAGCCGTCTACGCCGTCTATGCCGAGGGCTGGGCCGATCCGGAGGGCGCCCAGGCTCGCGAGCGCAATCTGTCGGGGGAAGGCATCTGGCTCGGCCGGCTGCTGGTCTCGCTCCTGCCGGACGAGCCGGAGGTGCTCGGCCTGCTTTCCCTGATGCTGCATGCCGAGGCGCGCCGGGAGGCCCGCCGCGGCAGGTCGGGCGACTATATCCCGCTTGAGCAGCAGGATACGTCGCTGTGGAATGCCGTTCTCATCGAGGAGGCGGAAGCCCTGCTGGCTGAGGCCGGCCGATCCGGGCGGATCGGGCGTTATCAGCTCGAAGCAGCGCTGCAGTCGGCTCATGCGCATCGGCGCATCTGTGCAACCACCGACTGGGCGGCGATCGCGACCCTCTACGAGGCACTGGTGCTGCTGACGGCCTCGCCGGTCGCCGCGATCAACCATGCCGTGGCCCTGGCACGTCTGGATGGGCCGGAGGCAGGCCTTGCCGCGCTCGACGAGGTCGTTCGCGACCGGCGTATCGCCGACTACCAGCCCTATTGGGCGGCGCGGGCGGACCTGCTGGCGCGGGCCGCGCGGCCGCAGGACGCCCGCGACGCCTATTCGCGGGCGATCGGCCTGGAGAGCGACCCCGCCATCCGACGCTATCTGCAGCGGCGGCAGGCGGATCTGGGGGCGTGATCGCGGAGCGGGGGAGCAGGCCGGACACTGAGGCTCACCCTTACACCAAATCGCGAAATCCCGGCCCGTCATTGCGAGCAAGGCGAAGCAATCCAGCAACTCGCAGGCCTGGAGTTCGGGGCTCCTGGATTGCTTCGCTTCGCTCGCAATGACGTTCGATGAGTCGAATTCAAAGCGTACTGCTATTACTCTCTACGTCGCGCAGGCTTTGCGAAACGAAGCGAGTGGGCAATGCCCCGCAAACCGCCCTCAGGACTGCTTGGCGAAGGTCTCGTCGAAGGAATAGCCGGCGCCGCGCACGGTGCGGATCGGATCGATCTCGCGGGTGCGGTTCATCGCCTTGCGCAGACGCCCGACATGCACGTCGACCGTGCGCTCGTCGATATAGACGTCCCGTCCCCAGACGCTGTCGAGCAGCTGTTCGCGCGCGAACACCCGGCCCGGCGCCTGCATCAGGAATTCGAGCAGGCGGAATTCGGTCGGGCCGAGGCGGATCTCGCGATTGCCGCGATGGACGCGCTTGGTCTCGCGGTCGAGCGAGATGTCGCCCGCCTTGAGCAGGGAGGCGACATGGTCGGGCTTGGCCCGGCGCAGCAAGGCGCGCACGCGGGCCGACAGCTCGGGCACGGAGAAGGGCTTGACGACATAGTCGTCCGCGCCGGTGGCGAGGCCGCGCACGCGTTCGGTTTCCTCGCCGCGCGCCGTGAGCATGATCACGGGCAGGCGTTCCGTCTCCGGCCGCATGCGGATGCGGCGGCACAGCTCGATACCGGACAGGCCCGGCAGCATCCAGTCCAACAGAACCAGGTCCGGCACACTTTCGCGCAGGCGGATTTCGGCATCGTCCCCGCGTGCGACGCTGTCCACCTCATAGCCTTCGGCTTCGAGATTGTAGCGCAGCAGCAGGGTCAGCGCTTCTTCGTCCTCGACGATCAGAACTTTGGGAGGCATGGCCTATCCCTTGTTATTTAGCCGGCACAGGAAGGTCGACGAGATCGGTGCTGTTGTCCGCCTTGGGCCGCTCGCCGGCCGGCGATTCACCGGTCACGAGATAATGGACCGTCTCGGCGATGTTGGTGGCGTGGTCGCCGATGCGCTCGATGTTCTTGGCGCAGAACAGAAGATGGGTGCAAAAGCCGATATTGCGCGGATCTTCCATCATATAGGTCAGCAATTCGCGGAACAGCGAGGTGTACATCGCGTCGATCTCGCCATCGGAACGCCAGACGGAGAGGGCCTCGTCGACATTGCGCTGGGCGAAGGCATCGAGCACCTGCTTGAGCTGCTCGAGTACCAGATCGGCCATGTGATCGAAGCCGCCGAAGAGCTGCGTCGGCTGGATATGGCCATGGATCGCCACCACGCGCTTGGCGACGTTCTTGCCGAGGTCGCCGATACGCTCGAGGTCGTTGGCCACGCGCAGGGCCGAGACGATCTCGCGCAGGTCGAGCGCCAGTGGCTGGCGCTTGGCGATCACCAGGATGGCGCGGTCCTCGACCTGGCGCTGCAGCTTGTCGATCGCGGCGTCGAGTTCGATCACCGCCTTGGCGCGCTGGGTATCGCGCTTGAGCAGGGCCTCGACGCTGTCGGCTACGCTCTTTTCGGCATAGCCACCCATTTCGGCGATCATGTTGCGCAGTTCGCGCAGTTCCTGATCGAAGGATGTAACGATATGGTCGGACATGCCGCCTCCAAATGAATTCGACGCTGGCCGGGGATCAGCCAAAGCGGCCGGTGATGTAGTCCTGCGTACGGCTGTCGTTCGGGGTGGTGAACATCTTGTTGGTCTGGCCGACCTCGATGAGGTCGCCCAGATAGAAGAAGGCCGTGACATCCGCGCAACGCGCCGCCTGCTGCATATTGTGCGTGACGATGACGATGGTGAAGTCCCGCTTCAATTCGTCGATCAGTTCCTCGATCTTGGCGGTCGAGATCGGATCGAGAGCGGAGGTCGGTTCGTCCAGCAGCACGACTTCGGGTTTCACCGCGATGGTGCGGGCGATGCACAGGCGCTGCTGCTGGCCGCCGGACATGCCGAGCGCCGAAGCGTGCAGGCGATCCTTCACTTCGTTCCACAAGGCGGCCTTGGTGAGGCACCATTCGACGCGCTGGTCCATCTCCGCCTTGGAGATCGACTCATGCAGGCGCACGCCGAAGGCGATGTTGTCATAGATCGACATCGGGAAGGGCGTGGGTTTCTGGAACACCATGCCGATGCGTGCGCGCAGCACCGCCGGATCGATCTCCTTGCCGATGACGTTCTGGCCGTCGAGCAGCACGCGGCCCTTGGCGGTCTGCCCCGGATAGAGGTCGTACATGCGGTTGAGCACGCGCAGCAGGGTGGACTTGCCGCAGCCGGAGGGGCCGATCATGGCGGTGACGTGGCGGTCCATCATGTCGAGATTGATGCCTTTGAGGGCATGCTTCTCGCCATAGTAGAAGTCGAGGTTTTCGACCTTGAGCTTCACGGTCGCAGCCGGATCGACGAGGGGGCGTTCGGCAACCGCGATGGAGGCTTGGGGGGGAGCGGACATGGGAGCACTCATTTCTTGGGAGCGAGCACGAAGCGGGTCAGGATGTTGAGCGCCAACACGCCGGCGGTGATGAGGAGGGCGCCGCTCCAGGCCACCGAGACGGCCTTGGGATCGGGATAGGGCGCGAGCTGGTAGATGGCGGCCGGCAAGCTGGCGAAAGCCTTGCCGAGGTCGAGCGACCAGTTGGAATTGCCGAAGGCGGTGAGCAGCAGCGGTGCCGTCTCGCCGGCGGCGCGGGCCAGCGCCAGCAGGATGCCGGTGACGATGCCGGTGCGGGCCGAGCGCCAGGTCACGAACATGATGACCTTCCACATGGGCGATCCCAATGCGAACGCGGCCTCACGCAGGCTGATCGGCACCAGGGCCAGCATGTCCTCGGTGGTGCGGACCACCACCGGCAGCACGATGATGGCGAGGGCGACCACGCCGGCCCAGCCGGAAAAGCCGCCGGTCGTCACCACGATCATCTGATAGACGAACAGGCCGATCAGGATCGATGGCGCAGAGAGCAGGATGTCGTTGATGAAGCGCACTGCGTCGGCGAACTTGCTGCCACGGCCGGCTTCGGCGAGGAAGGTCCCGGCCATGATGCCGATCGGGGCGCCAAGGAGCAGCGCCAGCAGCACCATGGTGAGCGAGCCGACGATGGCGTTGCGCAGGCCGCCATCGGCCATGTCCTTGGTGAAGAGGTCGAGCGTCAGCGACGGCAGACCCTCGCGCAGCAGCGTGTAGAGGATCCAGGCGAGCGCCAGCAGGGAGACCGCGGCAAAGCCGGTGGAAACGGCCTTGTAGAGATAGTCGACGGTGCGGCGGCGGGCGAGGCGGGAGCTGCTATGGACGATATTGGCCATGATATTCTCCCTTACTTGGCGTTGGTGCGCACGAGCATGCGGGAGATCGCAAGCACGATGAAGGAAATCACGAAGAGCACGAAGCCCAGCTCCAGCAGCGACTGGCTGCGCAGGGAGCCGGCGGGGGCGTCCGGAAATTCGTTGGCGATGGTGGAAGCGATGGTGGCGCCGGAGGAGAACAGCGACGCCGATATGCGGTTGGCGTTGCCGATCACGAAGGTCACCGCCATGGTCTCGCCAAGGGCGCGTCCGAAGCCGAGCATGACGGCGCCGACCAGAGCCGTGCGGCCATAGGGCACCGAGACGTTGCGGAAGACCTCATAGGTGGTGGCGCCGACGCCGTAGGCCGATTCCTTCAGCATGGCGGGCACGGATTCGAGGATTTCGACGAACATCGCGGTGATGAAGGGGATGATCATCAGGGCGAGGATGATGCCGGCGGTGAGCATGCCGGCGCCATTGGTCGGCCCCTTGAAGAGATAGCCGAGCACGGGCACGTGGGAGAGCACCGAGATGATCGGCGGGTAGATCGTGCTCGCCAGGATCGGCGCCACGATCAGCGAGCCCCACATGCCGAAGATGATCGAGGGCACGGCGGCCAGGAGCTGGATGGCGATGCCGATCGGCCGACGCACGCTCTGCGGCGCGATCTCGGTCAGGAAGAAGGCGATGCCGAACGACATCGGCAAGGCTATGAGCAGGGCGAGAAAACCGGTGAACAGCGTGCCGTAGATCATCACGGCCGCGCCGAACTTTTCGGTAACGGGATTCCAGGCCGCGGACCAGTAGAAGCTGGGGCCGAAATGGGCGAGCGCAGGCCAGCCGCCATAGAAGAGCAGCACGACGATCGAGCAGAGCAGGATCAGCACCAACGCGCCGCAGCCATAGAGCGCGGCCTTGAAGATGGGATCCAGATTGGCGCCCGGCACGGTCTTGGCGCCCGGCGAGGGCGACCCTTGCGCGACCTTTGCCTGCGAGGCCGAGGGGTCCAGCGAAGTGTCGGCGATGGCGCTCATAGCGAGTTTCCGGCCTGTGATACGGTCAAAGGAACGGCCCGGCATTGCACAGTCGAGGCAATGCCGGGCCGGATCGGCTTATTCGTAGACGGCCTTGCCGTCAGCCTTCACTTCGCTCTTCCAGGCGGTGCGAACGGTGTCGATCACCTCCTTGGGGAGCGGGATGTAGTGCAGCTTTTCAGCCGTGGCGGCACCGTCCTTGTAGGCCCAGTCGAAGAACTTCATGACCTCGGCCGACTGCTTGGCATCCTTGGGATCCTTGGGCAGCAGGATGAAGGTGGTCGAGACGATCGGCCAGGAAGTCTCGCCGCCGACATTCACCATGGAGACCGCGAAATCCTTGGCGCCCTTCCAATCGGCCTTGGAGGCGGCGGCCTGGAACGCTTCCACCGACGGCTTGACGGCCTTGCCGTCCTTGTTCTTGAGCTTGGTCGTGGTCAGCGCGTTGTTGGCGGCATAGACATATTCGACATAGCCGATGGCGCCCTGGGTGTTCTTCACCGCGCCGGCAACGCCGTCATTGCCCTTGGCGCCCGAACCGGCGGACCACTGCACCGAGGTGGCGGCGCCGATATTGCCCTTCCACTCTTCGCTCACGGCCGAGAGGTAGGAGGTGAACACGAAGGTGGTGCCCGAACCGTCGGCGCGATAGACCGGCGCGATGTCGAGGTCGGGAAGCTTCACATCCTTGTTGAGCTCGGCGATCTTCGGATCGTTCCACTTGGTGATCTTGCCCTGATAGATCTCGGCGATGATCTCGCCGGTCAGGGTGAGTTCGTCGGCCTTGACGCCCTCGAGGTTGACGATCGGAACGACGGCGCCGATCACGGTGGGGAACTGCAGCAGCTTGGCGGCGGCGAGCTTGTCGGTTGCCATCGGGGCATCCGAAGCGCCGAAGTCGACGGTGCGGTTGGTGATCTGGGTCTGGCCGCCGCCCGAGCCGATCGCCTGATAGTTCAGGGCGGTGCCGGTCTTGGCTTTGAAATCGCTGCCCCAGGCGTTGTAGACCGGGGCGGGGAAGGTGGCGCCGGCGCCGGTGATGTCGGCGGCGAAGGCGGCAGTCGCGGCGATCGTGCCGGACAGGGCTACCGAAGCGGCGAGCGCGAGGAAGGAAAGCTTCACGGTCTATCTCCGTTGTTCTCTGGACAGGCGCTACGACCGTTTACCGGTCGGCAACCCTGTCTACGGCGCGACTCCTAACAAGTCGGCAGCAACGGTTCTATGACAGGTAGGCTATCGTTTTATGACAAATAAAACCATTATCATTCAATGAGTTGATTGGATCTTGTCAGCGGACTCGCCCAGGCGTGCGAGGCGATTGTTAAAAACCGTCGAGACCTCATGACGGCCGCCGCGGCCTTATTCGTCATACCAGGCGCGAGAATTCCGACCGGCCTTGCCGGAGCGTCCGGCGATTTTCGGCATCAAATCAAAGATTTGGCGACGGGCGCCTGACGGAATCGCAAGGCGCTGAAAATGCCTGTCAGTCGATCTGGTCGATCTTGACCGAAAAGACCGTGCTTTCGCCCGGTACGCTCTCGATGCCGAGGCGGCCGCGGTGGCGCGCCACGATGTGCTTGACGATGGCGAGCCCGAGGCCGGTGCCGCCCTTCTCGCGGGACTTGGCGGTGTCCACCCGGTAGAAGCGCTCGGTCAGGCGCGGCACATGTTCGGCTTCGATGCCGGGGCCGTAATCGCGCACCGTCACCACCGCCTCGCGGCCCTTGCCCTGGGGCTTGGGCAGCGAATCCAGGGTGACCTCGACCTTGCCGCCGGACGCGCCGTATTTGATGGCGTTTTCCACCAGATTCTCGAAGACCCGGATCAGTTCGTCCCGCTCGCCGCGCACCTCCAGCGTCGGAACGCGCTTGTCGATGCTGAGCGCGACGCCGCGATCCTGGGCGAGGGGACCGAGCGTGTCGGCGACATGGCCGACCACGGCGCCGAGCTCAACGGGCTTGTCGGGCTGGACATGGGCATTGAGCTCGATGCGCGAGAGCGACAACAGATCGTCGATCAGCCGGGACATGCGATTGGCCTGGGAGCGCATGATGTCGAGAAATTTCTCGCGCGCGGCGGCGTCGTTGCGTGCGGGGCCCTGCAGGGTTTCGACGAAGCCGAGCAGGGAGGCGAGCGGCGTGCGCAGTTCATGGCTGGCATTGGCGACGAAATCGACCCGCATCTGCTCGACCCGGTGGCGCTGCGTGACGTCGCGCAGCACGATCACCACGAAGGCCGTGCGTCCGTTCTCGCCGGCAATGGTGGAGATCTGCGCCTCGACGACGCGGTCGATCGGCACGCGTTCGGAATATTCGATCTGCCGGCTGGCCCCGGTGTCCAGGGCCGAGCGGATGGCATCGACCAGTTCCGGCACCCGCAGGGCGTAGGTCAGAGCCTCGGAGATGCGCAGATTCGGCACGATGTCGCGGGCGCGGCGGTTGAAATAACGAACCGCAAGCTCCGAATCGAGCACGATGACCGGATCGGGAATGGCCATCACCAGGTCGTCGAAGGAAGGCTTGCCGCTGCTTTCGGGAGGAGCGGGCCTTATGCTGCCGTCATGTCCGCCGGTCGAGGGAATGGCGCCCGTCGCGGCGACGATCATGGCGAAGATGAGCAGCCCGTGCCAGGGATTGGCGCCGTCCCACAGCACGAGGGCGGCCAGCAGGAAGGCGATCGAGAGCACCAGCCAGCGGCGGCCCCAGATGCGGTTCAGGATGTTTTGGTTCGAGCCCACAGGACCAGCTACACCGCTCCATGCCAATTTCGTCAAGAGCCGGGAGCGTTCCATCACCATCGACATTGCGGCTTTCCATTCAAAGCGTCTTGCGATCCGCGAGATTGATCTCAAATCGCAAAAACGCGTCCAACCAGAGAGCTGGAGCAAAAGGGTGTTTCTAGGGGAACGCGCTTTTGCTCTAGGCATTGTGGAATTCGTTCATGCTGGCAATGTAGACAGAGCGATGACAGTTTCACGACGATCGTTCGGATTTGGAGGGGTTCCATGACAAAGAAGGCCGGCAAGCAGGCTGACGAGGCGCTCAGGAAGGCGATTGCCGGGTTTCGCCTCGATGAGCCCGACCTGCCTCCGGAGATCGACGAAGCCGCCTTCCGGTCAGGCAACTATCCGCATAAGGAGAAGCTGAAATCCAAGCTCTATGAGCGGGATCTGCACGCTCTGCAGATCGAGCTCCTCAAGGCGCAGACCTGGGTCAAGGAGCAGGGCGAGCGTGTGGTGGTGGTGTTCGAAGGGCGAGACGCCGCGGGAAAGGGCGGTGCCATCCATCGCTTCACCCAGCATCTGAGCCCGCGCGACGCGCGTGTGGTCGCGCTGTCGAAACCGACTCCCACCGAGCAGGGACAGTGGTATTTCCAGCGCTATGTCAGCCAATTGCCGACCAAGGGTGAAATCGTGATCTTCGACCGCTCCTGGTATAATCGCGGTGGCGTCGAGCCGGTCATGGGGTTCTGCACGCCGGAACAGACGGACAAATTCCTGCATGAGGCGCCGCAATTCGAGGCGATGCTGGTGCGCGACGGCATCCGCCTGTTCAAGCTCTTCCTCACCATCGGCCAGGCCATGCAGCTCAAGCGCCTGCATGCGCGCTATACAGACCCGCTCAAGCAGTGGAAGCTTTCGCCGATCGACCACAAGGCGGTGGGCAAATGGGATGCCTATTCGGAGGCCTATGACCGCATGCTGGCGGCGACCGATACGGTCGATACGCCCTGGACCATCATCAAGGCCAATGACAAGCTGCGCACCCGCCTGGCCGTGATCCGCGCCGTGCTGGCGAATCTGCCTTATCCCGACAAGGACGAGAAGCTCGTGGGCGGGCAGGACAGCAAGATCGTTCTGAGTGCCGAGGATTTCCTCGCCAATGGCGGGGAAATCTAGAGCAAAGCGGGTTCAAGCGTGAACGCTTATTTGCTCCAACTCATTGTTCTGACGCGTCTTTGCGTTTCTAGGTGACTCCGTCTAATCGCAAAACGCTATAGGTGCGGGCAGCGGGAGCATGCCGAGCTTCAGCTCTCCTGCGTCATTGCAGCCTGCGTGGGGAGCGGAGGCGGGCCGTTTATAATCCTTGCCGGCCTGGGGAACCAGGCGCGCGCCTGCACGTTTCCATCGTGGCGGCCGGCCGGTCGGGTTGGGCGAATGTCGCGCCATGACTTCGCCCCGCGCCCGGGCGATGCCGCCCCGTACAACAGGACGAGGGAGCGCAGCAATGCCACACACGACCGAACAGCGCATCCGAATGAAAGCCTATGAGATCTGGCTGCGCGAAGGCTGTCCGGAAGGCAGCGATCTTCGCCACTGGGAGATGGCCAAGAAGTTCATCGTCGGCGAAGAGGCAAAGTCGGCGCTGACCTCCCGCTTCTACGATGTGCAGGAGCTCAACGAGAAGGGAGAACCCGAGGCAAAGGCCGCCCCAGCCGCAGCCAAGCTCAAAGCCCGCAAGCATTGAGCAGCCTTGGCGGCTTTCAGGCCATTCGTGCTCTGTAGCGAAGCCCGGCCGTGACGCGATCCTGACCGGCCGGCTCAGTCCACGGGCGCGCGCAGATGCAGCGAGAAGCCCGTTTCGCCCGGCGTTTCCAGTCCGGCTCGCAATTGCATGGTCGGGATCAGGTAGTCGCCGGCATTCTGGCGGCGATAGGGGATGGGCGACGTGGACGGCAGCGTTCGCATTCTTTCCCGCAGGCGCTCGGCCAGAGGCTCAAAGCCCGCTTCCTTGAGGCCGTCGGCCCTGTAGGCGACGAAGGGCGGCAGCACGTCGTAGCCGGGATAATAGAGAATTCCGTGATGGATGGGGAATAAGAGGTCGTCGATCGGGCCGTTGATGCCGCGCGCCGTGTAATGCTCTTCCCAGCCGCCGGCCGTGACGATCAGCATCGCCCGCTTGCCGGCCAGGGTTCCCTCGCCATAGCGGTCCCCCCAGCGCTTGTCGCTGTGCTCACCCACGCCATAGGCAAAACCGTAGGCGAAGACGCGATCGACCCACCCCTTGAGGATGGCGGGCATGGTGAACCACCAGAGGGGAAACTGCAGGATCAGCACATCGGCCCATAGCAGTTTCTCGATCTCGGCCTTGACGTCGTCAGTCAGCGCCCCCGCCTCGAAGGCGGCCTTTGAGGCTTGCACGGGTATCAGCCGGGCGCCGGCTTCCAGTGCCGGAAAGTCGGCCCGATCGACCTCGGATTTCCATTTGTCGGCATAAAGGTCGGACACACGAACCTCATGGCCCTGGGCCTGGAGTTCGGCGATGGCGACGTCGCGGAGCCTTGCGTTGAGGGAACGGGGTTCGGGATGGGCGAAGACAAGCAGGACTTTCATGGTGCGGTTCCAGCGATGAGAAATCATGGCTGAAAGCTAGGGAAGCTCCATATAATTCGCTATACCTGAGGAATGGATAATATTGTGCCGAATTATGGATAAGTCAGACGTCACCCTGGAGCGCATGCGCAGCTTCGTTCGCGTTGCCGAGCGCGGAAATTTTTCCGCGGTCGCCCGCGAGCTGAACATCGGCCAGTCCAGTGTCACGCGGCATCTAAGCGAGCTCGAAGACGCGCTGGGCGTGGCCCTGCTCAGCCGCACGACCCGGCGCGTCTCGCTCACCGAGGAGGGCAGGCGTTACTATGCCCATGCCGTCCAGATCCTGCGTCTGGTCGAGCAGGCCGGCGACGAGGTGCGGCAGGCGCATGGCGAGCATGCCGGCACGGTCCGCCTGTCCTGCACGGCGGCCCTCGGCGTTCGGCATATTGCCCGCCTGCTCTTTGCCTTCCAGGACCGCCATCCCGAGATCAGGATCGAATTCAGCCTCACCGACGAACGAATCGATCTGGTCCGGGAAGGGGTCGACCTGGCGCTGCGGCTCGGGCCCCTCGATGACAGTTCCATGAAGAGGCGCTCCCTGGGCAGTAGCCGTCGCGTCCTCGTGGCAGCACCGGACTTCCTGGCCCGATATGGACGGCCGCGTACGCCCGAGGACCTGGCCGGGCTCGAGGGTATACGCATGTCGAACATTGCGGGCAGCGAGACGCTCGTTCTCGAGGGGCCCGACGGAAGCCGCCATGCCGTGCCCTTCGGCGGGCGGCTGCAGGTCGATCACGGGCTTGCGGCGCGCGAAGCATTCGCCGAGGGCCGGGGTTTCGGCCCGACCCATGTCTGGCTGGTCGACGATCTCCTGGAGCAAGGTCGGCTGGAGCCGATCCTGCCCGACTATGTGCCGGCGCCCACGCCATTGAACATGCTGATCGTGCCCGAACGCGCCGGCATTGCGCGCGTCAGGCTGCTGATCGAGTTTCTCGTCGGCGCGATCGCCCGGCTGCCGGGCATCGAAGCGAAGGCGCTCTGAGCGCTGTCTTGCGTAACGCTACAGCCTGAAGATGCGCTTGGGCAGCAATTCGCCGTGGTCGAGTTCGGCGAGCGCCACCAGGGTGCCGCCGGACATCACAGCGGCCACGCCTTCGAAGACCGGCGCGTCCCGCCCGCGCAGGATCACGCCCTGGCCGCGGGCGAGGCGGCCGGCGTCGTGCTGGGAAACCACCAAGGTCGGCAGGGCCTCGAGGGCGGTTTCCACCGGCAGCAGGGCTTCCGCTAGCGGCGGCAGGTCGGAGGCGCCCTCCTTCATGGCGCGCAATTCGTCGGGCGTCACCGCGTCCTGCTCGTCGAAGGTACCGACCACCGCCCGGCGCAAGGCCGTGACATGGCCGTAGCAGCCGAGATCCCGGCCCATGTCGCGGGCGAGTGCCCGGACATAGGTGCCCTTGCCGCATTCGGCCTCGAAAGTGGTGGCCTCGCGGCTGTATTCCACGATGCGCAGGGCGTGCACCTCGATGTCGCGGGCCTCCAGTTCGACCTCCTCGCCGTCCCGCGCCAGGTCATAGGCACGCTCGCCGTCGACCTTGATGGCGGAAAAGCGCGGCGGGACCTGGCTGATCACGCCGGTATAGCGGGGCAGCAGGGCCTCGACCTCGGCCCTTTCGGGCCTGATGTCGGAGGTCGCCACCGGGCTACCCTCGGTGTCGTCGGTGTTGGTCTCCGTTCCCCAGGCCACGGTGAAGCGATAGACCTTGCGACCGTCCATGACATAGGGGACCGTCTTGGTGGCTTCGCCGAGAGCGATGGGCAGGATGCCGGAGGCCAAGGGATCGAGCGTGCCCGCATGACCGGCCTTCTTGGCGTTGAACACGCGCTTGACCACGGAGACGCCCTGGGTTGAGGTCATGCCGACGGGTTTGTCGAGGATGATCCAGCCATTGACCTCGACGCGAGTAGAACGGGGAGCACTCATTCCTCGTCCCCCTCCTGGCCCGGCAGCTTTTGCTCGAGATCGCGGCTGACTTCCGGCTGGCGCAGGAGCGTATCGACCTTGGAGGCGTAATCGAAGGTCGTGTCGATGAGGAAGCGGAAATTGGGCGCGTATTTCATGGTCACCCGGCGGGCGATCAGGCCGCGCAGATATTTGGCATGGGAAGCCAGGGCCTTGATCACGGCCTCGCCATCCCCGCCGCCCAGCGGCATGACATAGACGGTGGCGACCTTGAGATCGGGCGACATCCTGACCTCCGGCACGGTGATGACCTTGCCTTCGAGCACGGGATCCATGATCTCGCCGCGCTGGAGGATGTCGGCGATGGCGTGGCGGATCAGTTCCGCGACGCGCAACTGCCGCTGCGACGGGGCCTTGGAGGAGGAGGGGGTAAGACGGGGCATGGTTCGTGGTCCAGATCGCGTCATTGCGTAGCGAGGCGATCCCAGTCTCGATCAGGCGTCACGACTGGGGTGCTTCGCTGCGCTCGCAATGACGAACAGGCGGATTCGTTCTTCATAAAACAGCAATGGCCGGGTGAAACCCGGCCATTGCGCGATTTCCTGCCGAGATCGATCAGAGCGTACGCTTGATTTCCTCGACACGGTAGCACTCGATGACGTCGCCGGAGCGCATATCCTGGTAGTTCTCGAAGGCCATGCCGCATTCCTGGCCGACCTGGACTTCCTTGACCTCGTCCTTGAAGCGCTTGAGCGTGGACAGCTTGCCTTCGTGAATGACGACGTTGTCGCGGATGAGGCGGACATTGGCGCCGCGCTCGACATGACCATCGGTGACGCGGCAGCCGGCGACCTTGCCGACCTTCGAAATGTTGAACACTTCGAGGATCTGGGCGTTGCCGAGGAACTCCTCGCGCAGGGTCGGCGCCAGCAGGCCGGAGAGCACGCCCTTCACGTCATCCACGAGGTTGTAGATGATGTTGTAGTAGCGAATCTCGGTGCCGGTACGCTCGGCCGCCTCGCGGGCTTCCTTATGCGCACGCACGTTGAAGCCGATCACGGCAGCGCCAGAAGCTTCGGCCAAGGTGATGTCCGACTCGGTGATGCCGCCGACACCCGAATGGATGACACGCGCCTTCACCTCGTCATTGCCCACCTTGTCGAGGGCTCCGATGATGGCTTCCACCGAACCCTGCACGTCGGCCTTGACGACCAGCGGCAGTTCGCGGGCACCGGTGCCGGCCTTGACGGCCGCCATCATGTCGGCGAGCGAGCCGCGACCGGTCGACAGGCGAACGGCGGCGTTCTCTCGCTTCTGGCGCTCGCGATATTCGGTGATCTCGCGGGCACGGGCCTCGTTCTCGACCACCGCGACGCGGTCACCCGCCTCCGGCGTACCGTTGAAGCCGAGCACCTCGACCGGCACCGACGGGCCAGCGGCCGGCATGGTGGCGCCGGTATCGCTGACCAAAGCGCGCACCCGGCCCCATTCGGCGCCGGCGACGACGATGTCGCCGACCTTGAGCGTGCCGCGCTGCACCAGCACGGTCGCCACCGGGCCCCGGCCGCGGTCGAGCTTGGCTTCGATCACGGTGCCTTCGGCCGCACGGTCGGGATTGGCCTGCAGGTTGAGGATCTCGGCCTGCAGCTGGATGGCTTCCAGCAGCTTGTCGAGATTGGTGCGCTGCTTGGCCGAGACCTCGACTTCGAGGGTTTCGCCGCCCATGCTTTCGACCTGGACGTTGTGCTGGAGCAGCTCGGTGCGCACGCGCTCGGGCTTGGCATCGGGCTTGTCGATCTTGTTGACCGCCACGATCATCGGCACCTTGGCGGCCGCGGCGTGGTTGATGGCTTCCACCGTCTGCGGCATGACGCCGTCATCGGCCGCCACCACCAGCACCACGATATCCGTCACCTTGGCGCCGCGGGCGCGCATGGCGGTGAAGGCGGCGTGGCCGGGCGTGTCGATGAAGGTCACCTTGCCGCCGAGCGGCGAGGTCACCTGATAGGCGCCGATGTGCTGGGTGATGCCGCCGGCTTCGCCGGAGACGACATTGGCCGAGCGGATCGCGTCCAGCAGCGAGGTCTTGCCGTGGTCGACATGGCCCATGATGGTCACGACCGGCGGGCGCGGCTCGAGATGATCGTCGATGTCGGCCTCGTCGAACAGGCCCTCCTCGACGTCGGCTTCCGAGACGCGCTTGGCGGTGTGGCCGAGCTCTTCCACGATGAGCTGGGCCGTATCCGCGTCGATGACGTCGTTGATCTTCTTCATTTCGCCCTGCTTCATCAGCAGGCGAATGACGTCGACCGCGCGTTCCGACATGCGGTTGGCGAGTTCCTGAATGGTGATCGCTTCCGGAATCACCACCTCGCGCATGATCTTTTCCTTGGCCTCGACATGGCGATGGCCGGTCATGCGCTGGGTGCGGCGGCGGAAGGAGGCGACGGAGCGCGTACGCTCGTCCTCGTCCCCGGTCGCGCTGGTGACCGTCAGGCGGCCGCGGCCCTTCTGTTCGCCGGCGCGCGGTGTTGCCTCGCGACGCGGAGCGGCGGCACCGCCACGACCGGCGCTGCCCGGACCGCGACGCACGCCGCGATTGCCGTCATCGTCATCCGCAACGGCACGGGCGCGGGTCGGTCCGCCGACATTGCGGCCGGCCGGCGGCGTGATCGCGGGTTCCGAAGGGGCAAAGGCAGAGGTGCCGCGATTGGCACCGAAGCCGCCGCCGGGGCGCCGGTCTCCGAAGCCACCTTCGCGGGGCGGGCCGCGACGTTCGCCGAAACCGGTACCGCCTTCCCGCGGCGGGCCGCGGCGTTCACCGAAACCAGTGCCGCCTTCACGCGGCGGGCCACGACGCTCGCCGAAACCGGTACCGCCTTCACGCGGCGGACCACGGCGTTCACCAGCCGGCCCTGCGCCGCCTTCACGCGGACGCCGGTCACCGAACGAAGTGCCGCCTTCGCGCGGCGGCCGCCGGTCGCCGAAGCCTTCGCGACGGTCTCCATAGCCGCCCGGGCGGGCCGGTGCTGCCCCTTCACGGGGCGCCGGCGTGGCTTCGCCCAGATGGCGCCGCGCCTCGGCCTCGCCATGACGACGGGTTTCTTCTTCGCGGCGATGACGCTCTTCTTCCTCGCGCTTGCGGATTTCCGCAGCCTTGCGCTCTTCCTCGCGACGGGCTTCCTCGGCCGCACGGCGCACCGCTTCCTCGGCTGCGCGCTTGCGCTCCTCGGCTTCGCGGACACGGGCCTCGGCCAGCACGCGCGTGCGGGCGTCCATTTCCTCGCTGGACAGCGTGCGCAGAACCATGCCGGCACCCGGACGGTTCGGACGCTGGCCCTGGGGAGGACGACCTGCCATTGGCTGCCCCGGGCGTCCGCCCTGCTGGGGCGCGCCTGGGCGTCCCGGGGCGGGAGCAGCCGGACGCGGCGCCGCGGGAGCGGGCGCCGCTGGAGCTGCGGGACGGGGAGCCGCCAGGGCGGCTGCAGCCGGAGCCGCGGGCGCTTCCGCTCGCGGGCTCGGCGCCGGAGCGGCAGCCACCGGAGCGGCAGGCTTCTCGACGACCGTCGGCGCGGGCTGAACCGGCGCGGGCGTCGGAGCCTTGGGAGCTTCCACCGGGCGCGGCGCTGGGGCCTGTTCGGCAGCGCGCGGGGGCGGAGCCGGTTGGGGCGCTGCTGCCGCCGGAGGAACTGCCGGCCGCGGGGGTGGGGCAACGGGGGCAGCCTGGCGCGGCGGCGCCGCAGGCGGCGGTGCGGCAGGCGGGGTAACGGGGCCTGACGGACGTCGCTTCACCGTCTCGACGACGACAGTCTTCGAGCGGCCATGCGAAAAGCTCTGGCGAACCGTATCCGGCGCGCTCGAGGGCCGCTTCAGCGTCAGCGTCTTGGTGGGCGGAACAGTCAGCGTATCGCCCGGGTTTTTCGTATCAGTCATTCCGTGCCAAATCCTGCGGGTCGCCCCGTTTCATTCGATAGTTCAGCTGACGTCGTCGCCGTCTTGCGACGGGGCGGCATCTTGCGTTGAGGGTTCGTCGTCCGCTTGCAGCGGGGCTTCGGAGGATGGATGTGGCTCAGCCGAAGCCAGTCCGCCATCCTGCCAGAAAGCAAGCGCTGCAACGCGATCCAGGAATCCGGTAACCGCCGGGCCCGCGCAGAGCGCAGCATGTATCACATTTGTCCGCCCTAATGCCAAATCCAAATGGGCAGAATCGAAAATCGTAATGAAGTTTGGTGCATTTCTATCCAAATAGGCCCGTTTGACGGCTTGTGCAAGCTTGCGGCCACCATCTTCGGCACCGTCACGCGCCTGAATCACGGCGACGAGGCGGCGTGAAACGCGTTCGGATTCGATGGCGTCCATCACTTTGGCGAAGCCGGAGAGCACGAGTCCGGCCTTGTTGGCAAAGCTGAGCATGTCGAGCGCCGCCTTGCGCAGGAGCCGCTCGATGACATCGGGCAGATCGGCCGGCACGTCGACCGGGCGTTTGAGCAGGCGGGCGAAGGCCCGCTTGCGCATGGCTTCCTCGACGCTGGCACGATTGGCGGTGACCCAGACGCCGCGCCCCGGCAGGACGCGTTTGAGATCGGGGGTCAGGGTGCCGTCTGGTGCCGCGACCAGGCGTATCAGCGTGTCGACAGGACGTACGAGGCGCGTGGCCGCACACAGGCGCTCGCGCGCCCGGCGGTCGTCGTCATCCTCGATGCGTTCTGTCAGCACTATGGGTCATGCTCCATGCTCGGAGAGTGCGGAGGCTTCCGTGTCGGCGGCCCCTTCCTCGGCAGAGTCGGCGTCGGTTTTAGCCGGTGCCTCGACCCACCCGGCCTTGATGCGGGCGGCCATGATGATCGCCTCGGCCTCGTCGCGGCTGAGTTCGAAGCCGTCGAGATAACCGGCATGCTTGGTGGTCTCGCCGTCCTTGCGCTCGGTCCAGCCGACGAGATCGTCCGTGGCGCAACCGGCGAGGTCCTCGACGGACTTCACGTCGTTCTCGCCCAGTGCCACCAGCATGGCGGTGGAGACGCCCTCGACCGTCTTCAACTCGTCCTCGACGCCGAGCGCCTTGCGTTTGGCGTCGAATTCTTCCTCGACCGCAGTGAGATAGTCGCGGGCGCGGGTCTGGATCTCGGCGGCCGTTTCCTCGTCGAAGCCTTCGATCGACGACACGTCGGTGGGATCGACATAGGCGACTTCCTCGACGGTGCGGAAGCCTTCGGAGGCGAGCAGCTGGCCGACGACTTCGTCGACGTTCAGCGCGGTCATGAAGGTCTGGGTGCGCTGCACGAATTCCTTCTGGCGGCGCTCGCTCTCCTCGGCCTCGGTCAGGATGTCGATGTCCCAGCCGGTGAGCTGGGAGGCCAGGCGCACATTCTGGCCGCGGCGGCCGATGGCCAGCGAAAGCTGGGCCTCAGGCACGACGACCTCGATCTTCTCGGAATCCTCGTCGAGCACCACCTTCGACACTTCGGCCGGCTGCAGCGCATTGACGATGAAGGTGGCCACATCAGGCGACCAGGGAATGATGTCGATCTTCTCGCCCTGGAGCTCGCCGACCACCGCCTGCACGCGCGAACCGCGCATACCGACGCAGGCGCCGACCGGATCGATGGAAGAATCGCGCGAGATCACGGCGATCTTGGCGCGCGACCCGGGATCGCGGGCCACGGCCTTCACCTCGATCACGCCGTCATAGATCTCCGGCACTTCCTGTTCGAAGAGCTTGGACATGAACTGGGGATGGGTGCGCGACAGGAAGACCTGCGGACCGCGCTGCTCGCGGCGCACGTCGAAGAGATAGGCGCGGATGCGGTCGCCGGGGCGGAAGACTTCGCGCGGCAGGAGTTCGTCGCGGCGCACCACGGCTTCGCCGCGGCCGAGATCGACGACGACGTTGCCATATTCCACACGCTTGACCAGGCCGTTCACCACGGTGCCGACGCGGTCCTTGAACTCGTCGAACTGGCGGTCGCGCTCGGCCTCGCGCACCTTCTGCACGATGACCTGCTTGGCCGACTGGGCGGCGATGCGGCCGAAATCGAAAGGCGGCAGGGTTTCAGCGATCCAATCGCCCACCTGCGCGGCCGGATTCTTGCGGCGCGCATCCTCGAGCAGGATCTGGGTGGCGTCATTCTCGATCTGGTCGACGACGAGGAGGAGGCGCGACAGGCGGATCTCGCCGGTCTTGGGATTGATCTCGGCGCGGACTTCCGTCTCCTGACCATAACGGGAGCGGGCGGCCTTCTGAATCGCGTCTTCCATCGCGGCGAGCACGATCTGACGATCGATCACCTTCTCGCGGGCGACGGCGTCGGCAATCTGCAACAGTTCCAGGCGGTTCGCGCTGACGGCCATGATTCTTTCCTCTCAGCGGGTTTTTGGTTGTCTAGGCGGCTTCTTGGACGGCGACTCCGGATCGGGCCCTTCGTCCGATTCCAGCTCGGCCGCTTCCTGAGCCTCGAGTTGTGCGGCGAGCGCCTTGGAGGCCGCCTTGGCGCGGCGCAGCGATTCCGTCACCAGCGCATCGGTCAGGACGAGATGGGCTTCGCTCATCTCGTCGACCTTCAATTCCACGTCGGTGGCCTCGCCGGGACCGGCATCGATACGGCGAATCCGGGCCTTGTTGCCTTCGGCGCCGAGCAGGATGCCCCGGAACCGGCGGCGGCCGGCCACGATCAGGGTCATTTCGATCTTGGCCTCGTGGCCGGCCCAGCGCTGGAAATCGCTGACGCGCACCAGCGGGCGGTCGATCCCCGGCGAGGAGACCTCCAGATGATAGGCCTTGCCGATCGGATCGTCGACGTCGAGGACGGGCGAGAGCGTCTTGGAGATCAGCTCGCAATCGTCCACGGTCATAGTGCCGTCGGGCCGCTCGGCCATGATCTGCACGGTGCCGCCATTATTGCCGGTCAGGCGCACCCGCACGAGGCGGAAGCCGAGCGGCAGGATGGTGCGCTCGGTGATCTCCGCCACGCGCGCGGCAACGCCCGTCTCCGTGAGGCGGCGCGGTTCGTTCAACGCGTCGGCCGACGAAGCGGCTTCGCTGACAATGGCTTGCGGTTCGTTCACGCAACCCTCGAAACAAAAAGAGCGGGTCCCGGGTGGGGCCCACTCTCAAAACCAACGATCAAGCAGACCGTCTATGAGATGTCTCATCGAGACAGCCGCAATATAGGGATTTTTCGCCGCCATGCAAGGAAGGAATTGTTCACCTTGTTGACGGGCGCGCCTTCGGCGCTCCTGTTCCGGCCAAAGATCCCGATGGCCAGGGCCGTATCCCTGACGCTCCATCCTGTCACGCCTTCACCGGGCCCGCGCTCTCGCGCTCGTCGAGCGCACCTTTCAGCATGGTCAGCCGCTGCGGAGCTGCTTCTCCCCGCATCAACTGCAGCAGCAGTTTCGCCCCCGTCGATCCGAGGTCGAAACGCGGCTGGCGAATGGTCGTCAGGGTCGGCTCGATGAAATCGCCGAGCTCGATGCCGTCGAAGCCGACGATGGACACGTCCTGCGGCACCCTGAGGCCGCCCCGGCGGATGGTGGTCATGAAGGCGATGGCCATTTCATCGCTGGTGGCGACCACGCCGGTCGGCCGACGTTCCAGGGCGAGGAAGGCCTTGCCCGAAGCGATGCCGGAGGCGAAATCGTAACTGCCCTCGAAACGCACGAAATCATCGGGCCCGAGGCCGGCGGCGGCGATCTCGGCCTGGAAGCCCGCATAACGATGACGCTCGTTGTAGTTGCCCCTGGGGCCAGCGAGATAGGCCAGGTATCGGTGACCTCTGTCGAGGAGATAGCGTGTCTGGGCCCTGCAGCAGACCTCGTCGTCGACCACCACGGCGGGGATGTCCGGAACGTCCGTCTCGGCGCAGACGCCGACGATGGGAATGCCGGAATCGGCGATGGTGCGTCCGGCATGCGAGGGCACCGTCGAGGCAAGCACCAGCGCTCCGTCGATATGGCCGCCGAAGACGAGGTCGACCAGATATTTCTCCTTGCCGTCGATGCTGTCGAGATTGCCCATCAGCACCGCATAGCCGGCCTGCGACAGGGCGACGTCGATGCCCCTGAGCACCTCGCTGAAGAAGGGGGGATTGCGCCGGGGCCCGACCACCACCAGCACCGTACGGGAGGAGCCGGCGCGCAATTGCCGGGCGGCCGTGTTGGGGGTGTAGCCGAGGTCGCGCACGGCCGCGAGCACGCGCTCGCGCGTCTCGGCCTGGACGCGGTCCGGAAAGGTGAGGGCACGGCTGACGGTGGCGGTCGAGACGCCGGCGGCGCGGGCCACGTCGCCGATGCGGATCTTGGAGACGTCGCGCGGCGCGCGCCTCTGGATGCGTCTGGCTCGTTCCTTGGCGGGCGGCATAAGACTACCGTTCTCCAACCTGCTGGCAAAACTTCGAAAAAGCTCTGCCATCTGCCTGTTTGCGGGTGCGACCGGAGCCCTGAGCCAATCCCCTTGACACGAACCCCGATCGCAATCAATATCCAGACGCTTGCAATCGATTACATAAACATAGCATGCGATCCTTTAGGGAGGATGTCCATGGAAAAAATGAGGGCGATTCTGCAGCGGGCTCCGGCACGCTCCATGCTGGCCGGCGCACTTGCCGCGCTGGCTCTTGGCAGCCCGATGCTGGGCGGGCAGGCCATGGCTCAGGACAAGCCCAAGGCCGAGGTAATGCACTGGTGGACGTCGGGCGGCGAGGCCGCGGCCGTGAAGGTCTTCGCCGATCAGTACACCAAGGCCGGCGGTGTATGGGTCGACTCGGCCGTTGCCGGCGGCCAGGCCGCACGTTCGGCTGCAATCAACCGCATCGTCGGCGGCAATCCGCCCACTGCCTCGCAGTTCAACACCGGCAAGCAGTTCGATGATCTGGTCAGCCAGGGCCTGCTCAACACCGTCGACCAGGTTGCCGAGGAAGGCAAGTGGAAGAGCTTCCTGCCGCCCTCCTTCATCGAAGCCGCGAGCCGCGAGGGGCATATGTATGCCGTTCCGGTGAACGTGCACGGCCAGAACTGGGCTTTCTATTCCAAGGAAGTGCTCGACAAGTCCGGTGTCACCGCCGTGCCTACCAACTGGGACGATTTCTTCGTCGCCCTCGACAAGATCAAGGCGGCCGGATTTACCCCGCTGGCACAGGGCGGTGAGCCCTGGCAGGAGCGTCTGCTGTTCAATGTCGTGCTGCAATCGGTCAGCAAGGACACGTTCATGCGGCTCTATGCCAAGGACGATGCCACTGCCATCGATACGCCCGAGTTCAAGAAATCGGTCGAGATTTTCGGCAAGCTGCGTGCTTACACCGATGCCGGCTCGCCGGGACGCAACTGGAACGATACCACGGCTCTCCTGATCACCAACAAGGCCGGCGTGCAGTTCATGGGCGATTGGGCCAAGGGTGAATTCAAGGCGGCAAACAAGGAAGCCGGCAAGGATTTCTATTGCCAGATCGGTATCGACGACAAGGAACTGGTGATCGGCGGCGACGTCTTCGTCTTCCCCAAGACAAGCGATGAGGCCCAGATCAAGGCGCAGAACCTCCTCGCCTCGACCATGCTGTCGCCCGAGACCCAGGTGTTGTTCAATGTTCAGAAGGGCTCGATGCCGGTGCGCACCGATGTCGATGCCAGCAAATTCGATCTGTGCGCCCAGAAGGGCATGAAGCTGCTTGCCGATCCCGCGCATCAGACGCCGGTGATCGACATGCTGGCCAGTGCGGACCTGGTCGGTGCGCTCGAGGATGTCATCACCAATTTCTGGAACAACAAGAACCAGACGCCGGAAGACTTTACCGCCAAGTTCGCGGATGCGCTGAAGTCGGCGCATTAAGGCTAGTCCGGAAATAACCGAAACACCGTCTTTGTCATGCCCGGGCTTGACCCGGGCATCCGGCGCCCCCGTCTCCGGGGCTTCTAAGGAAAGGCTGGGTTGCCGGGGTCAAGCCCGGCAACGACAAAGGCCGGGCCAATTCGTTTCGTTTATTTTTCGACGAATCCCAAGTTTCTCGGGGTGGGTCGCCCGGCCAGCCCGGCCCGCGCGCCGGCAAGCCGGGTGAAGACCGGCCCCAATTCCCACCGCAAGACGGATCCTGAAGGAGGTCGCAATGACCGAGCCTGCAAGATTGTCGCGTCCCAATCCTCGGCCCTACCGTCTGAACATGGCGGCCCTGGCCCTGATACCGGCCTGGATCATCGTCGTCGCCGCCTATATCGGCACGATGGTCTGGACGATCGTCATCTCCTTCACCGGCTCCAAGCTGCTGCCGGTCTATAATTTCGTCGGTTTCGACCAGTATGTCCGGTTGTTTGCCTCGGATCGCTGGCAGGTTTCGGTGTGGCATCTGGCCGTCTTCGGCGTGCTCTTCATTGTCTGCTGCCTGATCGTCGGCTTCCTGCTGGCGGTGGCGCTCGACCAGAAGATCCGCTTCGAAAACACGTTCCGCACCATCTTCCTCTATCCCTATGCGATGTCCTTCATCGTCACCGGTCTGATCTGGCAGTGGCTGATGAATCCCAATCTCGGCATCCAGAACACGGTGCGCAACTGGGGCTGGACGAGCTTTACCTTCGACTGGGCGGTGAATTCGAATCTTGCCGTCTTCGCCCTGGTGATCGCCGCCATCTGGCAGGCCTCGGGCCTGGTGATGGCGCTGATGCTGGCGGGGCTGCGCGGCGTCGACACCGAATTGTGGAAGGCGGCCAAGATCGACCGCATCCCGACCTGGCGGGTCTATGTCTCCATCATCATACCCATCCTCACCCCCACCATCACCACGGCGACGGTGCTGCTCTCGATCGCGGTGATCAAGGTCTATGACCTGGTGGTGGCCCTCACCAATGGCGGGCCGGGCACGGCCTCGGAAATGCCGGCCAAATTCGTCATGGACAATCTCGGCCAGCGCCAGAACATCGGCCTCGCCACGGCGGCCTCGACGATGATGCTGATCACGGTGATCTGCGTGGTCTCGCCCTGGCTCTACCATACCTATTTCCGCAGGCAGTCGCGGAGGCCGACATGAGCGCTCTCGAGACACCGCGCGGGCGCAAGCCGGCCCGCCTCACCCCCGGCCGCATCGGTCTCTACGTCTTCCTGGTGGTGGCAGCCGCCTTCTTCCTGCTCCCGGCCGTGGTGATGGTGCTGACATCGCTCAAGACCATGGAGGAGATCCGCCTGGGGCAGATCTTCGCCTTGCCGCAGGCCTTCGACCTCGCCGCCTGGAGCAAAGCGTGGTCGTCAGCCTGCACGGGCCTGGCCTGCAATGGCATCAGCGTCGGCTTCCTCAATTCGGTGAAGATCCTGATCCCGAGCGTGGTGATCTCCATCGCCGCCGGCGCGATCAACGGCTACGCGCTGTCGCTGTGGAACGTGCGCTACGCCAATCTGCTGTTCGGCATCCTCCTGATCGGCGCCTTCATTCCCTATCAGGTCTTCATCTATCCGCTGGTGCGCGTCTCCTCGCTGGCCGGCATCTTCCAGACCCTGCCCTGCATCGTGATCGTGCACACCATCTTCGGCATGCCGCTGATGACGCTGATCTTCCGCAACTACTATGCCAGCCTGCCGGCCGAATTGTTCAAGGCGGCACGCGTGGACGGCGGCGGCTTCTGGCAGATCTTCTTCCACGTCATCCTGCCGATGTCGACGCCGATGCTGATCGTGGCCGCCATCCTGCAGGTCACCGGAATCTGGAACGACTTCATCCTCGGGCTGACCTTCGCCGGCGGTGCCAATTCGCCGATGACGGTGCAGCTCAACAATATCGTCAACTCCACCACGGGCGAGCGAGCCTACAACGTCAACATGGCGGCGACCCTGCTGACGGCCTCCGTACCGCTCATCGTCTATTTCGTCTCCGGACGCTGGTTCGTGCGCGGCATCGCCGCCGGCGCGGTGAAGGGATAAAGCGCATGCACAACACGCCTTCCTCCGTCACCGTCAAGGATCTGTCGATCCGCTATGGCGCGGTCTCGGTCATTGACAATCTCCAGCTCGACATCCGCCAGGGCGAGTTCATCGTGCTGCTCGGACCCTCGGGCTGCGGCAAGTCCACCTTGCTCAACGCCATCGCCGGCCTCCTGGAGATCAGCGATGGCGAGATCTGGATTTCGGGCAAGAACGTCACCTGGGCCGAGCCGGCGGATCGCGGCATCGGCATGGTGTTCCAGTCCTACGCGCTCTATCCGCGCATGAGCGTGGAGGGCAACATGTCCTTCGGCCTGAAAATGGCCGGCGTGCCGAAGGCCGAGATCGCCGAACGGGTCGCCAAGGCGTCCAAGCTCCTGCATCTCGATCCGCTCCTGCAGCGCAAGCCCTCCGAGTTGTCGGGCGGCCAGCGTCAGCGCGTCGCGATCGGACGCGCCCTGGTGCGCAATGTCGACGTCTTCCTGTTCGACGAACCCCTGTCCAATCTCGATGCCAAGCTGCGCAACGAGCTCCGGGTGGAGATCAAGAAGCTCCACCAGGGCCTCGGCAACACCATGATCTATGTCACACATGACCAGATCGAGGCCCTGACCCTGGCCGACCGCATCGCCGTGATGAAGGGCGGCGTCATCCAGCAATTGGCCAGCCCGCTCGAGATCTATCACAAGCCGGCCAACCAGTTCGTCGCCGGCTTCATCGGCTCGCCGGGCATGAACTTCATCGAAGGCCAGCTCTCGGGAGGGCCGGGAGCCTGGCGTTTCCAGGCCGATGGCGAGAGCATCGATCTCGCGGCCTATGCGTTCGCCCAAGATCCCGGCGCGAATGCGCCTGGGGGGCGCAAGGCGGTGCTCGGCATCCGGCCCGAGCATATCGATGTCGGCCCCACGCCGTCCGGCCGGCATGCCGCCCGTGGAAAAATCGACATCGTCGAGCCGATGGGCGCCGAGACGGTGCTGTGGACCAGCTTTGCCGGCAAGCCCGCCACCATTCGCGTCGACGGCGACAATGAAAGCGGTCCCGGCGACGAGATCGATTTTCATTTCGACGTCGGGCGGGCCTCGCTGTTCGACGCGGAAAGCGGAGAGCGCCTGTGAAGAGATGTCATCCCGGACGCGCTGCAGCACGCAGTGTTGCAGCGCAGATCCGGGACCGCGAGCCGAAAGAAACGCCTCTTTCATCTTACGATCCCGTGTCTGCGACGCAGCATTTCATGCTGCATCGCGCACGGGATGACGCACCGCCTATTTACCCAACCCGTTGATTTGTCTCATTTCATGAAAGGACCTGTCATGACTTTGCAACATCCCCTGTCGTTCCAGCTCTATTCCGGCCGCAATTTCCCGCCGCTCGAGGGCCAGTTGAGGACGATCGCCGAGGCCGGATTCAGCAATGTCGAGCCCTATGGCGCCTTCTACGCGGACGTGCCCGCCGCCGCCCGCCTGTTCAAGGAATTCGGCCTGACCGCCAAGAGCGGCCATTTCGGCATCGATTCCCTGGAGGCCGATTTCGACCGCAATCTTCGTATTGCCGAGGCGCTGGGCATCGGCACGATCGTGGCGCCCTATCTGATGCCCGACGCCCGCCCCAAGGATACGGCGGGATGGAAGGCGTTCGGCGATCGGCTGGCGGCGGTGGCACGCAAGGCTCGTGAGGCCGGCTATGCCTTCGCCTGGCACAATCACGATTTCGAGTTCATCGCCCTGCCGGATGGCTCCTATCCGATCGAGCACCTGCTCGTCGACGATGTGAAATGGGAAGCGGACATCGCCTGGATCGTCAGGGCCCATGCCGATCCCAAGCCATGGATCGCGCGTTATGGCGCCATCATGCCGCTCGTCCACGTCAAGGACATCGCGCCGGCCGGCGAGAAGGTCGATGAGGATGGTTGGGCCGATGTCGGCACCGGCGTGGTCGATTGGGCGACGATCTGGCCGCTTTGCGTGGCTGCGGGCGCCGAGATCATGGTCGCCGAGCATGACAATCCCTCGGACCTCAAGCGTTTTGCCACGGTGAGCGCCGAAGCCATGCGCAAGCTGGCGGGGATTTGAAGAGTGTGCCGATCTCCGGATCGGCACAGGCTGCAAAACGTGCCGATCCCGCGCCATCGACTGCCGTCGATGGCGCTGAGGAGATCGGCACACCGAATCTTCAGGAGACCATCATGCCTTTGCGCGTCGGATTGATCGGCTGCGGCAATATTTCGGATATCTATCTTCTCAATGCCGGTTTGTTTCGTGATTTCGACTTCGTCGCCTGCGCCGACCTCAGGGAGGAGGCGGCGAAGAAACAGGCCCAGAAATACAATCTGCAGCGGCGCAGCATCGAGGCGCTGCTGGCGAGCGACGATGTCGACATCGTGCTCAACCTCACCATACCCGAGGCGCATGCCGAGGTCTCGCGTGCCGCGATTGCGGCCGGGAAGCACGTCTATGGCGAAAAACCCCTGGCCACGCGTCTCGCCGACGGTATCGCGCTGATGGAGGCGGCGAAGGCGAAGGGTCTGAGGGTGGGATGCGCACCCGATACGGTGCTCGGCGCCGCCATCCAGCAGGCGAGGCTGCGGATCGATGCCGGCGAGATCGGCCGGCCCCTGATCGGCACGGCTGCCGTGCTCGGGCACGGCATGGAGCACTGGCACCCGAACCCGGAATTCTTCTTCAAGCCCGGGGCGGGGCCCGTCTTCGACATGGGCCCCTATTATCTCTCCACCCTCGTCAACCTGTTGGGGCCGGTCGCCTCCGTGATGGCCTTGAGCCAGAGCGGCTTCGAGGAGCGCGTGGTGACGACGGAGGGCTCACCGTTCAAGGGGCAGAGCATCAGGGTGGAGACGCCGACCAGCATCCAGGCCCTGCTCGCCTTCAAGTCCGGCGCGCAGATTACCTTCCTGGCAAGCTGGGACGTCTGGGCCCATGGCCAGCAGCCGATCGAGCTGCACGGCACCGACGCATCGCTGCGTGTGCCGGATCCCAACTGGTTCGGCGGCGAAGTCTCGCTGGCCCGCCCACGCGAGGCCTGGGAAAGCCACGCCTCGTCCGGCGACCGCTTCGGCCAGCCGAACTGGCCGGCGGACCATCCCGTCAATGCCAATTATCGCGGCCTCGGCCTTGCCGACATGGCGCGCGGCATCGTCGACGGCCGCCCCCACCGCGCCAGCGGGGAGATCGGCCTGCACGTCCTGGCGGTGATGGAAGGCATCCTCACCGCCGCCGAGCAGAAGCGGCCGGTGCTGATCGAGCAGGGTTGCGAACGGCCCGCGCCGCTCGGCGACGAGGAGGCGAGGGGGCTGCTGGCCTGAAAATACGCCGAAGGGAGGCCGGTCCTATTCGTCCACCGGCTTCCATTCGTCGCGGCCGAGGTCGATGACCTTGGGATCGCTGCTCGCGGTGCCGGCGCGTCCCTTCGGCGCCGGGACGGGGCCGTCGCGCCACTGCCGCAGCAGGCTCGGCAGCAGGAGGGCGAAGCCGATGAGGTCGGTGACGAAGCCGGGAATGATCATCAGCACGCCCCCGAGCGCCACCATCAGGCTCTCGCGCGCGGCACCGTTGCTCGGCTCGCCGCCCTGCATCGCCCGCATCAGGCGCGAGAACACGGTCCCGCCCTGCCGCCGCAGGAGCGAGGCACCGATGAAGGACGTCGCCACCAGGGCGATCAGCGCCAAGGCGATGCCGATCCGGCCCGCGACCCAGACGAAGGCGGCGATTTCCGCGAAAGGCAGGATCACAAGTCCGGCCAGACCGAGCCAAGCCCAGCCGGCGGGGACATTGAAGCTGCGTGCGATCATCGGTGTCGTTTCTCCTGAAGCAGGGACGCGTTCTGCCGCAAATGCGTCCTTGCGATCCTTGGTGCCTCCGCCAAACAGCAAAACGCTTCGACGGAGCCCCTCTGCGGCAAGGCCTTGCGCAGCGGCATGCGCCGCATGCTGGCCATGTTTGCCCTTCATGGTAGCATGAAGCTGGCAAACTGCCCGATGCACACCATATAGGTGGGGATTGTGGCATTGCCACAGGGGACTGTAGCCGTTATTTCGAGTCGTCACTCGGTCGGTGGGGATGCTGAAGGCACAAATGGGTAGTTTTGATATCATCACGCTGGTGTTTCTGGGGCTCGCGGTGTTCGTGATCTTCAAGCTGCGTTCCGTGCTTGGGGAGCGCACCGGTGCCGAGCCTCCGACATTCGAAGGGGTGCGACGCGATGCCCAGCCTGCGTCCCGGGACGACAGGGGCGCCAACCCGCCGCAGCGCGATGCCGAATCCCCCATCGAGGCGCAGATGCCGACATCCGCCTTCCGCTGGGAAGGTTTTGCCGAGAAGGACACGCCCCTGGCGGCGGGGTTCGATGCGATTGCCGCCGTCGATCCGAGCTTCCAGCCCCAGAGCTTCATCCCGGGCGCCAAGGCGGCCTATGAGATGATCGTCACCGCCTTCAACAATGGTGACCGCAAGACACTGAAGAATCTGTTGTCGCGCGAGAATTTCGACGCGTTCTCCCAGGACATCACCGAGCGGGAGGCACGCGGCGAGACCGTGCAGGCCAATTTCGTCTCGATCGACAAGGCCGATATCGTGGCTGCCGACGTCAAGGGCCGCGTCGCCGAGCTGACCGTCAGCTTCGTCTCGCAGATGATCAGCGCCACCAAGGACAGGAACGGCGCGGTCGTCGACGGCAGCCTCGATCAGGTGGCTGTTGTCACCGACACCTGGACATTTGCGCGCGATACCAGCACCAAGGATCCCAATTGGCGCCTCGTGGCGACCGGCGGCTGAGCGCGGTCGGAAGAGGCGGGCGGGCCACGGTATCGATGTCATGGGGATCTTGCGCCGAGTCGGGCCTTTTGCCGCTTTCTTCGTCGCGGCCGGCATAGCCTGGGCCGGCGAGCGTCCTTCGCCGCCTCCGCTTCCGGCGGGAGCGACGGCCACGTTGGTTCCCTTCGGCAAGCTTGCGGGATGGAAGCGGGACGACCACGCCAAGGCTTGGCAGGTCTGGCTCGCTTCGTGCCGCTCCCAGGCGGAGAACAATCCCGCTCTCGATGCCGGCGTACCGGTTCCCAAGGATCTGGCGAGCCTGTGCCGCGAGGCCCTGAAACGCGGCGCGCTGGCGGCTCCGGCGGCCCGCGCTTTCTTCCAGGCCCATTTCAATGCCTGGCGCATCACCACGCAGAAGGGCAGCGGCCCCACGGGCGGAAAGGCCTTCTACACCGGCTATTACGAGCCGGAGATCCGCGGATCGCTGGTGCGGGAGGGCGAGTATCAGACCCCGCTTTATGACCGGCCGGCCGATCTGGTCAGTTTCGAGCCCAATGCCGTTCCTCCCGGCTTCGAAGGCTACAGCGCAGCCCGGCGCAAGCTCGACGGCAGCCTGGAGATCTATCCCGACCGCAAGGCGATCGAGCAGGGAGCCCTGGACGGGCAGGGGCTCGAGATCGCCTATGTCGCCGATCCCGTCGACCGCTTCTTCATGCAGGTGCAAGGCTCGGGGCGGCTGAGGCTGCCGACCGGCGGCGTGGTGCGCTTTGCCTATGCGGGCAAGAACGGCCAACCCTATTCCGCCATCGGCAAGGCGGTGGCGGACAGGCTCAACATACCCCCCCGCGCCGTCACCATGGCGGGCCTCAGGGATTTCCTGGCGCGCGACCCGAAGCAGGCGCGCGAGGTGATGTGGGTCAACAAATCCTTCGTCTTCTTCAAGGTGGCGCCTTTCCTCGGCGCCGATGCCGGCCCGATCGGCGGCGAGGGCCTGCCGGTCACGCCGCTGCGTTCCATCGCCATCGATCGCAAGATCTGGCCCTATGGCCTGCCTGTTTTCGTCGAGACCGCGATTCCCGATGTCGGCGGCGGGGTGAAGCCCGAACCCATCCGCAAGCTGATGATCGCCCAGGACACGGGATCGGCCATCATCGGCCCGGCGCGGGCCGATATCTTCTTCGGATCGGGCGCCAAGGCGGGGGCGGTTGCCGGCGCGGTCCGCCACGGCGGCGGCTTCTACGTGTTATGGCCCAAGCCGCAGCCTGATACGAATGTCGCCTCCGAGGGGCGCCCATGACCCGCCGCAAGGGATTGAGCGCCGAGGACAGCGAGCTCTGGGCCTTCGTCACCCGGGAAATCACCCCGTTGAAACGCCGGCGCCGCAAGCCCGCCGTGGCCAAGGCCGCGACGAAGGCGGCGGAAACGCTGCCCGAGCCGACGGCGGCGCCCGCCAAGCCGCCGGTGAAGCCGAAATCCGCGGCCGGCCGTCCCGCCAAGCCGCCAGCCGCGCCGCCAATGCCGCCGATAGCACCCATCGACAAACGCGAGCGACGCCAGGTCGTGCGCGGCACGCGCGCCATCGACGCCAGGATCGATCTGCACGGCATGCGCCAGGCCGAGGCCCACGGGGCCTTGCGCGGCTTCCTCGCCATTGCCCAGATGCGCGGCTATTCGATGGTGCTGGTCATCACCGGCAAGGGCGGCGGCGGTGGCGGCGATATGGCGTTTTCGGGCGATGAGCGCGGGGTGTTGCGCCGCGTGGTGCCGCAATGGCTGCGCATGCCCGATCTCAGGCCGCTGATTCTCGGCTTCGAGGAGGCGCATCATGGGCATGGCGGCAGCGGCGCCCTCTATGTCCGGCTCCGCCGTATCCGGAGAATCGGCGAACGATGACCCCTTTCGGCGCCCGATTACGTGCCCTGCGCGCGGCCCGCGGCCAGAGCCTCAAGGAGATGGCGGCGGCGCTCGGCGTTTCGGCGGCCTATCTGTCGGCTCTGGAGCATGGCAAGCGCGGACAGCCGACCTGGATCCTGCTGCAGCGGATCATCAGCCATTTCAACATCATCTGGGATGAGGCCGAGGATCTGCAGCGCCTGGCCGCGTTGTCCGATCCTCGCGTCGTGGTCGACACCGCCGGCCTGTCGCCCCAGGCCACCGAACTCGCCAACCGGCTGGCCCAGGACATCGCAAAACTGCCCGAGGCGGAGGTCGAGGCGATGCTGTCGCGGTTGAAGGCGATCGATGGCGCATGAAGGCTGGATATCCAAGCGTGCCAAATCACACGCCGTGCCTCTTCACAATTCGGTCTTCCTGCGCGCATAAGGCAAGCCGTTCGAGTGGTTCGGGAGTTGGTGTGTGACGGCGAACAGGGACGAGAACAAGCCGGCCGCGAGATTGCTCGTCCTGCCGCCCGGGAACGAGAGGCTCTCCACCGTGCGGCGCCTGCTGCGGCGCGTGCCCTGGCGCTATGTCGGGCCGATCCTGTCGATCGGGCTTTTCGTCGGCGCGCTCATCGTGCTGGCCTCGATCCTGCGCGGCGTCGAGCCCGAAAAGGTGGTGGCCGCCTTCACCGCCACGCCGACATGGGCGATCGCCCTTTCGATCCTGTTCACCGCGCTCTCCTATCTCGCCCTGACCGGCTATGACGGACTGGCACTCCGCCAGATCGGCGCCAAGGACATTCCCTATTCCACCGCCGCCATCGGCTCCTTCACCTCCTATGCGATCAGCTACACGCTCGGCGTACCGCTGCTGACGGCCGGCGCCGTGCGCTACCGGGTCTATGGCGGTGCCGGCCTCTCCGCCCCCCAGATCGCCGCCCTGACGCTGGTATGCACGCTCACCTTCTGGCTCGGCATGGGCGCGGTGCTGGCGCTCGGCCTGGTGCTGGTGCCGGGATCGGTGGCGGGCGTCGACCATTTGCCGGTGTCCCTCAACATGTCGATCGGCGTCGCCATCATCGCGGTGATCCTGGGGTATGTCGGCTATGTCTCGACCGGCCGGCGCGTGGTCGCGGTCGAGGGCTGGTCGATGCCGCTGCCCGGCGGGAAAGTCACCGTCGCGCAGATCGTGCTCGGCGTGTTCGATGTCTGCGCCGGCGCCGGCGCGCTCTACATCCTGCTGCCGGACCAGGCGGCGAACGTACCCTTCTTCACCTTCATGGTGATCTATGTGCTGGCCGCTTTCCTCGGCGTGCTCAGCCATGCGCCGGGCGGCATCGGCGTATTCGAGACCACGATGCTGATCGCGCTGCCGACGATCGCCAAGGACGATCTGCTCGGCCGCATCATCCTTTATCGCGTCATCTATTATTTCGTGCCCTTCGCCCTCGCCCTGGCCATCCTGGGAGCCTATGAACTGGCGCGCCGGCGCCATGTCGTCGGCAAAATGGTCGACCAGGTCGCCGGCATCATGAAGCCGCTCGCCCCGATCCTGGTGGCGGGCGCCATGTTCCTGGCGGGCGGCGCCCTGCTGATCACCGGAGCCGTACCCGCCACCGAAGCCCGCCGCATCCTGCTTACCAATCTGGTGCCGCTGCCGGTGGTGGAGATCGCCCATATCGTCGTGTCGCTGTCGGGCGTCGCGCTGCTGTTCCTGGCGCGCGGCCTGATCCGGCGCATGGAGGCGGCCTGGCGGGCGGCGATGATCGTCCTGGTGGTCGCCACCGTCGCCACCTTGCTGCGCAGCGCCGATTGGCGCTTCATGCTGACGCTGTGCTGCGCCCTCATGGTGCTCGCCCTCAGCCGTCCGGCCTTTCCCCGCGGTGCCTGGCTATTCGGCATCGACTATTCGCCGCTCCTGCTCGGCGCCATCGCGGCCATGCTGGCGGTGACGGTGTGGATCGGTTTCTTCGCCTTCCGTTTCGTCCATTATTCGCCGGAGCTGTGGCTCACTTTCGGCTATGGCGACGAGATGTCGCGCTTCCTGCGCTCGACCAGCCTGGCGGTGGCAGCCGCCATCGTCATCGGTATCCTCAGTGCCTATTGGAAGGGCGGCATCGGCCTGGTGCCGGCCGCTTCGATCGATATTTCCGGCCTGGTCGCGCGGGTGCCTTCGGCGGAGGCCCGCCTTGCATTGCTGCCCGGGCAGATGCTGCTCGCCAACGATCAGGGCAACGCCGCCATGGTGGTCGCCCGCGCCGGGGCATCCTCGATCGCGCTCGGCGATCCGATGGGCAATCCCGCCTTGGTGCAGGACCTGCTCTGGGTCTTCGGTGAGAGGGCCGAGCAGCAAAGGCTTTGGCCGGTGATCCTCTCCGCCTCGCCGCGGATGCGGGCCGACTATCTGGAGGCCGGCCTGACGCTGACGCCGATCGGCGATCATGCCAGCCTCGATCTGGCCGGCCTGCCGGACGAGCCCTATGTCGGCGCCAACGCGATTTTCTCCTGGGCCGATATCCATGCGCTCAGCCTGGATCTGGTGCCGGCCGGCGCCACGGCCACCATCATGCCGACGCTGGAGGCCGTTTCCCGCTCCTGGCTTGCCGGCACCGGGCGAAGCGAAGGCCATTTCGTCGTCGGACGTTTTTCGCCCGGCTGGATCCGGACCAATGACTGCGCCATCCTGCGCAGGGCCGGCGAGATCGTGGGCTTTGCCGTGGTGATGCGCAGCGCCGACAATGAGGAATGGGCCGTGGATATCCTGCGCTATTTGCCGGAACTCGGCATCTCGGCACTGGATTTCATGCTGCTGCGCCTCATCCGCCTGGCAAAGGCCCGGGGGGCGAAGCGCTTCGATCTCGGCCTCACGCCCAATCCGGCGCAGGCCGGCGAAAACCTTGGCCCGGCCTGGCGTCGCGTCACGCCGCTGCTGTTCCGCTTCGGCGACCATATCCCCAATTTCGACGCGCTGCGCGGCTTCAAGGCCCGCTTCAATCCCCGCTTCGAGCCGCGCTATCTTGCCTGTACGGCTGGCTTTGCCCTGCCGCACATCCTGCAGGACGTCACCACCCTGATCGAGAAGGGCGGCCATGGCGAGGTCCGAGCCGGCAAGGCATCGCCGGCCCGCAGCTGACGCGATGCGCGTCAGGCCGCCTTGGCGAAGCGCTGGGCGCGGAAGGGGGCGAGCAGGGGGTGAGGGGAGCCATCGGCGATCTCGCCGGCCAGGAGCTCTCCCGCGATGAGCCCGAGCGTCGCGCCGCTGTGGCTGAAGGCGACGTGGTAGCCGGGAATGCCCTCGATGGCCCCGAAGACCGGATCGCCGTCGCCCGGAATGGGCTTGGGACCGGCGCCGTAGCCGTCGAGTTCCAGCGTCGGGTTGCCCTCCAGCACTCGGGAGGCTTCTTCCAGAAGGCCGCGAATGGTGGATTGCCGGATTTCGAAACTGCCGTCGTCGCCTATCAGGATTTCTTCCTCCGACCAGGCGGAGTCGAGCACGAGCGCGCCGCCCGGCGTGGGGCGAACCGCGACGCGCGGTGTGTTCAGCACGGCGCGCAGCCTGGTTGCGACCGGCTTGGTGCGGACGAGGAGTGCGATCGGGGTGGCGTCGGCGATGAACCGCCCTTCTCTGGCGACGAGGGCGGGAACGTCGGCGCCGGTCGCGACCAGCACCGCATCGGCCTCGAACAGGCGCCCGTCGGCGGTCGACACACCGCTGGCGCGTCCGGCCGTGAGCCTTACGCTGGCCTTGCCCGCATCGGTGACCAGGGTGCCGCCTTTTTCGATGAATTCAGCCAGCATCACCTCGATCACCGACGGCAGGTCGACCCAGCCTTCGCCCGGATTGAAGATCGCACCCTGGGGCGTGATCGCCCGCTGATCGACGCCGGGTGTCACCTCGGCAACCTCTTCGGGGGAAAGGAGGAGGGCGTCATATCCCAGGGCCCGCTCGTGTAAGAAGACGGAGCGGATCTCGTTGGTCGCATCGTCGGCATCCCAGGTCAGGCCGCCGTCGAAACGCAGCCAGGCCGCCTCGGGATGGCGTGCCGCCAGGGTGCGGTAGCGATCGATGCCGATCATGCGCAATTGGTGATAGGCCGCCGAGCGTCGCCGTGACGAATTGAGCCAGGCCAGAGACCGCCCCGAGGCGCCGCTGGCCGGCCGGCTCTCGGTCACCAGGGTTGTGGCGATGCCGAGGCGGACGAGATGGGTGGCGGTCGAGACGCCGAAGATGCCGCCGCCGACGACGATGGCGCGGGATGTGGACGATACTGCTGTCATGGCTCGGGCTTTCAGGGCAGGAATGGATTGGGGCGAGGGTCGTGGCCGTCACAGCATTTCCGACAGGAAGCGCTGCAGGCGGGGGCTTTGGGGATTGTCGAAGATGGCATCCGGGGGACCGGCCTCGACGACCCGCCCCTCGTCCATGAACACCACCTGGTCGGCGACCCGGCGGGCGAAATTCATCTCATGCGTGACCACGACCATGGTCATGCCGCTCTTGCCGAGCCGCGCCATGAGATTGAGTACGCCTTTCACCAGCTCCGGGTCGAGGGCACTGGTGACTTCGTCGAACAGCATCAGTTCAGGCTTGAGGGCCAGCGCCCTGGCGATCGCCACGCGCTGCTGCTGTCCGCCCGACAGGTCGATCGGCCGATGGTTCATCCGGGTTGCCAGGCCCACTTCGGCGAGGCGTTCCTCGGCGATACGGCGGGATTCGGCCGTCGACAGCCCCTGAACCTCGCGCAGGGCGAGTTCGACATTGCCGATCGCCGTATGGTCGGGAAACAGATTGAACTGCTGGAATACCATGCCGACACGGCGACGGAGCAGGTCCGGCTTCATGCCCAGCACGCTCTGCCCGTCCAGGCGAATATCGCCCGAGACGGGCTCGGCCAGGCGGTTGAGGCAGCGCAGCAACGTCGACTTGCCGGACCCCGAGGGACCGATAACGCAGGTGATCGTGCCGGCTTCGGCCTGCAGGCTCACTCCTCTCAGGACCTTGAAATCGCCATAAGCCATGTCGAGGCCGACGATGTCGAGGCGAGCGCCCCGGATCGCCATCGGCAGACCGGCTTCCTTCCCCTCGTCCGAAGGGTTGCCGGCGGCCGTTTCGTCAAGCTCGCGCACCTCCTCCAGCCCGCTGGTGACCGTACTGACCCTGCGACCGGTACGCAGGCGCCCGTCGATCGCGTTGACGACATGCGTCAGCGGCACGGTGATGACGAGGTAGAAGATACCGGCCAGCATCAGGGGCGAGAGATTGCCCGACACCACCGCCTGGTCCTGGCCCACGCGGAACAGTTCCCGCTCCGATGCCAGCAATCCGAGAAAGTAGACCAGGCTCGAATCCTTGATGTTGCCGATGAACTGGTTGACCAGAGCCGGCAGCACGCGGCGTACGCCCTGGGGAATCACGATGAGGCGCATGCCTTTGGGATAGGTCATGCCGAGGGCGCGGCAGGCTTCGAGCTGGCCGCGCTCAACGCTCTGGATGCCCGCCCGGAAGATTTCACCGATATAGGCGCCGGCGATCAGGCTCAGCGCCAGGATGCCGAGCGGATAGGGCGAGGGACCGAAGATCTGGCGGCCTATGCCGGCAAAGCCCTGGCCGATCAGCAGGATGGTGACGATGGCCGGCAGGCCGCGGAAGACATCGGTGTAGATGCGGGCGGGCAGGCGGATCCAGGCAGCGCGGGAGATGCCCATCACGGCCAGCACCATGCCGATCACGATGCCCAGCAATGTCGAGGCGACGGCCAGGATCAGGGTGTTCTTCAAGCCCACCATCAGCATGTTGGGCAGTACTTCCGCCATGGAGTCCCAATCGAAGAAACTCCGCTGGAGGATATCGAACCAGCTCATTGGATGGTCTTTCGTGGCAAACTGAAGCCTTTTGCGATCGGGGCGAGCGCAGGCTCGACGCGGCCTCTCCCCGACGGGGACGACCGCGCCACATGCCGCGTCTCACTCGAGCTGACGTTACTTGGGCAGATATTGCTCGGGCATCGGCGATCCCGGGAACCATTTGGCGTAGAGCGTTTTCCAGGTGCCATCCTGCATGGCCTCATGCAGTGCCTTGTTGAGGGCCTGGCGAAGGGCGTCGTTTCCCTTCTTGACGACGAAACCGGCCGGAGCATCGAAGGAGGGGATGTTGATCGCCAGCTTCAGGTCCTTGAAGCGCTCTCCATATTGCTTGGCCGCTTCGTAATCGAGGAAATGGGCATCGACCGTGCCGCTGTTGAGGGCGGAGATGGCCGAGTTGTTGTCCGGAAAGTTGACGATGTCCGATTTGGTGAAGTGGGTCTTCGCGTAGGTTTCCTGCAGCGTGCCCTGCACGGCGCCCACGCGCTTGCCGGCGAGATCGTCGGCGCTCTTGATTCCCGCCTGCGAGGTCAGCACCGTCAGGTAGCCGGCCAGGTAGCCATCGGAAAAGTCGACGGTTTTCTTGCGCGCCTCGGTGGTGCCGATCGCTGCGACGGCCACGTCGAAGCGGCCATTGGCGACCGAGGGCAGGAGGGCCGAGAAATCCTGCCCGGTGAATGTCACATGGTCCTTGTCGAAGCCCAGCCTGCGCGCGACGTCACGGAACAGTTCGATGTCGAAGCCGCTGAATTCGCCATTGGCATCCGTGAAGGTATAGGGCTTGGCATCCCCCATGCTGCCGACGCTGATCATACCGGCATCGATGAGATTGTAGGGATTGCTGCTTGCCGCGGCGGGTCCGCTGCCGCCCGTCAGCCATGCCAGTGCGCCGAGCGCGGTGGCGGCCATCACGTCACGCCGATTGGGATTCTTCATTTCTTTCCCCTGAATTTTTTATTGAGACCGGTCTCTTAGCACCAGAGACCGGTCTCTTCAAATCAAAACTTCGCATTGACGCGGCTTCGGCAAAAGCGATAGTGGCGGGCATGGACAAGCAAAATCCCACCCGCCGACCCGTGACCGTTGCCGATGTGGCGCGATCAGCCCAGGTATCGAAGGCAACGGCGGCCCGGGCTTTGGGTGGCTACGGCGCTGTGCGCCCGGATCTGAAGGAACGGATCCTGGAGGCCGCGCGGCGGCTCGACTATCGGCCGAACGAACTCGCACGCACCATGGCGACCGGTCGTTCGGGCACGATCGGGGTGATCGTCGGCGATATCGAGAACCCCTTTTTCGGGCTGGCCGTGCGCGGAATCAGTGATGTTGCGGCCCAGGCGGGCTTCGATGTCATCCTCTCCAATTCCGGTGAGACGCTCGCCGCGGAAAAAGCCTCCACCGAAGTCTTTCTCTCCAAGCGGGTCGATGGGCTGATCGTTGCGCCAGCCACCCGCCATGACGGCAGCCATCTGCAGGATGTCCTCGCCCGCGGTTGTCCCCTGGTGCTGCTCGACCGGGACGTGCCGGGGCTGCCGGTGGACGTGGCGCTCGTCGACGACCACAAGGCGGCGCGGGAGGCGACGCAATTGCTGCTCGCAGCGGGGCATCGCCGGCTCGCCTACATCAGCGCCACGGCTGCAGCCGATGCGCATTATAGCGGCCCCGACCAGATTCCTCTGACGACCGTGCTCAACCGCATCGCCGGCTTCCTGGAAGCATCGGATAGCGCGGGCCTAGCCGCGACGGAGCGGCAGATACGCCTGGACGCGGCCACCACGGTCCGCTCGCAGGCGATACTTCTGGACCTGTTGCGGGCTCCCGGCCGTCCCACCGCCCTGCTGGCATCCGACAGCAAGATCGCACTCGAAGTGTTCAGGGCCGCCCGCACCCTGGGGCTTCACATCCCCGGCGACCTGTCGTTGGTGAGCTTCGACGATGCCGATTGGACGAGCGCGGTCTCCCCGCTGGTGAGCGTAGTGTCCCAGCCCTCCTACGAACTTGGGGCCGCCGCGGCCCGGATGCTGGCGGCGCGCATCATGGGCGATAAAGCGCCACCACGCAGGCAACTCCTCGACACGATCCTGATCCGGCGTGAATCGGTGGCGCCGCCCCGGCCTTGACAAAAGGGAACGCCAGGCCGAATATCGTTAGTATACAAACGATTTTGACCCGCCTTCGGGGGCTCGCTTCATGCCGTCCTACAGTGAGTTTTCTGCCCATAGCGAGTTCGAGGCGCCGGCTCCTGTGGTTTCGGCTGACGGCAAGATCCGCTGCGATGCCTGCCCCGTAATGTGCTACATCAAGCCGGGCATGGCGGGAGCCTGCGATCGCTATGCCAACGACAACGGCACGCTGGTCAGGGTCGATCCGCATATCCTCCTGGAGCGTACGGTGTCCGAGGGCGGCGACCTCGTGCCCTTTGGCGGGCCCAAGGGGTGGGATGGTTCCCTGGTGCCGAATCCGGAGAAATTCGTCACCGCCATCGGCGCGGGCACCACCTATCCCGACTACAAGCCGGCCCCCTTCATCGTCTCGTCCGAGGTCGACGGCGTCGACATGGTCACAGTGGTGACCGAGGGCATCTTCTCCTATTGCGGCGTCAAGGTGAAGATCGACACCGATCGCTTCGTCGGCCCCGAGCAGAGCACGGTGCGGGTGAACGGGGAGGCGGTCGGCCACGTCACCACCGGTGAATATGGCTCGCAGATGCTGTCGCTGGGCGGCGTCCACCACCTCACCGGCGGCTCGAAGAAGGAGGGCCGCGTCACCTGTGACGCCTTGCTCGATCTGTGCAACCGCAAGCCGGTCGAGATGACCGTGGATGGCGGCGCCACACTGGTGATCGAAGCCGGCAAGGCGCCGGTCGTCAACGGGCAGCTCGAACAGCGCATGCGGGTGGGCTGCGGCTCGGCCACCATCGGCATCTTCGCGCGGCAATGGCTCGGCAAGGCCGACGAGGTGGTGGTGGTGGACGACCACATCACCGGCGTGCTGTCCGAGCACCAGGCCGGCAAGCTGCTCGACATCCCCGATACCGGTATCAAGCTCAAGGGGCGGCGCTCCACCCCCGGGCGCTATTTCCAGGTAGCCGAGCCGGGCACTGGCTGGGGCGGCACCAATATCGACGATCCGCTCTCCATTCTCGGCCCGTTCGACCCCAAGACGGCCTGGCCGGGCCTGCGCCTGTTGATGGTGAGCACCACCGGCGAGCACCACGGCTATTACGAGCTCGACGAGGCGCTGCAGCCGGTGCAGCGGGATCTGCCTGCGTCTTTGGTCGAGTCTGTGGAGCGCATCGCCGAGAACTGCGAGCCGGCGCTCGCCACCGTGCTGTTCATCGGCGGCGCCGGCGGGTCGCTGCGGGCCGGTGTCACCGAAAATCCGGTGCGGCTGACGCGCTCGGTCAAGGATGCCCTGACCTATGTCACCTGCGGCGGCGCGCCGGTCTATGTCTGGCCCGGCGGCGGCATCACCTTCATGGTCGACGTCACCCGTCTGCCGGACAATGCCTTCGGCTATGTTCCGACGCCGGCTCTGGTGGCGCCGATCGAATTTACCCTGCGGCTCGACGATTACGCGGCGATGGGCGGCCATATGGGCCATGTCAGGCCGCTCTCCAGCCTGCGCGAAGGGGTCGATCTCGCCCAACGCGCAGACAATCCCTGGCCTTTTGCGCCCCATGCGGCCCGGAGATCGCACGGATGAGGGCCGGGCCGCAGGCGGCGTTTCTCGCTGATGGCAGGCGCCTGCACCTGCAGCATGGGCCCATCGACCTCATCATCGAGGCGCAGGCCGAGGCCAAGGCCGTGCAGGCGGCCTATGGCGCGGCGATCCAGCATTTCGACGGACTGCTCGAGACGCTGTGCGCGGAACTCCCGATGCTGCGGGCGCCCCACACGGCAGCCTGCGTTCCCGCACGGGGCGTGGTCGCACGGCGCATGCAGGACGCGGTCGCGCCCCATGCCGGCAGCCATTTCATCACGCCGATGGCCGCGGTAGCCGGCGCCGTGGCGGACGAGATTCTGGCTGCGATGCGCGCAGCGGCGCCGCTTCGCCGCGCCTTCGTCAACAATGGCGGCGACATTGCCCTGCATCTGGCCGAGGGCGAGGACTACGCCATCGGCCTGGTCGACCGCCCCGACAGGCCTGATATGTTCGCCCGCAGCCATATCAGGGCAGGCGAGGGGATCGGCGGCATCGCCACCTCCGGCTGGCGCGGGCGCAGCTTTTCGCTCGGTATCGCCGATGCCGTCACCGTGCTGGCCGCGGATGCCGCGGCGGCGGATGCGGCAGCCACCATCATCGCCAATGCCGTCGACATCCCCGGCCATCCCGCCATCAGGCGTGTTCCGGCTTCCGCCCTGCAGCCCGACAGCGATCTCGGCGAGCGCCCGGTGACGCGTGCCGTCGGGCCTCTCGCGGATGAGGACATCGCCATGGCCCTGCGGGCGGGGGAAGCCCGGGCACGCAGCCTCGTCGACGGCGGGCTGATCCGCGCCGCCGCCCTCCATCTTGCCGGCGTCACCGCGCTGGTGTCGACTGCCAACACTTTGCTGCAACCGAAAGCCGCCTGACATGCCCGAGATCGTCCTGCGCAAGCGCGCCGTCATCGTCGAAGAGATTTTCCATGAAGGCGGCCCTGTCAGCACCGTGCCGCTGAAGCGCGGCGCCATTCTGAGCGTGATCCACAATCCTTTTGCGGGTCGCTATGTCGAGGAGATCGCCCCCTTCATGGAGGAGCTCAAGCCGCTCGGCGTGGAAATGGCCGGCGCCCTGCTGGCGGCGCTCGGCGGCAAGGCCGCGGACGTCGAGGGTTATGGCAAGGGCGCCATCGTCGGCGCCGCGGGCGAGCTCGAGCATGGCGCGCTCTGGCATGTGCCCGGCGGCTACGCCATGCGCGAGATCCTCGGGGACGCCAAGGCGATCGTGCCGTCGGCCAAGAAGCTCGGCGGCCCCGGCACCAGGCTCGACGTGCCCGTCACCCATATCAACGCCTCCTATGTGCGCAGCCATTTCGACGCCATGGAAGTGGGCCTTGCCGATGGGCCCAAGGCGGACGAGCTCCTGCTGGTCCTGGTGATGACCACGGGCGCGCGCATCCATGCCCGCGTCGGCGGCCTCGCGGCCAAGGACGTCAAGGGCCTGGACGGGCTGCGGTAAGCCGTCGCGACCTGCACGATCCAATCTGGAAAGGAAACGCCGCCATGCCCGCCAGCATCCGCAAGCTCGTCACCTTTGTCGAGGAAACCAGGCGCGAGATGGACCGCCCCATCGACCCGCCGACCAGGCGGGCGGCGGCGATCGCGGTGATCGCCAATCCCTTCGCCGGGCGCTATGTCGAGGATCTCACGCCGCTGATGGAGGTCGGCGAGGAGCTCGGGGCCTTGCTCACGCAGCGCGCGGTCGAGGCCCTCGGCATCGACGGGCCTGATGCCGAGAGCTATGGCAAGGCCGCGGCCGTGGGCGAGAATGGCGAGCTCGAACATGCCGCCGCCATTCTGCATCCCAGGATGGGCACGCCGGTGCGCAAGGTGCTCGGCAAGGGCGCGGCCCTGATCCCGTCCGCCAAGAAGCGTTGCGCCCTCGGCGGTGTGATCGACGTGCCGCTCGGCCACAAGGATGCCGCCTATGTGCGCAGCCATTTCGATGCCATGGAAGTGCGCGTGCCCGACGCGCCGCGCGCCGACGAGATCCTGGTCGCCATCGTCGTCACCGACAGCGGACGTCCCCTGCCGCGCGTCGGCGGCTTGACCAAGGCCGAGATCAAGGGCGAGGACGGTTTGCGCTGAGGGATCGGCAAGCGACACGGCTGAGACCGCGGACGTCCCGTCCATAGGCGCTAACTTTGCAGGCTGAACGCTCGAAAGGCGGAGTGTCGATCTTCAGATCGACATCTTCCTTCCGTGACATTTTTCTTGCAAATGTTTCATTTGCAAGAATGTCGATCTGAAGATCGACACTCCAATCCTGCCCATTCTCTGCAAAGTTAGCGCCTATGGACGGGACGTCCGCGGTCCCAGTTGCGGTGTTTCCCAAGCCTGCACGATGGCCTTGACGCCGCTTTGCCCGATCTGTTCCCTGGGGCATTGCCGATGACCCGGCTTCGGTCGACGGTCCGGCGCAAGCAGTGACAGGGAACTTCGACGATGCGGTTTTCTCTTCGGCCCGTGCTCGCCGGTCTCGCGCTTGCCTTGGTCTGCTGCACGGCCCTGTCGGCGCCGGCTCTGGCGGACAAGCGCGTCGCCCTGGTGATCGGCAATTCGGCCTATCGCAATACGGTGCCGCTGCCCAATCCCCGCAACGATGCCGCCGACGTCGCCCAGGCCCTGAAGGCGGTCGGCTTCACGGTGGTCGAAGGCTACGACCTCGACAAGCGCGGCATGGACGATGCCTTCAGGCGCTTCGCCAACGAGGCCGATGGCGCCGATGCGGCGCTGTTCTACTATGGCGGCCACGGCTTCCAGTTCCAGGGCTCGAACTATCTGATGCCCGTCGACGCCAAGCTGACCGGGGTCGGCGACGTCAATTACGAGATGGCGCGGGTCGATGACATCCTGTCCGACCTGCAGCGCGCCAATGGTGTGCGCATCGTCATGCTCGATGCCTGCCGCGACAATCCGCTCGCCCAGCAACTTTTGTCCAAGGCCAGCCCGACCCGCTCGATCGGCATCAGCCGCGGCCTCGCCCGCATCCAGCAGACGGCCGGCAGCGTGATCGCCTATTCCACCCAGCCCGGTGCCGTCGCCGCCGATGGCGGCGGTCGCAACAGCCCGTTTGCCGCGGCATTCCTGGGGGAGGTCGGCAAGCCGGGCGTCGAGATCGGCGCTCTGTTCCGCCGGGTCGCCGCCAATGTCTACAAGGCCACCAATGAGCGCCAGCTGCCCGAGGTGACCTTCTCGCTGCTCGGTGATTTCTATTTCTCGGGCGGGGCGGCGGCCGCCACCCCGGCGCCATCTCTAGCGCCCACGCCCGCGCTGCAGACGCCGATGCCGGCGCCGCTGGACGCCGCTGCCCGCGCCGCGGTGGAGGGGTGCGACAAGATGGCGGCCTCGCCGCAGGACATGGATCGCCCCTCTGGCGTGCCCGGTGTCGAGTTCAACCGTATCCAGCCCCGACTGGCCGTCGAGGCCTGCCGGGCGGCACTGGCGGCCGCTCCCGAGGATCGGCGCATACAGTTTCAGCTGGCGCGGGCGCTCGATGTCGCCGGCAGCGATGCCGAAGCGCGGGACCTGCTGACCAAGGCTGCCGCCGCGGGCTCGGTCTCCGCGATGTCGGACCTGGCGCTGATGCTGGAGACGGGGGAGGGCGGGCCGGTCGATCTGCCGCGCGCCGTGGCCCTGTTCGACCAGGCCGCCGCGGCCGGCAATATCTCGGCGATGCGAAATATCGCCATCGAGTTCGAGAACGGTACCGGCCGTCCGCGCGATGCCGTGCAGGCGGCGCAATGGTACCGGAAGGCCGCCGACACCGGCGACCCGCAGGCGATGGGCTTCCTGGCCGTGCTCTATCTGCAGGGCACGGGCGTGCCCAAGAATGCCGGAGAGGCTCGGCAATGGATCGACAAGCTGGTCGAGACCGAGCACACCCAGACCATGCTGCGGGTCGGCTATGTGCTGCTCGGCCAGACCGGCGCGGTGAAGGATTTCGCCACGGCCCGCAAGCTGTTCCAGCGCGCCGCCGAACTGGGCGATGGGGATGGCAACGTCATGCTCGGGAACATGGCGGCCAACGGCATCGGCGGGCCGCGCGATTTCGGCAGGGCCGTGGACTTCTTCGAGAGAGCCGCGGCGATCGGCAACCTCAATGCCAAGGCCAGCCTGATACCTTTCCTGATGGCGGGCGCAGGCGGCATCAAGCGCGATCCCGGCAAGGCGGCCGATTACGGCCTGGAAGCGTTGCGGGGCGGCTCGCCGGTGGCTCGAGGCCTCCTGATCGACAAGGCCGCGACCTCGCTCACGCCGCAGCTGAAAAAGGCCGTCGAACAGCGGCTGGCCAAGGCCGGCCTGCTCGATCGCGCGCCGGACGGCAGCTACGGAGCCGACACGCTGGCGGCGCTGCAAGCCTTCGTGCTGGCGAAATAAGCCTCTCCGCCGGCGGATAGGGCCCTGTTTCTGACGATACAGGCAGGAATCGCAGGTTATGCCATCAACGGGACAGTCAATCCCCAACAGGAACTGTCCCATGCGTCTGCGTCTTGCCCTAGCCGCCCTCCTGGCGAGCGCCTCCCCGGTCCTGGCCGCCGACCTCGGCTACACCACCGCCGAGCCGGTCGCGCCGGTCGTGCCCTATAGCTGGACCGGCTTCTATGTCGGTGCCCATGCCGGGGCCGTCTTCGGCAATGCCAAGATCAGTGCTGACACCGGCGGCTATCGTCAGAATTTCAACAGCACCGGTTTCATCGGCGGCCTGCATGCCGGCTACAACTACCAGTTCGAGAACAATCTGGTGATCGGCCTGGAAGGCGACATCGACTATACCTCCCTGTCGAAGACGCATCATAGCGTCGCGGGCGCCGTCCCCTACAGCGTCCGCTTCAAGAGCGACTGGCAGGGCTCGATCCGCGGGCGGGTCGGCTATGCCTTCGACCGCTTCCTGCCTTATCTGACCGCCGGTGTCGCCTTCGCCAACCAGAAATACGACGTCAACGCCCCCGGCCTCGGCGCCTATTCGGCCAGCACCACCCGGACTGGCTGGACCGTCGGCGCCGGTCTCGAATATGCCCTCAACGAGAACTGGTCGGTGCGCGGCGAGGTGCGCTACAGCGATTTCGGCAAATGGCGGATCCGGGCGGCCAATCCGGGCAAGGTCCGTTTCCGCGAAACCACGGCGCTGCTCGGCGTGAGCTACAAATTCTGAGGAAAGGATGCGAGGCGGGTGACGATCGTGGCGTGATCCCACCAGCGGTTGCCTGCCAATCTGGTGTTCAGCCCGCGGGGCAAGTTCCTCGCCGTCAGTTCCTTCGGCCAGATCTCGGTCCTGAATGGGCTTGACGGTACCAGGCTGTTCGACCTGCCGCGCAAGGACGGAGCCTATATGATGGATTTCAGTCCCGATGAGAGCCGCCTGCTGCTGGCAGGCGACAGTTCCGGCTTTCTGACGGTCATCGACGTCGGCACGGGAAAGCCTGTAATCCGGATCAAGGAAAGCACGCTCGCCCCTGGCTTCGGCAAGGTCAATCCTTTGAAAGTGGCCTCCGCCGTGTTCGGCGGCAACGATGCGATCTGCCTCAAGCTCCAGACCAGCCTGATCCGGGACCCGAAGGCAGCCGGCGAGAATGTGGTGGCGATCTTCGACCTGCGCGAGAACCGTACCACCCATCTGCGCCCGGTCGATGCGTCGGTCGACCGCGTGCTATGCGACCCCAACCGCAAATATCTGGTCGGCGCCTCTGCCATCGGTTCGGGCGACGTGCTGATGGTAATCTGGGATCTCGCCCGCGATAGGATGACCGAAGTCAAGGCGCCCGGGGAGAATGTCGTCGGGCTCGATCCGGGCGGGCGGTATGTCCGGGCTCAAGACCTGAGCGGGGGCAAGGGCGGTGTCTTGTACGAACTCGCCACCGGCAGGGAGGTGCATCTTGCCACCATTCCCGATGGTCTCTCGGCCTTCGGCCCCCTGGTCTACAGCATGTCGGGCAGCGTGGTGGGCACGGACACCGCGCCGAATCCCTGGCGCGACTGGCCGAACGAGCGCCTGTTCGGACCAGCCCTCGTCGACAAGGCCTTGTCTGAATTGAGCCCCGTACAGCGCGAGGAGGTCGCGCGCGACCGCGTCACCTTTGTCGAGGTCGCTACGGCACCGTGATGCAGCCTCGGTTACGGCCTTGCTCGCCATGAAGCTTATTTGCTCTAACTCGCTGTCGGACGTGTCTTTGCGATTCTTGGCGATTCCGCCAAACCGCAAAACCCTCTAAGGCAGGGGGAGTGGAATTCTAGTGAGCCGGGCGAGCAGGGTGGCTGTCGCGGCGGCGGTGGTTGGAGCATGCCGATGGCGGCGAACGTGATGGGGAACATCGACCAAGCCCTGCTGGGACCTACACTCGAGACGGCCAGGCTCGTGCTGCGCCCGCCGAGAGCGGCGGATTTCGAGCCATGGGCTGCGATGATGGCGGATCCGCAGGCGGCGCGCTATGTCGGCGGTGTGATGGAGCGGGCCCCGGCGTGGCGAGCGATGACGTTGATGACCGGCGCCTGGATCACGCGTGGCTTCAGCAATTTCTCGGTGTTCGAGAAGGCGACCGGCCGATGGGTCGGCCGTGTCGGCCCCTGGCAGCCCGAAGGCTGGCCAGGCACTGAAATCGGCTGGGCTCTGGATCGCTCTTATTGGGGCAAAGGCTATGCCACGGAGGCCGCGGCGCGTTGCGTCACCTGGGTTTATGAGGAACTGGGGTGGCAGGAGATCGTCCATGTGATCCATCCCGACAACGAAGCCTCCATCGCTGTCGCCAGAAGGCTCGGCTCGGAGCGGCGGGGAGCGACCGAGCTGCCGCCGCCCTACAACGGCGCTCTCTACGAACTCTATGGACAGCGGCGCGGATAGAGGTGCCGGGCACGGGCGGGGCAAGCCTCGACCTTGAGATTTCACATTTTTGCGATCCAGTATTGACGTTAACGTAAACTGAATGTATCTCCTCACCATCTGCAAGGCGGAGGTGTCCGATGTCACTGAGCGAGATGGCATTCGCCGAGGAAGCAACCGACCCGCGCAAGGGTGGACAGCGCAAGGAGCAGTTCACCATTCATGAGCTGGTCACCGAGTTCGAGGTGACCTCGCGTACCCTGCGTTTCTATGAAGAGAAGGGCCTGCTGATCCCCACCAGGCGGGGCCAGGAGCGCATCTATTCCCGTCGCGACCGTGCGCGCCTCAAGCTCGTCCTGATGGGCAAGAGCGTGGGCTTCTCGCTGGAGGAGGTCAAGTCGATGCTCGACCTCTACGATCTCGGCGACGGCCAGGCCACGCAGTTGCGCGTCGCCCTCGAGCGGTTCGAGGAGAAGCTTGCCGAGCTCGACCGTCGCCGCCGCGACATCGACCACGCCTATGCCGAGCTGAGCCATGCGCGCGACATCGTGCGCGGCCGTCTCGCCCGCCAGCAGAAATAATTCAACAGGAGCAGACCGATGCCCAGCTACAAGGCTCCCGTGGAGGACGTGATGTTCCTCCTCAACGACGTGCTCGACATCAACAAATACAACAATCTTCCGGGCTTCGAGGACGTCTCGCCGGAGACCGTCGGCGCCATTCTCGGCGAAGGCGCCAAGATGTGCGAGGAACTGCTGCAACCCCTCAATGCCAGCGGCGACCGTGAAGGCTGCATCCGGTCCGACGATGGCACGGTGACGACGCCGGATGGTTTCAAGCCGGCTTATCAGGCCTATCGCGAAGGCGGCTGGGTCGGGCTGCCGGCACCGGCTGAATATGGCGGCGCCGGCCTGCCGGCCGTGCTCAATTCGGTGATGCAGGAATTCGTTTCCGGCGCCAATCTCGCCTTCGGCATGTATCCGGGGCTCACCCAGGGCGCCATCGCCGCCCTGCTCGAGCATGGCAGCGACGCCCAGAAGCAGACCTATCTGCCCAAGATGGTGGCCGGCGAATGGACCGGCACCATGAACCTCACCGAACCCCATTGCGGCACGGATCTGGGTCTGATCCGCACCAAGGCGGTACCCGTCGGCGACGGCTCCTACAAAATCTCCGGTACCAAGATCTTCATTTCGGCCGGCGAGCACGACCTTGCCGACAACATCGTGCATCTGGTGCTGGCCCGCATCGAGGGCGCCCCGGCCGGCACCAAGGGCATCTCGCTGTTCGTCTGCCCGAAATATCTGGTCAATGCCGACGGCTCCCTCGGTGCCCGCAACAAGGTCTCCTGCGGCAAGATCGAGGAGAAGATGGGCATTCACGCCAATTCGACCTGCGTGATGAACTATGAGGAGGCGATCGGCTACCTCGTCGGCACCGAGAACAAGGGCCTCGCCGCCATGTTCGTGATGATGAACGAGGCGCGGCTGGCTGTCGGCATGCAGGGCCTGGCGCTCGGCGAAGTCGCCACCCAGAACGCGGCTGCCTATGCCCGCGATCGCCTGCAGGGCCGGGCGCTCACCGGCGCCAAGGAGGCCGATAAGGCGGCCGATCCCATCATCGTGCATCCCGATGTCCGGCGCACCCTGATGACAGCCCGCGCCCTCAACGAAGGCGGCCGCGCTCTGGCGCTCGCCACCGCGCTGCAGGCCGACATCCACCGCCGTTCGCCCGATGCCGCGGCCCGCCAGGCCGCCGACGACCGGCTCGGCCTGATGACGCCGATCGTCAAGGCCATCCTGACTGAAAATGGCCTGCAGAACGCGATCAATAGCCAGCAAATGTTCGGCGGTCATGGCTATATCGCCGAGGTTGGCGTCGAGCAGTTCGTCCGTGACGCCCGCATCACCCTGATCTATGAAGGCGCGAACGGCATCCAGGCGCTCGATCTCGTCGGCCGCAAGCTGCCGCGTGACGGCGGCCGTGCCATGATGTCCTATCTCGGGGAATTGAACGGCTTCCTCAAGGCCCATGAGGCGGACGAGGCCCTCAAGCCCTATATTGCTCCCTTGAAGGCTTCGGCCGGCCATCTGCAGCAGGCCACGATGTGGCTGATGCAGAATGCCCTGGCCAAGCCGGACAATGCCGGCGCGGCCTCGACCGATTATCTGCATCTCTTCGGCCTGGTGGCGCTCGGCTATATGTGGGCGCAGATGGCGAAGGCGGCCCTGGCGAAGGGAGAGAGCGATTTTGCCAAGAACAAGCTGACGACGGCGAAGTTCTTTGCCGACAGGCTGCTGCCGGAAACCGGGCTGCGCCTGGCCCGCGTGACGGCCGGCGCCGGCGACGTGATGGCACTGCCGGCCGAGGCGTTCTGATCGGGGCGCGGATATCTATACGACATGCCTTCATGTCGCGATGTCCGCTCTTCCTATTGAGCACTATATTTCCAAGAGCGGACTGGAAGTCCGCGCTCCCGGGGAGGACCCAATGAGCGAAGCCTTCATCTACGATGCCGTGCGCACGCCGCGCGGTAAGGGCAAGGCCGATGGCGCCCTGCACGAGGTCACCAGCCTGTCGCTGGCAAGCCAGACGCTGCGGGCCGTGGCCACACGCAACGGGCTGCCGGAGAACGCGGTGGAGGACGTGATCCTCGGCTGCGTCGATCCGATCGGCGAGGCCGGCGGCGACATCGCCCGCATCGCTGCGCTGCATGCCGGTCTCGGCGAGAAGGTGCCGGGCGTGCAGATCAACCGCTTCTGCGCCTCGGGCCTGGATGCGGTGAATCTTGCGGCCGGCCAGATCGCCGGCCGGCAGAAGGACCTCGTCGTCGCCGGCGGCGTGGAGAGCATGTCGCGCATCGGCATGATGGCCTCGGGCGGCGCCTGGGCGCTCGACCCCTCCAGCGCAGTGCCGACCTGGTTCATGCCCCAGGGCATTTCCGCCGACCTGATCGCCACCAAATACGGTTTCTCGCGTGACGACGTCGACGCCTATGCGGTGGAATCGCAGCGGCGTACCGCCCAGGCCTGGAACGAGGGGCGCTTCGCCAAGTCGGTCATTGCCGTCAAGGACATCAACGGCCTGACCATCCTCGACAAGGACGAGCATATGCGCCCGTCCACCACCATGCAGTCCCTGGCCGCCCTCAACGCTTCCTTCGTGCAGATGGGCGAGATGGGCGGCTTCGATGCGGTCGCGGTGCAGGCGCATCCGGAAGTCGAGAAGGTCAGCCACGTCCATCATGCCGGCAACTCCTCCGGCATCGTCGATGGCGCTTCGGCCGTGCTGATCGGTTCGGCCGAGGCCGGCCGACGTTTCGGCCTCAAGCCGCGGGCCCGCCTCAAGGCGGCCGCCTCTATCGGTTCGGATACCGCGCTGATGCTGACCGGCCCCGTCGACGTCACCGAGCTGCTGCTGCGCAAGGCCGGCATGAGCAAGGCGGACATCGACCTCTTCGAGATCAACGAGGCCTTCTCCTCGGTGGTGTTGCGCTACATGCAGGCCTTCGATCTCGATCCCGCCAAGGTCAACCCCTGCGGCGGCGCGATTGCCATGGGCCATCCGCTGGGAGCCACCGGCGCGATGATCCTGGGCACCGCCCTCGACGAACTCGAGCGCACCGGCAAGTCGACCGCCCTGATCACGCTGTGCGTTGCCGCCGGCATGGGCGCCGCCACCATCATCGAGAGGGTGTGACCTCTTTTCCTTCTCCCCTTGCGGGAGAAGGTGCCCCTGAAAGGGGCGGATGAGGGGTCTCGCGGCCGTTCATCCGGAATCGAATGAGCCTTCGAAACCTTGAGAGGTTTCGTCCACCCCTCATCCGGCGCTGCGCGCCACCTTCTCTCGCAAGGGGAGAAGGAAATTGGCTGGAGCCATCTCATGAACCTCACCAATTTCCACTTCGATGTCGACAGTGACGGTATCGCCCTCGCCACCTGGGACATGCCCGGCCGCTCGATGAACGTCATCACCGTGGAGGTGATGGAGGAACTCGGCCAAATTCTCGAGCGCGTCACCTCCGATGCCGCCATCAAGGGCTGCGTCATCGCCTCGGGCAAGGAGGCCTTTTCCGGCGGCGCCGATCTCACCATGCTCGAAGGCATGGGCCAGCGCTATGCCAAGGCGCGGGCCGAGCTTGGCGAAGACAAGGCGATGGAGAGCTTCTTCGCCGAGAGCCGCTTCCTCTCCCAGCTCTATCGCCGCATCGAAACCGGCGGCAAGCCTTTCGCCGCCGCGATCAACGGCATCTGCCTGGGCGGCGCTTTCGAGCTGACTCTGGCCTGCCACTATCGCATCGGCGCCTCCGACAATGACAAGGCCCGTGTCGGCCTGCCCGAAGTCAAGGTCGGCCTGTTCCCCGGCGCCGGCGGCACCACCCGCGTGTCCCGCCTGATGAAGCCGGACCAGGCCCTGCAGATGCTGCTCAAGGGCGATCAGCTGCGCATCGGTCAGGCTCAGAAGATGGGCCTCCTCCATGCCGTCGCCCCGCGCGAGGAACTGGTGGCCAAGGCCAAGGAATGGATCAAGACCGGCGGCTCGCCCGTGGCGCCCTGGGACGTGGAAGGTTTCCGCCTGCCTGCGGGCCCGGTCTATTCCAAGGCCGGCATGATGGTGTTCCCGCCGGCCAATGCCCTCTATCGCCGCGAGACCTACGACAATTATCCGGCGGCCCGCGCCATCCTGCAGACGGTCTATGAGGGCCTGCAGCTGCCCTTCGACCGGGCGCTCACGGTGGAATCGCGCTATTTCGCCCATGTGCTGCGCTCGACCGAAGCGCGTTCGATGATCCGCACGCTGTTCGTCTCCATGCAAGAGCTCAACAAGGGCGCGCGCCGTCCGGCCCTGCCGCCGTCCAACCTCAAGCGCATCGGCGTGGTCGGTGCCGGCTTCATGGGCGCGGGCATCGCCTATGTCTCGGCGCTGGCCGGGCTCGAGGTGGTGCTGGTCGACCGCGACCAGGAAGCCGCCGACAAGGGCAAGGCCCATTCCGACGGCCTGATCACCGGCCAGATCAAGAAGGGCCGCGCCTCGATGGCGGACAAGGAAGCCCTGCTCGGCCGTATCACCGCCACGGCCGATTTCGCTGCGCTTGCCGGCGTCGACCTCATCGTCGAGGCCGTGTTCGAGGACCGCGCCGTCAAGGCCGAAGTGATCAGGAAGATCGAGGCGGTGATCGGCGAGGACACCGTCTTCGCCTCGAACACCTCCACGCTGCCGATCACGTCGCTGGCCGAGAATTCCGCCCGCCCCGAGCAGTTCATCGGCGTGCACTTCTTCTCGCCGGTCGACAAGATGCTGCTCGTCGAGGTGATCAAGGGCGCAAAGACCGGCGACAAGGCCATCGCCGTCGCGCTCGATTTCGTGCGGGCCATCCGGAAGACGCCGATTCTGGTCAATGACGGCCGCGGCTTCTTCGCCAATCGCTGCGTGCTCAACTATATCCGCGAAGGCCATCTGATGCTGGGCGAGGGCGTGCCGCCGGCGATGATCGAGAATGTCGCCCGCGCCGCCGGCATGCCGGTCGGGCCGCTCTCGCTCAATGACGAGGTCGCCATCGACCTGGCCTGGAAGATCCTGCAGGCCACCAAGAAGGATCTCGGCGAGGCCGCCATCGATCCGGCGCAGGAGAAGCTGCTCGACGCCCTGCTCAACCAGCATGGCCGCCTCGGCCGCAAGAACGGCAAGGGCTTCTACGACTATCCGGACGGCGCCTCCAAGCGGCTGTGGCCGGGCCTGTCGGATCTGCAGGCGGTGAAGCTCGATCCCGACACCATCGACAAGGAGACGCTGAAGCACCGTTTCCTCGTGGTCCAGGCGCTGGAAGCGGCCCGCACCGTGGAGGACGGCATCATCACCGACATGCGCGAGGCGGATGTCGGCTCGATCCTCGGCTTCGGCTTCGCGCCCTTCACCGGGGGTGCCCTGTCCTATATCGACGGCATGGGCTCGAAGGCCTTCGTGGCGCTGTGCGACAAGCTCACGGCCGCCTATGGCCCACGCTTTGCGCCCAACAAGCTGCTGCGCGACATGGCCGCCAAGGACGAGCGCTTCTATCAGCGCTTCAAGCCGGAGAAGAAGGCGGCGTAGGATCGAAACGGAGTGTCGACCTCCAGGTCGACATTCCATGCGGCTCGGCGGTGTCGACCTGAAGGTCGACACTCCATTTTACCGCAGCCCTTTCTTGATCTGCTTGATCAGGCCGGGGCCCTTGTAGACCAGGCTGGAATAGAGCTGCACCAACGTGGCGCCGGCATCCAGCTTGGCCTTGGCGGTCTGAGCCGAATGGATGCCGCCGACCCCGACCAGCGGGAAGCGGCCGCCGACGCGTCGGGCGGTTTCGGCCAGCACCTGGGTGGAGAGCTCGAACAGGGGCGCGCCCGAGAGGCCGCCCGCCTCCTTGGCCGTCTCGCGCTCCTTCAGCGTCTCGGGCCTGGAGATCGTGGTGTTGGAGACGATCATGCCGTCGAGCTTGTGGGCGAGCGCGCGGTCGACGATGTCGTCGAGCTCGAACATGGTGATGTCGGGCGCGATCTTGAGAAGCAGCGGGCGGCGCGGCCCGATGAGCGCCGCCGTATCCCGTGCCTCCACCGCGCGGCCCAGCAATTCGTCGAGCGCCTCGCGCTTCTGCAGATTGCGCAGGCCCGGCGTGTTGGGCGAGGAAATGTTGAGGGTGAAATAGGAGGCGACGGGGGCGAAGACGATGATGCCGGCGGCATAGTCGGCGGCCTTGTCCTCGCTGTCCTTGTTGGCACCGACATTGACGCCGAGAATGCCGCGGCCCTTGCGGGCCTTGAGCCGGGCCAGCACGGCGGCGTGGCCCTGATTGTTGAAGCCGAAGCGGTTGATCACGCCCTCATCCGCCGGCAGACGGAACAAACGGGGGCGGGGATTGCCCTCCTGGGGGCGCGGGGTGACGCTGCCGATCTCCACGAAGCCGAAGCCGAGCTTGAACAGGGGATCGACCACCTCGGCATTCTTGTCGAAGCCGGCGGCCACGCCGACCGGATTGGGGAAATCGAGCCCGAAGGCCTTCACCCCGAGCGAGGCCGGATCGGGGAGGGCGGGAGGGATCGGCAGGCTGCGCAGCGCGGAGAGGGTGGCCTCATGCGCCTCCTCGGGGTCCATACGGAACAGGCGGGGACGGATGAGGGCGAAGGCTGCACCGATCATGGCTGCTCGCTCGAGAGAAATTCGAGCGGGAAGACATGTCGGCCATCCAAGCCGAGCGGCAGCGGCGCGGTCCACTCGACCAGGTCGAGGGGCAGGGCGCCATAGAGATGGGGGAAGAGGGCGCCGCCGCGCGAGACTTCCCATTTGAGGGCTTCGCCGAGCCTGTCGGCCTCGACGGCGGCAAGGATGAGATCGTCCTGTCCGGCGAAATGCCGGGCCGCCGTCTCCCGTACGGTATCGGCCGAGGAGAAGTGGATGTAGCCATCCTGGATATCGATGGGGGCGCCGTCGAAACGCCCGGCAGCCTCGGCGTTGCGCCATTGCTGCGCCGTCAGGATCTTGAAGATGAGCGCCATATGTCCTCCAGCCTTTCGCCGCACGTCCTCTACAGGGCCTGAAGACTTTACGAAAGGGCCTGCCGCAGGGCGCCTGCACGGATTTTCCATCGGATACAGGGCTTCGAGGCTTGAATACGCCACGACAATGACGGATTGACGCCTTGTTCATGCCTTTCCCTGAGTGGAAAGCAAATGTCGCAAGCTGCGGTAGCCCTTGCTTAACCCGGCGCTGATATGACTGATCTGATTGTAATGATTTTGGAAGGCTGGGATGGCGCAGGGCCAACGGCGCATGGTTGAGCGGGTAGAACCCCGTTTCGAGCCCGAAAAGGGCGAGGAAGCCGATCAGGGCGATGGTTTCCGCCTGACCCGGGAAGACCGCCCCGCGCCCGTACCGCTGGAGTTGCGCGAGCGCTCGCCGTCCCGCGCCAAGAGCGCGCGCTCGAGCAAGGGCTGGAGCCTGTTCGGCGGATCCTCCTCGCGTGGCGGCGGTTCCAGCCGCCGTGGCGGGGGCGGCGGCAGTTCGGGGGGCGGGCGCAAGCCCAAGCGCCGGCGCTCCATGCTCTATCGCCTGACCTACTGGTCCTTCCTGCTGTGCATGTGGGGCCTGCTCGGCGTCGGTGGCGTGGTGGCCTGGTATGCCGCCAACCTGCCGCCGATCCAGAATCTGGAAGTGCCGCCGCGCCCGCCCAATGTGAAGATCGTTTCGGCCGACGGCACCGTCATCGCCAATCAGGGCGAAATGGGCGGAGCCGCCATCTCGATCAAGGACCTGCCGAAATATGTGCCGCAGGCCTTCGTGGCCATCGAGGACCGGCGCTTCTACTCGCATTACGGCGTCGATCCGCAGGGCCTTGCCCGCGCCGGCTATGTCTATCTCACCACGCACCGCCTGACCCAGGGCGGCTCGACGCTGACGCAGCAGCTCGCCAAGAACGTCTTCCTGACCCCCGAGCGCAGCCTGCGCCGCAAGATCCAGGAAGCCATTCTGGCCGTCTATCTCGAGCGCAAATTCTCCAAGAACCAGATCCTGGAGATGTATATCAACCGCGTCTATTTCGGCGCGGGCGCCTATGGCATCGAGGCGGCGGCGCAGCGCTATTTCCGCAAGCCTGCCAAGGAACTCACCATTGCCGAGGCCGCGACCCTGGCCGGCCTGGTCAAGGCGCCGTCTTCGCTCGACCCGACCAAGAATCCCAAGGGCGCCCGTGACCGTGCCCAGCTCGTGCTCGACGCCATGGTCGATACCGGCGCGATCACCGCGCAGGACGAGAAGACGGCTCTGGCCACGCCTGTCAAGGTTTCCAAATTCGCCGCCCGCTCGTCCGGCAACTATCCGGCCGACTGGATCTCCAACCAGCTCAGCGACCTCACCGGGCCGCTCGACACCGATGTGGTGGTGGAGACCACCATCGATGCCAAGCTGCAGAATCTCGCCGAACAGTCCCTGCGCCAGGGCCTCGACAAGTCCGGCGGCAAGCTGCGCGTGAGCCAGGGCGCCCTGGTGGCGATGGATCCCGATGGCGCGGTCCGGGCCATGGTGGGCGGGCGCTCCTATGCCGAGAGCCAGTTCAACCGGGCGATCTCAGCCTATCGGCAGCCCGGCTCCACCTTCAAGCCGTTCGTCTATCTCGCCGCGCTGATGAACGGGGCCACCCCCGATACCATTCGTGACGACGCCCCGATCACCCTGGCGGGCTGGAGCCCGAAGGACTTCTCGCGCGAATATCGCGGCCCGGTGTCGCTGACCACGGCGCTCGCTTTGTCGCTCAACACAGTGGCGGTGCGCCTGTGCGCCGAAGTGGGTCCGAAGGCGGTGGTGGCGGTGGCCCACAGCCTCGGCATCAATTCCAATCTCGACCCTAATCCCTCCATCGCGCTCGGCACCTCGGAAGTCACGCCGCTGGAGATCACCTCGGCCTATGCCACCTTCGCCAATGGCGGGCGCATGGTGATCCCCTATGTGGTCAAGAGCATCAAGACCGAGAAGGGCAAGGTGCTGTTCCAGCGCCAGGCTCCCGGCAATCAGCGCGTCATCGAGGACGACAAGGTCGGCATGATGAACGCCATGATGAGCCAGACGCTGACGGTCGGCACGGCCCGTAAATATGGCCTGCCGGGCTGGCAATCGGCCGGCAAGAGCGGCACCAGCCAGAATTATCGCGATGCCTGGTTCATCGGCTATACCAGCCACATGGTGACCGCCGTCTGGCTCGGCAATGACGACGGTACCTCCACTTCCAAGATGACCGGCGGCAGCCTGCCGGCCCAGATCTGGAACGAGTTCATGCGTGGTGCCCATAAGGGCCTGCCGCCGGCGCCGCTGCCCGGCCGGCCCTGGGTGCGCGAGGCGCCGCCGCCCGAGGACGTCATCGCGGCGCAGCCGCAATTCGACGGCGCGCCGGAAGACCAGCCCGTGGCTGTCGAGCCGGTGATGACCGCCAACGCGCCGCGCAACACCGGGCGGCCGATCGCGGACTGGCTGAACCGGGTGCTGGGACGGTAAGTTTTGGGGGGCGGGTCTTCGGACCCGCCTTCTTTGCCTTCAGGTGCTGTGTTTCAAGCGGGTCTGAAGACCCGCCCCCCCAAATCACCCCAGATCCATCTCGAACCAGTTGGGCTGATGGCGCGGCCAGTGCCAGGGCGTCACAAAGACCGCGTCGAAACGCTGGGTCAGCGCCGCATGATCGGGATGGCGGGCCAGCCAGGCCCGGGCCGCCGTGGCGATGCGCCGCTGCTGGCCGGGCGTGATTGCTTCCAACGCCACGGCGACTTCGGCGCGAGCCTTGACTTCGACGAAGACCAGCGTGCCGCCGCGGCGGGCGATCAGGTCGATCTCGCCGCCCGGCACCTTGAAGCGGCGGGCGAGCAGGCGATAGCCCTTCAGGCGCAGCAGCCAGCCGGCCCGTGTCTCGGCGTTGAGGCCGGCGCGGAAAGCGGCCTGGCGTTCGAGCTTGCTCAAGAGGCCCTGCTGCGGCGCTCCGAGGCCATCTCGACGGCGCGGGCATAGACGTCGCGCTTGGGCAGGCCGAGGCGGGCCGAGACCGCGGCGGCGGCATCCTTGACCGAAAGCGTCTCGAGCGCGGCGGCCAGAGACGCCTCGATGTCGTCGGCGCTGGCCTTCTCCTCGACCGGCGGTCCCACCACCACCACGATCTCGCCCTTCGGCTCGTCGGCAATGGCGAAATCGGTCGCCAGCGAGACCAGCGTGCCGCGATAGACCGTCTCATAGGCCTTGGTGAGTTCGCGAGCCACCGTGGCGGCCCGGTCGCCGAGCGCCGTCGCCATGGCGGCGAGGCTGTCGGCGAGGCGCGGGCCGCTTTCGTAGAAGATCAGCGTGGCGGGGATGGTCTTGAGCTCGGCGAGCCGGTTGGCGCGTGCGCCATCCTTGTTGGGCAGGAAGCCCTCGAAGAAGAAGCGGTCGGTCGGCAGGCCGGCGACGGCCAGGGCCGCCAGCGCGGCGGACGGGCCGGGCGCGGCGAAGACGGGAATGTCGGCCTCGATGGCCTCGCGTACCAGCTTGAAGCCGGGATCGGAGACCATGGGCGTGCCGGCGTCCGAGACCAGGGCCACGCCCTGGCCGCTGGTCAGCCGCTCCAGGATCTGGGGCCGCACGCGGGGCGCATTGTGGTCGTTATAGGCCAGGAGCTGGGCGCTGATGCCATAATGGTTGGTGAGGCGGCTGGTGACGCGCGTATCCTCGCAGACGATGAGATCGGCGGCGGCCAGCGTGGTCAGCGCCCGCAGCGTAATGTCCTGGAGATTGCCGATGGGCGTCGCCACCACATGGAGACCCGGCTGCAAGGAGGGGGCGGTCAGCCGCTGGCCATGCAGCAGGTAGCTGTGTTCGACGCCGACGATGGAGGGAGAGAAATCTGGACGCATGGGGTCCTGCCTTTGCCGGCCGCGAGTCGCAATCCGCAGCCTGTTCTCCTGTGTAGCCCCCTCAGATCCAAAGGCAAGTTGATCTTCCGGCCCGCGTGATGAAGATAGAGGCATCTTGGAGCAAAGCGCGTTTTGGTGAAGACGCCGCTTTGCTCCAACTTTTGGTTCGACGCGTCTTTGCGATTTGAAGTGCTTTCCGTCAAATCGCAAAGACGCTGTGGGGGAGGATTTCATGAAGCCCGGTCCGAACGACGTCCTCCTGGTGATCGACGTACAGAACGATTTCTGTCCGGGGGGGGCATTGGCCGTGCCCGACGGCGATTCGGTGGTACCCGACATCAATCGGCTGGCGGGGGATTTCGCCCATTGCGTGCTGACGCAGGACTGGCACCCGCCCGGCCATTCCTCCTTCGCTTCCAGCCATCCGGGCAAGGCGCCTTTTTCGACCGTGCGCATGCCCTATGGCGAGCAGACCCTGTGGCCCGACCATTGCCTCCAGGGCAGCCGGGGCGCCGAGTTCCATCCCGGCCTGGCCTTGCCCGGGGCGCAGATGATCATCCGGAAGGGCTACAATCCTGCCATCGACAGCTATTCGGCCTTCTTCGAGAACGACCGCAAGACCCCGACCGGCCTCTCGGGCTATCTGAGGGAGCGCGGCCTCAAGCGGTTGTTCTGCGTCGGCCTCGCCACCGATTTCTGTGTGCGTTATTCCGCCGAGGACGCCAGACGCCTGGGATTCGAGACCATCGTCGTGCTCGATGCCTGCCGGGGCATCGACCTCGACGGCTCCGTCGCGGCGGCAATTGCCGCCATGCGGGAGGCGGGCGCGGAACTGGTGGAGCGGGTTTGAACAAGGGCCTGGCGCGCCCTTTTCCGCGGGCGCTCCAATGAAAGCCTCCATGGTGCCCCTTGCCACCACTCTTCGTTTGTGATCACAATTCCAGCAGTCACCACTGGAATCCGTCTGATGAAATCCGTCTATTCCGAGCGCCACAAAGGCCATGCCGGCAATGTCGAACTGGTGGCGGGCGCCATCGTGCCGGCCTTCGAGATGCCTTCGCGCGCCGAGTTCATCCGCGCCCGTATCGACGAGGTCGGGCTCGGTCCTGTGTTGTCGCCGCAGGCCCATACGCTCGATGCCGCCCTGCGCGTGCACAAGCCTGATTTCATCGATTTCCTCGGGCGGGCCTACCCGATGTGGAAGGCGGCCGGGCGGGAGGGCACGGCGATGCCCTTCACCTGGCCGACGCGCGGCCTGAGGGGCGACAGGCCACCGGAATCGATCGAGGCGCTGCTCGGCTATTATTCCTTCGATGCCGGCGCAACTCTCGTGGAGGGCAGCTGGGACGCGATCAAATCCTCCTACGAGGTGGCGCTGACGGCCGCCGGGCTGGTGAAGGGTGGCGAGAAGTCGGCCTTCGCGCTCTGCCGTCCGCCCGGCCATCATGCCGGCTCCGGCTTCATGGGCGGCTATTGTTTCATCAACAATGCGGCCGTGGCGGCGCAATGGTTCCTCGACAACGGCGCCCGCAAGGTCGCCATCCTCGACGTCGACTACCATCACGGCAACGGCACGCAGGAAATCTTCTACGAGCGCGACGACGTGCTGGTGCTCAATCTGCACGGCGACCCCGCCAACGAATATCCCTTCTTCCTCGGCTTTGCCGACGAAAAGGGGACCGGCAAGGGCGAGGGCTTCAACGTCAATTATCCGATGCCGGCAGGCACGACCTTCGAGGTCTGGGGGGCGGCGCTGGACGATGCCTGCGCCAAGGCGGCGGCCTACAGACCCGATGTGCTGCTGGTCTCGCTCGGGGTCGACACCTTCGAGAAGGATCCGATCAGCGCCTTCAAGCTGAAGACCGAGCACTATCCGCTCATCGGCGCGCGCATCGCCAAGCTCGGCCTGCCGACGCTCTTCGTGATGGAAGGCGGCTATGCCGTGGCCGAGATCGCCGTGAATGCGGTCGGCGTCCTCACCGGCTTCGAGGACGCGTGATGGCCAAAACGACATTCGGCGTGGTGCAGTTCGCCTGCACCGACAGCGTAGACCACAACCTGGCCACGGCGACGCGCCTGGTGCGCGAGGCTGCCGGGGCCGGCGCCCAGGTCGTGCTGGTGCAGGAACTGTTCGAGGACCTCTATTTCTGCCAGGAGGAGAAGGCCGAGCATTTCGCCAAGGCGCGCACGCTGGACCAGGAGCACCCCACCCTCAAGGCCATGCGCGCCCTGGCTGCCGAGCTCGGCGTGGTTCTGCCGGTCAGCCTGTTCGAACGTGCCAACCAGGCCTATTACAACAGCCTCGTCATGGTCGACGCCGATGGCGGCGTCCTCGGCCTCTACCGCAAATCCCATATTCCGGACGGGCCCGGCTATGAGGAGAAGTTCTATTTCCGGCCCGGCGATACCGGTTTCAGGGTCTGGCCGACCCGCTTCGGCACCATCGGCGTCGGCATCTGCTGGGACCAGTGGTTTCCCGAAGCGGCCCGGTCCATGGCCCTGATGGGCGCGGATGCGCTGCTCTATCCCACCGCGATCGGCTCGGAGCCCGCCACCGGCTTCGACTCGATGGAGCATTGGCGCACGGTGATGCGCGGCCACGCCGGCGCCAACATCATGCCGGTGATGGCGGCCAACCGCATCGGCGTCGAGCGCTTCGGCGAGAGCGAGCTGACGTTCTACGGCTCCTCCTTCATTGCCGGCCAGCACGGGGAGCTGGTGGCGGAGGCGGGGCGATCGGGCGAGGCGGTGCTGACGGCAAGCTTCGATCTCGAGGCGATTCGCGCCGAGCGCGCCGCCTGGGGATTGTTCCGCGATCGCCGGCCCGAGCTTTACGGCCGTCTGTCCACGGGAGACGGCAGTCTTCCCCTGCGATGACCGTTGCGTGTGGCGATAAAACTTGAACGTGAAGCGGATCGGCGCAATCATGACAGTGTGACGACAGACCGTTTACACAGGAGGCGTCATGACGGAGGCCGATCCGCCGGGATCGCTGTTTTCGCGAGGCGAAAGCGCGAATGTCGCGCAACTTCCCGCTTCGCGCCGCCCCGATCCACCAGCCATCGCCTTCGACCGGCATGAACTGCGCCAGATCATGAATCTCTATGGCCGCATGGTCTCCCATGGCGAATGGCGCGACTATGCCATCGATTTCCTGCGCGACAAGGCTGTGTTCTCCATCTTCCGGCGCGCGTCCGAGATGCCGCTCTACCGCATCGTCAAGGATCCTTCGCTGGCCCAGCGCCAGGGGGCCTATAGCGTGCTGGCGCCGACCGGCATGATCCTCAAGCGCGGCCATGATCTTGCCCGCGTGCTGCAGGCCATCGACAAGCCGGTACGCCTGGTGGTGTGACGAGGCTGTCATCCCGCACGCGCTGCGGCACTGCGTGCTGCAGCGCGTGCGGGATGACAGCGAACCAGCCCTGCCTACCCTCCCGCCATCACGCAGAGCAGTTCGAACATCAGCGTCGCGCCGGTCAGGGCGGTGAGGCCCGAGGGGTCGAGCGGCGGGGAGACTTCCACCAGGTCCGCGCCGATCAGATGCGCGCCGCCCATCAGGCGGATCATCGCCTGGGCTTCGCGCGAGGACATCCCGCCGATCTCCGGCGTGCCCGTGCCGGGCGCGAAAGAGGGATCGAGCGCATCGATGTCGAAGGAGAGATAGGTGGGCTTGTCGCCGATGATGGCGCGGGCTTCGGCCATGACGTCGGCCACGCCGCGGGCCATGAACTCCTCGATGAAGATGATGCGGACGCCGGCGGTGCGGGCGAAGTCGTAATTTGCCGCATCGGAGATGGCGCCGCGGATGCCGATCTGGATCATGCGCCTGGGATCGACCAGCCCTTCCTCGATGGCGCGGCGGAAGGGCGTGCCGTGGTTGTAGCGGCTGCCGAAGAAGCTGTCATAGGTGTCGGAATGAGCATCGAACTGGACGAGGCCGACGGGCGCCTGCTTCGCCAGGGCGCGCAGGATGGGCAGGGTGGTGAGATGATCGCCGCCCGCCGTCAGCGGGCGGGCGCCGGCGGCCCGGATCTCGGCATAGAAGGCCTCGATGCTCTCCAGGCTCGCCATCAAATCGAGCGGATTGATGGGGGCGTCGCCGCAATCGCCGGCCCGTATCCGGTCGAAGGGCGAGAGGCCGGTGACGTGATGCACGCGCCGCACCAGGCTCGACTGGTTGCGGATCTCCCGGGGGCCGTGCCGCGCGCCGGTGCGATTGGTGGCGCCGCCGTCGAAGGGAATGCCGACCAGGGCGATGTCGACCTCCTCCGGCCGCGCCATGGGCAGGCGCATGAAGGTCGAAGGGCCGGCGAAGCGCGGCACGAGCCCTGAATCGAGCGGCTGGAAGGGATGGTTGCTCACTTTTGTGGTTCCTGTCCGGGGAGCCCGGGGCTCCAATCTGAAGGGTGTTCGAAGGGGATCCAGGAATTCCAAGCGAAATCCTTTCGGCCCTGGATCCCTTCCCGTCGCCAATGGCGGCGCCGGGGACGACAGAGCACTGGGCTCTCAGGGAAAGCCTGGAGCCGATCAGGCGATGGTGTAATGCGCATCCTGGGGAATGCAGTCGGCGCCGTTCACCGGGACCAGGTCCTGGGGGCAGGCGGAGAACACGACGATCAGGTCCATCTCGGCCCTGAGGCGGACATGGGAGCCGGGCGTCGACACCGGTGGCTGGAAGGAGACGCTGCCATCGGCGCCGACCGGTATGTTCATGAACAGGTTGAGCGGGCTCGGCGTCTCCGCTCCGGTCACGCCGAGTGATGCCAAGGCCTGCGCGAGATTGTCGGTGCAGCTGTCGTGATGGCCGACATGGCCGAGCTGCTCGTAGCGGTAGCGGTCGCAGGCGGCGATCAGCGTGTCGTGGATGCCGCCGGAAGTGTCCTCGGTCAGGGTAAGCATGGGGCGCCGGCGATTGCTGCGCAGAGTATCGCCGACCCGCGGATTGACGCGCAGCATAGCGCCGCGGCTGTGCTCCATCGACATGAACTCGCTGGGATCCTCCGCGTTGAAGGCCCAGCTGTCGACCACCTGGCTGCCATGGGTGTTGATGACCGTCACCGTCTGCCCGGCCTTCACCCGCTCCGCTACGCCCTTGCGCGCCGGAATGAGGCGCAATTCGCCTTTCGTCCGCTCCTCGATGCCCATCGACCAAGACCTTTCCCGCAAGACCTTTCCCGAACGTCCTCGCCACCCCCTGCCGCGAAGCGAGAGGCGCCATCGTCCGTAAGGTCTATAGCAATTTTCGGACAGGTTCAGCGCCGTCCTGGGCGTGTCATCGTGCCTCGGCCCCTTTTGGTTTGCGGCTCTTCTTACGGTCGAGCTGCCTTTGCGCGTCCGCACGCCAGCGCAGGGCCTTCTCGTCGCCGGGTTTCAACCGCAGGCTGTCGTCATAATTGCGGATGGCGAGATCGTACCAGCCCTTGGCGGCCAAAACCGCACCGCGATCGCGATAGTAACTGGCGGTATCGGGATCCAGGGCGATAGCCCGGTCGTAATCCTTGAGCGCGCGATCATACAGGCGCTTGTTGCTATAGGCCGCGGCGCGGCCGGCAAAAGCGAGGGCACTGTCCGATTCAAGATCGATCGCTCGGTCGAGATCCTGGATGGCGCGGTCATATTGACCCAAATCGTTAAAGGCGGCGCCACGATTGAGATAGGCCTTGGGCTCGTCCGGCGCCAGCACGATGGCTCGGTCGAGATCCTGGAGCGCGTGGTCGAGCTCGCCAAGCCTGACATAGACGGCAGCACGATTAATCAGGGCGCTCGCGTCGTCAGGCTTGCGCTGCAACAGGCGGTCGAGATCGGTTATGGCACGATCGTAATGACCGCTCTCGAAATTCGCGATGCTGCGCCCCTCCAAGATCTCAGCATCGGCCGGATTGAGCCGAAAAGCATCGTCGTAGTCTTGAATGGCTCGGTCGTACTGCTTCATGGTCACCAAAACTGTGCCGCGGTCTCGGTAAAAGTTCGCGTGCGCTTGCAGGGCGATCGCCCGGTCATAGTCCTGGAGCGCGCGGTCATTGTCCTCCAATAGCCTGTAGGCCGAGGCACGATTGTAGAAGGCTATGGCATCGTCCGGCTTCAGCCGGATGGCCTCGTCGAGATCCTGGATGGCGCGGGTGACCTGGCCTGCTTTGACATAGGCCGCGCCGCGATTGAGGTAGGCATCGGCAGAGTCCGGCTTGAGGCTGACGGCTTGGTTGAGATCTTGAAGGGCCCGATCGTAGTACTTCTTGGCGATATAGGTCATGCCGCGGATGATCAGGGTGGCGGCATCGTCCGGCGACAGGAGAAGGACTTTGTTCAGGTCCTCCAAGGCGCGGTCGGGGTTCCCCCGTTCTGAATAGATCCAGCCCCGCCCTCGAAGAGCATCGAGATTATTCGGGTCGAGGCGAATGGCCTGGTCGAAATCCTGGATCGCACGATCGAACTGGCCGAGATTGCCAAAGGCTGAGCCACGGTTAGTGAAGTTGTTCGCCTCATCGGGCTTGAGCCTGATGGCCCGATCAAGATCGGAGATGGCACGCTCATACTGACCGGCTTTTACCAGGACCGAGCCGCGATTGCCCAGGATCAGAGCGTCGTTCGGGATGAGCTGGTCAGCCTCGTTGAAATCCTTGATGGCCTGTTCGTACTGGCGCTTGCCAAGATAACTGACGCCGCGGGTGGTATAGGAATTGGCGTTGTCGGGTTGGTGGCGGATAACCTGGTCTAGATCCGCGATAGCCAGATCGTAATGCTCCAGCCTCGTGTGGGCGAGGCCGCGATAGAAGCGGGTATAGTCGTTATCGGGTGCCTGCCGCAGCGCTTCATCGAGATTGACGATGGCGCGGCCATAGTCGCCTTTGAGCACCAGCGCGGCGCCGCGACCTCCAAGCGCCTTGCCGTCGCCCGGCTCGAGACGCAGGGCCCGGTCGAAATCCTCGAGAGCTCGATCAGGCTCGTTCCTATGCAGGAAAACCTTGCCTCGGTACGTCAAGGCCTCCGCATCCTGCGGATTCAAGCCGATTGCCTGGTCGAAATCCAGGATCGCTTGTTCATATTGATCCCTGTCGTTATGGGCAGCGCCGCGGCGGCGGTAAGCTTCGGCCAGGCGGGAGCCGGTCTCGCTCTTGGAAGCGATCACGGCCGTGCAGGCCTGCACGACCAGATCCGCCGCAGCTTTGGGATCATAACAGTGCTGCGCCGCGTCGTCGGCCAGGACCTTGCCCGGTATCACACCCGCAGCGATCGCCATCAAGCCGGCGAGGAGGATGCGTTTCGAGGCGATAGCTGCCGCCAGCCGCCGACCACCGTTGGAAAGACTGGTCATCTCGCTCCCATCCATGGAGGGGCAGCGAGTTTGCCATGGGCGAGGCGGGATACGAGTAACGTTCGAAACAACCTTCAGTTTGGCACTTACCCAGCCACGCCTTCGGAGCCGTACGACGATCGTTCAGCGCAATTTCCTGACGAACTCAGCCACCACCGGCGTCAGCTTGGTGACGATCGCATCGACGCCGGCGGCGGTCGGATGCATACCGTCGGGCTGGTTGAGGCCGGGCGTGCCGGCGACCCCGTCGAGGAAGAAGGGATAGAGTTCCGCCCCATATTGCCTAGCGAGATCGGGATAGATCGCGTCGAACGTCTTCTGGTAGTCGGCGCCGAGATTGGGCGCGGCTCGCATGCCCATCAGCAGGACCGGGATCTTGCGCTCCTTGAGCCGCTCCAGGATGGCGGCGAGATTGGACCGGGCGAGCTTGGGATCGAGCCCGCGCAGCATGTCGTTGGCGCCGAGTTCGAGCAGCACCGCCTTGGTGCCGTCGGGCACCGACCAGTCGAGCCGGGCAAGGCCGCCATCGGTGGTGTCGCCGGAGACGCCGGCATTGTCGATCGCCACTTCGAGGCCGAGCCTGGCGAGGGCCGCCTGCAGCTTGGCGGGATAGGCGTCCCTGGCTTCCAGCCCGAGGCCTGCGGTGAGGCTGTCGCCCAGGGCCACCAGCCGCAGCGGCTCGGCCGCAGCCGAGGCGGCCGCAAGGGGGGTCATGACAAGCAATGTGAGAATTGCCACAATCGATGCATAGACACGGGTCACGATCACGAAAACCTTTCAGGCAGGATGCGAATGAACGAAGCGATCGATCTGGCCGACGTCCATCTCAGCCTCGGCACCGGCGCGGCGCGCGTTCACATTCTCAAGGGCGTTACGCTGAAAATAAGGCAGGGGGAAGCGGTCGGCCTCGTCGGCCCCTCCGGTTCGGGCAAATCCACCCTGCTGATGACGCTGGGCGGCCTGGAGCGGCCCGATAGCGGCAGCATCCGCATCGCCGGGCAGGATCTCGGCGTCCTCGACGAGGATGGTCTCGCCAAGTTTCGCGGGCGGCATATCGGCGTGGTCTTCCAGTCCTTCCATCTCATCCCCACCATGACGGCGCTCGAAAACGTCGCCGTGCCGCTGGAACTGGCCGGGCGGCGCGATGCCTTCGTCCGGGCGGAGGCCGAATTGGAGGCGGTGGGCCTCGGTGCACGCCAAGCCCATTATCCCGCCCAGCTCTCGGGCGGCGAGCAGCAGCGCGTGGCGCTGGCGCGCGCCCTGGCGCCCGAGCCGGCCATCCTGATCGCCGACGAGCCGACCGGCAATCTCGATGAGGGCACGGGTGCGGGTATCGTCGAGCTGATGTTCCGTTTGAAGCGCGAGCGCGGTGCCACCCTCGTGCTGGTGACGCATGATCTCGGCCTCGCCGCCCGCTGCGACCGCATGATTCGCATCCGTTCCGGCCATATCGAGGCGGACGAGGCAACGAAGGTGGAAGCGGCGGAGTAAGGCGCGGGAGCTGGTGTACCGATCTCCTCAGCTCCATCCCTTGATGGAGCGGGATCGGCATGTCGGAAACGTCTCTTATATCGGAGGGGCCGATGCCGATCTGGAGATCGGCACACCATGTTTCCCCCGTGACCTTGCGGGGACGATGGCCATGGAATGAACCAGATTGCCCGTTAGGTCGCTCTTTTTTACGGGTCTCGCGCTCCGCGCGAGGGAGATTGGGGCAGGGTATGGTTGATTCACAGCAGGGCAGGCGCGCCCTCTTCATCGTCAATCCCAACGCGCGCAATGGCGGCAAGGGCACCGATGCGATCCGCAAGGTGCTGGAAACCGGCGGCATCCATCTCATCGAAGCGAGCCCGGAAGGGAATGAGAAGATCGCCGACGTGATTTTGCGCCGCCGGGACGAATGCGACCTCGTCATCGTCGGCGGTGGTGACGGCAGTCTCAACGCCGCCGCTCGGGGGCTGATGGAAACGGGCCTGCCGCTCGGCGTGTTGCCGCTCGGTACCGCCAATGATTTCGCCCGCACCGTCGAGATCCCGGCCGATCCCCTGAAGGCCGCCGAGCTCATCGTAACCGGGCAGCCCAGGCCGATGGATCTCGGCGAGGTCAATGGCCAGCTTTATTTCAACGTGGCCAGCATCGGCTTCAGCGCGGACCTTGCCGCCGAACTCTCCGAGAACGCCAAGAAGATGTTCGGCAAGCTCGGCTACGGCATCGTGGCCGCCCGGCTGCTGGCGCGCTCGCAGCTCTTCACCGCCTATCTCGACCATGATGGCACCACCGAGAAGATCAAGACCCTGCAGGTCTCGGTCGGCAACGGCAAATATTACGGTGGCGGCATGACCGTGGAGCAGACCGCCACGGCCGATGACGGCAAGCTCGATTTCTACAGCCTGGAAGTCGACCATTGGTGGCGCCTGCTCAAGCTGCTGCCGAGCCTGCGCAAGGGCACCCATGGCCAGTGGGACGACGTGAGGGCTTTCGGCACCACCGAACTGGTGATCCGCACCAACCGGCCACGCCCGGTCAACACCGACGGCGAACTCACCACCTGGACGCCGGCGCATTTCAAGCTCAGGCGCCATGCCATCGAAGTCTATGCGCCGCCGGTGAAAGGCGGGAAATAGGAAAGGCGGAACGGAGCTGCCCCCACCCCCATGGTCAATAGCCCCACAGGCGCTGCGCCAGGAGCGAGCAGAACAGCGCCCAGCCGGCCCCGATCACCCAGCCGGCGATCACGTCGGTGGGCCAGTGCACGCCGAGATAGATGCGGCTCACGCCGACGGCGAAGGTCAGCAGCGTGCACACCACCATGATGTAGATCGACAGGGCCCGCACGCGGAAGCTGCGGGCCAGCATGATGCCGAGGGTGAAATAGACGGTGGCGGACATGAAGGAATGGCCGCTGGGAAAGCTCGACGTATAGACCCGGGCGCCATGGGTCACCAGGTCCGGCCGCGGCCGGTCAAAGCCGTATTTCAGGAGCGAGCTCATCAGGATGCCGCTGCCGATGGCGAGGATGACGAAGACGGCGCTGCGCGGCGATCCCGAAAGGGCGAGAAAACCCGCCACGACCAGGGTGGTCAGCGTCAGCACGCCGACGCCGCCGAGGCCGGTCAAATCGCGCATCATTTCCTCGAGCCAGCCCGGCCCGAGCGGATCGGTGAGATCGGCGGGATTACGCATCATCAGAAGGATGGCGCGATCGAAGGCCTCCGTGCCGCCCTGCGTGACCAGGCCGGCCAGTACGGCGAAGATCAGGGCCGCGCCGGCGACGCAGAGGATGGCGACCAGCGCCGAACGCTCGGGATGGGGTTGGATCATGAGGGCTGAGGGACTCTGCTGACGATGCAATGCTGGACCGGGCTGTCATCCCCTTCCCAAGGCCTTCGGCCTTGCCGGGGATGACAAGCACCGTCTCCAATCATCAAAATTCGATGCCGTGCTGGGCCTTCACGCCGGCGGCGAAGTGATGCTTCACCAGCGTCATCTCGGTCACCAGGTCGGCGGCTTCGATCATCTCCGGCTTGGCGTTCCGGCCGGTGACGACGACATGCAGGTCCGGCCGGCGCGCCTTCAGGGTTTCCACCACCTCGGTGAGGTCGAGATAGTCGTAGCGCAGGGCGATGTTGATCTCGTCGAGCACCAGAAGGCGGATGGCGGGATCCGCCAGCATGGCCTTGGCCGCTTCCCAGGCCCGCCCGGCGGCAGCGACGTCGCGCTCGCGGTCCTGGGTCTCCCAGGTGAAGCCCTCGCCCATGCTCTTCCAGGTCACCAGGTCGTCGAAGCGCTCCAGCGCCTTGCGTTCGCCGGTCGACCAGGCCCCCTTGATGAACTGCACCACGCCGATGCGCCAGCCATGGCCGAGCGCGCGCATGATCAGGCCGAAGGCGGCTGTGGACTTGCCCTTGCCGGGGCCGGTATTGACGATCAGGAGGCCTTTTTCGGTGATGGTCTTGGAAGCGACTTCGGCATCCTGCACGGCCTTGCGCTTTTCCATCTTCGCCTTGTGGCGGGCAGCATCGTCGGTCATGTCAGCTTCCAATTACTTCACTACCATCGGCAGGCCTGCGACCATGAAGATCACCCGGTCGGCGATGTCAGCGATCCGTTGATTGAGCCGGCCCTGCTCGTCCCGGAAGGCCCGGCCGAGGGCGTTGTCCGGCACGATGGAGAGGCCCACCTCGTTGGTCACCATCACCACCGGGCCGGATACGGCCTCGAGCGCTTCCTGCAGCGCGAGAAAGGCGGATTTGAGGTCATGGCCGCCCAGCATGAGATTGGTGAGCCAGAGCGTCAGGCAGTCGACGAGCACGGGCCCCCGTGTTGCCGCGAGAGCTTCCGGCAAGGCGAGAGGCGCATCGACCGTATGCCAGTTGGCGTCGCGCCGGGCCTGGTGCTCGCCGATGCGCTCACGCATCTCGTCGTCGAAGGCCTGCGCGGTGGCGATATAGGTCCAGGGGGCGGGATGGGCCGATATCAGGCTCTCCGCATGCCGGCTCTTGCCGGAACGCGCACCGCCGAGGACCAGAGTGAGTCGGGCAGAGGACATGGCGCCTTCCTGCCGGGTCTCGGGCAGGAAGGCAAGGGGAGCGCGGACTTACAAAGTTCACGGGCGATAATTCAAGGGTTGAGCGAGACGGTCGTGTTGGAGATGAGGCTCGGCGCGCGAGTCTCCTAGCTCCCGTAAGAACGGAGCGAAGGGGGGCTGGCGTCGCACTTCTCGCTTAAACCGAGCGCCTATGGACTTTTAAAGTCCGCGCTCTGAACAACCTCACACCGGCCCCCATTTGAGGTCGGTGTTCTTGACCGGCAGGCTGCGGATGCGCTTGCCGGTGGCGGCGAAGATCGCGTTGCAGACAGCCGGAGCGATCGGCGGCGTGCCGGGCTCGCCGATGCCGCCCCATTTCTTGCCGCCGCTGAGCACGAGATGGGTCTCGATCGGCGGTGTATCGGCCAGGCGGGCGACCTGATAGTCGTCGAAATTGCCCTGCACCACCGCGCCCTTTTCGATGGTGATCTCGCCGAACAGCGCGGCAGACAGGCCATAGACCACCGCGCTCTCGATCTGCATCTCCACGGTGAGCGGATTGACGACATGGCCGCAATCGACGGCCGCCACCACGCGCTGGACCTTCACCTCGCCCTCGGGGCTGACGGCGAGCTCCACCACTTCGCCGACGATGGTGCCGAAGGATTCGTGGATGGCGATGCCGCGCCCCCGGCCCCTGGGCAGCGGCTTGCCCCAGTCGCTCTTCTCGGCCAGCGTATCGAGTACGGCGAGAAAATCCGGCTTTCCCTCGAGCAGCTTGCGCCTGAAGCGAAAGGGATCCTGGCCGGCGGCCAGCGCCATTTCATCGATGAAGCTCTCCAGGGCGAAGGCATTCTGGGACGAGCCGACCGAGCGCCAGAACATCACCGGCACATGGGTGTTCTTGAGGATGCAGTCGATCTGGGCCGCGCCGGTGCGGTAGGGCATGTTGGCGAGGCCCTCGACGGCTGAGGGTTCGACGCCGTTCTCCACCTTGCCCCAGCCGAGCGAGCGCTGGATGGAGCCGACGGCGGTGCGGACATGGATCGCTGCCGGCAGGCCGTCCTCGCCGAGGGATGCCTGGAAGCGGATGGCAGCCTGGGGGCGATAGCGGTCGTGGCGCATATCCTCCTCGCGCGTCCACACCAGCTTGACCGGCTTGCCCACCGCCTTCGACACCGTCACTGCCTGCACGAGCTCGTCGTTGACGGCGCGCCGGCCGAAGCCGCCGCCGAGAAAACAGTTGTGGATTTCCACCGCGGAGGGCGCGACGCCTGCCGCCTTGGCGGCGAGCTGGAGCGCCATGTCGGGGTTCTGCGTGCCCATCCAGACCTCGACCTTGCCGTCATGGACATGGGCGGTGCAATTGAGCGGCTCCATCGGCGCATGGGCCAGATGCGGCGCCTGATAGAGGGCCTCCACACGCTTGCCGCCGGCAAGGGCGGCGTCGATGTCGCCCTCCTTGCGCGCCGTGACGGCGGGGCCGTCGAGGGCGGCGACATAGTCGGCATCGAAGCGCTTGCTGTCCGTGTCGGCGGCCGAGCCCTCGTCCCATGTCACGGGCAAGGCGAGCGCCGCTTCCTTGGCGCGCCAGAACCGGTCCGCCACCACGGCGAGGCCGCCCTCGATCGGCACCACGGCCAGGATGCCGCGCCGGCCCTTGATGGCGGCCTCGTCATAGGATTTCACGCGGCCGCCAAAGACGGGGCAGGTGACCACGGCGGCATAGACCATATCAGGCAGGCGGATATCGATGCCGAATTTCGCCGCCCCCGTCAGCTTGGGCGGCGTATCCAGGCGCGCCAGCGGCTTGCCGATCAGCGTGAACTGCTCGGGCGTCTTGATCGTCGGCTCCCTGGCCAGTGCGACCTTGGCGGCCTCGCCGGCCAGTTCCCCGAAGCGCAAGCTGCGGTTGCTCGCCTTGTGCAGCACCTTGCCGGCATCGACGCTGCAGCTTTCGGCGGGCACCTGCCAGCGCGCGGCGGCGGCCTGCACCAGCCTTTCGCGGGCATTGGCGCCGGCGGCCTGCAGGAATTCGCGCGAGCGGCGCACGGCGCCGGAGCCGCCGGTGCCCATACGCTTGTAGACGGTGTTCTCGCGCAAATTCCGGCTGGCCGAGGCGTATTCGGGCCTCACCTTTGCCCAGTCGCAGCCGAGTTCCTCGGCAACGATCATCGGCAGGGCCGTGAAGATGCCCTCGCCCATTTCCGATTGCGCCACCCGGATGATCACGGTGTCGTCGGGCTCGATCAGGATCCAGGCATTGATCTCGCCGTCAGTGGCCGTGCCGGCCCAGGGCTGGTCGGCAATGGTCAGAGCCTGCGCGGCATCGGGGATGAAGCCGCCGATCATCAGGCCGCCGGCGGCCGAGAGGCCGATGGCCAGGAAGCTGCGCCGGCTCAGGGCGGTCGAGGAGCGGTCGATCGCGTTCATGGCCTCACCCCTTCATCAGTTCGGCGGCGCGATGGATCGCCGCGCGAATGCGCGGATAGGTGCCGCAGCGGCAGATATTGGTGATGCCATTGTCGATATCGGCGTCGGTCGGGGCGGGCGTGTCCTTCAGGAAGGCGACGGCAGCCATGATCTGGCCCGACTGGCAATAGCCGCATTGCGGCACGTCCTCGGCCAGCCAGGCCTGCTGGACCGGATGCTTGCCATCCGCCGACAGGCCCTCGATCGTGGTGATGGTGGCGCCGTCGACGTCACCGACCTGAGTCTGGCAGGAACGGATGGCGGCACCATTCACGTGGACGGTGCAGGCGCCGCATTGGGCGATGCCGCAGCCGAACTTGGTGCCGGTGAGGCCGAGTTCATCGCGCAGGACCCAGAGCAGAGGGGTTTCCGGCTCGATGTCGAGCTGGTGGGCGGTCGAATTGACGGTGATGGCAACCATGGGCGAGCCTTCCAGCGGCTGATGCCGGGCAGAAGATCCGGGCCCATCGGCGTCGGCCTTCTGGTGGGCGATTGCGGGAAGGCCAAATTGTGGCGGCAATCATGGCGCCGGGGTGACAGGTAACGCAGACGTGAGAGTTTGTGCAGTCGGGAAGCGATCGAGAAACACCGTCGTCGAGAGTGACCAAAATGAGCGGATCATGAAGATGCGGACGAAGACCACAGTCGTCGCTACAACTGCGCTGACGTTTCCTCCGCCATTGCGAGCGCAGCGAAGCAATCCAGTTTTGGTAAAGCGCGTCGCTCATGGCTCCTGGATTGCTTCGCTGCGCTCGCAATGACGCAAGCCCAATGTCCCTGCCAAATCACGACCATAGTGTCAGCTGGCCGCGGCCTATTGCTTGAACCAGATCTTGCTGTAGCCGAGCGCGTCGCCGGCGATGGCGACCAGGACGCCGATCGAGACGAGAATGAGGCCGATCATGAAGAGGCGCACGATGCGGCGATAGACCGGCACCTCCAGTGATTTGACCGAGAGCATGCCGGCCAGCGCCCAGACCTGGAAGACGATGCCGCCACCGATGAAAGCGACGGCTGCGAGGTCCTCCGGGATCCAGCTTCCCGGCTGGGAGGCCCAGTTGTTGAGGAAGCCGAGCGAGAAGGCGAGCACCACGCCGATGGCCGTCACCGAACCGCCGCGGAAGATGACGTCGATCTTTTGCGGCTCCGGCACTGTCGGCGGCGACTTCTCTTCAAGCATGGCGATCTCATTCGTGCGGCGGCGTTGTCGCCCTTTATGCCGGATTTTGCGCGCGCTTTGGAAGCGGGAACATTGACAAGCCCGCCCGCGCGCGCCTTATGTCAGCCACGATCGGTCTCTCGTTAAGAGAGAAGAGGGAATGCGGTGCGGAAGAAGAGGGGCCGGTCCAGGCTGCCTTGGATGCCAAAGCCGCGGCTGCCCCCGCAACTGTAAGCGGCAAGCGTCCCGCCATGAAGCCACTGGGCAACCGGGAAGGCGGCGGGAGGCGATGAGCCGCGAGCCAGGAGACCTGCCGGTCGCACTGTTGTCACCGGTCCGGGCGGGGCGCCTCGGAGGCCGGTTCCGTCTTCCCGGACGACCGCCGGCTCTGCCGTCGGTCCCGCGCCCTCCATCCGCTCCGGCGGCGATGAACAGGGCCGATGCCACAAACACCTCTCCCAGTCCGGCTGCTCGTTTGCGTGACCTGCAGGCGCGAGGGCGATGATCCCGAGGCGCCGCGCCAGGGTGCCCGGCTGCGCGATGCACTCGCCGGCAGGCTGCCCGAAGGCGTCGAGCTGCAGCCGGTCGAGTGCCTGGGCAATTGCAAGCGTTCCTGCACGGTGGCTTTGTTGGCGCCCGGTACCTGGACCTATGTCTTCGGCGATCTCACCGCCGAGAGCGGCCCCGACATCCTCACCGGGATCGATCTCCTGGCCCATTCCCGCGATGGCCTGATGCCCTGGCGCGGCCGTCCCGACGTCTTCAAGCGCAGCATGATCGCGCGCATCCCACCCTTATCAACCCTCAAGGACGCCGAATGAACGCGCATACGAAAGTTCCCTGCACCATCGTCACCGGCTTTCTCGGAGCCGGCAAGACCACGCTGATCCGCAACCTGCTGGCCACCGCCAATGGCCGCAGGCTGGCGCTGATCGTCAACGAATTCGGCGATGTCGGCGTCGATGGCGACATCCTGAAGTCCTGCGGCATCGAGAGCTGCCCGGAAGATGCGATCGTCGAGCTCGCCAATGGCTGTATCTGCTGCACCGTGGCCGACGATTTCGTGCCGGCGCTGGAGACGCTCCTGGCGCGCCCGAATGCGCCCGAGCACATCGTCATCGAGACCTCAGGCCTGGCTCTGCCCAAGCCGCTGGTCAAGGCCTTCAACTGGCCGGCGATCCGCTCGCGCGTCACCGTGGACGGCGTCATCGCCGTGGTCGACGGCGCGGCGGTTGCGGCCGGCCGCTTCGCCGACGATCCGGAAGAGCTGAAGCGCCAGGCCGAGGGCGATGCTTCCCTCGACCACGACAACCCGCTCGAGGAGGTCTATGAGGACCAACTCCTCTGCGCCGACCTGGTCGTGCTCAACAAGGCCGATCTCCTCTCCGCCGGCGAGGCCGACGGCGTGGAGGAGGACATCGAGAAGACCGTGCCGCGCGCCGTCAAGGTGGTGCGCACCTCCGAGGGCCGCATCGATGCGGCCGTGCTGCTCGGGCTCGGGGCCGCGGCCGAGAACGATCTGGAGGCGCGTCCCTCCCATCACGACCACGAGGCCGAGCACGACCATGACGATTTCGACACCTTCGTCGTCGACCTGCCGGCCATCCGCGACGCCGATGCCTTGGTACGCAAGCTGAAGGCTGCGGCCGAGGAGCATGACATCCTGCGCATCAAGGGCTTCGTCGCTGTCGACGGCAAGCCGATGCGCCTGCTGGTCCAGGGCGTCGGCGCCCGCTTCTCGCAACATTTCGACCGCGCCTGGGCGCCGGAGGAAACCCGTTCGAGCCGCCTCGTCATCATCGGCGAGAAGGGCATCGACCAGGCCGGCATCCGCAAGACGCTGGAGGGGTAAAGCGAAGATGAGATATACCTCGACGCCTGCCTGTTCGTCATGCCCGGGCTTGACCCGGGCATCCGGCTCCGACGCGAGCTGGTTTGCCGGGTCAAGCCCGGCAATGACAAGGTGGCGGGCGTTGTTCTTCGGTCCGGAACCATCCTGATGCATCTGCTGCCGGCCGATACGCGTTCGCTCGATGCCAGCGAGGCCGCCGTCGATCTCGGCCAGGCGCCGGGCGCGATCGTGTTCGCCTCGCTGACCGACAGCGACCTCGCTCTGGCCGCCGCGTCCGGCCTCGACGATCTGCGCCTGGCGCCGCTGCAGAAGCTGCGCCATCCGATGTCGACGGATCTCTACATCGATCAGACCGCCCGCCATGCCAGGGCGATCGTGGTGCGCCTGCTCGGCGGCCTCGATTATTGGCGCTATGGCGCGGAGGAACTGGCGGCGACGGCGCGAACCCATGGCATCGCGCTCGCCTTGATCCCCGGCGACGCCAGGCCGGACGGGCGCCTGTCCCAGCTCTCCACCGTGCCGCAGGAGGCCCTGGACAAGCTCTCGCTCTATTGGCGCGAAGGCGGCCCCCGGAATGCCCGGGCCTCGCTGCTCTACGCCGCCAGGCTGGGCGGCCTCGATCTCGGCGAGCCGGAAGAGCTGGTCGCCGTGCCGAAATATGGAACCTTCCTGGGGCCGCAGGCGTCTTCGCCCGCTCTTTACCCTCCCCTCGATGGGGAGGGTCGAGGCGAAGCCTCGGGGTGGGGTGGGGAGTTGTCGTCCTTGCAGGTCGAGCCGCCACCCCACCCCGGACCTACGGTCCGACCCTCCCCATCGAGGGGAGGGTATGGGCGCGCCGTCATCGTCTTCTACCGCTCCATCCTGCTCTCGGCCGACACCGCCCCGATCGAGGCCCTGGCGCGGGCACTCGGTGCCGAGGGTCTCGCCGTGTCGGCCTTCTATGTCGGTTCGCTCAAGGATGGCGAAACCGCCGAATGGGTGCGCCGGCAGCTTGAGGCGCTCAAGCCGGCGGTGATCCTCAATGCCACTGCCTTCTCGGCCCTGGACGATGACGGCGCCTCGCCGCTCGACGTGGCCGGCTGCCCGGTCCTGCAGGTGATCACCTCCTCCTCGGCCGAAGAGGCCTGGGAGGCGTCGACCCGCGGGCTGTCGGCCAGCGACCTTGCCATGCATGTCGCGCTGCCGGAGCTCGACGGCCGCCTTTCGGCCGGCGTGATCTCCTTCAAGGCCGAACGCGAGGAGGGGGCCTTCACCCGCCTCGCCCATGCCCCGCATGACGGGCGCATCGCCGCCGTGGCCGCCAAGGCCGCTGCCTGGGCAAAGCTGGCTGCCAAGGCCCGGGCGGAGCGCAGGCTCGGCCTGATTCTCTCGAACTATCCAGGCGCCGAGGGCCGTCTCGCCCATGCCGTCGGCCTCGATGCGCCCGCCTCGGCCGTGGCGATCCTGGAGCAGCTGCGGGACGAGGGCTATGCGGTCGGAGACCAGCCGAAAAGCGGTGCCGATCTGCTGGAGCTGTTGGACCAATCTTCGTCGCTCCATCAGGAGATGGAACGGAACCGGCATGCCGCGGGAGAAGATATCGGCTCTTACCCTCCCCTCGATGGGGAGGGTCGACGCGTAGCGTCGGGGTGGGGTGGCCACCTCGACCGCCGTGATTCCCACCCCACCCCGGACCTGCGGTCCGACCCTCCCCATCGAGAGGAGGGTAAAGAGCTTTCTCTCCCGCTCTCCGCTTATTCCAGCTGGCTCGACACCCTGCCCGCCGCCCTCCGCGACAGGCTCGCGGTCCAGTGGGGCGACCCATCGGCCGATCCCCTCTGCAACGACGGTGCCTTCCATTTCGCGGGGCATGTCTGCGGCAACGTCGCGGTGGCGGTGCAGCCCGACCGCGGTTCGGCCCTCGACCGCAAGGGCGACCATCATTCGCCCGATCTGCCGCCCCGCCATGCCTATCTCGCCTTCTATCTGTGGCTGCGCCAGGTTTTCGGCATCGACGCGATGATCCATCTGGGCACGCATGGCACGCTCGAATGGCTGCCCGGCAAGGCCGCCGCCCTCTCCGCCCAATGCTTTCCGGAGCTGGCCGCCGGTGCCGTGCCGGTGCTCTATCCCTTTATCGTCAACAATCCAGGCGAGGCGGCGCAGGCCAAGCGCCGGCTCGGCGCCGTCACCATCGGTCATCTCACCCCGCCCCTGCGGGAAGCCGGCCTTTCCGGCGCCGCCATCGAGGTCGAGCGCCTGATCGACGAATATGCCAGCGCCGACGGCCTTGACCAGCGTCGCATGGCCTATCTCAGGCGCGAGATCATCGAGCGGGCGATGGTTTCAGGTCTCACCGCCGAATGCGGCATCGCGCCGGGCTTGGACGAGGACGAGACGCTGGCGCGCCTCGACGCCTTCCTGTGCGACGTCAAGGAGTTGCAGATTCGCGACGGGCTGCATGTCTTCGGGCGGCGGCCGGAAGAGAGCGCCCACCTCCTCGATGTCCTGGCCGCCTCCTGCGGCGAGGAGGAGCGGCCGGTTTTGGCCGCGCGTCTCGACAGCTGCGGCGACAGCGAGATGGCCAGCCTTCTCGCCGGCCTCGACGGACGCTTCGTGCGGCCCGGCCCTGCCGGGGCACCGACGCGTGGGCGCGCCGACGTGCTGCCGACCGGGCGAAACCTCACCACCCTCGATCCGCGCGCGGTTCCAACACGTGCAGCCTACGCGATTGGATCGCGTGCGGCAGATGCCGTGATCCAGCGTTATCTGCAGGATCACGGCGATTACCCCAAAAATATCGTGCTCGACCTCTGGGGTTCGGCCACCATGCGCACCGGCGGCGACGATCTCGCCCAAGCCTTGGCACTGCTGGGCGTCAGGCCGGTCTGGGACAACGGGTCCAACCGTGTCTCCGGCTTCGAGATCCTGCCACAGGCCCGGCTCGACCGGCCGCGCGTCGATGTGACCCTGCGCATCTCCGGACTGTTCCGAGACGTGTTCGCCCAGCAGATCACGCTGTTCGACGAAGCCGTCAGGGCTGTGGCAGCCCTCAACGAAAGCGCCGAATGGAACCCGCTCGCCGCCGCGGCGAAGGCGAGCGGCGAGCGTCCGTTGCGCATCTTCGGCGCGGCGCCGTCGGCCTATGGCGCAGGCATCACCGATCGCATTGCGCGCGGAGCCTGGGATGTCAGGGCCGATCTCGGCCGCGATTATCTCGCAGCCAGCAGCCATGCCTATGGCGCCGGCATCGAGGGCGATGCCGTGCCGGCCATTTTCGCCGAGCGGGTAGCCTCCGCCGATGCCCATGTCCACGGCCAGGACCACCGCGAGATCGACATTCTCGATGACGTCACCTTCGCCGCCCATCAGGGCGGCTTTGCCGCCGCGCTGGAGGCGCTCGGGGCCAAGGCCGCACTCTATCACGCCGATCTTTCCGACCCGGACAAGCCCCGCCTGCGCAGCCTCGGCGAGGAGGTCGGCCGTCTCGTGCATGGCCGGGCCGCCAGCCGGCGCTGGATCGACGGCATGATGGTCCATGGCTATGCCGGCGCCGCCGAGATGGCCAATGCCATGGATTGCCTGTTCGCCTTTTCGGCGACGGCCGGCATCGTCACCAATGCCGCCTTCGATCGCATGCACGAAGCCTATGTCGAGGACGAGGAGGTCGCGGCCTTCCTCGCTTCAGCCAATCCGGCAGCGGGGCGGGCGATCCGGGCGAGGCTGGCGGAGGCGATCCGTCGGGGCCTGTGGCAGCCGCGCCGCAATTCGGCGAGCCGCCTGCTCGATGAAACGGGGAGAGCGGCGTGAGCGGATCGTCGGGCCAGATCAAGGGCTGGTGCCCAGGGGCACTCAGGCCGATGCGTTCCGGGGACGGGCTGATCGTGCGCGTGCGCCTGACTGGCGGGGATCTCATCCCGGACCGCGCGGCCGCGCTGGCCGAGGCGGCCCGGCGCTTCGGCAACGGCCTTGTCGACCTGACCTCCCGTGCCAATCTGCAGATGCGCGGTGTCAGCGACGACACCCTGCAACCGCTGCTCGACCGGCTTGCCGAGCTCTCCCTGCTCGATGCCAGTGCCGCCGCCGAACAGGTCCGCAACGTGATCGCGAGCCCGCTCGCGGGGCTCGATCCGAGCGCGCCGATCGACATACAGCCTTTGATCCGGGCGCTGGAGCTGAGGCTGATTGGAAACGAGCGTTTCCATTTTCTGCCGGCCAAGTTCGGTTTCCTGCTCGATGGCGGCGGCGTGCTGCCGCTCGACGGCGTCGAGGCCGATATTGCGCTGAGGGCCGAGGTCGATGGGCATTTCCGCCTGGAAGCCGGCGGGGAGACCCTCGGATGGGTGAGGGCGGAGGAGGCCCTGGAGGCTGCACTTGGTGTCGCCGAACGCTTCCTCGCCCTGCGCCAGCCCGACGAGCGCCGCATGCGCGATCTGGTAGGGCGGATTCCTTTACCCTCCCCTCAATGGGGAGGGTCGACGCGTAGCGGCGGGGTGGGGTGGGAAGCGGAGGACGTGGGGGTTCCCACCCCACCCCGGCCTTTGGCCGACCCTCCCCCTCCAGGGGAGGGTAAAGACCAGAGCCGCCTCGCAGGCTCCCACCCCGCCGGCTTCTTCACCGCCGCGGCGCCTTTTGGGCGGCTCGACGCCGGCCAGCTCGAGGGCCTCGCTGCCATCGCGGCGCGGCATGGCGCGACTCTGCGCCTGACGCCCTGGCGCTCCATCCTGCTGGCGCCGCTTGCCGTCGACGTGACGACGCAAGTGTCGTCCCTCGGCCTCGTCGTAGATCCCGGCGACCCGCGTCTTGCCATTGCCGCTTGCCCCGGCAGCCCTTCTTGTCTATCCGGCGAAGCGCCGGCGCAGGCCGACGCCGCAAGGCTGGCGCCGGTGCTGGCCGGCTTCGTCGAAAGGGGAGCGAGCGTGCATGTCTCGGGCTGCGCCAAGGGCTGCGCGCGCCGCGCGCCAGCTTCCATCACGCTGGTGGGGCAGGGGGGACGCTACGGCATCGCCTTCGACGCCGACAGTAAGGCGCCGGCCGAGACGGAGCCGATGTCTTTGGGCGAATTGATGGCGTTTTTAACCAAGCGCCTGACTGAGAACAGTTTCAAGAGCAGTGACCATGTCTGAACGCGACTATATCCGTGACGGTGCCGAGATCTATCGCCGCTCCTTCGCGATGATCCGTGCCGAAAGCGACCTGTCGCGCTTCTCGGCCCTCGAGGCCCCCGTCGTCGTGCGCATCATCCATGCCTGCGGCATGGTCGAGGTCGCCGCCGATGTCGAGATGTCCGCTGACCTGGTGGCGAGCGCGCGCGCCGCGCTCAGGGCCGGCGCGCCCTTGCTGTGCGATTCGAAGATGGTCGCCAATGGCGTGACCCGTGCCCGCCTGCCGGCCGACAATGACGTGATCTGCACGCTGGACGATCCACGCACGCCCGAGCTCGCCCGCGAGATCGGCAACACCCGTACCGCCGCCGCCATGGAGCTCTGGCGCGAGCGCCTCGGCGGCGCCGTGGTCGCCATCGGCAATGCGCCCACCGCGCTCTACCATCTCATGGACATGATCGACAAAGGCGCTCCCAGGCCCGCCGCCATTCTCGGCATTCCCGTCGGCTTCGTCGGCGCCGCCGAATCCAAGGACGAGCTCAAGGCCTGGGGCAAGGTACCCTGGCTGATCGTGCGTGGCCGCAAGGGCGGCAGCGCCATGACTGCGGCGGCCATCAACGCGCTGGCGAGCGAAATCGAATGAGCGCCGGTCGTCTCTATGGCGTCGGCGTCGGCCCCGGCGATCCCGAACTGATGACCCTGAAGGCGGCGCGGCTCATCCGCTCGGCGCCCGTCGTCGCCTATTTCTGCAAGCAGGGGCAGCGCGGCCATGGCCGCACCATCATCGACGGCTTTCTGGCCGAGGATGTCATCGAGGAAAAGCTGGCCTATCCGATGACGACCGAAGTGCCCGCCGCCGATCCCGCCTATCATTCGGCGCTCGGCGGCTTCTATGACGAATCGGCGCGGCGGCTGGCCGGCCACCTCGATGCCGGCCGCGACGTCGTGGTGGTGTCGGAAGGCGATCCCTTCTTCTACGGTTCCTTCATGCCGATCTTCCATCGCTTGGCCTCCTCCTACGAGACCGAGGTGGTCGCCGGCGTCTCGGGCATGGCAGGCTGCTGGACACGGGCCCGCACTCCCATCACCTATGGCGACGACATCCTCACCGTGCTGCCGGCGACGCTGGACGCGGCAGCGCTCAAGCGCCATCTCGAACTCGCCGACGCGGCGGTGATCATGAAACTCGGCCGGCATTTTCCAAAAGTGCGAGCCGTGCTGGAAGAGCTGGGCCTCGCCGCCCGCACCGTCTATGTCGAGCGCGGCACCATGGCCGGCGAGAAGATCATGAGGCTGCCGCCGGCCGATTTCACCGGCGCGCCCTATTTCGCCATGCTGCTGGTGCCCGGCCAAGGACGGCTGCTGTGAGGAGGGCGCGTGACGGATCTCATACCCTCCCCCTCCAGAGGAGGGTGAGGTAATGCGCTTGGGAGAAATCTCATGACCGGCCGCGTCATGATCATCGGCCTCGGGCCGGGGCCGGCGAAATGGGTTACGCCGGAAGCCAGTGCGCTGCTGGCCGAGGCGACCGACATCATCGGCTACGGCCCCTATGTCGACCGCGTGCCGCCGAGCCCGGCAAAACGCCACGCCAGCGACAACCGAGTCGAGGTCGACCGCGCCCGCCATGCCCTCGAACTCGCCTCCGGCGGCGCGCGTGTCGCCGTGGTTTCGGGCGGGGACCCCGGCGTCTTCGCCATGGCGGCGGCGGTTTTCGAGGCAGTCGAGGCGGGCGATCCAGCCTGGCGCGATCTCGATATCACGGTGGTTCCCGGCGTCACCGCCGTCCTGGCCGCGGCCGCGCGGCTCGGCGCACCGCTCGGGCATGATTTCTGCGTGATCTCGCTGTCCGACAATCTCAAGCCTTGGTCCATCATCGAGAAGCGGCTGGTCGCGGCGGTCGAGGGCGATTTCGTGCTCGCCTTCTACAACCCGGCTTCCAAGGCCCGGCCGGACCAGATCGGCAGGGCCTTCGACGTGCTGCGCCGCCATGCGGGCGAGCGCATCGTGGTGCTTGCCAAGGCCGTGGGTCGGCCGGACGAGGAGATCATCGTGACGAGCCTGTCGGCGGTGAAACCCGAAGAGGTCGACATGCGCACGCTGGTGCTGATCGGCTCCTCCCAGACCCGGTCGATCGAGCGCAGCAAGGCCGAGCCCTGGATCTATTCACCCCGCCGGTGGGACACGTGAGACACGGGACGGCAATTTGGAGGGTCGATCTTCAGATCGACCGTCTTGGAAGTGCCGTGTTCGAGGGAGAGCGAAGCGGGTCGATCTGGAGATCGACCTTCCTTTTATCCCTGCCTCTCGATCCAAGCCAAGGCCTCCGGCGCCGTCGCCACTGTCTCCACCTCGGCGTTCTCCGGCCGGCGCAGCAGGATGACCGGCAGGCCGAGACGGCGTGCGGCGGCGATCTTGCCATAAGTGGCGCTGCCGCCGGAATTCTTGGTGACCAGGATGTCGATGGCCTCTTCGCGCATGAGACGGATTTCGTCTGCCTCCGCGAAGGGACCGCGGGCAAGGATCAGCTTGGCCCGCGGCGGCAGCTCCTCCGGCGGGTCGACCGAGCGGACCAGGTAGAAATGCTGGGGCGCGGCCAGGAAGGCGGGCAGTTCGAGACGGCCGGTGGTCAGGAAGACGCGACGCGGCGTGGTGCCGAGCCTTTGCATCGCGGCCTCGGCGTCCGGCACCTCGCTCCAGCGATCGCCGCTCTCGGCCTGCCAGGCCGGACGCCGCAGGGCCAGCAGCGGCACGCCCATGCGCCGGGCGGCCACCACGGCATTGGCCGACATCCGTTCGGCGAAGGGATGGGTGGCATCGACGAGTGCGGTGACCGCATGCTCGTCGAGGAAAGCGCAAAGACCCTCGACGCCGCCGAAGCCGCCGATGCGATGGGCGATCGGAGGCGGGGTGGGATTGATCGTCCGCCCGGCAAGGGACACCATGGCCCGAATGTCGGGGCGCGCGGCCAGCAGCTTCGCCAGGGCCGAAGCCTCGGTGGTGCCGCCGAGCAGCAGGACGAGGGGGCGCGAATGGGTACGGGTCACTTAAGCGTCATTCAAGTTGGTTCGACCTTTGTCATTGCCGGGCTTGACCTCATAAGACCTTGTTTGTCGGAGATGAGTGCCGATCTTCAGATCGACATCTTTTTTCGGTGTTTTCAAGAATGTCGATCTGAAGATCGGCACTCCGAGCTACGGCCGCTTCACCCGGCTATGGGTGAACTGCATTAGGATGGGAATGCATTGTCGTCTCTTGAGGGTCGGATGAGCCCTATCAACCACTCGGATCGCTGGCTGTCCATCGTCGGCATCGGCGAAGACGGCATGGCCGGCCTGTCGCCGCTGGCCGCCGCCGTGGTCGGCAGGGCCGAACTGCTGGTCGGGGGCGCCAGGCACCTGGCCATGGTGCCGGAAGGAGCGGCCGAAAGGCTCGTCTGGCCGAGTCCGCTGACCGAGGCCATCGACCCGATCAAGGCGGCACGCGGGCGCCGCGTCGTGGTGCTGGCGTCCGGGGATCCGTTTCTGTGGGGTGTCGGCGCCACGCTGGCGCGCTTCATTCCGCCCGCGGAGATGGCCTGCCATCCCGCGCCGTCATCCTTCTCCCTGGCGGCCGCGCGGCTCGGCTGGGCGCAGCAGGATTGCGCCCTGATCTCGCTGCATGGCAGGCCGTTCGAGACGCTGGTGGCGCATATCCAGCCCGATGCCCGCATCCTTGCCCTGACCTGGGACGGCCGCACGGCCGCCAAGGCGGCCGCCCGCCTCACCGAGCTTGGTTTCGGCCCGTCCCGCCTGACCGTGCTGGAGCGCCTGGGCGGAAGCGGCGAGCGGATCCGCTCCGCCCGGGCCGATGCCTTCGATCTCGATGGCATCGATCCGCTCAACGTCCTGGCCATCGAGGTGGTCGCCGGCCACGGTGCCCGGCCGCTGCCGCTCGCCGGCGGCCTGCCCGACGAATTCTTCGAGCATGACGGCCAGCTCACCAAACGGGAGATCCGTGCCGTTACCTTGTCGGCCCTGGCCCCGCTCAGGGGGCAATTGCTCTGGGATATCGGCCTCGGGGCGGGGTCGGTCGCCATCGAATGGCTGCTGCGCCATCCGTCCAATCGTGCCATCGGCATCGAGGAGAATGCCGACAGGGCGACGCGTGCGCTGGTCAACGCCGTCAATCTCGGCGTACCGCATCTGCGCCTGGTCTCAGGTGCGGCGCCGGCCGCCCTGGCGGGGCTCGAGCCCCCCGACGCCGTCTTCATCGGCGGCGGCACGGGCGACGATGGCGTGTTCGAGGCGGCCTGGACGGCCCTGCGCCCCGGCGGGCGCCTCGTCGCCAATGCCGTCACGCTGGAGAGCGAGCAGGCGCTCGCCCGGCGTTTTGCCCAGTATGGCGGCGATCTGATCCGCCTCAGCGTGGAGCGGCTGGTGCCCGTCGGCAGCATGCATGGCTGGCGCCCGGCGATGCCGGTGACGCAATGGAGCGTGGTCAAGCCAGGAAATCCTGGACCATGAAGCCGTTCGTTGCCGCCGGCCTCGGCTGCCGCAAGGGCTGCAGGGCCGAGGAAATCGCAGCGCTCGTCCGGCTGGCCCTGCAGGAGGCAGGCTTCGAGCTCGCCGCCCTTTCGGGGCTGTTCGCGCCGGCCTTCAAGCAGGGCGAGGCGGGGCTGGCTGAGGCGGCTACCAGCCTCGGCGTGCCGCTGGTGCTGATCCCCCAAGCCGCGCTGGAAGCAGCCGAGCCGCGGGTGCTGACCCGCTCGGAGCGCGTGGTCGCGCTGACCGGCCTCGGCAGCGTGGCCGAGACGGCGGCACTCGCCGGCGCCGGCCCGCAATCCATCCTCAAGCGGGCGCGCATCGCCAGTGCGAACGCCACCTGCGCCATTGCCGTCAACGAGGCCTGACATGACCGTTCACTTCATCGGCGCCGGTCCCGGTGCGCCCGACCTCATCACCGTCAGGGGCCGCGATCTCGTGGCCCGCTGTCCGGTCTGCCTCTATGCCGGCTCGCTGGTGCCGCCTGAGATCATCGCGCTGGCGCCCGCGGATGCGCGCGTGGTCGATACCGCGCCGCTGACGCTGGACCTGATCATGGCGGAGATCGAACGGGCGCATGAAAAGGGCCTCGATGTCGCCAGACTGCATTCGGGGGATCTGTCGATCTGGAGCGCGCTGGGCGAGCAGACGCGCCGCCTGCGCGCCCTCGGCATTCCCTACACCATCACCCCGGGCGTGCCTTCCTTTGCTGCGGCGGCTGCCGTACTCGGCAAGGAACTGACCTTGCCGGAAGTGGCGCAATCCGTGGTGCTGACGCGCACCTCGGGCCGGGCCTCGGCCATGCCGAAAAGCGAGACGCTGGAGGCTTTCTCGCAGACAGGCGCGACGCTGGCGGTGCATCTTTCCATCCATGCGCTGGCCCGCGTGGTGGCCGAAACCATGCCGCATTACGGCAGCGCCTGCCCGGTTGCGGTGGTCTTCCGGGCAAGCTGGCCCGATGAGCGCGCCGTCACCGGCACGCTCCGCGATATCGAGGAGAAGATTGCGGCCGAGCCGATGGAGCGCACCGCCTTGATCCTGATCGGGCCTACGCTGGCCACCGAGGATTTTCGCGAGAGCGCGCTCTACGACACCGACTACAAGCGGCGCTATCGCGGCTTCGAGGGGTGACGAGCCACCCTCAAGCCTTGCCGAACTGGCTTTCCAGGGCACCGACCTGCGCCGGCGTCAGGGTGCGCACCGCCATGCCGCGGGTGACGATGAAGAGGCGGGCGCTTTCCTCCAGCTCCTCCGCCGCATGGACGGCGGCCTCCAGCGTGGTATCGGCGATGACAGGGCCATGATTGGCCAGCAGGATCGCCTTGTGGCGGGGCGCCGCTGCGGCGATGTGGCGCTCCACGGCCGCATCGCCGGGCGCGGTATAGGGTACGACGGCAAGGTGCCCGATGCGCATGACGAAATAGGGTGTGAGCGGCGGCAGGGCATCGGCAGGATCGACATCGTCGAGGCAGGAAACGGCCGTCGCATGGGTCGAATGCAGATGGACAACCGCCCCGGCCTGCGGCCTAGCTGCGAGCATGGCGCGATGGAGGGGGATTTCCTTGGTGGGCTTGTCGCCATCCCGATGCCGCCATTCCGCATCGAGGCGCGATAGCCTGGCCGGGTCGAGCCGTCCAAGGCAGGAATTGGTCGGGGTCACCAGATAGCCGTCGGGCAGGCGCACGCTGATATTGCCGCTCGAGCCCACGGTGAAGCCGCGATCGAACAGGGATTTCGCCAGGAGGCAGAGCTGTTCGCGCAGGCGATCTTCTTCTTGCGGCATCTCACGCCTTTCCGGCCAGCAGGGTCACGGCCTTGGCAAAGAAGTCCGGGGCGCCGAAATTGCCGGATTTGAGTGCGATCGCAACCGGCTTCGTCCCCCGCAGCTGCAAGGCAGGCACGCCTGGATCGATTTCCGGTCCGATGGCGAGGACGGCATTGCCGAGCGTGCCGGCGACGGCACCCGATGTCTCGCCGCCTGCGGCGATGATCCTGGTAAAGCCGCGCTCGATGGCTATGCGGGCGAGTTCGGCGAACAGGCCTTCGATGCGCTCGGCCAGGACCTGGCGGCCGTGGCGGGCCTGGGCCGCTGCAACCGCTTCCGGATCGGCCGAGGAATAGAGCATCGGCGCGGCGTTCCTGTGAGTCTCGATGAAATCGATAAGGGCATCGAGCTTGAGGCTGCCATTCATCACGGCATCGGCATCGATGGCCCTGTGCGGATGGTCCTGGGCATAGATGTCGACCTGCCGGCGGGTCGCCTGCGAGCAGCTGCCGGAGAGGATGACGGCCGGGCCCTCGGCGCCGGCGAAAGCCGGCGTGGCCCGGTCCGGCGCGATGCCGTAATTGGCCGGCAGGCCCATGGCGATGCCCGAGGCGCCGGTGATGAAGGCGTGGTCGCGAAGGCTGGCGCCCAGCGCGATGAGATCGTCATTGCTGGTGGCATCCGCCACGACCAGGCGCTCGCCGCGGCCTGCGGCTTCCGCAAGCGCGCTCCGGATCGACGAGGTTCCGTCCCGCACCACGGCATGCGGCAGATGGCCGACCTTCAGCGGCGTCTGGCGCTGCAGCCAGCGGCGGATATCGGGATCGGTCATCGGGGTGAGGGGATGGCGCTCCATGCCCGATTCCGACAGGAGGCGATCATGGACGAAGAGATGGCCCTGGTAGAGCGTGCGGCCCGTGCCGGGAAAAGCGGGACAGACCAGCGCCAGGGGGGCGTCGAGCACAGCGAGAACCGCTTCGGCAACAGGACCGATATTGCCCGAAGGCGTGGAGTCGAAGGTCGAGCAATATTTGAACAGGATCTGGCGGGCACCGTTCGCCTTCAGCCAGGCGGTCGCACCCAGGGAAAGCCGCACCGCCTCGGCCGGGTCGATGGAGCGGGACTTCAGCGCGACCACCACCGCTTCGTCATCGTCGGGGGCAGGGCCGGCGGGAACGCCCAGGGTGAGCGAAGTCCGCATGCCGGCGCGCGCCAGCGTGTTGGCGAGGTCGCTCGCACCGGTGAAATCGTCTCCGAAGGCCCCCAACAGCATGGCGTTTCCTGCTTCCGTCGCGCTCTGGTGGCGCCCATCTTGTCGGACAATAGAAAGAGGGGGCGTGGCTGGCAAGGCAGGGCGCGACTCCCGGGCGCCCGATGACCCGTCCCTACAGCAAAGCGCGTTCAAGCGTGAACGCTTATTTGCTCTAACTCATTGTTATGACGCGTCTTTGCGATTCTAGGTGACTCCGTCTAATCGCAAAACGCTAGAGGCGTTAAGTTAGAGCGAATGAGGCGCGACAATACCCTCCCCTTGGGGAGGGTCGGCCTGAAAGGCCGGGGTGGGGTGAGGTGACTCAGCCCCTGATGACGAAAACAGTGAAGTCCTGTGAAGAAGTCATCCCACCCCGACGCTACGCGTCGACCCTCCCCATCGAGGGGAGGGTAAAGAACCAGTGCCTAGCAAAACTACCCTGTGCCCATGGAAAAGTCGTCCGCGCTTCCGAGAGTCTCATTTCCGGCTCGGATCAGCCAGAAATGTCGCGTTTGGACCATTCGATGTTCGCATTCCCGGCATTGTGGAGGTCCTTCGTCCTGGTTGCGTCCTCGTCATGTCTTCCCGCGGCTCCCACCTGTTCGGTGCGTTCCTCGCCCTTGCGGCCGGGACGGTGTTTTCGTTCGGCAGCATCACCATTCGCGAGTCGCCGCATCTGGACGCCGTTCAATATCTGATGTGGCGCAGCTTCGGCCTGCTGCCGCTCGTCGTCGGCGTGGCGCTGTTGCAGGGCAAGTCGCCGCTACGCCAGATGATCTCGGGTGGCTGGCTGGGCCTGGGCGGGGCGCTGTGCATGACGGTGATGGCGGATCTCTTCATCTTCGCCATGAAGACGACCACCATAGCCAATGCATTGCTGTTTTCGAGCGCGGCGCCGCTGATCGGCGCCATATTGGCCCGCCTGATCCTGAAGGAGCGCATCCTCGTCGCCACCTGGTGCGGCATTGCGATCGGAATCGCCGGCCTGCTGATCATGACCTGGGGGGAACTGGGCAGCGGCAATGCCATCGGCAATCTCGCCGCCTTCGGCGTGGGCTTTGCCTACGGCCTCTATTCCATCATTGCCCGGCTCGGGCGCGACAGGGACATGTCGGGTGTGGTGATGGGCTGGGCGGTGCTGACCATCATCACCTGCGGCGCCTTCATGGCGCTGAGGGGCATCACCATCGCCACGCCGATGCTGGAAAACACCTATGCCATGATCCATGGCGCCATCTTCATCGGCGGCGGCATGTATCTGCTCAATGCGGCGGCCCGGCATGTCGGGGCCGGGCAGCTTACCTTGCTGGCCCAGACCGAGATGATCCTCGGGCCGGTCTGGGTCTATCTCTTCTTCGGCGAGGTGCCGCGCCTGACCACCGTCCTGGGGGGCGCGGTGCTGCTCGTCGGTGTGCTCGTCGCAGCCCTCGGGCGCAGCTTCGCCCGCGAGGAGGAGCCGGAGGTGGCGGCGCGCGCCTCGGTGTGACCGGCAGGACTGTACGGGCTCAGGCCGACTTCAGGCGCCAGCCACCGAGAATGTGCCAGATCACGGCCGAGAGCACGATGGCGCCGCCGATGAGGGCGGCCGGGCCCGGATCCTCGGCGAAGATCAGATAGACCCACAGCGGCGCCAGCACCACGTCGAGCGTGGAGATCAGGCCGGATTCGGCGGCGGGAATCCGGCGTGCCCCGGCCAGGAACATGAAGAAGGCCAGGGGAATCGAGGTGAACGCGAACAGCGTCAGCACCACCCAGTCCTGCGCCGTGGCGGTGCCGGGCGAGGCGAAGGGCAGGCCCACCAGCGCCGTGAACAGGCAGCAGAACAAATTGACCGGCAGCATTTCCAGCCCCGGCCGGGCCCGCGCCACCACCGCCACGACGGCAAAGGAGGCAGCCATGCCGAGGGCCATGGCGTCGCCGAAGAGATGGCCGGAGCCGAAGGAGCCGCCCACCATCACGATGACGCCGACGAGTGCGCCGCCGGACGCGATCAGCGTGCGCCGGGAGACCCTTTCGCGCATGATCAGCCAGGCGAGGCCCGCCGCCAGGAAGGGCGTGGTGGCATAGATCACCGATACGTTGGCGATGGTGGTGTGGTAGAGCGCGCCGACATAGAACAGCATCGACAGCGAGGCGCAGGCCGCGATGACGAGGCCGAACCACCCGATCGAGCGGATCGCAGCCAGGCTGTCGGCGCGATGCACATAGACGAGACCGACCGCCATGTAGATTCCGCCGATCGCCGCGCGCAGCGACACGGTCGTCCAGGCATCCACCGTGAGCATGCGGGCGAAGATGCCGCTGATGCTCCAGGCGACGGCGGAAGCGAGGACGAGAAAAACACCGAGCCGATGAACGGAACGGGCGTCGGGCGAGGCGGTGATGGCGGACATCGGAGAACCGGAGGGTGGGAGGACGCAACTCACATGATTTTCAGCGGCACTCCCAACGGGCCGATGAAGGTGTGGTCAACCGCAATCTCCCTGTTTCCGATGCTTCGTTCAAGAGAGGAAAGCTATCTTGAACGACAAGAAGAACTTGATGGCGGCGGCGACACGCAGGCTGTTCTCCCTCTGTCTCGGCATTCTCCGACCGAGCTCCACGCGATTACGACATCGACAACTTCACCTATCCGATGGAGCGGCCGCAATCACTCGGGAGGCCATCCCGGACGCGGCGCAGCACTTCGCGCCGCGCACGGAATGACGCTCACTGGTCTTCGCGGATCATTCGTGGCTCAGCTCGCGCTCATCTTGCTCTCGTAATCGGCCTCGAGCCGGGTGTGCAGGCCCCAGAAGCTCGGCGGCGCGTGTCCGCCGAGGCGGGCGGCGAGAATGTCGAGATGGGTATGCCAGCCGGCGGCGACGCTGATCAGTTCGTCGCGCGTGAGGAGACGGCTATGGGTGATGGTGATATGGGTGCGCCCGAGTTCCGGCTTGAGGTCGATGCGCACCTGGGAGCCGTCCCCCCAGGCATATTCGATCAAAGTCGGCGGTTCGCACGCGATCACCCGTCCGTGCATCTCGACGGTGCCGTTCAGATGCACATATTTGGGGGGCGGCGGGTCGTCGGGTGAGGAGAGGTCGCCATTGCGGAAGACATGGTTGACCCGTCCGCCGGGCTGCAACTCCATCTCCCCGCCGGCCAGCCATTGCTGGCGCTTGTCGGCTTCGGTCAGGAAGGCCCAGACGCGTTCGATCTGTCCGGAAAGAACGCGTTCGATCCGCACGGTCTCGGTGTCGATGATCACGCCGTAGTCGGACATGGTTCAGCTCCCTAGAGTAAAGCGCGTTCATGAACGCTTGTTTTCTTTGACGCTTTGTTTCCACGCGTCTTTGCGAATCTACGGATTCCGGCAAATCGCGAGACGCTTCAGTCTCAGCTCTCTTGAGGATTGGCGATCGCATCCGCGATCAGCAAGGCATCAAGCGTATCGAGCCGCTGATTCCAGAGTTTTTCGTAGAAGCGCATCCATTCCAGGCCGGCATGCAGGGGGCGCGGGTTCAGCCGGCAGGTGTGGGTGCGTCCTTCTACACGGCGCTCCACCAGGCCGGCCTTCTCCAGTACCTTGATATGCTTGGAGGCGGCGGCCAGCGAGATGGCAAAGGGATGGGCGAGTTCGCCCACCTTGCGGGGCTCGGCGGCGAGGCTGCGCAGCATGGCCCGCCTGGTCGGATCGGCCAGGGCATGAAAGACGGCGTCGAGAGGATCCTGATATTCAACCATGTGGTTGAATATCAGCCTTAGTCGGGCAACTGTCAACCAGATGGTTGACTATGGTATCGGACGCGATTTCGAAGTTGGGTCCGATGCTCTGGTTTGCTGTTGCCCGAATGCCCGTGTCCGCTTTTCGGACGAGGCTCCATCTTTCCGTCGCGTTCGGCACCTGCGATGTCGCGCCATGCAAAGGCGTTTCCGGCAAGGCCTTGTCTATTCGCCACCAGCAAGAGGGAGAACTCCATGGCCGCAGCAGCCAAGACGTCCGCAATCAAGACATTTGCAATCGTCGGTACCGGCGTCATCGGTGCCGGCTGGGCGGCCCGGGCGCTCGCGCACGGCCTGGATGTCGTCGCCTACGATCCGGCGCCGGGCGCCGAGGAAAAGCTGCGCGCGGCCATCGACAATGCCTGGCCCGCCCTGGAGAAGCAGGGGCTCGCCGCCGGAGCGGACCGCAAGCGCCTCAGCTATGCCGGCTCGATCGCCGAAGCGGTGGCGAAGGCGGACTTCATCCAGGAGAACGCGCCGGAGCGAGAAGAACTCAAGCAGAACCTGCTGGCCGAGATCGATGCCGCCGCCAAGCCCGGCGCCATCATCGGCTCCTCCACCTCGGGCCTGCTGCCGAGCCGGCTGCAGGCCAAGATGGCCGACCCGACCCGGCTGGTGGTGGGTCATCCCTTCAATCCGGTCTATCTCCTGCCCTTGGTGGAAGTGCTCGGCGGCGAGAAGACGTCGGCGGAGACGGTCGAGGCCGCCAAGGCTTTCTACACCGCGATCGGCATGCGCCCTTTGCATATCAGGGTGGAGATCGAAGGCTTCATCGCGGACCGGCTGATGGAGGCGCTCTGGCGGGAGGCGCTCTGGCTGGTCAATGACGGGGTCGCCACCACCGAGGAGGTCGATGCGGCCGTGGTCTATGGCTGCGGCCTGCGCTGGTCGCTGATGGGCACCTTCCTCACTTTCCACCTCGCCGGCGGCGAGGGCGGCATGCGTCACATGCTGCACCAGTTCGGCCCGGCCCTGAAGCTGCCCTGGACCAAGCTGGTCGCTCCGGAACTCACGGAGGAACTGATCGACCGTGTCGCCGATGGCTGCGAGCACCAGGCTGCCGGCCGCTCGATCAAGGCGCTGGAGCGCCGCCGCGACGACTTCCTGATCGAGGTGATGGCGCTGGCCAGGAAGTACTGGCCGGAGGCCGAGGGGCTGGAGGGGCGGATTTGAGTTTCCGGGTGCGCGGACGTCTCGTCCGCTCTTGGAAGCGGAAAGTTGGTTAGCATGAAGAGCGGACGAGACATCCGCGCACCCGGAGACAGTCATGCACCTTCTCGACGAAACCGTTCGCCCGGAATGGATCGACTATAACGGCCATCTCTATGACGGTTACTACGCGGTGATCTTCGCCAAGGCCGTGGACGAGTTCCTTCCACGCGTCGGCCTGACGCCGGCGGTGCGCGAGACGACGCGCCACACCATCTACACCATGGAGACCCATGTCCGCTTCCTGTGGGAGGTCAAGCTCGGCACGCCCGTCTCGGTGACCTGCCAGGTGCTGGACCTCGACGCCAAGCGCGTCCGCATCTTCCTCAGCATGTACGACAAGGTGCGCAACCTCGTGGTGGCGACCTCCGAGCAGCTCCTGATGTCGATCGACCAGACCGATCAGCCCCATGCGGCGTCCTGGCTGCCGCAGAGCGCGGCGATCCTGGAGGCCCTGCTGAAGGAACATGCCAACCTGCCGACGCCGAAGGATGCCGGGCGCAGCATCGCGATCAAGCGGTAAGCGACGGGACTGCTCTTGAAGTCAAGAGGCGGACGGGACGTCCGCGGTCCCAGCCGCGCTGTTTCCTGCCCGACCTCGGCAAGGTTCGTGCTGGAATCGCCCAGGCTGGGACCGCGGACATCTTGTCCGCCTCTTTCTGTCCTGTGAGCGCGGTGCTCTGCCTCAATCCGGCCAGCCGCCGGGGCTGGTCTCGGCGCCGTCGTCATACTTCGACAGCCACTCCACCGCCGTGTCGCGGAAACGGCTGAGGCCCTTGTAGTCGACCAGTTCGGGCGGCAAGGTCTGCAGCACGCGGTGCAGGCGCCGGCCCCATTTGGGCACGGTCACCAGTTCCTCCAGCTTGATCAGGTAACAGCGGATCGGGAAGACGATGGCGTTGGAGCGCGGCAGGCGGAAGAAGCTCTGCAGCTCCACGCGCAGATGCAGCTTGTTGCCGATATTCTCCAGCGTCAGCGTGGTGCGGTCCTTGCCCCATTTGTGATAGTTCTCGGGCGAGGTATCGAGCCGCGGATTGACCGTCATCGTCCAGTTCAGCCGCCGCGTGGGCGAGCCCTGGCGTAGGTTCAGCATGAATTTGAGGGCGCGCTCGAACACGCCGAGCTGATGGGCCAGCGGCACCGGGCCATGCCATTCCATGAAGTTCATGCCGATGTCGAAATCGAGCGACCAGTCGGCCTGCGTGGTGACGATGCCGGCATCCATCCACAGATTGCCGTCGCGCTGGTCGAGCAGGCAGAAATCGCCCTGGGCCTGGCGGGTGATATATTCCATCGGCCCATAGGGCAGGGTGGCGATGTCGCCGAAGGTGAAGCGGTCGTCGATATCAAGGGGACGGTTGATCCAGTGCCACTGGTCGCCGTTCCGCTCGAGCGTGAAATGCTCGGGATAGGAGGTCGACATGCTCTCCATCAGCAGTTCCAACAGGTCCCAGCCCGCCAGCGTCATGTGCGGCAGGGACTGGCAGCGCAGCGGATCTTCCTTCAGCACCAGCGCCCGGTCGGCCATCTCGGAAACGTAGTGCTCGTCGACGTCGATCGGATGCTCGAAGACCGAACCCTTCGGGCCTGCCGTATGCGGTTCGATATTGACCGCATACATGTAGGTGTCCTTGTCGAAGGGGAAGGGAAAGCGGCGGATCGCGGTTTCCGAATTGCGGAAGGTGAAGTCGTCGCGGAAGGTTTCCTGGCGGAATTGGATGCCCATGGGGATGTCCTTTCCTGGGACCGCCGGCTTTCAGCCGGCTCTTGAAACGGAAGGTTTGGGAAGAGCCGGCTGAAAGCCGGCGGTCCCGGGGATTACAGATCCAAGACCAGCTCCCGGCCCTCGAAGCGCGAGACGCAGGGCATGACCTTGGTGCCGGAGGCCTTGTCGGCTTCCGAGAGGTAATGGTCGTTGTGCAGGAGCGTGCCGTCGCAGGAGAGCACCCGCGTCTCGCATTGGCCGCAGGCGCCCCCGCGGCACAGATAGGGCGCGTCGACGCCGGCAGCCTCGATCGCCTCCAGCATGCTCTGGTGCGGCCCGACCTGGGCCCGCTTGCCCGATTGGGCCAGGGTGATCTCGTAGGGCTTGCCGGAGGCCGGGGCGAGGAATTGCTCGTTGTGCAGGTTCTGCTCGGGCCAGCCTTCATTGCGGGCGGTGTCGAGCACCCATCTGATCATGCCGCCGGGCCCGCAGACATAAAGATGCGTACCGAGGGGCTGGCGGGCGAGCAGGTCGACCAGCGGGATCGCCTCGCCCTTGGCGTCGCGATAGATGTGGACCCGGCGGCCATAGCGCTCGGCCAGATGGGCGAGATAGGCGCCGTGCTCGTCCGAGCGCACGGCGTAATGCAGCTCGAAGGGGCGGTCCTCGTCGGAAAGCTGCGCCATCATCGCCATGAAGGGCGTGATGCCGATGCCGCCGGCAAAGAGCAGGTGCTTCCTGGCGCGCTGGTCTGGCGGGAAGAGATTGACCGGATGGCTGATGCGGATGATGTCGCCGGGCCGGACCCTGCCGTGCAGGAAGAGCGAACCGCCGCGGCCATTGTCGTCGCGCCTGACGCTGATGGTGTAGCAGGCCGTGTCGCCCGGGCGGCTCATCAGCGAATAGGGGTTGCGCCTGAGCGTGGCGCCGTCTTCCATCTCCACCACGACATGGGCGCCGCCCGAGAAATTGGGCAGGGGCGAGCCGTCGACGGGCTTGAAATGGAAGCGCTTGATCTCGGGCGTGACCTGGTGGATCTCGCTGACGCGCACCTCGATTTTCGGGGTCTTGTCACTCATGGAAAGGCCTCCTCGGTCGGCGGAACGACGCCGGGCTCTTCGGCGTCGATGCACACGCCCTGGAATGCGGCGATGCGGCGCGAATAATGGTCGCGCACCAGCAGGGTCAGGCCGCAATGGGCACATTTGACCGGCTGCGTGCGCACATGCTCGGTGATGCCCTTGCAATGCACGCATTGCACCCGGCGTTCCTGCGAGCCGCGATGCTCGGTCTGGATGGAGAGATGGTCGACGCCGGCTTCGATCGCAAGCTTCATGGCCTGGCCGATCAGTCCTTCCGTGCCGGCCAGATAGATCTGAGTGCCCATATGGGCGGTCGCCAGCGTCTGGGCCAGGCGCGGCAGGGCGGCGGCGATGCTCGGGCCCTCATAGTACATGTCGGGGCCGAGTGCCCTGAGCGCCTCGCCCAGATTCTTGGGAGCGGCTCCGCCGGGCACATAGATGATGTGGGCCCTGTCGAGGAAGGCGTTGTCGGCCGTCTTGGCCGCGTCGAGGATCGCCTGGCCACCCTCGGCATCCGCCACGAACAGGTGCCGCTTGGCGCCGGGGCGGATGGCAAGCGTGCCATAGACAGGACGGCTCTTGATGCCGGATACGAGCATGGTTCTTGCAAGTCTCCCAAATGGTGGCGGTCCGGCTATACCCTCCCCTCGACGGGGAGGGTCGGCCTGAAAGGCCGGGGTGGGGTGGAAAGCGCTACGAGGACTAATGAAGGCGCGATTTCGCAAAACGGGTAAATCTCGCGCAACCACCCCACCCCGACGCTACGCGTCGACCCTCCCCATCGAGGGGAGGGTAGCCCGCGTCACGCCGCCGTACGCTTCTTCTTCTCCGGATCGTCGAAGGTGATGGTGTGGGCGATCGCCGGGCATTGCACGTTCTTGCCCTTGACCTCGAGCTTGGTGCCCTGCTTGGCGACGTCGACATCCATGCGGGCGATCGCCATGGAGCGGTTCGTCAGGCGCGAATACATGCCGCAGGTGACCACGCCGACCTTCTTGCCGTTCGCCCACAGTTCGTCGCCGGCGTCGAGGATCTTGTCGGTGTCGGCGAGGACGCCGAAGATCTTGAAGCGCTCCTTGCCCTTGAGGCGGTAGTGCTCCTCGGCGCCGCGGAAGCCGGTCTTGCCGGGCGAGACGGTGAAGGTGAGGCCGAGTTCCCACAGCGTGTCGCCGGGGCCCTCGTTTTCGAAGGGATACATCTGCGAATTGTCATAGGGATAGAACAGCAGATAGCTCTCCACCCTGAGCCAGTCGAGCGCGGTGAAGGAGGCGGGCACGATGCCCATGCGCTTGCCTTCCTTCAGGATGGTGTCCCAGATCTCCACGGCGTCCTCTGCCTTGCAGAAGATCTCGTAGCCGCGCTCGCCGGTATAGCCGGTGCGCGAGATCATCACCGGCTTGCCGAACAGCGTTGTCTGCATGTGGTGGAAATATTTGAGATCCTTGATGCCTGGCACGTGCTTGGCAAGGTATTTCACCGCCAGCGGGCCCTGCAGCGACAGGTCCTGCAGATCGTCGTCGAAGAGAACGGCGACGTTCTTGCCGACGGCATCGCGGGCCATGTCCTCGAAGCCGGTGCCGGAGCCATAGACCGTCATCCAGCTGTTTGGGCCGGTGCGATAGAGGATGCAGTCGTCGGTGAACTTGCCGGCGTCGTTGAGCACGCAGGCATAGGCCGACTTGCCGGGCACGATCTTGCGCACGTCGCGCGTGGTCAGGCGCTGCAGCACCTGGTGGGAATGCGGGCCGACCAGATGGGCCTTGCGCAGGCCGGATACGTCCATCAGCGCCGCCTTGGTGCGGATCGCCTCATGCTCGTCGGCGAGGTCCGACTTGGTATAGGTCCAGGCCGTCTCCATCCCGTTCCAGTCTTCCAGGGTGGAGCCGAGGGCTCGGTGACGGGCTGCGAGCGGCGAACGCCGCCAGGACATGACACTCATGGATGTTCCCTTCTATGGTTTGTCATCCCGTGCTCGTCGCAGCATGAAGTGGTGCGTTGCAGACACAGGACCGTTTGGTTGTCGTGATGCCTTCTTCTTGTCGCGGCCCCGCATCTGCGGAGCAGCATTGCTTGCTGCACCGCGTGCGGGATGACCGCGTTACATCCTCACCCTCGTCTTGTCGGGGTCGTAATGGGCGAAGCGTACGACCTTGGCCTTGAGGCGCTTCTGGTGACCGTCGAGCTTGCCGATTTCGAGTTCGGTGCCGATCTCGCTAGAGCCGATATCGACGCGGGCGAGGGCGATGGTCTTGTCGAGGATAGGCGAACGCATGCCCGACGTGACCACGCCGATGCGGGCGCGCCCGGCATAGACATGATCGCCGTGATGGGCGGTCTCGCGGCCCTCAATCTCCAGGCCGACCAGCTTGCGCTGGGGCTCGGCCTTGCGCTTGACCAGGGCCTCCCTGCCGACGAAGTCCCCCTTCTTGGAGACCAGCGGCACGGTGAAGGCGATGCCGGCCTCGAACGGATCGGTCTCGTCGGAAAATTCGTAATGGGCGAAGATCAGCCCCGCCTCGATGCGCAGCATGTCGAGCGCTTCCAGGCCCATGGGCACCACGCCCAGCGGCTTGCCGGCCTTGAAGACGGCATCCCAGAGAGCCTCGCCATCGCGGGGGTGGCAGAAGATCTCGTAGCCGAGTTCGCCGGTATAGCCGGTGCGCGAAACCACCACGGCCGGTCCCTGGGCATGGCCGAGGCGGCCGACGGTGGAGCGGAACACGCCGATCTCGTTGGCAGCCGGCTGGGCCGGCGGGGTCCAGATGATCTTGGCGATGAGGTCACGGCTCCTGGGGCCCTGCACGGCTAGATTGTGGAGCTGGTCGGTCGAGGAGCGGATCCAGACCTTGAAGCCCTTCTCCTCGGCGAGCTGACGCAGATGCACGCCAACATAGGGATCTCCGCAGACGAGGCGGAACTGCTGCGGCCCCAGGCGGAAGACGGTGCCGTCATCCAGCATGCCGCCATGCGGATAGCAGATGGCGGTGTAGACGACCTGGCCGACCGAAAGCTTGGTGATGTCGCGCGTCACGGCATAGTCGAGCAGCGCCTCGGCATCGGGGCCGAGCACCTCGAACTTGCGCAGGGCGGAGAGATCGATCACCGCCACCTTTTCGCGGCAGGCCCAATATTCGGCCACCGCGCCGTCGGCGAGGAAGGAATTGGCAAGCCAATAGCCGCGATATTCGACCATGCGGCGCGAAAGAGGAGCGACCTTCGAATGGAACGCCGTCTCCTTGGTGAAGACCGGAGGGGAATCGGGTGTCATGCGCGTAGCGATCGCCTTGGGGAATTCGTGATGCGCGTCATAGACGCGGACCTGGATGTCGGTGGGATCCCAGCCATTGGCCGGATCGATGTCGTCGGCACAGGAGGAGGCGGCGCAGGTGAGGTCGATCAGGGCTCGCAGGAGCACATAGTCGCCCGGGCGCGACCAGGGCTCGTCGGCGCTGATGGTGCCGTCATGGTTGACCTGGGTGTTGAAGAAGAAGTTGATCGCCGGCCAGCCGGGACGCGGGGCGATGCCGTCCTGCGCCAGCACCTTGTTGAAGTTCTCCGAGCAGGAATCATGGCCCGGATAACCCATGTCGTCGTAATATTTCATGGTGCAGGCGAGGCCGAAAGTGTCGTGCCGCCCGCAGGTATCCTGCACCACCTCCACCGTGGCGCGCATGCGCTGGTCGAAGAATTTCGAAAACAGCCCGGGCCCCGGATAGGCGCGGCCCATCAAAGTGCGGGTGGCGGTGGCGTCGAGGCCGCATTCGATGCCCTGCTTGAGCAGTTCGCTGTCGAAGGCGAGGAAATCCGAGCATTGGCGCCCGTCGATGTCCATGATCTGGATGTATTGGCCGGCCTTGACCTCGAAGCGCTCGGCGGTCGCGGCCTTGACGCGGAAATCCTGGATGGGCGTGGCCAGAGGCGGTGCCGGCTGGCCCCGCGGTGCGCGGTTCGCCGGCTCGTCGCTGCGGGCGATCTCCAGGTGGAAGTCGGTGGCGGGCACCACCGCATCCGCCGTCGAATTGCCGGCCGGCACGATGAGCACGCAGGTCATGTCCCGCTCGGCCGACAGCGACAGGGCCTCACCAGCCGGGGCATCGGGTCCCGAGATCAGGATGCCGCTGGCGCTGGCCAGATCCCGGCCGGCGAGCTGGTGATGGGTGGCGGCGGCATTCTCATTGGCCGCGATCAGCCCGGCCAGCGCTTCGCGCGGAGCGGCTGGATGGCCAGATGGCAGGCTCTCCTGCGCCGCGAAGGCGTAGAGCAGAGCATTCTGGCCACCTTCCAGATCGGTCAAGCGCAGGCGGTCGCCCTTGCCGAGGGCGAAGACCTGGCTCGATCCGCCGGCGACACGAAGCATTTCGGCTTCAGGCATGATGGGGCCTCGTTGCATAGGAGGAGGAGACTTCAAAGCAGGCGAAGGCAGTGCTGCCCCTCACCCATGCCCTTTCCCCGTCAGAACGGGGCGAGCGGGAGGTCGGCGTTTGCGCGAGATAACAACGGCTGCAGAAGAGGTGCGACGAAAAAGTCCCCCTCGTCCCGTCTACGGGGAGAGGGCAAGGGCGAGGGGCGGCGCAACAGCTGGCGAGATGCCCAACGCCATTCCCCCTCACTCGGCTTCCTCGCCCAGCACCCGGTAGCGGCCGCCGAAGAAGAGCAGCGGCTCGCCCTCGACATTGTGCTCCATGTCGACCACCCGGCCGACGATGATGCGATGGTCGCCACCCTCGTACTGGGCATGATGCAGGCAGTCGAAGGCCGCCATGGTCTCGGGCAGGATCGGTGCTCCGAAGCGCCCGGCCGTATAGGCCACGCCCGACCACTTGTCCTGGCTCTGCCGCGCGAAGCGGGAGGAGAGGGCGCGCTGCTCCTTGCGCAAGACGTTCACGCAGAAGCCCGGCGCTTCCAGGAAGGCCGACAGGCTGCGTGCCGTGTTGGCGATCGAGAACAGCACCAGCGGCGGATCGAGCGAAACCGAGGAGAACGAATTGGCGGTGATGCCGATCAGCCCGGCGGTCGGATGGGCGGCGGTCACCACGGTGACGCCGGTGGCGAACAGGCCGAGCGCCCCGCGAAAGCGCAGGGGATCGATGGTTTCCGGGACGATATCCGCCTTCGCCGGCTTTGTTGCAGAACCCTGGACCATCGTGCCTCATACCCTTACCGACGTCGGCGCTTGCGCTCCGACCCCGGTATATCCCGGATTCGCGTGAATCCGGGAGGTGGTCGGAAACCATAGTGGCCTCGTCGATGCGGAAACCGGAATGGACCGCATGTCCTGCCGAGGATTGCGTCGCCGGCCGCATCTTACGCCGTCTTCCGAATGGCAGGGGGATTGATTTCGGCCAAAAGCCGCTCCGCCAGAGCGCGCTTGGCGTCCACATCCATCTTCTTGATCTCGTTGTTGAGAACGCGCTCGTTGATCGAGGTGTTCCAATAATCGACCGCCTCGAAGCCGAGCAGCGAGGTCTTGCCGACGAATTGCCGCAGCACCTCGTTGGTGGGGCCCATCACCCAGCCGGCCTTGGCATCGCGCAGATAGCGCTCGATCTGCAGCTCCGGCTTGTAACCGGTGCCGCCGCAGGCATGCAGCATCTTGTCGGAGACCGCGGCGACGTTCTTGGCGGCAGCGAATTTCAGCTGCCACAGCCAGTGCAGCAGGCCGGCGCGCGGCAGGAAGGAGACGTCGTTCTTGTGGATCGACCAGTCATTGTTGCCGGTGGCGTCGTCCAGCGCCTTGGCGATGAGGAAATCCATCGAGCGCACCACATTGGTGTCGATGATCGCCTCGCCGACATAGTCCTGGATGGTGGCATAGTCGGCCACCCGCATGCCGACATCCTTGTGGGTCTTCTTGGTGGTGTGCGCCTTGGCAATGTCGATCATGCCCATGGCGATGCCGCTCCAGCAGGCCGAGGAGCACAGCAGGAAGAAGGGATCGACCACCTCGTCGTTGGAACGGGCGCCATCCCCGACCGGGCCGACCAGGCGGTTGCGCGGCACCACCTTGTTGACCTCCAGCGGGCCGGACTGGTTGCCGCGCAGGCCAAGGCCGTTCCAGCTGCCCGGATCGCTGGTGATTTCGTCGCCGAGGATCAAGAAGCAGGAAAGATCGGCGTAGTTGCCGTTGAAATTGGGAGAGGTCGTCTGCACGATGTACCAGTCGGCAAAGCCGCCGGAGGTGGTCCAGGACGCCTTCTTGCGGACGTGCCAGCCCTCCTTGGTCTCCTCGGCGCCCGAGGAGATCGGATACCAGAAATGCGAACCGGTCTCCGGATCGGAATAGGAGAGGGTGCCGATCAGGCAATCCTTGTCGAGACGGCGCAGAATGTCCTTCAGGGCCGCATTGTCGTGGTGGCGCAGCAGGGCTGCGGCGACGGCGCCGGTATGCATGGTGTAGCACATGGCCGTGGAAGCGCAGCCATAGCGGGCAATGGTCTCCACCACCATGGCGACGCAGACGTGATTCTCGCCCTGGCCCCCGAGCTCCCGAGGAACGATCAGGCCCAGAAAGCCGTGTTCGGCCAGGATCTGGAAATTCTTGCGCGGATACGCACGGTTCCTGTCGCTCTCGACGGCGTTGGCGCGCATCTCCGTCTGGCACAGCTCTATCAGCTTGGCCTGCAAGGCCTTCTGGCGGTCGGTCAGCATCCATTGCGGATCCCACTCGAAACCGAGGCCCCAGAACGGCTCATTCCCCCACATCTTGCGTGACGACATACGGGCATCCTTCGAATGGTTCGTCCCGTGCATTTTGCCTGCGCGGTGACGTCTGAAGTTTCCAGAGAAGAAACAAGTTTGTCCAGCAGGAAATTTTGTCAGCTTGAATTCTTTTTGCGAAGCGGCTGCCTACCTCTCTCAGTCCGCTCGTAGAATTGCTCAAAAAACAGGCAGAAAACCGTCATTTTACGGGGAACCGCCAAAAACTAAAGGTTGACGCTTCCTGAGAGTGTGTCAATCTTCACTCATAGGAAAAAAGAGAGACGGTGGGTAAAGACGAGAGCCGCCATGGAACTCTCGCGGCCCATACCGCCCCCAAAGCATCCAGTGCAGTCGATCAGATCCGGGGAACACAATGACGGCGACAACTGACGTAAACGCGAGCGCAGGTGGCGAGAGCCAGTTGCTGCGCCATATCGATTGGCGGGGAGCCTTCTGGGTGGCAAGCGGCGTGCCGCCGCTCGTGCTGTTCTCGATCGGAGGCATCGCCGGAACCACCGGCACGCCCGCCTTCCTGATCTGGACAGCGTCCATGATCATGGGCTTCATCCAGTCCTTCACCTATGCGGAGATCGCCGGCCTGTTTCCCAACAAATCTGGCGGCTCTTCCGTCTATGGCGCCACGGCCTGGCTGCGTTACTCCAAGTTCATCGCGCCGTTGTCGGTCTGGTGCAATTGGTTCGCCTGGTCGCCGGTGCTGTCACTCGGCTGTTCCATCGCTGCCGGCTACATTCTCAATGCGCTCTTTCCAATCCCCGTCTTCACGGATAGTTCGCCCGAAGTCGCGGCCTATATCGCGGCTCATGCCGGCACCGCCCCGGCTGACGCGATCGCGGCGGTAACGGCAGCGGCGACACCGGCGATACGGACCTGGACGCTGTTCAGCCACACCTTTCCGCTTTTCGGTTTCTCCCTCAACTCGGTGTTCTTCATCGGCGCCGCGCTGATGCTCCTGACCTTCGCGATCCAGCATCGCGGCATCCTCGGCACCGCCAACACCCAGAAGATCATCGGCCTGATCGTCATCATCCCGATGCTGATCGTCGGCATCGTGCCGATCATCACCGGGCAGATCAACTGGGCGAATTACTCCCCGCTGGTGCCGCTCGCCACCGCCTATGCGCCGGCGCCCGGCAGTTGGAACGTCGCGGGCTGGACCCTGGTGCTCGGCGGCATGTTCATTGCCGCCTGGTCGACCTACGGGTTCGAGACGGCCGTCTGCTACACCAGCGAGTTCAAGGATCCCGGCCGGGATACCTTCAAGGCCATCTTCTATTCCGGCCTTTTGTGCATGCTGCTCTTCATTCTGGTGCCTTTCACCTTCCAGGGCGTGCTCGGATTGAACGGCATGCTGGCGACCCCCATCGTGGACGGGTCGGGCGTAGCGGCGGCCATGGCCGACATGGTGCATGGCGGCGCCATCATCAGCCAGTTGCTGGTCATGCTGATGATCCTGGCGCTGATCCTGGCCATCATGACCGCGATGGCCGGTTCCTCCCGCACCCTCTACCAGGGCTCGGTGGATGGCTGGCTCCCCAAATATCTGAGCTATGTGAACTCGCACGGCGCCCCGACGCGGGCGATGTGGACCGACCTCATCTTCAACCTGATGCTGCTCGCCATCGCCTCGGCGGACGCCACGAGCTTCTTCTTCATCCTGGCCGTGTCGAATTGCGGCTACATCATCTTCAACTTCCTCAACCTCAACGCCGGCTGGATCCATCGTATCGACAACGGTCACATCAACAGGCCCTGGAAGGCGCCGACCTTCGTCATCGCCATTGGCGCCATCTTTGCCTATGTGAACGCCATGTTCATGGGGGCGGGCGCCAAGGTCTGGAACCCGCTGGCGCTGTGGGCAGGCCTCTTCACCGCCGCCCTCATCATCCCGGTGTTCTGCTACCGGCACTACATCCAGGACGGCGGCAAGTTCCCGGAGCATATGCTGGACGATCTCGGCCTCAAATCCGCCGACCTGCAGCAGAAGAAGGCGGGCATCCTGCCCTACCTCACCCTCGCGGCCGGCCTGGCCGTGGTGCTGCTGGCGAACTGGTACTTCGTCCTCTGACAAGCCATGCAGGCTTGACGTGAACGGGGCGCTTCGGCGCCCCGTTTTGCGTGATGCGCTGCCGGGAAGGGGCCGCTCTCGGACAGGCCGGCCTTGCAGAGCCCCGGTATCAGATCAGAGCGCGGCCAAGCTCCCTGCCGTTTGTCGGAAGTGGCCCTGGCCTGGCCGGCTCAACCGGTTTATGAGCGCTGCTGCATCGTGCCCGTATCGCGGGGCACCGGAAAGCGGAGAGAGCCATGCCCCACCTCATCGTCAAGATGCTGCCCGGCAGGTCCGAGGAGCAGAAGCGCAAGCTCGCCGACGCCCTGACCCAAGCCGTGATCGACAGCCTGAACAGCCAGGAAAAGTCGATCTCGGTCTCGATCGAGGACGTTGCGGAGGACGAATGGACCCAGAAGGTCTACATTCCCGACATCCAGGACAAGCCGGCCCTCGTCTACAAGAAGCCCGGCTACGATCCGTTCGCCTGACGGCGGACATGGCCGGCTCTCAGCGCGCTTCGGCCGCTTCCTCGATCACTCCGGCGATCGCGTCGAGCATGGCGGTGTCGTCGCCGGCCATGCCGTCCATGTCGGCCATGCGGCCGATCACCGTGGCGGCGATCTTTTCCTCCACCGTGTTCTCGGCATAGGCGTAGTAGATCACCGCGCGCTGGCCGTCGCGATGGCAACGTCCCTCGATCTGCTGGAGCTGGATGGCGCTGTGGCGCATGTCGTGCACCACCAGCGAACGCTCGCGTTCCCCGCCCGGCATTTCGCCGCGATGCAGGGAGATCGCCTCGGTGACGGTAAACACCACGGCATCGAGCTCGCCGCGCTGGAAGGCTAGGCGCACCGCCTCGTTGCGCTCGCCGCTCTGGGTGCCGTTGATGGCGTCGACGCGCCAGCCATGGCCCCGCAATTTTTCGACCAGAAGGGCGCTGGTCTCGAGGAAGGCGACGGATATGGCAACCTGCTGGCCGTTGCCGATGAGATCATCGGCGAAATCGGCGGTGCCGGCGATGCGTATGAGGCTGCCCTTCTGACGAAAGCGCAGATCGGCCGCCCAGCCCGCCGCCCGCCGCGTCGAGCCGCCGGCCAGGCCGAGTTCCCGGCGGAATTCGCGCCAGGTCGCCTCGTAGAGGCGACGGCTCTCGGCATCGAGCGCGGTCGGCGTTATCTCGCGCTGCACTTCCGGCCATCCGGCGATCTCCTCCGGCCGGCGGCGCAGGCCGATGGCATTCGGTCCCTTGTAGAGCAGGAAGGACATGGTGCGGCGGTCGTCCTCGTTCGGCTCCCAGGACCAGTTCTTCCAGCGCCCCTTGGCGCGTCCGATGCCGAGCCGCTTCATCAGGGCGCGGAAGCCGTCGAGATCGGCACCGAGGCCCTCGCCCTTTCGCCTGTCGCCCCCTTGCACGAGCAAGCGGGCGAGGTAGGAAAGCTCATGCGGCGCCTGCCCGGCCGTTGCGCTCATATAGAGGGTGAAATCGGCGGCGGCCGCCATCTGGCGGCAGACCAGACCCTGCTGCGAATTGGGGTTGCGGATGCGATGGGCCTCATCGATCACCACCAGAGGCCAGACACGCTTGGGCGTGCCGAGCTTGGCGAGTTCGTTGTTCCTGGCCCTGGTCGAGCGCTTGGTGCTCACCGCAGGCGGCGCCATCAGCGTTTTCGTGCGCTCGAAATTCATCAGGGTGACGGATTTGGCCGGCAGGCCGGCCTGCGCCATGGTCAGGCGCCATTGCGGAATGGCGCCCTTGGGGCAGATCACCAGGATCTCCTCTTCGGGCATGGCACTCAGCGCCAGCCAGGCCGACAGCGTCTTGCCGAGGCCCGTCAGGTCCCCCAAAAGAAAGCCCGGCCGCCCGGCACGGCGGGCGGCGAGGATGGCCTCGCTCGCCTCGATCTGGTGCGGGCGGGGGACGAGGTGGGGTGCCGGGCTCACGCCTCGTCGCGGAAATAGGGCTCGACCGTGCCCTTGAGCTTGATGGTCAGGGGATTGCCGCGCCGATCCTTGGCATTGCCGGCGGCGACCCGGATCCAGCCCTCGCTGACGCAATATTCCTCGACATTGGTCTTTTCGGTGCCGTTGAAGCGAATGCCGACGCCGCGTTCCATCAGGGCCTGGTCGAAATAGGGGCTGTCGGGATTGGCGGCGAGGCGGTCGGGCGGGCTATCGGTCATCGCGTTTCTCTCATGAAGGTGTCAGACGCCGGATTAGCGCCCCGAGGGCGGAATGCCAACGCCTGATGTGAATTTTATGCCGGCGGGCGTGCCTTTCGCCGCAAGGACGTCCAGAGCGTTTTGCGATGTGGTGGAATTACCAGGAATCGCAAAGACGCGTCGAATTATGGAGCTAGAGCAAAGCAGCGTTTCCGTCTAAACGCGCTTTGCTCTAGGAAAGGCTTTGATCTAACGAAACAAGGAGTGGCGCGATGGATGATCGGCCCATGAAGAAGGCCCGTATGCTCGCCGAGATCGCCAGCATCCAGAAGCAGGCCAAGGTCCTGGCGGTGCAGAAGAACCGCGGCGCCCATTACGAGCGCCTGGCCCGCGAGGCGGAGGAACGCGTCGCCAAGTTGCGGGAATCGATCGCGGCCATTGAAGCGGAGCTCGCCGCCGCCAAACAGTGAGGCGCGATGCCATTGGAGTGGCAGGTTGCTGCAAGGCGCGGCATGGCCTGCCTGCGAAGATGTCAATTGCATTGCGGATTTGTGTCAGGAATGCAATATTGCATACGTGTTGAGCCGATTGGTTAAGAACTCGCCATAATCACCCCTTTAGCCATGCGAGCTATGCAATTCGGCATTGCGACGATGGATGTTGCACCGCAACATAGGAAGGTGGATACTCCCTGATAACAAAGGAGTAGTCATCATGATCTTCGCAAGCATCATTGCTTATTTTAAGGACCGCATGGCCAAGCAGGCTGAGTTCCTGCGCCTGCTCGATGAGATCAACAGCCTGTCCGACCGCGATCTGCGTGATCTGCGCGCCGACCGCATGGAAATGATCCGTCACGCTCGCCAGCAGGTCTACGGTGCCAAGGCTGCCTGAACCCCGCCAGCCGTCACCCGACGAATTCCGAACGCGCCGCCTTCTTCCCTGAAGGTGGCGCGTTCTGCTTTTGGAGGGCCAGTCGTTCCCCGTGGGCTTCCGGCATAGGGCGGCTCCATGCCGTGGGCAGGGACCTAGAGCAAGCGCGTTCAAGCGTGAACGCTTATTTGCTCTAACTCATTGTTCTGAAGCGTCTTTGCGATTCTAGGTGACCCCGTCTGATCGCAAAACGCTCTGGCCGTGCAGGGAGCGATCGAGAGCCTTGCGCAAATCGCGCCTGGCCTGTTCGAAGGCCGGGTTATCGCGATCGCGCGGGCGGGGCAGGTCGACGGTAACCATCTCTTCGATGCGCCCTGGCCTCGGCGCGAGGACGATGATGCGGTCGGCGAGCAGCAGCGCCTCCTCGATATCATGCGTGACGAGGAGGAGCGTCTGCCGGTCCTCCAGCCAAAGCCTGGCGACATGGTCCTGCAGGCTGGCGCGGGTCAGCGCGTCGAGGGCGGAGAAGGGTTCGTCAAGGAGAAGAATGCTTGGCCGTGCCGCCAAGGTCCGGGCGATGGCGACGCGCTGGGCCATGCCGCCGGACAATTCCTTGGGCCATCTTTCGCCCTGTCCCTCCAGACCGACGCGCGCGAGGACCTCGTCCACCCGCCTGTCGCGGTCATGCCGAGGCAGGCCAGCCAGGCCGAAGGCGACGTTCCCGGCGACATTCAGCCAGGGCAGCAGGCGCGGTTCCTGGAAGACGAAACCAACGGTCTCGGCCGGGGCGGCGACGGGTACGCCATCGATCTCCACCTGCCCGCGGGTCGCGGTTTCCAGGCCGCCGATCAGGCGCAGAAGCGTGCTTTTGCCGCTTCCCGAGCCGCCGATGATGGCGACGGCCTGGCCGGGTGCGACCGAAAGGTCGATACCGCGCAGGGCCTGCGTGCCGTTGGCATAGATCTTGTCGAGACTGCGTAGCGACAGCATCAGCGGCCCTTGCTGGCGAAACTGTCTACGTGGTGCAGGAAGGGGCGGCTGAGCGCAACCAGGAACATGTCGCTCGTCTTGCCGATCAACGCGAACAGGATGATGGTGGCGACGATCTCGTCGGGTTTGCCCAGTTGCTGGCCATCGACGAGCAGATAGCCGAGCCCTTCGGAGGCTCCCATGATCTCCGCGGCCACCACGAACATCCAGCCGAGGCCGAGGCCAACCCTCAGGGCCGTGACGACCTGTGGCAGGATGGCGGGCAGTAGGATGCGCCGGACCAGCTGCGGCCCCTTCAGCCGGAAGACCTGGCCGACCTCGACGATCTTGCGATCGACCGAGCGGATCGCGCTGGAGACGCCGAGATAGACCGGAAAGAACACGCCGGCAGCGATGAGAATGATCTTTGATTCCTCGAAAATGCCGAACCACAGGATGAAGAGCGGCACCCAGGCGAGGGACGGAATGGCGCGCAGACCCTGCAGCGTAGGGTCGACCAGGGTGCGGAACAGGGACGAATAGCCCGCGGCAGCCCCGAGCACGATGCCGGCGGCAGAGCCGAAGAAAAAGCCGGCTCCCACACGGGCCAGGGTGGCGAGGATGTGGGTGGCCAGATCGCCATTGCGTGCCAGCTCCAGCAGCGTCGCAGCGATGCGGCTTGGCGGCGGCAGCAGCCGCCCGTCGCTCCAGCCGGCATGGACGGCATATTCCCATGCCAGGCCGAGGGTCAGCGGCAGGAGCAGCCCGGCATAAGGCCGGGCGAGGCGAAGGGAGGGCCTGGTCGCCGGTGGCCGTTCTGTCACCGCCTCGCGTGTGGCCGGGCTTTCGAATGCCGTCATGGCCCGGCCTACTGTGTCCGGGCGCCGTAACGCGGGTCGATCAGCCCATCTACCGCCGCGGGCACGTCGAGCTCGGCCTTGATCACGCCGACGCCCTGCAGGGCTTGCCCGGCGGCCACCAGCGTCTGCCGCTGTGCGTCTCCGATCGTGCCGGTCGACAGGTCCGTACGGGTGAGCTGGCGTTCGATCACCGCATGCGGCAGCTTGGCGGCCGTGATCAGGCTCTGCTTGAGATCGGCGGGGTTGGCGAGGGCGTGCCGGCGACCCTTCTCATAGACGGCCAGCACGCGGCGCACCAGTTCGGGATGGGCCACAGCAAAGGCTTCGCGTACATTCAACACGCCCCAGCTGTTGAGGGCGGGATCGCGGAAGAAGAGTCTGGCCCCGTTTTCGACTTCGGCGCTGGCCATGATCGGATCGAGCCCCGCCCAGGCGTCGACATCGCCGCGGACCAGGGCGGCTTTGCCGTCGCCATGCTGAAGCGGCACGAGCGTGATGTCCTTTTCCTTCAGCCCGGCGGAAGCCAGCGCGCGGATGAGGAAGATGTGAGGATCGGTGCCGCGCGTTGCCGCTACGCGCCGGTCCTTGAGATCGGCGATGGCGGCAATGCCGGTGTCGGGGCGTGTCACCAGCGCCGTCCATTCGGGGCGCGAATAGACATGGACGGATTTGATCGGATTGCCGTTGATACGGCCGACCAGGGCGGCCGCCCCCGCCGTCGAGCCGAAATCGATGCTGCCGGCATTGAGAAATTCGAGGGCTTTGTTGGAGCCCAGGGATTGGACCCAGCGCACCGCGATGCCATCGGCCTTGAGCTCCTCCTCCAGCCAGCCCTTGTCGCGGATCAGCAGGCCGACCGGATTGTAGGTCGCGTAGTCGATGCGCAGTTCGGATGGATTATCGGAGGCCCTGGCCATCCCAGCAGCGGCAACGCCACCTGCGGCGAGGGAGGCAAGGCCGGCAATGAAGCGGCGGCGGGTCGGCAGAGCGGGGCGGGACACGGCATATCTCCCAAACGGATCCTCGCTCCATTAATACATAAAGATGGTAGATAAAATAGACAAAAATGGTCTCTTCGTTTTCCGGTGGGGGATTGTTCTCTCGGGGTATGGCTGTTAGCATCCCCTCATGCGCATTTCGTCTTTCTCAGCAAGCTGGTGGTGGCCCGTCTAAGCACGGACGGCCACGCATGATCATTGCTCATCTGGCCGTCCCGGGAGGGGCGGCTTTTGATTTTTGAAGATCAGCGCAGGAGCACCCAACCCGAGACGGCCGTAACTCGGAGTTGGCTCCATGACGGACCATATCTACCACACGGCCGGCGGCATCCGCGTCCATCGCGCCTGCCAGGATCTCGACTACCCCCATGACATGTCGGCCCTCGCTCAACGCCTGGACCGGCAGCGGGGCCTGCTGTTCTCCTCCAGCTACGAGGTGCCGGGGCGTTATCGGCGCGGAGAAATCGGCTTTGCCGATCCTCCGCTGGTCATCACCGGCAAGGGACGGCGCTTTCGGATCGAGGCTCTCAACCAGCGCGGCGCCTGCCTCGTGCCGGTGATCGAGAGGCGCCTGCGCCCGCTTGGCCTCTTGGAGGCTTTCGCCAAAAGCGAGGGCTGTCTCGAAGGCGCGGTACGCGAGGCGGAAGGCGCGTTTGCCGAGGAAGAGCGCAGCCGCCAGCCGAGCCTGTTCTCGCTGCTCCGCGTCGTGATCGAGCTCTTTGCCGCGCCCGATGAGCCCTATCTCGGCCTCTATGGTGCGTTCGGTTACGATCTCGTCTTCCAGTTCGAGCCGATGAGCCTGACATTGCCGCGGGCCGACGACCAGCGCGACCTCGTGCTCTATCTGCCCGACGAGCTGGTGGTGGTCGACCACGCCCGCCAGCGGGCGCAGCGCTTGAGCTACGATTTCAGCGTCGATGGGCGTTCGACCCGAAACCTGCCCCGCGCCACCGAGCCCCATCCCTATCGCCGGCTTTCCGGTCCCGACCTGCCACCCGAGAGCGATCATGCACCCGGGGAATATGCCGCCATGGTCGAACGGGCCAGAGCGGCCTTCGCGCGCGGCGACCTGTTCGAGGCGGTGCTGGGGCAATTGCTTTCGAAACCCTGCCCGGACGCTCCGAGCGCGGTCTTTCGCCGGCTTGCCAATGCGAATCCCTCGCCCTTCGGCGCCTTGATCAATCTCGGCGAGGGCGAGTTCCTGGTGGCGGCCTCGCCGGAGATGTTCGTGCGGGTCGAGGGCCAGCGCGTCGAGACCTGTCCGATCTCGGGCACCATCCGCCGCGGCGCCGATGCGCTGGAGGATGCCGAGCGCATCCGCGAGCTCCTGAATTCCGCCAAGGACGAGGCGGAACTGACCATGTGCACCGATGTCGACCGCAACGACAAGTCGCGCATCTGCGAGCCCGGCAGCGTCAAGGTGATCGGCCGGCGCCAGATCGAGCTCTATTCGCGCCTGATCCATACCGTCGACCATGTCGAGGGGCTGTTGCGGCCGGGCTATGACGCTCTCGATGCCTTCCTCAGCCATGCCTGGGCCGTGACGGTGACGGGCGCGCCCAAGCGAGGCGCGATCCGCCATATCGAGGCCGAGGAAAAGAGTGCCAGGCGCTGGTATGGCGGGGCCTTCGGCTCGATCGGCTTCGACGGTGCCCTGAATACCGGCCTGACGCTGCGCACCATCCGCCTGCAGGACGGCGTGGCGGAAGTCCGCGTCGGCGCCACCTTGCTGCATGACAGCGACCCGTGGGAAGAAGAGGCGGAAACCCGGCTGAAAGCCTCCGCCATGCTGGCCGTGCTGGAGGAGGGAACCTCAACGGCCGATCAAGCGACGGCTCCGGTCCGCAAGGTCGGCTCCGGACCGCGTCTCCTGCTCGTCGATCACGAGGATAGTTTCGTGCACACGCTGGCCGGCTATTTCCGTGCCGCGGGCGCCGAGGTGCTGACCCTGCGCCCGGCTTTGGCGCGGCAGAGGCTCGCGGATGGCGAGCCGGTAGACCTCCTCGTGCTCTCGCCCGGTCCCGGACGGCCCGAGGATTTCGCCATGCACCGAACCCTGGAGCTTGCCTTGCAGCGCGGGCTGCCGGTCTTCGGCGTCTGTCTCGGGCTGCAGGGTATGGTTGAATATTTCGGTGGTCGGCTCGACCTGCTCCCCAGGCCCATGCATGGCAAGGCCTCGCGGGTGGAGGTCGAGGAAGGCAGGCTCTTTGCCGGCCTGCCCGGCAGCTTCTCGGTGGGGCGCTACCACTCCATCCATGCCGACCCGCAGGTCCTGCCGGCGGAACTCCGGGTTACCGCGCGCGACGGCAACGGCATCATCATGGCGGTGGAGCATGCCAGCCTGCCTCTCGCCGCCGTGCAGTTCCACCCGGAATCGGTGATGACCAGGCCGGAGATCGGGCATCGCCTCATCGCGAATGTGCTGGCGATGATCGGCGGTGGAGTCGTGTCGATTGCGGCGGAATGACGGGCTGCACAGCGGCCTGTGGCGCACAATTTCCCAAAAGAGCGGACGCCCTCGTCCGCTCTTGAAAACACCATATCTCGAAAAAGAGGTCGATGGAGGTGCCCGCCTCTCAGGGCCGACGCCAACGCCCCCGCTTACTCGGCGGCGGCCTTGGTCGCCACGCTCGCCTCGGCGGCTTCCTGGGCCTTGAGGGCATCCGGATGCGGCATCGAGATGATGTTGTAGCCGGAATCGACGAAATGCACTTCGCCGGTGACGCCGGTGGACAGATCCGACAGCAGGTAGAGTGCCGAACCGCCGACCTCCTCGATGCTCACCGTGCGCCGCAGCGGTGCATGGGCGCGCTGATAGTTGAACATCAGCCGGGCATCGGAAATGCCGGCGCCGGCGAGGGTGCGGATCGGGCCGGCCGAGATCGCATTGACGCGAACGCCCTGCGGGCCGAAATCGGAGGCGAGATAGCGTACCGAGGCTTCCAGCGCGGCCTTGGCGACACCCATGACATTGTAGTTCGGCATCACCCGCGTGGAGCCGCCATAGGTGAGGGTGAGGATCGAGCCGCCATCATGCATCAGGTCGGCGGCGCGCTTGGCGATCTCGGTGAAGGAGAAGCAGGAGATCACCATGGTCTTGGTGAAATTGTCGCGCGTGGTGTCGGCGTAGCGGCCCTTGAGCTCGCTCTTGTCCGAATAGGCGATGGCGTGGACGAGGAAGTCGATCTTGCCCCATTCCCGTGCCAGCGTGGCAAAGACGCCGTCGACGGAGGCGACATCCTCGACGTCGCAGGGCACCAGCAGGCTGGAGCCGACGCTGTTGGCCAGCGGCTCCACGCGCTTGCGCAGGGCCTCGCCCTGATAGGTGAATGCCAACTGGGCGCCTTGGTCGGCGAGGCTCTTGGCGATACCCCAGGCGATCGAATGATCATTGGCCACGCCCATGATCAGACCGCGCTTACCTTGCATGAGCCCTGTCATGGCCTGCAACTCCAAATCCTGGTCATCGGTGACCGGAGCAAAGCGTCTGGCATGAACGCTGCTTTGCTCTGGCTCCTTGGTGGGACGCGCTTTGCGATTTGACGCGATCTCGTCAAACCGTAAAGCGTTTCAGGCGCAATACGACCAGAATCGGCCGATCAGCCCGCATTTCCGCCTCTTTACCACGTTTCGACAAAGTATCCGGGGTTTTGCTTGGTTCCTGGATCACTTTATCTGTCTCTTTGTTACGCGATATTCCGGCCGGAACAGGCGGAAACTGATCTCAGGCGTCGAGGCGCTTGAAGACCAGGGCCGCGTTGGTGCCGCCGAATCCGAAGGAGTTGGACAGCACATGGCTGAGCTTGGCATTGTCGATACGCTTGCGGACGATCGGCATGTCAGCAAAGGCCGGATCCAACTCCTCGATATGCGCGCTCTCGCAGATGAAGCCATTATTCATCATGAGGAGTGAATAAATTGCTTCCTGCACGCCCGTTGCGCCCTGCGAATGGCCGGTCAGCGCTTTGGTCGCGGCGATCGGCGGGCATTTGTCGCCCGAGCCGAACACCTTGCGGATGGCCTCGATCTCGGGAGGATCACCGGCCGGCGTCGAGGTGGCGTGCGGGTTGATGTAGTCGATCGGCGCCTTGATGTTGGCCAGGGCCATGCGCATGCAGCGCTCGGCGCCCTCGCCCGAGGGGGCGACCATGTCATGACCGTCGGAAGTCGCGCCGTAGCCGGCGATCTCGCCATAGATGCGGGCGCCGCGGGCCTTGGCGTGCTCCAATTCTTCCAGCACCAGCACGCCGGCGCCGGCGGAGATCACGAAGCCGTCGCGATTCTTGTCGTAGGGACGGGAGGCCGTGGAGGGGGTGTCGTTGTATTTCGACGACATGGCGCCCATGCCGTCGAACAGCACGGCCAGCGTCCAGTCGAGTTCCTCGCAGCCGCCGGCGAACATCACGTCCTGCTTGCCGTACTGGATCTGCTCATAGGCATTGCCGATGCAATGGTTCGAGGTCGCGCAGGCCGAGGAGATCGAATAATTGATGCCCTTGATCTTGAACCAGGTCGAGAGCGTGGCGGAGGCTGTGGAAGACATCGCCTTGGGCACGGCGAAGGGGCCGACCTTCTTGGAACTGCCCGACTCGCGCGCCTTGTCTGCGGCCTCGACGATGGTGCGGGTGGAGGGGCCGCCGGACCCCATGACGATGCCGGTGCGCTCGTTGGAGACCTCGTTGGCTTCGAGGCCGGAATCGAGGATGGCCTGTTCCATGGCCACATGGTTCCAGGCGGTGCCGCCGCCATGGAAGCGCATGGCGCGGCGATCGACCACCGAGGCTGGGTCGAGCGTGGGCGCACCATAGACCTGCGAGCGGAAGCCATATTGGGCGAACTGCTCGGCGCGCGTGATACCGGATCTGGCCTCGTGCAGGCTGGAGAGAACCTCCTGCGTCGAGTTGCCGATCGAAGACACGATACCCATGCCGGTAACGACGACACGTCTCATGGCGATCCCTTCCAGTTTCGTCACCCACCCACGATCCTCTCCGAGGAGACCGCCGGGCCGGCACTGCGTTCCCTAGAGCAAAGCGCGTTTAGAGGGAAACGCTGGTCTGCTCTAGCTCTTTGGCTCGACGCGTCTTTGCGATTTGAGGCAACTCCGCCTCATCGCAAAACGCTTGCGCAGAATTTCGCAAGCGGCCCGGTTTTGGGCAAGCTCGGAAATTATGCTCATTGCCCACGAACGGGCAGAGCCCGATCATGGACGATCCAACAAGGCATCGCCCCCGCCGGCGCGTCGAGCGTCAACGGGGCCGCACCCTGCATGTTTCAAGGCGCATTGCAATAGGCGAGCCGAAGCGGGCACGTCCGAAAATGCGCCGAACCGGCGCTGCGCATGGCCAGAAATCAGGCTTTCTACCAGAAATCAGGCCTGGAACAGGCCGACGCGCAGATCCTTGGCCTCATAGATGGTGCGGCCATCGGCCTTTAGCCAGCCGTCCGCGATGCCGAGAATCAATTTACCCTTGAAAACCCGCTTGAGGTCGACGCCATACTCGACCTGTTTGACGCCGGGCAGCACCTGGTCGGTGAACTTGACCTCGCCGACACCGAGGGCGCGGCCCCGACCGGACTGGCCGAGCCAGCCCAGGAAAAAGCCGGTCATCTGCCAGAGGGCGTCGAGGCCGAGGCAGCCCGGCATCACCGGATCGCCCTGGAAGTGGCAGGAGAAGAACCACAGGTCCGGTTTGACGTCGAGCGTGGCGCGTACGCAGCCCTTGCCGTGCGGACCGCCGGTCTCGGAGATTTCCGGGATGCGATCGAACATCAGCATGGGGGGAAGGGGCAATTGCGCATTGCCGGGACCGAACATCTCGCCGCGCCCGCAGGCCAGGAGATCTTCATATTCAAAGCTCGAACGGCGTTCCGCCATTGCGTCTCAGTCCTCATCGACCAGTCAAAACCGTGTGGCCGGGCAGGCGAGCCTGTCCGCTCCACGGCCTCCCCTTAACATAGCAATCCCGCAGCCGAAAGCGGGGGGAGCGCCGCAGGGCCGATGTTGCCCCCTTAAAAAGGACTCAAGCGGTCTTGTCGGACCACCGACGGGCTGGCCGGGAGGGCCTTGCCTGCTATCGCGCCGCCGAATCGTAGCGGAATACCAGCGTATCGTCGCGCCAGCCGGTCTGAGCGCAATCCCTGGCGCGCCGCGGCGCCTTTCCGCGCAGAGTGATGATCGGCGGTTCCCCGGCCGCCGAACCTTCGACGGGATAGGAGATCGGCCCGCATTCGCGCGAGAAGACATAGGCCTGGCCGCGATAGACGCCGCCAGTGGCCGTTCCCTTGAACAGCAGGGCTCCCTTACGGACCCCGGCCTCGGCCAGGCCAGGGCGGGGCGCCTCGTAATAGAACAGGCGGTTGCCCTCGCTCGCCGATAGCGCCACGCGCGAACCATTGTGATTCCAATAGCTCGAGACCGTATAGGGCGGCGGGTCGGCTTTGGCCGGTGCGGGCGCTTGCGAGGCCGGGATCGCTGCCGGCGTGCCGCCCGGTTTGGCCATGGCTTCCAACCGCCGGCGCACCGAGGCGGCGCAATAGCCCTTCGGAAAATTGTCGAGATAGGCCTCGAGCTTGATCGGTGTGGGATCGGTGCCGAGATCGCTGCAGGCGGCCAGGTCCGCCCTGTCGGGGACCGGGCTTCCCGGCGCCAGGGGAGGCTGCTGCGTGGCGATGGGCTCCGACGTGGATATGGCGCTGCCCGACAGATAGAGGTCGCCGAGCAGGGCTTCGTCGACCCACGGTGTCTGACGCTGGCTGGTGGCGGCATGAACGTCCTGGCGCACCAAAGCGAGCATGCGGCGAATTTCGATGCCGGGCTCCGGCAACCGCTTCAGCAGGGCGGCTGCGAAGGGAGAGTGGCCGCCGTCCCCGTCATCGGCGACGGCGTTGGGGCCGGTGGCGAAGGCGACCAGTGTGCCGGTGGTGGCGGCATCGAGCCGGGCAAGGCCGCGCGAGGCGCCGCGGCTTGCGCTCGCCGGCAGCGGATTGTTGCGGCAGGCATCGACCAGCAGGATCTTGGCCTTGGCGCCGGAGGCGCTGAGGATATCGCTGATATCGTCGAGCCTGACCGTCTGCGTGGTGAGATCCACGCGGCTTTTGATGTCGGCGCCGGCGGGGATGAGGAAATTGCGTTGGTCGACCTGCATGCCGTGGCCGGCATAGAACACCAGCGCGATGTCGGCGTCGGTAGCCTCGTTGCCGAACTCGGCCATCGCCTTGAGCATGGCGGCATGGTCGGCGTCGGTGGCGCGGATCACCTTGAAGCCGAGCGGGCCGCCGGCGAGCAGCCGGGCAATGGCATCGGCGTCGGCGACCGGATTGGCGAGGCGGCCGAGCGTGCGATAGTCGCCATTGCCGATGACGAGGGCAACGCGCTTGTCGGCGAGCGCGGCGGTGGTTCCGGCCAGCCAGAACAGACACAACAGCATCAAGCAACGCCGGATCATCGCCCCACCCCGGATTCACGGCAGCACCGGATTAATTGTGGCACGCCTGCCGGGCGCTGGCCAGATCGGCGGGAACAGGCCTATGAGGGCATCAATGACCCAAGCCACATTTTGGTCGCCCGGCATGAGACGCCGGGGCGTCGGTTTACTCGCACACTTTCCTCCGCATGACTTTCTTTCGCGGATCGTGGAGGCTATCGTCGCCGGCTCCATCAACCGGGGCCGCGCGGGACGGGGCCTCCAGGGAGCCTTTCCGTGACCCTTCTTCCCCAGGAAATCATCCGCAAGAAGCGCGATGGCGCGGCTTTATCCGCGGCTGAAATCGAGAGTTTCGTGCAGGGGCTGGTCGCCGGCAGCGTCACCCATGCCCAGGTCGCGGCCTTTGCCATGGCCGTGTTCTTCCGTGGCATGGCGATGGATGAGCGCATCGCCCTGACGCGGGCCATGACCCAATCGGGCAGCGTGCTCGACTGGGGGAGCCTCGACCTGCCGGGGCCGGTGGTGGACAAGCACTCGACGGGCGGCGTCGGCGACAATGTCAGCCTGATGCTCGGGCCGCTGGTGGCTGCCTGCGGCGGCTTCGTGCCGATGATTTCGGGGCGGGGCCTGGGCCATACCGGCGGCACGCTCGACAAGCTCGATTCGGTGCCCGGCTACACCACCCAGCCTGATCTCGACCTGTTCCGCCGCGCCGTACGCGAGGCCGGCACCGCCATCATCGGCCAGACCGCCGACCTCGCCCCCGCCGACAAGACCGTCTATTCGATCCGCGACGTCACGGCCACGGTCGAATCGATCCCGCTGATCACCGCCTCGATCCTGTCCAAGAAGCTCGCGGCGGGCCTGCAGGCCCTGGTGATGGACGTGAAGACGGGTTCCGGCGCCTTCATGCCCACCCTGGAGGGCTCGCGCGAACTGGCCGAATCGATTGCGACCGTCGCCACGGGCGCCGGATTGCCGACCACCGCGCTGATCACTGCCATGGACCAGCCTCTCGCCAGCGCCGCCGGCAATGCCCTGGAAGTCCGCAACGCGGTGGATTTCCTCACCGGTGCGCATCGGGACGTGCGCCTGCTGGAGGTCACCGTCGATCTCTGCGCCGAGATGCTGGTGCTCGGCAAACTGGCTCGGGACACCGCAGAGGGCCAGGCCCGCATCGAGCAGGCTTTGGCGAGCGGACGGGCGGCCGAGCACTTCGCCCGCATGATCGCGGTGCTGGGTGGCCCGGCCGACTTCCTTGAGCAGCCCGAACGCCATCTGCCGGCTGCCCCTGTGGTGAAGCCCGTTTTTGCCGGGACCGCGGGCCGGGTCGGCGCCATTGATACCAGGGCCGTCGGCCTCGTGGTCGTCGCCTTGGGCGGTGGCCGCACCCGCCCGCAGGATGCGATCGACCATGCCGTGGGTCTCACCGGCCTGGCGGAACTCGGTGCCGAGGTCGGGCCCGACCGCCCCCTCGCCTTCGTACATGCCCGCAGCGACGCGGCGGCCGAGGCGGCGGAAGCCGGCCTGCGCGCGGCCTATCGTATCGGAGAGGGCGGGGAAGCCCTGCCGCCGGTACTCGAACGCATCGGAGGAAGCTGAGATGGCCCGCGCACTCGTCCTGGTGATGGATTCCTTTGGCATCGGCTCGGCTGACGATGCCGAACGCTATGGCGATGCGGGGGCCGATACGCTCGGCCATATCGCCGCGGCCTGCGCGGCGGGACGGGCGGGCGAGAACGAGCATCGTACCGGCCCCCTGCGCCTGCCCGTGCTCACGAGCCTCGGCCTCGGCGCCGCGGCGCAGGCGGCGACGGGTACGCTGCCGCCCGGCCTGGAAGGCGGCGTCGCCGAGGGCCTGTGGGGCTATGCGGCCGAGACTTCCAAGGGCAAGGACACGCCCTCCGGCCATTGGGAAATCGCCGGCTATCCCGTGCCGTTCGACTGGGGCTATTTCCCGAAGGAGGTCCCCTGTTTTCCTCCCAAGCTGATCACCGCCATCGTCAAGGAGGCCGGGCTTGCCGGCGTGCTCGGCCAGCGCCATGCCTCGGGGACGGAGATCATCGCCGAGCTCGGTGCAGAGAGCATCGAGACCGGCAAGCCGATCTTCTACACCTCCACCGACAGCGTGCTGCAGATCGCCGCCCATGAGGAGGCGTTCGGTCTGGAGAGATTGCTGTCCCTCTGCGAGATCGCCCGCCGCCATGTCGACCATCTCAATATCGGCCGGGTGATCGCGCGGCCTTTCGTCGGCGACGCCGCCAGCGGTTTCACCCGCACCGCCAACCGGCGCGACTATGCCGTGCCGCCGTCGGCCGATACGCTGCTCGACGTGGCCGAACGCGCCGGGCGCGGCATCATCACCATCGGCAAGATCGGCGACATCTTCGCGCATCGCGGCACCGGCGAGGTCGTCAAGGGCCCGAGCAACGACGCCCTGATCGACCGCACGCTGGAGGCCATGGGGCGCCTGCCCGATGGTGGACTGCTCTTTGCCAATTATGTCGATTTCGACACGCTCTACGGCCATCGCCGCGATATTCCCGGCTATGCCGGCGCCCTGGAGCAATTCGACATGCGCCTCCCGCAGATTCTCTCCCGGCTGGCCGAGGATGACCTGCTGATCATCACGGCCGACCATGGCTGCGACCCGTCCTGGACGGGAACGGACCACACGCGCGAATTCGTGCCGGTGCTGGCGCGTCTCGGCAAGCGTACGGGACCGATCGGCCGGCGCGACAGCTTCGCCGACATGGCCGCCAGCGTGGCGGAGCACCTCAGGCTGGATTGGCAGGGAGCCGGAAAGTCGTTTCTGTAGTTTCGGGTGAGCGGGCGCCCGGAGGCTTACTCACCTCTTCTCAACCATGATTCCAGACGGCGTGGCGAAATCGCGCCGCGTTAACGCCCGAGCACCTGCCGCACTCTCATCATGACCCCCGTTTCGAGGTGGTCGGTGATGATCGAGCGTATGCACATGGTACTCAAGGGCGGCATTTCCGCCGAAGACAGGGCTCAGTTCTGGGTGGGGCTGACGCTCGCCATCGCCACCGTCGTGCTGCTGTTCGCCAGCTTCCTCGATCTGGTGTCGATCTGATACCGACGGTATTGATGCTTGACCGATCGAGCACCGTCATTGCGAGCGCAGCGAAGCAATGACGCCTGAGTCAAACATCGCGACTATTGGTATGAGAGGCTATTCCAGATTTTCAGGGCCGAAGCTCTCGGGCAGCAATTCGTCGAGTGTGAAACTGCGGCGGACGCCTTCGGGACCGGCGACGTGAATGGGGGTCGACGGCGCAGCGAATTCGCGGATGCGCTGGCGGCAGCCCCCGCAGGGCGTGGTCAGGCCCGGCGCGTCGGGATGGGCATCGGTCCAGCCCAGCACCAGGATTTCGGCGATTCCCGTCTCGCCATCCGCCACCATGGCCGAGATGGCGCCGCCCTCGGCGCAGGCCCCGACGGGATAGGCGGCGTTCTCGACATTGCAGCCGGCATAGATCCGGCCCGAACGGCCGCGGATGGCCGCTCCCACCTTGAAGCGCGAATAGGGCGCGTGCGCCTTCTCGCGCACGGCCCTGGCGGCTTCGAACAGATCGGCGAGCGCGTCCATCAGCGTTCCTTGAGGTAGGGGATACCCGCGGCCTTGGGCGGGGTCGCCGCACCGACGAAGCCGGCCAGCATCAGCACGGTGAGAATGAAGGGCAGCGCCGAGATCAGCTCCGAGGGCACCACAATGCCCCCGACGACGAAGCCCGAGCCCATGCGGATCGAGATGGCGTCGAGCAGGCCGAAGAGCAGGCAGGCGCCGAGTGCGGGCCAGGGCCGCCATTTGGCGAAGATCAGGGCGGCCAGGCCCATATAGCCGCGCCCGCCGGTCATGTTGGAGACGAAGGCGGCCGAGTCGGCCGTGGAGAGATAGGCGCCAGCGATGCCGGTCAGCAGGCCGCAGATCAACACGGCCCGGTAGCGCAGCCAGGCCACCGAGATGCCAGCGGTGTCGACGGCCTGCGGGTTCTCGCCGACGGCGCGCAGGCGCAGGCCGAAACGGGTCTTGTAGAGGACCCAGGCCGTTACCGGCACGCAGATGAAGGCGAAATAGACCAGGACCGAATGGCCGGAGAGCACGTCGGCATAGAGTTCGCCGATCACCGGCACGCCCTTGATCGCCTCCGCTCCCGGCAGCGCGATCGGTTGGAAACGGCCATCGCCGCTGAGGCTGGGCGTGCGGCCGCCCTCGCCATACCAGGCATTGCCGATGAAGGCGGTCAAGCCGAGCGCCAGGATGTTGATGGCGACGCCGGAGACGATCTGGTTGCCGCGATAGCGGATGGAGGCGATGCCGTGCAGCAGCGCAAAGCCGATGGAGACGATGATGGCGGCCATCAGGCCGAGCCAGGCCGACCCATAGGTCGCCGCGGTGACTGCGGCGGCGAAGGCGCCCACCAGCATCTTGCCTTCGAGGCCGATATCGACGATGCCCGAACGTTCCGAATAGAGGCCGGCGAGCGCGCAGAGCAGATAGGGCGTGGAAATGCGGATGGCAGCGGCCGCCACGCTGGCGAGCATGATCACGTTATCCATGGCGTCATGCTCCCTTGCCGGCGGGGGTGAACACTCGGAACAGGGCGGCGAGCTGCGGGCGGAACATGGTCTCGAGCGCGCCGACGAAGAGAATGATGATGCCCTGGATCATCACGATCATGTTCTTGTCGAAGACGGGGTTTTCGAAGGAGAGCTCCTGCCCGCCCTGGATCAGCGCGCCGAACAGGATGGAGGCGAGCACGATGCCGGCCGGATGGGAACGTCCCATCAGCGAAACCGCGATGCCGATGAAGCCGGCGCCGGCGGTATAGTCGATGATCATGCGGTGCTGTTCGCCCATAAGCACATTGGCGCCCATCAAGCCAGCCAGGCCTCCCGAGATCAGCATGGCGACGACGATGATTTTCGCGGGTGAAATGCCGGCATAGACGGCGGCCGTCTGGTTGTGGCCGACGGTGCGCATCGCATAGCCGAGCCGCGTGCGCCAGATCAGGGCCCAGACCAGCACGGCTGCGATCAGGGCGATCGGGAAGGCGAGATTGACGAGGGTGAGGTCGAGCTCGATGCCCATGCCGGCCAGGATGTCGCTGACCAACGGCATGCCCGTCGAATCGGGGAAGAGTTCGGACCTCGGCTCGCCGGAACCCGGCTTCATCATCACATTCACCAGCAGATACTGCACCAGCGCGGTGGCGATATAGTTGAACATGATGGTGGTGATGACGACGTGGCTGCCGCGCTTGGCCTGGAGATAGCCGGGAATGAAAGCCCAGGCGGCGCCGAAGACCATGCCGGCGACCATGCCGAGCGGGATGGCGAGGAACCAGGGCAGGCCGCTCAGATGCAGGCAGGCCCAGGCGATGCCGATGCCGGCGATCTGGCCCTGGCCGTCCGCGCCGATATTGAACAGGCCGGCGTGGAAGGCGACTGCCACCGCAAGGCCGGCGAAGATGAAGGTGGTGGCGTAATAGAGAGTGGTGCCCAGGGCGTTGGCGTCGCCGAACGCGCCGCCGATCATGGTGACGCCGACCGTCAGGGGGTCGGCGCCGACGATGATCCACACCGCGATGCCGGAGACGATGAAGGCCACCAAGACGTTGAGCAGAGGCAGGATGATGGTGTCGGCCCACCAGGGCAGGGTGACGAGGCTGGCGCCGCTGCGCCCGGAGAAGATCGCCCCCAGAAGGGCGCCGGCAGTGGTGGTCTGTCCGCTCATGCCGCCTCTCCCGAAACACCCGCCATCAGGAGGCCGAGGCCGTTCTCCGTGGCGTCCTTGGCCAGGCACTCGCCGGTGATGCGCCCGCCGCACATCACCAGGATGCGGTCGCTGAGGCCCATGATTTCATCGAGCTCGACCGAGACCACCAGGATGCCCTTGCCGGCATCGCGCATGCCGATCAGGCGGCGGTGAATGAATTCGATGGCGCCGATGTCGACACCGCGCGTCGGCTGCCCCACGATCAGCAGGGCCGGGTCGCGCTCCATCTCGCGGGCCAGCACGATCTTCTGGGCATTGCCGCCCGAGAAATTGGCCGTCTTCAGTTTCGGGTCGCGCGGACGCACGTCGAAACGTTCCATCTTGTCGGTGAGGTCGGCGATGATGCGCCGGTAATTGAGGAAGGGGCCGCTGCCGAGCTTGCGGTCCTTCTGATAGCCCAGGATCGCGCTTTCATAGGCGGCGAAGGGCTTGACCAGGCCCATCTTCATGCGGTCTTCGGGCACATGGGCCAGCCCGAGCTCTCGCAGCTCCGCCGGGTCCGCGGCAGCGGCATTGCTGCCCCGCAGCCTGATCTCGCCGGAAAAGACCGGCCGGATGCCGGCAATGGCTTCCAGCAGCTCCGACTGGCCGTTGCCGGCCACACCCGCGACGCCGACGATCTCGCCGGCGCGCACCGTGAAAGAGACGTCGTCGACGCGGGTAATGCCCTTTTCATCCTTCACGGTAAGGTTCTTCACCTCGAGGATGACGTCGCCAGGCTTGGCCTCTGCCTTGTCGACGCGCAGCAGCACGCGGCGCCCCACCATCAATTCGGCAAGCTCGGTGGGATTGGTCTTGGGGGTATCGACGGTGGCTACCATCTCGCCGCGCCGCATCACGGAGACGCGGTCGGTGATCGCCATGATCTCGCGCAGCTTGTGGGTGATCAAGAGGATGGTCTTGCCCTGTTCGCGCAGGACCTTGAGGATTTCGAAGAGCTGGTCGGCCTCGGCCGGAGTGAGCACACCGGTCGGCTCGTCCAGGATGAGGATGTCGGCGCCGCGATAGAGCGCCTTTAGGATCTCGACCCGCTGCTGGGCGCCGACGGGCAGTTCGCCCACCACGGCATCCGGATCGACCTCCAGGCGATAGCTCTTTTCCAGCCGTGCCAGTTCGGCGCGGGCATGCTCGCGCCCTTTTGCCAGCAGGCTGCCGCCCTCGGCGCCGAGCATGACGTTTTCCAGGACCGTGAACGGGTCCACTAGCATGAAGTGCTGGTGGACCATGCCGATGCCGGCATCGATGGCATCCTGGGAGGAGCGGATCGCCTTCGCGGCGCCGTTGACGTGGATTTCGCCGCTGTCGGCCTCGTAGAAGCCGTAGATGATCGACATCAGCGTGGATTTGCCGGCGCCGTTCTCGCCGATGATGCCGTGGATGGTGCCTCTCTCGACCACGAGGTCGATCGCCTTGTTGGCGTGGACGGGGCCGAAACGCTTGTCGATTTGCTTCAGTTCGAGGGCAGTTGCCAAAGGGAGCCTCGCGGGAGCAATAGGGGCCGATCCCGGACCGGCGAAGACGGCAGAGTGTCGACGAAAGGCAGCTCCACGGAGCCAGTGCAGTTCACTTGAGGAGAAACACTCCGAATTGCCCTAGCCCGGCTTGATCCGGCTATCCAGGAACCCCACGCGCAACCGGTCGGGGAGCTGGATTGCCGGGGCAAGCCCGGCAATGACAAAGGTCGTGCAAACTCGAAGACGCTTTAAGTAAACGGCACCAAATCCGGGGACCCGCCTTTCGGGCTACGAAAAACGGTTTGAAGCCTGCTCAGTTCACCGGGCAGACATTGTCCTTCTCGTAGTTGTGCACCACCACTTTGCCGTCGGCGATGTCCTTGGTCACCGCCTCGATGGCGGCCTTGTTGGCGTCGGTGACCAGGGGCTTGTTGTTGTCGTCCATGGCCAGGGCCACGCCGCTGTCCTTGATGCCGAGCACGTGGGTGCCGGCCTTGAACTTGCCTTCCTCGCCGTCCTTGAAGCCCTGATAGATCGCCTCGTCCACCCGCTTGAGCACCGAGGTCAGCACCTTGCCGGGATGCAGGCCGTTCTGATTGGAATCGACGCCGATGCCGAGCTTGCCGCCGTCGGCAGCCGCCTGCAGCACGCCCAGGCCCGTCTGGCCGGCGGCGGCATAGACGATGTCGGCGCCCTGCGAGATCTGCGCCTTGGTGAGTTCCGCGCCGCGGCCGGGGTCGTTCCAGGCGGCGGGCGTGGTGCCGGTCATGTTCTGGATGACCTTGATCTGCGGATTGGCGGCCTTGGCACCCTGGACATAGCCGCAGCCGAAATTGCGGATGAGGGGCACGTCCATGCCGCCGATGAAGCCGATCGTGCCCGTCTTGGTGGTCTTGGCGGCGAGATAGCCGGCGAGATAGGAGCCTTCGTCGGCGCGGTAGACATAGGAGGCGACGTTGGGCAGGTCGACGACGCTGTCAACGATGCCGAAATGCACCTTCGGATAGGCCTTGGCCACCTTCGCCAGCACGTCCTCATAGGCAAAGCCCATCACGATGATGGGATCGTTGCCGTCCTTGGCGAAGCGGCGCAGCGCCTGTTCGCGCTGGGACGCATTGGTGATTTCGAAGTCGCGATAGGTCTTGCCGCTTTCCTTCTTCCAGCGCTCGGCGCCGTTATAGGCTCCCTCGTTGAAGGACTTGTCGAATTTGCCGCCGAGGTCATAGATGACCGCCGGGCCAGGCTTGTCGGCAGCCTGTGCCGCGCCAAATCCCGCAGTGCCGGCCGCCAGCAGGACAGCCAGGCCAAGAAGGGTCGATTTCATCACGCTCTCCCGCGCTCGTTCTCGCTCTTGGATGGGGCCGCGCGGGAAAGGCTTCCCGTGCAGACCTTATGGTCAACATGGCATGCCGATTGCGCTATTGAGAAGAGGCGTTGTGCGGTTGCCCCTGATTTTCACATGGAATCAGGTGGGAAACGCCGGTTGGAAATGAGGGTATGAGATGGCAAAGCTGGTCCGGCGCACTCTGGCGCTCGTCGCGCATGATCTGAAAAAGGACGAAATGGTCGAGTTCGCGCGCACGCACCGGACCATTCTGGCCCGCTTCAATCTCGTCGCCACCGGCACGACCGGCGGGCGCGTGCTGGCCGCCTGTCCGGAATTGTCGCTGACGCCGCTCAAGAGCGGCCCGCTCGGCGGCGACCAGCAGATCGGCGCCCTGATCGCCGAGGGGCAGGTGCATGGCCTGTTCTTCTTCGTCGATCCGCTCTCGCCCCTGCCGCACGATGTCGACGTCAAGGCGCTGACCCGGCTGGCGCTGGTCTACGACATCCCCATGGCCCTAAATGCCTCGACGGCGCACATGATCGTGGGCCAGTTGGTGGATTGAGGAGGGAGCGGCGAATGTCGCGCTCTCGCATCGAAGCCTTCATCTCGCCCGACCCTTAAGGTCAGCATCGATCCTCACAAAATACCCTCGAGCCGGACATAGCTGGCTTCCATGCCATGTTCCATGCCGGTTGCCAGCATCTGTTCGCGCACTGCGGCGCTGGGGAGGGTCATGCGCAGGGTCATCAGCGTGCCTGCGCCGTCCGCCTCCAGGCGGGTCTCGACATGGTTGTCCGGCGTGGGGTCGGGCAGATGCATGCGCTCGACATGCACGATGCGGCTATAGGGTTCGAGTTCGACATATTCGCCTGTCAGGTAGAAGCCGCCGCTCCCCGAGGCGTCCTGCCACTCGAAGCGGATTTTGCCGCCGGGCCGGGCCTCGCTGATGCAGACCGGCATGGTGTAGCCGTCCGGCCCCAGCATCCATTGCTGGATGAGCTTGGGTTCGGTGTGGGCGCGATAGACCGCCTCGGGCGGGGCGGCGAAGCGCCGGGTCACCACGACGTGGGTTTCGCCTTCGGTTCGGATCGTGAGCTTGGTCATGGGCTTTCCTCTTCTTTTTCAGGCAGGCCTTGGGCCAGGAGTGCGTCCAGCCGTTCGTAGTTGCGGGCCAGGGCCTCGCGCAGCATGCCTAGCCATTGGTCGATGGCTGCGATGCCTTCCGGGGCAAGCCGGCAGGGCCGTCTCGTTCCCTCCGCGCGGCGGACGATCAGTCCGGCGCCTTCGAGAACCTTGAGATGGCGCGAGATGGCGGGCTGCGTCATCGCGAAGGGCTCCGCCAGCTGCATCACCGTCGCTTCCCCGAGTGCCAGGCGGCTGAGGATGGCCCGGCGGGTCGGATCGGACAGGGCGGCAAAGGTGTAATCGAGGTCCGGCATCGCGGCTGCGCCTCCTTGATAACGAATTTATTATATAACAAAACTGTTATGGTCAAGCCGGTTTTTGCGCTACGCCATGGTCAGGGACGGCGGTAAAATCGAGTGACCGCGGATGCTGGCTGATGTATCGCTATATCGCCTGTTGGCTTGCCTCGGCCGGAGACGGTCGGCACTTCGTCCAAGAATTGTGACGAAGACGCAAATTCCTTAGCGGACAGGCAGCTTTCGCGCCTTGCGGCCCGTGAAAGCCCCCCTTATATACCCGCCGAACCCGTGATTAATCTCAACGCAGTCATGGAGTTTCCGATAGGGACCGGCCGGGTTCCTGAGGGCTTTCCCGGCCTAGGCGCTGCTGCTTCGGGGCGCGCCGGTCTGCTGAATAGGAAGGATGAGAACTATGGCTAAAGTTATTGGTATCGACCTCGGCACCACCAATTCGTGCGTGGCCGTCATGGAAGGCACGAGCGCCCGTGTCATCGAAAATTCCGAGGGCATGCGCACCACGCCCTCCATCGTCGCCTTCACCGACGATGGCGAGCGTCTCGTCGGCCAGCCGGCCAAGCGCCAGGCTGTGACCAATCCCGAGCGCACCTTTTTTGCGATCAAGCGCCTGATCGGCCGCACCTATGACGATCCGATGACCAAGAAGGACATCGGCCTGGTGCCCTACAAGATCGTGAAGGCCAACAATGGCGATGCCTGGGTCGAGGCGGACGGCAAGTCCTACTCCCCGTCGCAGATTTCCGCTTTCACCCTTCAGAAGATGAAGGAAACGGCCGAGGCTCATCTGGGTCAGCCGGTGACGCAGGCCGTCATCACGGTTCCCGCCTACTTCAACGACGCCCAGCGCCAGGCCACCAAGGATGCCGGCAAGATCGCCGGCCTGGAAGTGCTGCGTATCATCAACGAGCCGACGGCGGCTGCGCTGGCTTACGGTCTCGACAAGAAGAAGGCCGGCACCATCGCGGTCTATGACCTCGGCGGCGGCACTTTCGACGTCTCGATCCTGGAGATCGGCGACGGCGTGTTCGAGGTGAAGTCCACCAATGGCGACACCTTCCTCGGCGGCGAGGACTTCGACATGCGCCTGGTCGAATATCTGGCGGATGAGTTCAAGCGCGAGCAGGGCATCGACCTCAGGAAGGACAAGCTCGCTCTCCAGCGCCTGAAGGAAGCGGCTGAAAAGGCCAAGATCGAGCTGTCCTCGACCGCCCAGACCGAGATCAACCTGCCCTACATCACCGCCGACGCTTCGGGTCCGAAGCATCTGGCGCTCAAGCTCTCGCGCTCCAAGTTCGAGAGCCTGGTCGACGATCTCGTTCAGCGCACGGTCGAGCCATGCCGCAAGGCCTTGAAGGATGCCGGCCTGGCCGCTGGCCAGATCGACGAGGTGGTGCTGGTCGGCGGCATGACCCGCATGCCCAAGATCCAGGAAGTCGTGAAGCAGTTCTTCGGCAAGGAACCCCATAAGGGCGTCAACCCGGACGAAGTCGTGGCCATCGGCGCCGCCGTCCAGGCCGGCGTGCTGCAGGGCGACGTCAAGGACGTGCTGCTGCTCGACGTGACGCCGCTGTCGCTGGGCATCGAGACGCTGGGCGGCATCTTCACCCGTCTGATCGAGCGCAACACCACGATCCCGACCAAGAAGAGCCAGACCTTCTCGACCGCCGAGGACGGCCAGACGGCCGTGACCATCCGCGTCTTCCAGGGTGAGCGCGAAATGGCGGCCGACAACAAGGCTCTCGGCCAGTTCGATCTCGTCGGCATTCCGCCGGCGCCCCGCGGCATGCCGCAGATCGAGGTGACCTTCGACATCGATGCCAACGGCATCGTCAATGTCTCGGCCAAGGACAAGGCGACCGGCAAGGAGCAGCAGATCCGCATCCAGGCTTCCGGCGGTCTTTCCGATGCCGACATCGAGAAGATGGTCAAGGACGCCCAGGCCAACGCCGAGGAAGACAAGAAGCGGCGTGAGCTCGTCGAGGTCCGCAACCATGCGGATGCGGCGGTGCACCAGGCCGAGAAGTCGATCAAGGAGCTTGGCGACAAGATCTCCGAGGCCGACAAGTCGACCGTCGAGTCCGCGGTCACCGCTCTGAAGTCCGCGCTGGAAGGCGAGGATGCCGAGCTGATCAGGACCCGCACCAACGACCTGCAGCAGGCTGCCATGAAGCTGGGCGAGGCCCTGTATCAGCAGCAGCAGGCGGCCGGCGCGGCGGAGGGCGAGGCCGGCACGAAGAATGACGATGTTGTTGACGCCGACTTCGAGGAAGTCGACGACGACAAGAAGCGTGCGTAATCTCTGACGATCGTGTGTGAGCCCTCGCCAAACGGCGCGAACCCTCGCGGTTCGTGCCGGGTATGGCGGGGGCTTTCGCACACCTTCAGGAGCAAGGTGCATTCAAGCGGAAGCACCCTTCGCTCGAACTGGTTGTTTCAACACGTCTTGTGAGCGCCGGCGCGTTGCCGCCGTTCGCAAGACGCTTTCGCTGGGATGCTTTGAGCGATTCCGATGGCCAAGCGTGACTATTACGAAGTGCTCGAGGTTACTCGCGAAGTAACCGACGTCGAACTCAAGGCTGCTTTCCGCAAGCAGGCCATGAAGCATCACCCGGACCGCAATGCCGGCGACAAGGAAGCGGAGGCCAAGTTCAAGGAAGTGAACGAGGCCTATGAAGCCCTGAAGGACCCGCAAAAGCGCGCGGCCTATGACCGCTTCGGCCATGCCGCTTTCGAGCAGGGCGGCATGGGCGGCGGCGGAGGCGGCTTTGGCGGGGGCGGAGGCTTCGGTTCCTTCTCCGACATCTTCAACGACATCTTCGAGGATCTGGCCGGGCGCGGGCGCGGGCGCAGCAATTCGGGCGGGCGCGAGCGCGGCGCGGATCTGCGCTACAACATGGAGATCACGCTGGAGGAGGCCTTCAACGGCAAGACCGCCACCATCAAGATCCCGACATCCGTCACCTGCGACGCCTGTTCCGGTTCCGGCGCCAAGGCCGGCTCCAAGCCCAAGACCTGCGGAACCTGCGCCGGCCATGGCCGCGTGCGCGCCACCCAGGGCTTCTTCTCGATCGAGCGCACCTGCCCGACCTGCCAGGGCCGCGGCGAGGTCATCGACAATCCCTGTCCCTCCTGCGGCGGCGCCGGCCGCACCACGCGCGAGCGCACCCTCTCGGTCAACATTCCGGCCGGCGTCGAGGACGGCACGCGCATCCGCCTCGCCAATGAAGGCGAGGCCGGCGCGCGCGGCGGGCCGTCGGGCGATCTCTACATTTTTCTGTCGCTGGCCCCCCACGAGTTCTTCCAGCGCGACGGCGCGGACCTGCATTGCCGGGTGCCGATCTCGATGGTGACGGCGGCTCTCGGCGGCGAATTCCAGGTGCCGACTGTCGATGGCGGCAAGGCCAAGGTGGCGGTGCCCGAGGGCACGCAGACCGGCCGGCAGGTACGCCTGCGCGGCAAGGGCATGCCGGTGCTGCGCTCGCGCGAGCATGGCGACATGTATGTGCAGCTCTTCGTCGAGACGCCCAAGAATCTCACGCGCCGCCAGCGTGAATTGCTGGCCGAGTTCGACGCGCAATCCTCGAAGGAGACCCAGCCCGAAAGCGCCGGCTTCTTCGCCAAGGTCCGCGATTTCTTCGACGGGCTCGGACAGTAAGCCTGGGAGCGCGGACTTCCAGTCCGTTCCTGGAAACACGGCATCTGCGAAGAGAGGAAGAGCGGATATCGCGACATGTCTGAATGTCGCCGAGAAGTCCGCGCTCCCGGGAAAGTCCATGAATCTTCTGATTTTCGGCCTCGGCTACACCGCCTCGCATTTCGCTGCCCGCTACGGCGAGCGCTTCGCCAGGATCACCGGCACTTTCCGCTCGACGGCGCCCCACGAAAAGCTGCCGGATCTGCCTGGTGTGACGCGGCTGGCCTATGACGGCCTTGCCGGCTCGCCGGCCGTCGAAACGGCGATTGCCGAAGCGACTCACATTCTTACCTCCATCGCCCCCGACGATGACGGCGATCCCGTCTTGCGGCATTTCGCTGCCGCCCTGCGGCAGGCGCCGAAGCTGCAATGGATCGGCTATCTCTCCACCGTCGGGGTCTATGGCGATGCCGGCGGCGCGTGGATCGATGAGGCCGCACCTTTGCGCCCGACCATGGCACGCAACGCCATGAGGGTGGATGTCGAGAAGGAATGGCTCGAGCTCGGCCGCGGCAAGGCCGTGCCCGTGCAGCTTTTCCGGCTGGCCGGCATTTACGGGCCGGGACGCAACGCCGTCGTCAATCTGAAGCGCGGCACCGCCCGGCGCATCGTCAAGCCGGGGCAGGTGTTCAACCGTATCCATGTCGAGGACATCGCCGGCGCCGTCGCCGCCGGCATGGAAAAGCCGTTGGCGGGGCCGGCCTTCAACGTCACCGACAATGAGCCGGCGCCGCCCCAGGACGTGGTCACCTATGCGGCCGAATTGCTCGGCCTGACGCCGCCGGCCGAGATCGCTTACGACGAGGCGCAGATGACGCCGATGGCCCGCTCCTTCTATGGCGAGAACAAGCGTGTCTCGAACCGCCGGGTTCGCGAGGAGCTTGGCTACACCCTGCGCTATCCGACCTATCGCGAGGGCATACGCGCCTGTGTCGACGCGGATGCGTGACGGTTTTTCGCGGCCGCGACGATAACAAGGCCGCTCAGGTAGCCCTTGCCCGGCTCATTGCGGAATGATCGGCCGTGTGCTGCCGATCGGCCTTCCCGGCCGGCCGGGACGGAAGACCGGCTTCGGTCGCGGGCCGCCATGATGGGGAGGCCTCACGCCGGGCGGGCGAACGCCTGGCGGGCGGACCACCGGAGGGCGCGTTCCGGGCGGACCGATGACGGGGGGACGTGGGCGCCAGCCCGGCCCGTGATACGGCGGCCGTGGCCGACCATGGCCCCACCAGGTGTTGTACCAGGGACGGCGCGCATAATAGCGGTCCCAATAGGCATAGCTGAAGACGATGGCAGGGATCGCCAGCGCACCGATGCCGACATTGCGGTTCGCGGCGGCCGACAGATATTTGTTCGCCGACCATCCCCGCTCGCCACGCACGGAAATGTCGCACCAGGACCGATCGCTGAGGCAGCCATGAATGAGCACGGCTTCGCCCGGCCGCAATGTGGTGACGGCGGGATATTGGGTGCCGGGGCCGGCACGCAGATTGACATTGGCGGTGGCATAACCCCGCACGGCTGCCTGTGCTCCGCCCGCCAGCAGGAAGATGCCGCCGCTGGCGAAGATGGCGATGAGCAAAGTCCGCAGGAGCGGGATACGAATGAGGATGCCCGTCAGACCGGGCTGAAATAAGGGCATGATGCAACCCCATGCGGTATAGCCGCCCTGCGGGAAAGCCGGAGCGGCCCGAGGGGCCGACAATGCAACGCGCGGGCCTCTTCGCCAAGCGGGCAAGACGACTAATTCGGTATTATTCGGTAGGGTGCCGATGATGGCGGGTCAGAGCGACGCCGACAGATCGGTCAGGAAGCCGGCAATGTCATCCGTGACATAGTCGATATGCTCGGCCTGCACGCGTTCGATTTCCCAGGCATCGCGCACGATCTCGATATCCTGCTTGGGAACCACCAGGACGGTACGCATGCCTCGCTCATGCGGCACGACCAGATTGCGGGAGAGGTCTTCGAACATCACGGCCCGGCTGGGATCGACGTCGTGGCGGGCGAAGAAGCTCGCATAGGTGTCGGCCGCCGGCTTGGGCAGATAATTGGCCGAGACGATGTCGAAGACATCGGCGAAATGCTCCTCGACGCCCAGGCGTTTGACGATGTTCAGGGCGTGCCGGGTGGTGCCCGAGGTGAAGATCAGCTTGCGCCCGGGCAGCAGGCTGAGCGCTGTGCCGAGCAGCGGGTTGGGCTCCAGCGGCGAATGGTCGATGTCATGCGCGAATTCGAGGAAATGCGCGGGATCCAGACCCTCGTCGATCATCAGGCCGCGCAGCGACGTCCCGTAGCGGTGATAGTAGTATTTCTGCAGCCCGCGCGCCGTGAGCCCGTCGACGCCGTAGTAATTCGCCATCCAGGTGGTGATGCGGTTGTCGACCTGCTCCCACAAATTGGCATGATGAGGATAGAGCGTGTTGTCGAGATCGAAGACCCATGTGTCGACATGGGCGAAGTCCCGGGCAAAATCCGCCGCCAGCTTTTCCCTGATTGTTGCTACGCTCTGATCCATGTTCGTCTCTACCATCCTTATGGCAGCATCGGGTGGCAAAGTTAAGGATGGATTGCCTGGCGGCCGGCCAAAATGTCCGAATGCGGATAGCCAGGAGCCTTCGCCTGTAACAACGCTTCTCCGCTCGACGTAGCAGGTTGAGGTTGTGCCACGTCCTCTCAGGTTGGTCGAAAGGCTTCACGCTATGCAGGCGGCCTTGCTCTACGTCTTCCGTAAGAACGCCATCATCACCTTCGCTTTCATGGGCATCTTCGGCGGGATGTTCGCCGTCAGCTCCTACAACCTGCTGGAGCTATTCCGAGCCAATTTTAATTACATCACGAGTTATGGCGTCATGGGTCTGATAGAAGGCGGCATACGGCAGTTTCTAGAGCTGGTATTCTATGGCTATGTCAGTATTGCCTGCTACATTCTCTTCAAGGGCTGCCTCTATGGCCTGCTGGACAGGATCAGCAGGCACTGACGCGCCTCAGCGCCGGATCAGCGTACCCGCGCCGTGATTGGTGAGGAGTTCCAGCAGCACGGCATGCGGCACCTTGCCGTCCATGATCACCACCGCCTCGACGCCCTTTTCTAGGGCATAGATGCAGGTTTCGACCTTGGGGATCATGCCGCCGGTGATGGTGCCGTCGGCGATCAGGCGGCGGATGCCTTCCACGTCGATTTCCTCGATCAGGTTCTTGTCCTTGTCGAGAATGCCCGGCACGTCCGTCATCAGCAGGAGACGGGTCGCGCCGAGCGCCCCGGCGATGGCACCGGCGAACGTATCGGCATTGACGTTGAAGGTGCCGCCGTCATCCGACGCGGCCACCGGCGCCAGCACCGGAATGATCTGCGAATGGATGATCTGGTCGAGCACGGTGGTGTCGACCTTGTCCGGCTCGCCCACGAAGCCGAGATCGACCACCTTCTCGATGGCGGAATCCGGGTCGTAGATCGTGCGCGTCGCCTTTTTGGCCGTGAGCATGCGGCCATCCTTGCCGGAAAGGCCGACCGCGCGGCCGCCGGCGGCGTTGATGAAGCCGACGAGCTGCTTGTTGATCGAGCCGGCCAGCACCATTTCCACCACCTCGACGCTGGCGGCGTCGGTGATGCGGTGTCCGGCGGCAAATTCCGACTGGATGCCGAGGCGCTTCAGCATTTCCGAGATCTGCGGGCCGCCGCCATGCACCACCACCGGATTGAGGCCGGCCTGTTCGAGCAGCACGATGTCGCGCGCGAAGTCGCGGGCCACCTGTTCGCTGCCCATGGCATGGCCGCCATATTTGACGACGATGGTGGCATCGTCGTGCTGCTGCATGTAGGGCAGGGCTTCGGAGAGGACTTCAGCCTTGTCGTGGACGCTCAAATTAGGGCTCATGATGCGGAATCCGAAAGAGACTGGAAGCGCTTTTACAGCATGTTGCGGGCATGAAAAGAGGCGATTGCGCCAAATCGCAAGATGCCCCGGCGGTCATTCCATCGCCATCGAGGCTGGTTCCACCTTGGTTCGCAGCGGCCGCTCTTCCATGCGCAGCAGAGCGCAAAGCGTGGCGAGCGATCCGAAGGCCGCGGCCAGGAACACCCAGCGGAATACCGAGCCGATGTCGCTGCCGGCGGCAGCGATCGATTTCGCCAATGTCTCGATGGTGACGTTGGCGGCGAGATCGGCCGGCAGGCCTCCCATCACGATGGCGCCGAACACTGCGACGATCAGGGCGCCGCCGAGCGAGCGGAAGAAGTTCATGGCCCCGGTGGCCGTGCCCATCTGGTGCTGCAGCACGGCGTTCTGGATCGCGACCGTGGTGACAGGCAGCATGGTGCCGATGCCGAGCGAGGCGGCCGTCAGCAGGATCTCGAGCACCGCCAGGGGCAAGGCCTGCGGGTTGATCGCGATCAGGCCAAAGCAGAGGGTTGAAACGGCAAGCCCGATCAGCGGCGGGCGCTTGTAATGCGTGATGCGCGCCATCAGCCGGCCCGACAGCGTTGCGCCCGTGACGGTGCCGACCATCATCGGGATCAGGGCGAGGCCCGACTGGCTCGCCGTCAGGCCATAGACGCCTTCCAGCAGGATCGGCATGTAGATCGTCATGCCGATGAAGACGCCCATGCCGAAACAGGCGGCGATGGTGCCCGCCGCCACCACCGGATTGGCGAGGATTTCGGTGGGGATCAGCGGCTCCGGCGCCGTGCGCAGGCGAATGACGAAGGCGATCCAGAACAGGGCGGAGAGGCCGAACAGGCCGAGGATCGGCGCGGAGGTCCAGGCGTAATGCGGCCCGCCCAGGCTGAGGGCGAGCAGCAGGGCGATGGTGGCCACTGCCATCAGCCCCGATCCGAGAAAATCGAGCCTGTGCGGCCTTTCATGGCGCGGCAGTTTCCTGAGCACCGAGTTCGTCATCCAGAACGCAAGCAGGCCGAGCGGCAGATTGATCCAGAAGATCACCGACCAGTGGAGCTTTTCGGCCATGAAACCGCCGAGCACGGGGCCGGCGATGCTCGAGGAGACGAAGACGGTGGCAAAATAGGCCTGGTAGCGGGCGCGCTCGCGTGGCGGGATGATATCGGCGATGATGGTCTGGGCCAGCGAGATCAACCCGCCGCCGCCAAGGCCCTGCAGGGCTCGCGCCAGGATCAAGGTCAGCATGGTCGGGGCGAGGGCGCACAGGATCGAGCCCGCCACGAAGGTGCCGATCGCCACCAGCAACGTCACGCGGCGGCCGGCGATATCGGCCATCTTGCCGTAGAGCGGCGTCACCGCGGTCGAGGTCAGCAGGTAGATGGTGACGACCCAGGGCAGGTTCTCGAAATCGCCGAGCACGCGGCCGATCGTCGGCATCGCCGTGGCGACGATGGTCTGGTCGAGCGCCGCAAGGAACATCGCCACCAGCACGCCGATGATGATCGAGCGTATCTCGTGGGGGCTCAGCGCGGAACTGGCCGGTGCGGACTGGGTCATGACTGCTTTCCGGAAGCCCGGTCGCGGCTTCCTATCGTATGCGGAGTTTCTTGCGCATTCCTCCCGCTCACGGCCTTGGACGACAAAGAGGAATGTGCCTGGAGCGGAAAGAAGAGGCGGGCCCGAAGACCCGCCTCTTCCTGCAAATGGCCTGGAGGGGCCTTCAACGACCCGCCGTCGAAAATCTGTGAGCGTTTATTCGGCGGCCTCGCGGGTCGGCGCCGGGATCGGCTGCAGGTCGAGCGGCAAACGGCGCTCGGCCTCGCCGATATAATCGCGCGTCAGCGGTACGGCGTTGATCGATTTCGCCACCTGGATCTGGAAGACCATGTGGCCGCCCCAGCGGAAGGTGGCCTCGGAGGCCGCCAGATACATGTCCCACATCCGGCAGAAGCGCTCGTCATAGAAGGAACGGATCTGGTCGCGATGATGGTTGAAGCGCTCGCGCCAATGCTTGAGCGTCTCCGCATAGTGGAGCCGGAGGATCTCGATATCGGTGACGATAAGCCCGGCGCGTTCGATCGCCGGCAGCACTTCCGAAAGCGCCGGCGAATAGCCGCCGGGGAAGATATATTTCTGGATCCAAGGATTGGTGGCGCCGGGTCCGTCGGAACGGCCGATGGCATGCACGAGGCCCACACCGTCCTCGTTCAGCAAGGCGGCGATCTTGCGGAAATAGGCATCGTAATGGTTGACGCCGACATGCTCGAACATGCCGACGGAGACGATGCGGTCGAATTTCCGGTCGAGGGCGCGGTAGTCGATCAGCTCGAAGCGCACGCGATCGGCGATGCCGGCGGCCTGGGCCCGGGCGTTGGAAACCCGGTGCTGCTCCTCCGACAGGGTGATGCCGGTGACATCCGCCTTGGTCACATCGGAGATATAGAGGCCCATGCCGCCCCAGCCCGAGCCGATGTCGAGGACCTTCACGCCGGGCTTGAGCAGCAGCTTGGCGGCGATATGCCGCTTCTTGTAGGCCTGCGCTTCTTCCAGCGTGATGTCGAGGCTGGGAAAATAAGCACAGCTATACTGCCGGTCCGCATCCAGGAAGAGGTCGAACAACTCGTCCCTCAGATCGTAGTGATGGGCGACGTTGTTCTTCGACTTTCCGGCCGGATTATACTGAGCGATGCGCCGGCCGACCTTGCGGGCGGTCGAGGCGAGATTGCTCAACGGCCCGATCGAGGTGGACCAGCCGATATTCTGCATGAACAGGGCGAGCATATCGTAGACATCGCCCTTTTCGAGGACGAGGCGTCCATCCATGAAGGCTTCGCCCACTTCCAGTTCCGGATTGGTGAGAAGCTTCCAGGCTGTTGCCTTGTCCACAATTCGAATGGTGCTCGAAAAACCCTGGCCGGTCCCGTAGGTATGAATATGGCCTTCAGGATCAATAACCGTAAGTGCACCCTTATTAATCAGGCGCTTCAACATAGTATCGAGAATAAACATCTGCGAAAACCCCAGCGGATTCGCATCGCGGGAGCCCACTCGGTCGCCTGCGGCACGTGTCACGCAGGGAGGACCACCATTTGCCGGCTGGCAGATTCGACACGATCCGTTCCCAAATTGAACGCAATTTGAGCAGGGATGCAATTGTTTTTCTGCCCACCCTAAACAAAATCAAAAAGCGCGACACGATGCCGCCTTCGAATATTTCCCCGGAATCAGAATTCGGCCCGTCGTCGTGGGGCGGCAATTGATGCCGGCGCGCATTTTACCGTTGCGCTCTGTCGAATGCTTTCTATGATGCGCGTCCGCTAATTTGTCTGAGGAATGCACAGCGTGTCTCCTACTCCCCTCCGCCTTGCCCAATTGCGCCACCAGGGCCGTCGCGCCGTCGCCGCCACCAGCGAAGGCGTTTCGCGCCTCATTCGCGACACCGCGACGGTGCTGGACCTCGCCAATGCCGCGATCGCTTCAGGTTACGGCCTGCGGGCCGAGATCGAAAAGCGCGGCCTGGGCGAAACCGTCGACCTTGCGGCCGCTCTTGCTGCCGGTGAGGTGCTGGCGCCGATCGATCACCCCGATCCCAGCCATGTCATGGTCGCGGGCACCGGCTTGACCCATCTCGGCAGCGCCGAGGGACGCGACAAGATGCATCAGGACCTCGCCGACCTGTCGAAGGCCACGGACTCCATGAAGATGTTCCGCATGGGGCTCGACGGGGGCCGGCCGGCACACGGCAAGGAAGGCGTGCAGCCCGAATGGTTCTACAAGGGCGATGGCTCGACGCTGATTCCCCCGCAGGGCAGTCTGCCGTCACCGTCCTTCGCCCTCGACGCCGGCGAGGAACCGGAACTGGCCGGCATCTATGTCAACGGCCCGGACGGAACGCCGTGGCGCATCGGCTTCGCGCTCGGCAACGAGTTTTCCGATCACGTCACCGAACGGCAGAACTATCTCTATCTCGCCCATTCCAAGCTGCGCGTTTCCGCCATCGGGCCGGAGCTCCTGGTCGGCGAAGCGCCCGCCGATATCCGCGGCACCTCGCGCATCCTGCGCCAGGGCAAGGTGATCTGGGAAAAGCCCTTCCTCACCGGCGAAGCGAACATGTCGCATACCATCGCCAATCTCGAGGGCCATCACTTCAAATACCAGCTCTTCCGCCGGCCCGGCGACGTCAATGTGCACTATTACGGCACGGCGACGCTGAGCGTCTCCGACGGCGTGGTGACGGAGCCCGGCGACGTCTTCGAGATCTCGGCCGAGCCGTTCGGGCTGCCCCTGGCCAATCCGATCGGGCGCGTGGATGCGCCGTGGCCGGTGGTGAAGGTGCTGTGAGTCTTACAATTTCCTTCGGATGACGAAATAGTCTCCAAGCCGTCATTGCGAGCGCAGCAAAGCAATCCAGAAGCCGGGAAACGAGGTTCATGAAGGTATTGGATTGCTTCGCTGCGCTCGCAATGACAAATTTGACCTGAAAGCGTCGAATCTCAGGCGAAATACTGCCCGAGAATGCGCTGGTAGATTCGGGTCAGGCTTTCCAGGTCGAGGATATCAACGCGCTCGTCGATCTGGTGCATCGTCTTGCCGACCAGGCCGAACTCCACCACCGGGCAGACATTCTTGATGAAGCGGGCATCCGAAGTGCCGCCCGAGGTCGACAGCACAGGCCGGCGGCCGGTTTCCGCTTCGATCGAGGAGACGATCGCATCGACGAAGGCGCCGGGCGGGGTGAAGAAGGATTCGGAAGCCGAGCGTTCGAAGGCGAGATCGTAGGCCACCTCGTTGCCGGCGGCGCCGTCGAGCTTGGCGCGTATCCATTCCTCCAGGCTTTGCCGGGTCCAGCGATCGTTGAAACGGATATTGAAGGTCGCCCTGATATCGGCTGGGATGACGTTGAAGGCCGGATTGCCGACATCCACCGACACCACTTCGAGATTGGAAGCATCGAAATGGTCGCTGCCCTGGTCGAGTTCGCTCTGGGTGAGGGTGGCCAGCAGGCGCACCATCTGCGGCACGGGGTTCATGGCCAGATGGGGATAGGCGACATGCCCCTGCTTGCCATGCACGGTGATGATGCCCGACAGCGAGCCGCGCCGGCCGATCTTGACCATGTCGCCGAGGGCCTCGGGGTTGGTCGGCTCGCCGAGGATGCAATGGCCGATGCGGTCGCCCTTGGCGACGGCCCAGTCCAGCAGCTTCACCGTGCCGTTGATGGCCGGGCCTTCCTCGTCGCCGGTGATCAGGAAGGCAATCGGCGCCTCGGGATGGGCATCGAGATGACGCAGGCTCGCCGCGACGCTGGCGGCTACGCCGCCCTTCATGTCCACCGCGCCGCGGCCGTAGAGCTGCCCGTTGACGATATCGCCCGAAAAGGGCTGATGGCGCCAGCGCGCTTCGTCGCCCGGCGGCACCACGTCGGTATGGCCGGCGAACATCAGGGCCGGCCTGTCCGGCGGCCCGATGCGGGCGTAGAGATTGAGGACATCCGGCGTATCCTCGTCGCTGAACGGCACCAGATGGGTGGCGAAGCCGTTTGCCTGCAGCACATCGGCCAGCAGCGTCAGGGCGCCGCCTTCGGCTGGCGTGACGGACGGACAACGGATGAGGGCTTGGGTGAGGGCGACGGGATCGCGGGGATCGAAGCTGAGATCAGTCATGGGGGGTTTGGGGGGGGGGGTCTTCAGACCCGCCTCTTTCTTGACAAATGATGCAGTTCCAGGCGGGTCTGAAGACCCGCCCCCGATGCGGATCAGTGGTTTCCGTCGCGCAGCAATTCGTTGATGCTGGTCTTGGAGCGCGTCTGCGCATCGACCGTCTTGACGATCACGGCGCAATAGAGCGAGGGGCCGGGGCGGCCGTCCGGCAGGGGCTTGCCGGGCAGGTTGCCGGAGACCACCACCGAATAGGGCGGCACATAGCCTTTGTAGGTCTGGCCGGTGGCACGATCGATGATGGTGGTTGAGGCGCCGATATAGACGCCCATCGAGATCACCGAGCCTTCGCCGATGATCACGCCCTCGACCACTTCCGAACGGGCGCCGATGAAGCAGTCGTCCTCGATGATGGTCGGGTTGGCCTGCAGCGGCTCGAGCACGCCGCCGATGCCGACCCCGCCGGACAGATGCACGTTCTTGCCGATCTGGGCGCAGGAGCCGACGGTCGACCAGGTGTCCACCATGGTACCGGTGGAGACATAGGCGCCGAGATTGACGAAGGAGGGCATCAGCACCACGCCGGGCGCGATATAGGCCGAGTGGCGCACCACGCAATTGGGTACGGCGCGGAAGCCGGCCTGGCGGAATTCGGTCGCGCTCCAGCCTTCGAACTTGGAGGGAACCTTGTCCCACCACAGGGTGCCGCCCGGGCCGCCGGCAATGGTGGTCATGTCATTGAGGCGGAAGGAGAGCAGCACCGCCTTCTTCAGCCATTGATGGGTGTGCCAGGATTCACGGCCGGTCGCGCCGGGAACCTTCTCGGCCACGCGCAGCTTGCCTTCATCGAGCAGGCCGAGCGTATGGTTGACGGCTGCCCGGATCTCGCCCTTGGTCTCGAAATTGCACTGGGCCCGGTCTTCCCAGGCGGCGTCGATCACGGTCTGCAGGCGGGCGATTTCCATGGCGTCTCCTCACATAATCCCGGCGCAAATGCCGCGCGAAAGCCGGAACTGTCAAGTTCCAGACCGTCTTGAAATGGCCTAATCCCGCTCGTGTCGCCATCGAGGCGACAAAGGGCTTGACGGCGCGGGGCATCATTGCTGGTCTGCCCGCTCGATTGTTCCCTTTTGAGGTTTGCCATGTCCAGTTCCTCCGAGAGCCATTCCAAGCGTCTCGACAAGCTCGCCGAGACGGCCGTGAAGGTCGGCCTCGGCCTCGCGCCCGGCCAGGAATTGGTGATGACGGCCTCGATCGAGGCCCTGCCGCTGGTGCGCCGGATCACCGAACACGCCTACAAGGCCGGCGCCAGCCTGGTCACCACGCTGTTCTCCGACGAGGAATCGACGCTGGCGCGCTACCGCTTCGCGCCCGACGGGGCCTTCGACACCGCGCCGGGCTGGCTGTTCGACGGCATGGCCGCGGCCTTCGATCGCGGCGCCGCCCGCCTCGCCATCGCCGGCGAGGACCCCTCGCTGCTGGCGGGCCAGGATCCGGCAAGGATCGCGCGCGCCAATCAAGCGCGCTCGGCTGCCTACAAGCCGGCGCAAAAACGCATCGTCGGCTTCGACATCAACTGGAACATCGTCTCCTACGCCTCCGCCGCCTGGGCCAAGGCCGTGTTCCCCAACGAGCCGGAGGAGATTGCCGTCGCCAAATTGTGGGACGCCATCTTCGCCGCCTCCCGCATCGATTCGAATGATCCGGTCGCCGCCTGGGCGGAGCATAACCGCAATCTGCACGCCCGCGCCGCCTATCTCAACGACAGGCGCTATGCCGCCCTCCATTATACCGGGCCAGGTACCGACCTCACCATCGGCCTTGCCGACGGGCATGAATGGCTCGGCGGCTCCTCCAAGGCCAAGAACGGCATCACCTGCAATCCCAACATCCCCACCGAGGAAGTCTTCACCACGCCGCATCGCGACCGGGTGAGCGGCCATGTCTCTGCGACCAAGCCCCTGTCCTATCAAGGCACGCTGATCGACAAGATCACCGTGCGTTTCGAGGAAGGGCGTATCGTCGAGGCCGACGCCGCGACCGGCAAGGATGTTCTCGCCAAGGTGCTGGATACCGATGCGGGGGCCCGGCATCTGGGCGAAGTCGCGCTGGTACCGTTTTCCTCGCCGATCTCCCAGAGCGGCCTGTTGTTCTACAACACGCTGTTCGACGAGAATGCCGCCAGCCACATCGCGCTCGGACAGTCCTACAGCCAGTGCTTCGTCAATGGCGGGTCGCTAGGCCCGGAAGAGCTGGCGGCGCGCGGCGCCAACAACAGCCTGATCCATATCGACTGGATGATCGGTTCCGGCGAGATCGATATCGACGGCATCGGCGCCGACGGCAAGGCCGAGCCGCTGATGCGCAAGGGCGAGTGGGTATAGCCGATCTCGCGGACGGCCTCAGCTCTTCGTATAGCCGAGGCTCGCCTCAAGGTTTTCGAAGGTGTCGTCCATGGCGTAGCTGCGCAGGAAGGGCAGCGAGAAATGCCCGAAGCGCAGGGACATCTGGCTTTCCGCCTGCGCCTCGCTCGCCTTGCTGATCGCGGCGAGATAAAGCGCGGCGGCGAGGCCGCTGCGGTCCGCGCCGCCTTCGCAGTGAATCAGGATGGGTTTTTCCGCGTTGCGCAGCACATGCACGAGGGCGTCCGCCTGGAGGCCGCTCAATTCGCGTGACGCGGACATGGCGAAATCGATATGCGCAATGCCGAGCCGGGCCGATTCGGCGACCTCGGCATCGTACCAGGCGGCACCGGCATTCCTGCCGCGCAGATTGATCACCGTGCGGATACCTGCCTCGCGGACATAATGCCTGAGACGCCCGGGCGTGGGCTGGCCGGAGCGATAGAGCTCGCCGGCGACCACGGTGTGGAAATTGCCGCCGAAATATTGCAGGCCTAGATAAGTCGCGCCGGCGGCCAGGATGGCAGCGCAGCCCAGGCTCGCGGCCAGAAGAACGCCTCTCAACCGGGCAGCAGCCGTTACGCCGTGCCCGGCCAGGGATTTGTACACAGAACCGCTACGCAACCTTCGCCTCCGACCACCTGTCGTCGGCGTGTTCTAACCCTGCAGACTTAGGGCAGACTTATACCGGGGACCATAAAGACAGGCCGGTCATTGCGAGCGAAGCGAAGCAATCCAGGGGCCGTAAACTCTGCGCATTCAAACCCCTGGATTGCTTCGCTTCGCTCGCCATGACGGAGTTGGTGGGTCAAACTTTATGCGAGTTTGTATTCCATGCCGCCACGCGTGGGATCACGAGCTCGGCCACCAGCCCGCTGCGGTCCGCCCGATTGGCCAGGGTGAGGGCGATGCCGTGGCGGTCGGCGATGGACCTGGCGATCGCCAGCCCCAATCCGGTGCCTTCGACATGCTGCGGCGCGGCCCGGAAGAAGCGTTCGAAGACACGTTCGAGCAAGTCAGGCTCGAGCCCCGGCCCGCTATCCGTGATGCGGATGCCGCGCCTGCCATCATCGAAGGTCTCGACGGTGATTGCGCCTCCCAAGGGGGTGTAGTGCAGCGCGTTCTCGATCAGATTGGTGAGCAGCGTCCGCAATTCCCTGGTGTCGCCGACAAGCGGAACCTCACCGTGTCGCTGCATACTCAGAAGCAGTCCGCGGGCCTCGGCGATTGGTTCGAGATCGGTAACGCAAGCCTCGGCCAGTACGCCGAAGTCCAGGGGCGTGCGGTCCTGGCCGCCCGTGCCGGCTTCCAGGCGGGCGAGCTGGAGCATCTGGTTGGTGAGATGGGTGGCGCGCCTGGCGCCTGCCTCCAGGTCGTCGATCCTTGCGTTCAGCGCCGCACCGCGGGCGAGGGGGCGGAGATTGCCGATCTGCAGGGTGAGCGCGGCGAGCGGGGTGCGCAGTTCATGCGCGGCATCGGAGATGAAACGGCGCTGACGTTCGAGTGTTTGTTGCAGACGGGACAAAAGGGCATTCATGGCGGCAACGAGCGGCAGGACCTCGGAGGGAACACCGGCGACCGGAATGGGCGTGGTGTCGGCCGCGGACCTCTCGGACAGGGTGGCGGCGACGCGGCCGAGCGGTTTCATCACCACATAGATGACCAGGCCAAGAAAGAGCCAGGCCACCGGAATGAGAATGATGATCGGCAGGACCGCACCGAGGGCGGCATGCTCGGCCAGCTCGGTGCGTGCTTCGATCTGTTGGGCGATCTGAGCCGTGCGTTGTCCCTCGACCAGGGTGTAGACCCGCCAGTCATGCCCGGCGACGGTCTCGTTCGAGAAGCCGGTGCCGCTGCTGCGCGGAATGGCGATGGCGGGATTGGTCGAGCGCATCGGTAGGTCGGCGCCGTCCCAGACCTGGACGAGGAGATCGTCCTCGCGGTTGCGCGTGCTTTTGACGGCGGGGCGCAGGCTGCGGGCATCGAGAGCGTAGACGGCGACCTGCTGCAGCTGCTTGTCGAGGAAGCGATGGGCTTCGCGCCGCACGGCGAAGTAGGAGGCGAGGGCAGCGCCGACGCCGACCACCAGCAGCACGGCGGCGATGGCGATCAGGCTCGACCAGCGCAGCGACATCAGGGAGCGTCCTTTGCGACCATCCAGCCGGCTCCGCGCGAATTGCGGATGATGTCCTTGCCGAATTTCTTGCGGATGGCGTGGATCAGCACCTCGACGGCGTTGCTTTCGACCTCCTCGCCCCAGCCATAGAGGCGTTCCTCCAGCTGGCTGCGCGAAACGATCGCCCCGGGGCGTTCCATCAGGACCAGCAGCAGGGAAAACAGCCGCGCGGTCAGCACATGGCTTTGGCCGCGATAGGTGACGCGGTGGCTTTCGAGATCGAGCTCGAGGTCGCCATGGACCAGCGTGGAAACGGCCTGCCCACCATGGCGCCGGCGCAGCACGGCGCGGATCCGCGCCTGCAGCTCGCGCATCTCGAAGGGCTTGACGATATAGTCGTCGGCGCCGAGGTCGAGCCCGTCGACGCGATGGTCGAGGTCGTCCCTGGCGGTGATGATGAGGACGGGCGTGGTGTCGCCGGCCCGCCTGAGATCGCGGAGCAATTCGAAGCCGCTCTTGCCGGGCAGGCCGTTGTCGAGCAGCACGACGGCATAGCCGTGTTGCCGCAGGGCGGCTTCACCGTCCGGGCCGTCGCGGACCCAGTCCACCGCCATGCCGGCATCGCCAAGGGCCTGCAGCAGCGCCTTTCCGATCATCGGATCGTCCTCGATCAGAAGAATGCGCATGCGGCCGCCGTGGAGACAATGTGAACTCGGCGAGGATGGCAAGCAATTAAGGGCTGATCAAGGAAGCGGCCCGCCTCACTTCGTCCCGTAGATACGGTCGCCGGCATCACCCAGGCCCGGCACGATATAGCCGTGGTCATTGAGATGGCTGTCGATCGCCGCCGTCCAGATCGTCACGTCGGGATGGGCCTCGCGCAGATGCTTGATGCCTTCGGGCGCCGCGAGCAGGCAGACGAAGCGGATATCCTTGACATCGCGCGCCTTCAACCGCTCGATGGCCGCGACGGCGGAATTGGCCGTGGCCAGCATTGGGTCGAGCACGATCACCAGGCGCTCCGCCACATCAGGCGGCGCCTTGAAGTAATATTCCACGGCCTTCAGTGTTTCCGGATCGCGATAAAGCCCGATATGGGCGACGCGCGCCGAGGGCACGAGGTCGAGCATGCCTTCGAGAAAACCCTCGCCGGCACGCAGGATCGGCGCCAGCACCAGCTTCTTGCCGGCCACGCGCGGCGCCTGCATCTTGGTCAGAGGCGTTTCGATCTCGACCATCTCCAGCGGCAGGTCGCGGGTGACCTCGTAGCAGAGCAGGCGGCCGATCTCGTTGAGCAACTGCCGGAACCCCTTGGTCGAGCGGTTCTTGTCGCGCATCAAAGTGAGCTTGTGCTGCACCAGCGGGTGATCGACGACGATGACGCCTTCCATCGGAGTTTCCCTTCTTCACATTCCGTTCTTACCTAGCCGATTTCTCGGCTGGGGTAAGGCATCATAGCGCGCCTTCCACGCCTTTCATCGCCGTCGATGCCGGCTCGGACCGCCGGTGTCCCTATTTTTGCCGGTTTGCCTGCCGAAAAATCTGGCGTGAAACTTGCTTCTGGCCGCCGTCCATGCAGGATGCTGCCCGCAACAAGACCAATAATCAGGATCGTGCGCGTTCATGGCGTTGTCGCAAAGGCTTGAGTTCCGCCAGACCCAGTCGCTGGTGATGACGCCGCAATTGATGCAGGCGATCAAGCTTCTGCAATTGTCCAATCTCGATCTCACCACTTATGTCGAGGCCGAGCTGGAGCGCAATCCGATCCTGGACCGCGCCGATGGCGAGACCTCGCGTGAACCCGAGACGCTTGCGGCCGAACCCGCCGATCCCGCTGCGGGGGATTGGCTCAAGGACGACATGGCGCCCTCCCGCGAGGCGATGGAAGAGGGGCTGGGCACCGATCTCGACAATGTGTTTCCCGATGAACGCCCCGCCGACAGGCAGGAAGCGCCTGCGGCGATCGAGCAACTGGCCGGGAGCGACCCCTATGTCTCGTCCTGGTCGAATGTCGGCGCGGGCGGGCATGGCGGTGACGACGACGTCAATTACGAGGGCATGGCCGCGGCCGATCTTTCATTGGCCGATCATCTCGAGACGCAGCTCAATCTGGCGACCCGCGATCCCGGGCGCCGGCTGATCGGCCGCTTCATCATCGATATGATCGACGAGACCGGCTATCTCGTCGGCGATCTCACGGAGCTCGCCGAACGACTGGGGGCCTCGCCCGACGAGGTGGAGGCCGTGCTCGCCATCGTGCAGGGCTTCGAGCCGAGCGGCGTCGGCGCACGTTCGCTGAAGGAGTGCCTGGCGCTCCAGCTCAAGGAGCGCAACCGGCTCGACCCGGCGATGGCGACGCTGCTCGACAATCTGGAACTGGTGGCCAAGCGCAACATTCCGGCCCTTCGGCGCCTGTGCGGTGTCGACGAGGAGGATGTGGCCGAGATGATCGCCGAATTGCGCGGCCTCACCCCCAAGCCGGGCCTGGCTTTCGGCTCCACGCCGGTTCAGCCGGTGGTGCCGGACGTGCTGTTGCGCGCGGCGCCGGATGGCACCTGGATGGTGGAGCTCAACCCGGATACCTTGCCGCGCGTGCTGGTCAACCAGAACTATTATGCCCGGGTGGCGCGCACGGCCCGCAGCGAGGCGGACAAGACCTTCCTGACCGAAGCGCTGCAGACGGCGAACTGGCTGACCCGCAGCCTGGAGCAGCGCGCGCGCACCATCCTCAAGGTCGCCACCGAGATCGTGCGCCAGCAGGACGCCTTCTTCTCCCTCGGCGTGCAATATCTGCGTCCGCTCAATCTCAAGACCGTGGCGGATGCGATCGGCATGCATGAATCGACGGTGTCGCGCGTCACCGCCAACAAGTTCATCGCCTCCGCCCGCGGCCTGTTCGAGCTCAAATATTTCTTCACCGCCTCGATCTCGAATGCGGAAGGGGGCGAAGCGCATTCGGCCGAGGCGGTGCGCCACCGCATCCGCCAGATGATCGACGCCGAGGCGCCCGATGCCATCCTGTCCGACGACACCATCGTCACGCTGCTGCGCAAGGACGGCATCGACATCGCCCGGCGCACCGTGGCCAAATATCGCGAATCAATGCGGATCGCCTCCTCGGTGGAACGGCGGCGGGAAAAGGCGGGACGATGAGGCCCAACACCCGGCCATCCGGAAGCCACGCGCGCAACCGGCGGAAGATCTGGATGGCCGGGTCAAGCCCGGCAATGACAAGGTCGTGCAAACTCGAAGGCGCTTGAATGAACTGCATCGGGCCGATATGGCCGGTTTTTCGAAGCGAGGGAACCTGACGGTGTCGCTGCCGGTCCTGCCCATCGATGGCCGCCAATCCGCGATGGCCCTGACGATCCAGCGTGGGGCCAGCCGGCTGCTGCGCCAATACGGCCTGACGCCGGTGCCGGAGGTGACGCTGCCCAATGGCCGTCGTGCCGATCTCCTGGCCGTCGGGCGCAGGGGCGAGATCTGGATCGTGGAGATCAAGTCATCGGTGACGGACTTCCAGGTCGATCACAAATGGCCGGAATACCTCGCCTATTGCGACCGGCTGTTCTTTGCCGTCGGCCCGGATTTTCCACTGGTCCTGCTTCCCGAGGAAGCCGGCAGCATCGTGGCCGATGCCTATGGCGGCACGCTGCTGCGGGACGCCCCCGAACAGCGGCTCGCCGCGCCGACACGCAAGGTGCTGACCCTGCTGCTCGCCCGCCTCGCCGCGGGGCGGCTGCATCAGGCCATGGATCCCGAAGGTGCATTCGGCTTCGGCGAATGACCTGCCTGAAGGCGCTATTGTCCCGCAAAGGAAGTGACGAGCGAGACCAGCTCCGCATCCTGACCGTTGAAGCCGTGATGCGCGCGGGACCGGCAGGGATTGCCGGTTTGCCGGCCGCCCTCCAGCCATTTCACCGTGACTCGCTCGCCGGCCCAGGCCTGAAAGGGCGCGACGCCGGCCGGCTTGGTGAAACGGCAGCCATCCTGAGGGTGATGCACCACCAGGGTGGGAGGCAGCAACCTTGGGGAACCGAGGATGGCCATGACGCTCGGGGAGGGACCGGACTCCTTGCTGAGGAAGCCTGAAATCAGCACCAGCCGGTCCGGCTTGGCGCCCTTCGCAAGGCCCTCTGCCGCCCGCGGCGTGCCGGCCGAGGTCGCCACGATCGTGACCGGCCGTTTATGTCCCGCCATTGTGTCGACCGCCGTGGCAAGATTCGTGCCCTTGTCGACCAGCAGGACATTGTAGCCCTTGGCCGCAAAGCCGTCGCGATTGCGGATGAGGATATTGTCGGCGCCGGTACGGAAATAGCCGTTAGGGCCGACTTCGAGCCGGCCATCGCCGCCGGTGAGCAGGATGATGCTGCCTTTGGCTTGGGGATGCCGGATCAGGATATTCTCGATGCCGGCAATGGTCACAGTCTCGCCGCCGCTGGAAATGGGAGCCGTCTGGGCAAAAGCGGGACCACTCAGCGGCAACAGGGCCAAGAAACAGAGTGCTACGGCTGCCCATTCTCCAGGCAATATGTTCCGATTCATGATTCGAACTGTCCTCCTTGCGGGCCATCGATAGGCAACAACGGTTGCGACTGGATTACGGGAAGCCGAGCGCGATGACAGCAGGCAGCACTCAAATTTACATCCTTGCCTTGCTCCCTGGCGGCCGGTCATGATCTATGAATCAAAAGGGCATATGGCCCGGGAGGAGCAGTTCCATGGATATGAGCGGTTCGCAGCGCATCGAGGCTTCGCGCGAGAAGGTCTGGGAAGGCCTGAACAATCCCGAGGTCCTCAAGCAATGTATTCCGGGCTGCGAAGCGATCGAGCAGATCTCGCCCACCGAGATGACCGCCAAGGCCGTGCTGAAGATCGGGCCGGTGAAGGCCTCCTTCAACGGCAAGGTCACATTGTCGGATCTCGATCCGCCCAACGGCTACACCATTTCGGGCGAAGGGCAGGGCGGTGTCGCCGGTTTTGCCAAGGGTGGGGCCACCGTGCGCCTCGAGGCCGATGGCGAGGATGCGACCATTCTCCATTACGAGGCCAAGGCCGATGTCGGCGGCAAGATCGCCCAGCTCGGCGCGCGCCTGATCGACGGCACCGCCAAGAAGCTGGCCGGCGACTTCTTCGAGAAGTTCGGCCAGGCGATCTCGCCCAAGCCGGAAGGCGAGGAGGCCCCGGCTGAGCCGGAAAAGAAGGGCTGGTTCGGCCGCAAGAAGTGAAACGATCGCCCGTTCTCACGCCGGTATGAAGGGAATCCCCCGCAAGGCCTGGACGAAAACGAAGAGGGTGGCCACGCCATAGGCGAGGGCTGCGGCGCAGACGATGAAGGAGGCTGCCCGGCCCGGCGCCCAACGCTCCGCGATCAGGCCCAGCACAGGCATGATCTGCAGGGCGTGCAGGCCCAGGAAGTGGGCCACCCTGAGGTCGCCGCCGGTGCGCGACCAGCCGAAGATCGGCACGCCCGTGGCGTCCGTGCGCACGCCACCGATCCAATGACCATTGCCGGCAGAAAGAACACCGCCCGAGCCTGCCCCGAGCACGAAAGTGAGCGTCAGCCCGAGCAGGACCGACAGCCAGAAGGCCGTCGACCAGGCCTGGGGGCGGTGCCGCAGCAGCAGGACCGCCAGCGCCGGACTTGCCGCCGCGAGCGTCACCGCACCGATACCCATCAATGTGTACATCAGCCGGTAGAAGGGATCGGCCACGTTGTAGTGCGAGGCAAGGCCCCTGGCGGCCTGAAGGGTGATGTAGCCGATCTCGAAGGCGCTCGTGGCAAGGGCGAGGGTGACGAGGATCCTGACCGCCCGTCCGTGGCGCGTCTCTACGGGCAAGGCGCCGACGAACCACGCCAGTGTCAGGAGATAGAGGCCGACGGAGAGCTGGAACTTCAGCGGCTTGATCCAGACCGAGATGCCGTTGAGTGTCCTGTCGTCGATCGCCAGGGCCATGGCGGTCGGAACCATCAGGGAGAGGATGACGAAGCCGCCGAGCGCCAGCCTGTATTCGCGCCGGAGCAGGCCGTCGGCCAGGCGCCAGGCAGTTTCGTGGGGGCTGCGGGCAAGATGCAGGCGGGACGCATTCGTCGTCATGTAAGCTCTCCTTGGCGGCGCGAGAGGCCCCGCAGCCAGAAGCCGCGCAGGGCCAGGAAGATCAGGAAGCCGATCGGGCCGAACAGGAAGGTGAGGGCGAGGCACGGCAGGACCGCCAGATGCGGTAATCCAGAGCGTCTTGCCGCGCGCACTTCCCAGGCGCCGACCAGCAGGTCGAAGGCGAGGTAATGCAGCCAGCCGGCGAGAAGCAGGCCGCGATGGCCGAACAGCGCGCCGACCTCTTCGAGCGAACCGAAGCCACCCGGGGCCCCGCCCCAGAAGCGAAGGATCAGGAAGGCATAGGCAAGGGCGAGGGTCGCCGGAACGAAGGCGCCCGCAATCGCCTGTGACAGGGCAGGGCGCAGGGGTGACAGGGCCAAGGCAGCCCAGCCGAAGAGGGCGAGGAACCCGGCCCAGGAGAAGGCTTGGTCAAGCGTGAAGGCTTGGTCCAGAGTCATGTCGGCTTCTCCAACTTGACAGTGTCAAGATAAGGATGCCAGCAATTTTGACATTGTCAAGATGGGGGTGAATGGTAGCATCTGCCCTGCACAGCGAGCGGCTGTGGGTGAATGGCTGGAGTGGGAACGGCGTGGAGCAGCAAGCACAGAAGGGGAGCTATCACCATGGTGACCTGCGGGCCGCGCTGCTCGCTGCCGCCGAACTGGTCCTGGCCGAACGCGGCGTCGAGGGTTTCACCCTTCGCGAATGCGCCAGGCGGGCGGGCGTGTCACATGCCGCCCCGGCGCATCATTTCGGCGATGTCGCAGGTCTCCTGACCGCCGTGGCGGCCCTGGGCTTCGAAACATTGACGCGCTTCATGCGCGAGGCGCGGGCCGGCATCGAGGAGCCGCAAGCGCGCTTGCGGGCGATCGGGCGGGGCTATGTCGCCTTCGCCCGCCAATATCCGGAGAGGTTCCGGCTCGCCTTCAACCGGCATCGGCTGAATGGCGAGGACCCGGCCCTCCGGGCAGCCGGACAGGAGGCGTTCGCCGAACTCGAGACGGCCATTCGGCTGGTGACCAAGGCTGGCGACGGTCCTCTTGCGAGCGACCAGCTTCACGTCCTGCTGCATACCTGGTCGGTCGTGCACGGCTATGCCCATCTCTTGCTGGCGGGACAGCTCGACAAGCCTCTCGAGGGGGAAGGCGATGGAGCTGTCGAGGCCGCTCTGGCAGGCGTCCTGGCACGATTGACCGAGCGATAGGCAGCTTGCCGGGAAGAACCAATCCTGGATCGCCGGCATCCCTGCCGGCTCTTGCCAACCCGCAACCGCAGCGCTTCGAAGAGGCCGGCAGGAATGCCGGCGATGCCGCTACCAACCTAAACTCGCCTGAAGGTGAAATAGGCGCCGCGCCGGCCTTCCCTGAGCGCCTTGGCCTCATAGCGGGTGGAGCGCCAGCCCTCCCAGGGCGTCAGCCAGTCGGCCTGGCGCTCGGCCGTCCATTCGAACTCGGAGGAGCGTGCCACCCGCGCCAGGGCATAGGCGGCATAGTCGTCAATGTCGGTGGCAAAACGCAGCTCCCCGCCTGGCTTGAGGATGCGGGCCAGGCGCGCCAGCATCTCCTCGCCCAGGAAACGGCGCTTGCGATGGCGGCGCTTGGGCCAGGGATCGGGATAGAGCAGGTAGATGCGCGCGATCGAGCCGGCCGGCAGCCAATCCACCACCGCCTTGGCGTCGTCGTCCCACAGGCGGATATTGGCGAGCCCGTTCTGCTCGATCTGGGCCAGCATCTTGGCGGTGCCGTTGACATAGGCCTCGCAGCCGATGAAGCCGATTTGCGGGTTCTCGCCGGCGCGTTGGGTGAGGTGTTCGCCGCCGCCAAAGCCGATTTCGAGCCAGACCTCGCCGACAGGCTCCGGGAACAGGGAACCGAGGTCCGAAGGAGCCGGGACAGTGAGGTCGAGACGCAATTGCGGCAGCGAGCCGGACACCAGGCCTGCATGCCCCGGCCGCAGGGTCTTGCCCTTGCGGCGGCCGAAGAAGGCGCCATGGCCACGGGGCGGTGCATCCTTGCCGTCGCCGGACTTGTCCTCATCGTCTTGCGTCACCGCACACACCCACCAGAGCAAAACGTTCAAGCGTGAACGCTTATCTTCTCTAACTCTCTGTTTCCAAACCAATCCGAGGGATTGGCAAGAGCGTCTTTGCGATTTGAAGCGATTCCATCAAAACGCGAAACGCTATGAAAAAAGCCTTCCCCGACGAGCGGGAAAGGCTTTCCGTCGATTGTCCGTTCCGGATCAGGCGCGCACGGCCTTCTTGATCGCGTCGGCCAGATCGGTCTTCTCCCAGGAGAAGCCGCCGTCGCGAGCCGATTTGCGGCCGAAATGGCCATAGGCGGAGGTACGGGCATAGATGGGCTTGTTGAGGTTGAGGTGCTCGCGGATGCCGCGGGGCGTCAGGCTCATCACGTCGCGCAGGGCCTTCTCCACCTTCTCCTCGGCGACATTGCCGGTGCCGTGCAGGTCGACATAGATCGCCAGCGGCTCGGAAACGCCGATGGCGTAGGCGAGCTGGATGGTGCAGCGGTCGGCCAGCTTGGCGGCGACCACGTTCTTGGCGAGATAGCGCGCAGCGTAGGCGGCCGAGCGGTCGACCTTGGTCGGGTCCTTGCCGGAGAAGGCGCCCCCGCCATGGGGAGCAGCGCCGCCATAGGTGTCGACGATGATCTTGCGGCCGGTCAGGCCGCAATCGCCGTCCGGACCGCCGACCACGAACTTGCCGGTGGGATTGACATGCCAGACCGTATCCTTGCTGATCCAGCCTTCCGGCAGGGTCTTGCGGATATAGGGCTCGACCAGCTTCTTGATGTCGCCTGAGGTCAGCTTCTCGTCGAGATGCTGGGTGGACAGCACGATCTGCGTCACGCCGACCGGCTTGCCGTTCTCATACTTCACCGTGACCTGGCTCTTGGCATCGGGGCCGAGCATGCCGAGCTCACCCGACTTGCGGGCCTTGGTGATGTCCTCGAGAATCTTGTGGGCGTAGTAGATCGGCGCCGGCATCAGCTCCGGCGTCTCGCGGCAGGCATAGCCGAACATGATGCCCTGATCGCCGGCGCCTTCATCCTTGTTGCCGGAAATGTCGACGCCCTGGGCGATGTCGGGAGACTGGCCGTGCAGCAGGACCTCGATCTTGGCCTTCTTCCAGTGGAAGCCGTCCTGCTCATAGCCGATCGCCTTGACGGCGCGGCGGGCGGCGCTCTTGATCTTGCCCTTGGTGACGGTCTCGGGACCGCGATATTCGCCGGCGATTACCAGGCGGTTGGTGGTGGCAAGGGTTTCGCAGGCGACGCGCACCTGGGAGGGGTCCATTCCGGTCTTCGCCGCCTCGCGATAGAACAGGTCGACGATTTCGTCGGAGATGCGATCGCAGACCTTGTCGGGGTGGCCTTCAGCGACCGACTCGCTGGTAAACAAATAGTCGGAACGGGACACGAATGTTTCTCCACGCCAAAATGGAACTTGGTATCGTCTCGTTTTGGCGAGGGCCGGGTTCGCCGTCAAGCGGCAAATCGTACGTTTCGTTCGTTTAAAGGAACGCTGGCGATTTTCCATCACGCTCCCTGGTTTGGCGACATCGCCAAACCAGACAGGGTGCATTGTAACCGAAAGGGCGTTTTACGAGCCCGTTCCGCGGCTCAGGCCGCATGTTCCTGGCTGAGGGTAGAGACGAGGTCGACGACGCGGCGCCGCACCTTCGGGTCCTTGATACGGGCAAAGGCCTTGTTCAGCTGCAGGCCTTCGGTGGTCGACAGGAACTCGATGACATGCGAGGTGTCGCTCTCGTCGGCATGTTCGGCCGCATGGACGGCGCCGGTTTCCGGCGGGAGGCCCTCGAAGAAGAAGGAAATGGTGACTCCCAGGATCGAGGCGATCTGCTGCAGCCGGCTTGCACCAATGCGATTGGTGCCCTTTTCATATTTCTGTACCTGCTGAAAAGTGAGGCCGAGGGCTTCGCCGAGCTTCTCCTGGCTCATGCCCACCAGAACACGCCTGATACGCACACGGCTGCCGACGTGCTGGTCAATGGGATTGGGTACTTTCTTGATCATAATATTAACTCCAGGTCACTAGCAAATATTTGAAAATACAGCGACGAATTTGAAAATGAATTGCGGCCGTAACGTGGCGGAAGCACGGCGTGCCGGAGATACAATTGCGGCAGCGCAATCTGAAGTAGTTCAAATGCATCCTGCAACCAGTTGGGTGACTATACCTCCTTATGCGGGAAAATCCAGTCGGTCTCGCGCTTCCCGCTCGGCGCCGATGTAACAAATATGTGTTACCGGGGCTGTCGGCGAGGGTTCAGCCGGCCGAGACCGGCGCCGATTAAGGCAATCAGAAACAATCCGGCAACAATGCCTGTGCCGGCCGTGGCGAACACCGGCGGTGGCAGGGTGGTTGGCAGCCGCGAATCGAGGACGCCGCTGGTGCCCAGCGGCAGGCTGGCGACGATGCGTCCCACCGGGTCGATCACGGCGGAAATGCCATTGTTTCCGGCACGGACCACGGGCAGCCCTTCCTCGATCGCACGCGCCCTCACCTCGGCGAAATGCTGGTAGGGGCCCGGGGTCATGCCGAACCAGGCATCGTTGGTGACGTTGAGCAGCCAGCCGGGGCGGTTCGCCGGATCGATCACCTCTCCCGGAAAGATCGCCTCGTAGCAGATCAGGATGCCGGCGGGCGGCGCGTTGGGAATGTCGAGCGTGCGCAAGCCGGGCCCGGTCGAAAAGCCGCCGCGCTGCTGGGTCAACTGCTCGAAGCCGAGGGATTCGAGCAGGGATTGATAGGGCAGATATTCGCCGAAGGGGACGAGGTGCACCTTGTCGTAATTGCCGATGATGGTGCCGGTGGCATCGATGACATGCAGGGAATTGAAGAAACGCCAGCTGCCGTCGTCGAGATTCTCCTCCGCCCGGCCGGCCCCGGTCAGCAGCACGGCCTTGGGCGCCACCAGCTCGCCGAGCACCTTGAGGGCCTCGGGATCCTGCGCCACCAGGAAGGGAAAGGCCGATTCCGGCCAGATCAGATGGGTGACCTTGGCAAGGCCGTCGCTGCCGTCGGCGGCCGGCTGGCGCGACAGCGCCAGATAGCGCGTGAGCACCTCATTGCGCAGGGCCGGGTTGAACTTGGCATCCTGGGGCAGATCGGGCTGCATGATGCGCAGCTGCACCCCGTCGACCAAGCCGGTGGGGTGTTGGTCAAGGCGCCACATGCCGAAGCCGGCCATCGCGGCCAGGACGGCGACGGACAAGGCCGGCCAGCGCCAGCCGCCCCGCCGCACGAGAGCCACCGGCGTGGAGAACAGGACGAGTGCCACGAGGGTGAGCCCATAGGCCCCGATCAGGGACAGGCTCTGGGCCAGATGAAGTTCCTCGGCGAGGGCATAGCCGAACAGGTTCCAGGGAAAGCCGGTCAGGATATGGCCGCGCAGCCATTCGAAGGCGGCCATGGCGACGGCGAAGGCGAAGATGCGGGCCATGCCTCGCGACCACAGGAGCCGCGCCAGGGCAAATCCGGCGGCGTGGAAGAAAGCAAGGCCGGCGGGCAGCAGAACCACCGCGAAGGGCAGCAGCCAGGCGAATTGGTCGGCATCGACGAGGAAGGCATTGCCGATCCACCACAAGCCGGCAAGGAAATAGCCGAAGCCATAGCACCAGCCGAGCCGGGCGGCCGTAGCGATGCTGCGCCACAGCCTGGGCGCCGGGTTCTCCGGAGTGGGGACGGCAATGCCGTCCAGCAGCCAGACCGCGACCGGAAAGCTGACGGCCAGCACCGGGAAGGCATCGAACGGAGCCATGGCCAGTGACGCAAGGGCACCCGCCAGGAAGGCGCCGGCCATGCGCCGCCAGCCTCTCAGTCCGGCCAGACGAGACGCAAACGCAGCAATCACGTGGCGCCGTCACCGCTGGTTTCGCTTGCCGGACTCCTTTCCTCGCCGGCGGCAGTCGCCGCTTCACCGACGGGGGAGGCCGCTTTCTTCTCTCGCTTTCGTCCGTCGCGCGGCCGGGCGATGCCGCTGCCGGCCGTGTGGATGCGGACCCGCTTCACCCGGCGCGGATCAGCGTCGAGGATCTCGAATTCGAGCTGGCCCGGTCCCTGCACGATCTCGCCGCGCACCGGCACGCGGCCGGCCAGAGTCACCAGCCAGCCGCCGAGCGTATCGACGTCGGCCTCGATCTCGTCCTCGTGCATCTCCAGGCCGATGGCGGCGGCGACGTCGTCGAGATCGGCGCGGGCATCGGCGGTGAAGATGCCTTCGCCCGAGGCGACGATCATGTCGCCATCGTCCTCGTCGTGCTCGTCCTCGATGTCGCCGAGCACGATTTCGACGATATCTTCCATCGAGACCAGACCGTCCGTGCCGCCATATTCGTCGATCACCAGAGCGAGCTGGGTGCGGGTGGCCTGCATCTTGGCGAGCAGGTCGATCGGAGGCATCGAAGGGGGCACGAACAGGACGTTGCGCGTGAGGGATTTCACAGAACTGAGCGGGGTCGACAGGGTGATGTTGCCCAGGGCGAGGGCCGCTTCCTTGGGCGAGGGCTTGGCGGTCTCGCCGTCCCTGGCGGCTTCGCTCTCGCGGACCTTGCGGCTCCGGCGTGCGGCGATGGCGGCCCGTGACGCCAGCCAGGCCACGAAATCGCGGATATGCACCATGCCGCGCGGATCGTCCAGCGTCTCGTTGTAGACAGGCAGGCGCGAATGGCCCGCGGTCTGGAACACCTTGAGCAGGTCGCCCAGGGAAATGTCGAGCGGTACGGCCACGATGTCGGCGCGGGGCACCATCACATCGTCGACGCGCTTGCCGCGCAGGCCGAGGATGTTCTTGAGCATGGCGCGCTCTTCCGGAGAGAAACTGGAATCCTCCCCGGCGCGGGTATTCTCGAGGGCGTCGGCAAGGTCCTCGCGGATGGAGGGAGCGGACCTCAGCCCGAGCGCGGACTTGATCCGTCCGAACAGGCCTTCATGCTGGGGTTCCTGGGAAACGCCGGGTTGGCTGCTACTTCGATCGTTGCTGTCGGACATGGCTCTGCGCGCTAGCTGGCTTCGCGCAACAAGGGCGCGTCGGCATAGGGGTTGGCGATACCGAGATCGGCGAGAATGCGCACTTCCAGTGCCTCCATCACCTCGGCTTCGGCATCGGTCAAATGGTCATGGCCGAACAGATGCAGAAGGCCATGTACGGTGAGGTGGCTGAGATGGTCGGCAAAACTCACGGACGCCTCCTCGGCTTCCCGCGCGATCGTCTCATGGGCAAAGATGATGTCGCCCAGCATCGGCGCCGTCGCGACCGCTTCTCCCACGGCCTGCGGGAAGGAGAGCACGTTGGTGGGCTTGTCCTTGCCGCGCCATTCGCCATTGATTTGGCGGATGGAGGCATCGTCCGTGAGGACGATCGAGAGTTCGGCTCCCGGCGCGTGGGCAAGCGCCGCGACATCGACGCTCCTGGTCACGGCGCGCGTGATCAGGGCTTCGATGGCATCAGTATCCTGCCAGAGATCGCTCTCGAGAGCGATCTCGATGGTAATGGCATCGCTCATGACTTGGCTTCGCCCGAAGGCTTGCTGGAATCCCTGGCCTCATAGGCCCGCACGATCTTGGCGACCAGCTCATGGCGCACGACATCGGCGGCGTTGAATCGGCAGATGGCGATCTCGGGGATGTCTTTCAACAGGTCGATCGCTTCGATCAGGCCCGATTTCTGCCCGGGCGGCAGGTCGATCTGGGTCGGGTCGCCGGTGATGATCATGCGCGAACCCTCGCCCAGGCGGGTGAGGAACATCTTCATCTGCATCGAGGTGCAGTTCTGCGCCTCGTCCAGCAGCACCACCGAATTGGCGAGCGTGCGCCCGCGCATGAAGGCGAGCGGCGCCACCTCGATCATGCCCGAGGTCAGCCCGCGCTCGACGCGTTCCGGCGGCATCATGTCGTAGAGGGCGTCATAGAGCGGCCTGAGGTAGGGATCGACCTTCTCGCGCATGTCGCCGGGCAGGAAGCCGAGCCTTTCGCCCGCCTCGACGGCGGGGCGGGACAGGATCAGCCTGTCGGCTTCGCCCTTCTCGATCAGCGCCGCGGCATGGGCGACGGCCAGATAGGTCTTGCCGGTGCCGGCCGGGCCGGTCGCGAAGACGAGCTCGTGCTTCTGCAGCGCCCTGATATAGGCGTCCTGCGCCAAGGTACGGGCGGCAATCGTCTTCTTGCGGGTGCCGACGGAGGCCGCGCCACCGGTCGGCGCCACCTTCGGCTTGCCCTCCGGCGTGAACAGCACGCCTTGCGAGCCGGCCATGCGCAGGGCGCCGTCGACATCGCCCAGCACTATCTGCTGGCCGGAGCGCAGGCGCTGATAAAGGCTCTCCAGCACGCGCTTGGCCTGCTCGACGCTGTCCCGGGCGCCGCGCAAGGCGACATGATTGCCCCGGGCCGTCGCCTCGATGCCGAGCTTGCGCTCGATGAAGGCGAGGTTCTGGTCATGCTGGCCGAACAGGAGCGTGGCCAGGCGATTATCCTCGAAGGCGGTGACGATTTCCGCGGTGGCGTCTGCCGTCGGCAAAGATGGGGTTTGCGTTGTCATGCGTGTCCGTCGTTCCTCGTCCACTTTCAAGCAACGGCCTCCCGCAAATCGGCGCCGGCCAATACGCCATGCAGCGACCAGGCACCCGTGGCCGTGATCTCGACGGGAGCCACCGTGCCGATCAGGCTGTCGTCCGCCTCGATCTGCACGGCCTGGAGATAGGGGGTGCGGCCGGCGATCTGGCCCGGGCGCTTGCCCTTGCGATCGAACAGCACATCCATGGTGCGGCCGATGCTGGCCTGGTTGAAGGCCTTCTGCTGGCCCTCGGTCAGGGCCTGCAGCCTGGCGAGGCGCGCGGCCTTCACCGCTTCGTCGACCTGATCCGTCATGCCGGCCCCCGGCGTACCCGGGCGCGGTGAATATTTGAACGAATAGGCCGAGACATAGGTGACCTCTTCGATCAGTCGCAAGGTCGCCTCGAAATCGGCATCGGTCTCGCCGGGGAAGCCGACGATGAAGTCGGAGGAGAATGCCATGTCGGGCCGGGCATGCCGAATCTTCTCGATGAGCTTGAGATATTCGGCTGCTGTATGCTTGCGATTCATGACATCCAGAATGCGGTCGGAGCCGGACTGCACCGGAAGATGCAGGAAAGGCATCAGTGCCGGCAAATCGCGATGGGCCTCGATCAGGCTGTCGTCCATGTCGCGCGGATGGGAGGTGGTGTAGCGCAGCCGCACCACCGGCTCGATACGGGCGAGGCGATGCACGAGCTGGCCCAGCGTCCAGGCGCGCCCGTCCGGGCCTTCGCCGTGATAGGCGTTGACGTTCTGGCCGAGCAGGCTGATCTCGCGCACGCCGGCCTCCGCCAGGCGCTCGACCTCGGCGACGATGGCAGCGACCGGACGCGAGGTCTCGGCGCCGCGCGTATACGGCACCACGCAGAACGTGCAGAACTTGTCGCAGCCTTCCTGCACGGTGACGAAGGCGGAAGGGCCGCGTGCGAGGGTCTTGTCCCGGCGCGGTGGCGGCAGGATGGAGAACTTGTCCTCGACCGGGAAATCGGTGTCGACGGGCTTGCTGGTGCCATCGGCCTTGGCGAGCAGGTCCGGCAGGCGGTGATAGGCCTGGGGGCCGACGACGAGGTCGACGGCGGGCGCACGCCTGAGGATCTCCTGGCCCTCGGCCTGGGCGACGCAGCCGGCGACGGCGATCTTGAGGTCGCCGCCCTGGCGGCGGCGCTCGTCGCGGGCCACGCGCAGGCGGCCTATCTCCGAATAGACCTTCTCGGCGGCCTTTTCGCGGATATGGCAGGTGTTGAGGATGACGAGGTCGGCCTCGTCGGGATTGGAGGTCTCCACATAGCCCGTCGGCGCCAGCGAGTCGGCCATGCGCTGGCTGTCATAGACGTTCATCTGACAGCCATAGGACTTGATGAAGACGGTTTTGGCGCGAGTGTCCCCGGAGCCGGCGTCACCATGCGGGTTCTGCGGGCGTTCGATCTCGGTCTCGTCAGGAATCATGGGTCTCGCTATTGCCACCTTTCAAGGTGCTAGGGATAGCGGTTTTCCGGCCTGATGAGAAGGGTTGAGTTGCCGCGCGCCGGCCCTTCCTGTTGGTGGGCCTTCGACGAGACGGCCGGCCGGATGGGTTGGCCCTTGCCGACCCGATACGATCCCGGCACTGTGCCCCCATCCCATCGAGGCGATTCAAGCTCATGCCATCTGTCGATCCCGCCGTGTTTGCTCCCGATGCCGTGGCCGAGACCACCGCGGCCCTCAATGCCGACATCGTCGCCAAGATGAGCGCTTTGCCGGATCTGTGGTCCTTCCCGCCCGAACTGATCCGCGAGACCCGGCGCCAGGGCCGGGGGATCTTCCCGCTGCAGGCCAAGAGCCCGCGGGCGCAGGTGCTGGAAATCGAGGGCAAGCAGGGCAAGGTGCCGATCCGTGTCATCGCGCCGGAAGCTGCGACCGGCGTCTACATGCATATCCATGGCGGCGGCTGGATGTTCAACCAGTCCGACTTCCAGGATGAGAGCCTGGAGAAGATCGTCGCGGCCACCGGCATGGCCTGCATTTCGGTCGAATACCGCCTGGCGCCGGAACATCCCTTTCCCGCCGGGCCGGACGATTGCGAGGCGGCGGCGCTGTGGCTGGTGTCGGAGGGTCGCAAGCGCTTTGCCACCGAGCGTTTTTTCATCGGCGGCGAGAGTGCCGGCGCCCATCTCTCCGTGTTGACGCTGCAGCGGCTGCGCGATCGGCACGGCCTCCGGCCCTTCGCGGGAGCCAACCTCATCGCCGGCTGCTACGATCTCGGCATGACCCCGAGCGCGCGCAGTTTCGACAGGGGCAAGTTGATCCTGACGCCGCGCGACATCGCGCTGTTCGTGCGGGCCTGCGTGCCTGCCGGCGTCGATCTGCGCTCGCCCGATGTCTCCCCGCTCTATGGCAGTCTCGAGGGCATGCCGCCGGCCCTGTTTTCCGTCGGTACCTACGACGCCGTACTCGACGACAGCATGTTCATGGCGGCGCGCTGGGAGGCTGCCGGCAATGCCACGACCCTTAAGCTGTGGCCGGGCGGCTGCCATGTCTTCCAGGGCTTCGACTTTCCGATGGCGCACGAGGCCTTCGCCGCCGAGATCGCCTTTTTCAACGGGCATTGACGGCAGCGCCGGGGAGCCGATTTCGGTATCCGACGATCGATGTTCTCGGGCGGGCACGGCCTGTCCCGATACAGAAGGCCCGATCGCCGGGAAAGAAAAAGGCAGGGAAATCCCTGCCTCTGAATGGATCGGATGGAATGGCGCGATCAGGCGCGGGCGGCACGACGCTCCTTGTCGCGCTCGCGCCGGCGGTCGAGCACCGGCTGATAGGCGATCGAAGCATGATGGGTGCAATAGGGGCCGGAAGGCCCGACACGGCTGCCGCAGAAACGGAAATCCTCACGCCCGGGGTCGCCCAGGGGCCAGCGGCACATATGCTCGCGCAGCTCCATGATGGTGACGCGCTCGGACATCGGGATGACGACTTCCTCGACCGGGCGCAGGGCAGGTTCGGGGCGTTCTTCGATGGCGACGAGCGGCATGATCTGCGGAGCGAGAGCGGTGTTGCCCCGCACCACCGGTGCGGAGGTCTGGGTGCGGAGCGGATGCGAAGGGGCCCGCGTGGGCTTGATACGACGCTGTGGCGCCGGCGCGGGAGCTTTGGCCCGGCCAGACAAACCGAGTCTATGCACCTTGCCGATCACGGCATTGCGTGTGACGCCGCCAAGTTCTGTGGCAATGGCGCTAGCAGACAGACCTTCTGACCACAGCTTTTTCAGAAGTTCTACCCGCTCGTCTGTCCAGTGCATCAGCCTCTCCTGCCTTCCGCCTTGTTTTCGCCCGAATTCGCTACGCCGAATCCTTTCCCATCAGCCACGATGTCGACAGAACATCGTTGCGCATGCACGCCATGAGCTGACAGGAGTTACGAGACGCCGCACGAGATGTCGTGCTTAACGAAGCCTTAACTACAATAGGCAGTGACTCTCGCGCAAGAGTCCTGCTGAGGCGGGGTGCGTTTTCCCCAGCTTCGGCGCCAAAGTGAGTCTTTTCGGTAACAGCGGAGGGTCGATAAGTTTCCGTTTACGTCACGGAAGGTCTGCAAAGGGATCGACAGGAAACCAGCGGCGGACGAGGTCGGCATAGATGCCCTGCTCCCAGATCTGGAAAAGGGCGTAGTCGATCGCCTGCTTGAGGTCGCCGTCCTCGCGCCGCATCGCCATGCCGATACCGTCGCCGAAGAAGTGGCTGTCGAGATAGGGGCCGCCGGCGAAGGTGCAGCAATTGCCGGCATCCGAGCCGTTGAGCCAGAGCGACAGGCCGATGCCGTCGGCGAAGGCCAGGTCGATTTCCCCGCGCTTGAGAGCTTCGCGCAGTGCGGCGTCATTGGCCAGGGATACCAGGCTGGCGGTCTTGAGATAGGCCTTGGCATAGGCGGCATGCGCCGTGTCGGCGACGACGCCGATGCGGCGGCCGGCCAGTCCCTCCGGCGTGAAGGCCGGCAGCGGATCCTGGCGCCGCATGGCGAAACGGGCGGGGCGCATATAGTAGGGCTGGGAGAACTGCAGCCGTTCACGGGCTTCCTTGCTCGGCACGAGCGAGGCGGCGATGACATCCGCCTGGCCCTCCTCCAGAGCTGCGACGATGGTGTCCCAGCGCCGGGCCTGAATGGTGCAGGGGACCTTCAACTGCCGGCAGACCGCGCGGGCAAGGTCGACATTGAAGCCTTCCAGGGCGCCGCTGGAGCCCTGGAAGTCGAAAGGCGGAAAATCGTCCTCGGTCAGGAAGCGGATCCGGCGTACCGATTTCAGGTCCGGCCGCTCCGGCCGCCGATGCGGATCCCACAGGCCGAAGGGGCCGGTGGAAGTCTGGGCCGCCATGGCGTCGCCTTGAAAAGGGATGGCGAGCATCAATGCGAAGAGGAGTATCGAAAGGGCGCCGAATTTCAACAGCTCGTGTTCCTATTGCAGCAGGAGCCGGCAGCGTTTCCGGGCGAGGTTCATGCCGGGCTTCGGTCGGCCATCGTCTGGGCCGGGGGCGTCCGGCCCGCTCCGGGCGATCGGTTGCAAGACCGATCCTCGATCCCGCACTCTATCGACCCTGCATGAGAGCTTCCAGGAGTGCAACCACTTCGTCCGAAGAAGCATGCAGGTCGAAGCTCGACCGCACGCGGCCGCCCCTGTCGAGCACGAATACAGTATTGGTGTGGTCGATATTGTAATTCCTGCCCGTCCCAGCCAGAATTCTTGCATCTATGCCGTAAATAACACGCAGCGCGGCGAGTTGTGCGGGATCGCCGGTCAGGCCGCGCAGATGCGGGTCGTAAGCGGCGAGGCTTGCCTTCAATTGCTCGGGCGTGTCCCGGTCGGGGTCGACGGTGATGAAGAGGGCGTTGATCCGCGCGGCATCCGGCCCGAGTTTCTTCAGGACCTGCGCGAGCAGGAACAAGGTCGTCGGGCAGATGTCGGGGCAGTGGGTGAAGCCGAAATAGACCAAGCTCGGCTTGCCCTGCAATTCCCTGGAGTCAAAAATGCGGCCCTCGGCATCCGTCAGCTTGAACGGCTTGTCGATCAGGCCGGGCCTGTGCTGGGACAGGAAGAGAGCCCATAGACCAAGACCGGCAAACACCAGGAAGGCTGCGCTGCCGATCAGGTACTTTCGACGCTGGAATGCGGCCACCTAGCGCGGCAGGGCGTTGGCCAATCCGTCATAGCTGCGGCGCAATTCGGCCAGGGCCTCATCGATTTCACGGCGCTGGCGTTCCAGATGCTCGATCTGCTCGCGGACGGTGCTGGCGCTGATGTCGAGACTCGCCGTCTTGCCTTCACCGTGATGGGCGATCATCTCGCCGATTTCCACCAGGGTAAAACCCAGCCGCTTACCCTTAAGGATAAGTTGCAGATGCTCACGATCACGTGCACTATAAAGCCGAGTCAGGTTGTCGCGCGTAGGATTGAGAAGGCCCTTGTCCTCATAGAAACGCAGGGTTCGCAAGGTGACGCCAAACTCTCGCGCAAGGTCACCTATTGTATAGGTGGTCGTACTATTCGTAGCGTTTTCTGTTTCTGCTACGAATACCGTCACCGGTTGGCCTTTTGTGTTTGTCGCCGACCTGGCTTCCAACTTTGACATGGTCTCTCTCTCGCGCCCGTTACAGGCTAGCAGCGCCGCTACTCATTCGTTGCAACAGGTACCATAATACGAAATCCGGGGGGCGTCAGCAATTAATATATTACCAAGCGAACGCCCAAATCTCCAGCTTGGAGATCATAGCCCTCGCTCTGCTTCCTTTCAAGGGTAACGTATTAAATTAGGGCGGGTTGAGCGTTTCGAACAACACGGACATCAACAGAATTCTGACCCTGTCGCAAAGTCTAATGCCGCTTCCAGCAAGGTATCCCACTTTCCTGTCTGCTTTGCAGCTTGGATAGCAAGGTTTTTAGTAAAAAAAGCGCTTTGGATGCTCTATAATGTTGTTGCCGCCGGGAAGAGCGTTAGGGCAGTGGGAGTTAACAGGATATTTACCCTGTTGCGCGAAACCTGCTGTTGCGGGCACTGCGTACCGCCCTCTCCATGCGTTTCCAGTCCGGTTTTCCGGGGAAAAAACTGGGAGAGGCGTGAGAATCAGGCCGTTCGCCGGCATGGGAAGCCAAATGAGCCAAGTAGCGTCATGGAGTGTCGAGGGCGTCGATTCCCAGACGCGCGAGGCTGCCACCATCCTGGCACGCCGCTCGGGCATGACGCTTGCGCAATGGCTCAAAACCACTGTTGCCGAGCAGAAATTGCATGAACCACCGCTTTTTGAGGCGCAGAGCGACCTGCCGGAATCGCCGTTGGCTGCGATCGCACGGCGGCTGGCCAAGACTGAAGGAAGGTATTCAGGTAGTGATTCCGAAAAGCCGATGCTGGGGAGCCGGACGGTAGAAGTCAGTGCGGCGGTGCTCGCCCGCCACATCCGCGCGAGCGAAGCCAGAATGGCGGGGCTGATCGAGCAGCTTATCCACAGGCAGGAGCAGAGCGAAGCCCAGTTGGCCGCCCTGGTCGATGCCCTCGTGGATGGTTTCGCGGGCCGGCCCGCCTCTGCGGCGCCGGCCGGCGCAGACGACGCTCTCGATGCCTTGACGCGGGATCTCGAGCAGCGCATTGCCGGCATGGCGGACAGGATCGGCTCGTCCGTAGCCGCGCCATCGGCCTCGCCTGCGCCCCGCGATGATCTGAGTGAGCAGATTGCGGCGCTGACGCGGGAGGTCGCAGAACTCAGGCGCAGTCATCCTCCGGCTGCATCCGGCCAGGAGGATCTCGCCGGCTTGCGCGCTGAGGTGGCGGATCTCAGCCGGCACGTTGCCGACATCCGTTCCCCGGAACAATTTGCGCGTCTCGACAAGAAGCTCGATCTATTGGCACGCCAGGCCCAGGATCCGGCCGTGCTGGCCGCGCTTCAGCGTGAGACGGCCGACATCCGTGCCCGCCTCGGCGATCTCGTCCGCCACCCCGAGAGCGCCCACGATCTCCACGAGAAGATCGATGCTCTGCGTCAGGTCGTGGACGATATGCAATCCTCGACCGATGCGTCGCTGACGGGGCTCATGGCCAGGCTCGAAGGTCTGAATGGGCGTGTCGTCGACGAGGCGGCCTTCTCCGCCTTGGAACGGCAGATCGCAGCCATGGCCGGCAGCATCGAGGGGCTCGCCGGTGGCGGGCCCGGTCCCGCGCAGATGCGGGAGGCATTCGGCGAGACATTGGCTGGATCGGCGCTGGCCGCCTTGCCGGAGGAGTTGCAGCGGATCTATCGCGAACTGCGCCAGTATCAGCAGGACGATGTCCGAGACACCCGGGCGGCTCTCGACGCCTTGCAATCGCTGCTGCACCAGCTCGGCACTCGTCTGAGCGCCGTCGAGGACCTGATCAGGAGCCGCGGGGGAGCGGTCGTCGCTGGACCGCCGGATCTGTCGGAGGTCCCGCCCTTGTTCGGCCGCGAACGCCCCGACGACGTCACCTGGTCGGATGACTTGCCGCGGTCCCTTGCGGGTGACGGGCTCCGCAGCTCATTCGCCGACACGCCGCACAATTCCAGCCGCCCCAGCCAGGTTTCCGCACTCGGGGCAGGCGGTTCGCCGCCACCGGGCGGAACACGCAGCGCCTTCATAGCCGCAGCGCGGCGGGCGGCGCGAGCTGCAAACGAGGCCGAGGGGGCCATCACGCGCGAGGAGAACGATCCCGTGACCGGCGGTGAACCTTTCTACAAACGGCACAAGCGCCCGATCCTGCTGGGCCTGGCGGCCGTGACCATGATGCTGGGCGCGCTGCAGGGCGGCAAGGCCGGCGCGGCACCCAGCAGCCGGCCCGTGACGCGCCTGAGCACGTCGGCTGCACCCCAGATGCGTCCGGCAATCGCCGTTCCCAAACCCGAGCAGGCCGGTCAGGCTCTGGCCTGGTTCGAAGAAGCGCGCCGGCTCGATCGGCCCGATGCTCCCACCCAGGATCTCGCCAAGGCGGCCGGGCTTTATCGCCAGGCTGCCCAGATGGGCTATACGCCGGCCTTGTTCCTGCTGGGGCTGGCCTATGACAAGGGCAGGGGCGTTGGCCAGGACGCCGTGCTCGCGGGGCTGTGGTATCAGCGCGCGGCCGAGCACGGCTCCGTGAATGCGATGTACAATCTGGCCGTGCTCTATGCCAATGGTTCCGTGATGGGCGCTCCCGATTACGAACAGGCGGCCCGCTGGTTCCACCAGGCCGCCGAAAAGGGCCATGTCGCCAGCCAGTACAACTATGCCCTGCTGGCCGCACGGGGCCTCGGCACGCCGCGGGACCTCGCCGTTTCCTACCGCTTCCTCGCGCTGGCCGCTGCAGCGGGGGATGCCGATGCCCTGATGGAGCTGGCGGAGATCGAGCCGCGCCTGACCCCGTCGCAGCGTGCAGCGCTCGATAGCGGCAAAGCTGCGCATCATCCCTGCTGAGGGTGGCGTTATTGCAGCAAAATGGGATGCAGCGAGCCTTCTCCCGCAAGGGGAGAAGGACATGGCACCCTCTCACCCGCCCAGGCAGCGCGCCTTCGGAAAGGCGAAGACGCGTTCATCGCCCATCAGATGGGCCGTGAAACCGTCGGGAAAGAGCGGCGCGAAGGCGGCGTCGCGCACATTCAGCCCGCCGGCATAGGCGCCGAAGGCCGGCAGGATGGCGCGCCGGCCATCACCGGCGAAGCAGCGCCGCCTCAGCGAGCGCCCGCGCGTCGCCACCCGCGCAACCGGATGCAGGTGGCCGGCGATCTCGCCCGGCTCGGCTCTCGCCGACGGCTCGTGGCGGAACAGCACCGGCCCGATCGCCAGTTCCGGCGTTGCGGTGCCGCCGAGGCCCGCCGGGGGATCGGGATCGTGATTGCCGGCGATCCAGAATATGTCGCGCCCGTGGATGCAGCGCTGCAGTGCTTCCCGATCGCGCGGGGCGAGGCGGGCATCGGCGCGGCGGTCATGGAAGCTGTCGCCGAGAAAGATCAGCCGCCTGGCGCCGAAGCGGGACAGAAGCCGTATCAGGCGCTTCAAGGTCTCGGCCGTATCGTAGGGCGGCAGCAGCACGCGGCGCTCGGCGAAGGAGGATCCCTTTTCCAGATGCAGGTCCGATACGACGACCAGGCTTTCCTCCGGCCAGACCAGCGCGCCGTCGGCGGTGGCGAGGAATTCGACGCCGGCGACGGCCAGCACGGCTTCGTCCCGCCGGATCATCTCAGGCGCTTTCTCTATCGTCGGCTCGATCCTGCCGTCCAACCATGGCCTCCGCGATCAAATCATCCGCTGCCTCGGCGAGGACGCTGTCCGTCGCCTCGCCATAGACCGGCTCCCGGCCGATCTCCAGCATGATCGGCACCGCCAGGGGCGAAATGCGATCCAGCCTCTTATGGATGATTCGGCCCCTGATGCGCGAGAGCATGGTGGAAAGACGCTGGAGGTCGAGCAGACCGGTGCGCGCATCCTCCCAGGCCGCGCGCATCAGGATGTGATGGGGTTCGTGCTGGCGCAGCACGTCATAGACGAGGTCGGTCGACACCGAGATCTGGCGCCCGGTCTTCTCCTTGCCGGGAGCGCGGCGCTCGATCAGGCCGGAGATGATGGCGCAGGTCCGGAACATGCGCTTCATCAGCGCGGATTCCGCCAGCCATTCCTCGAGATCGTCGCCGAGCATATCCTGGTCGAAGAGCTGGTCCATGGCGGCCCGGTGCATGTCCGAGACGCCCCACACGGCGAGCGCATAGTCGTTGGCGACGAAGCCCATGGGCTTCAGCTTCGCCCGTTCCAGCCGGCGGGTCAGCAGCATGCCGAGCGTCTGGTGGGCGAGGCGGCCCTCGAAGGGATAGCAGACGAGGTAATGGCGGTTGCCGCGCGGAAAGGTCTCGACCAGAAGGTCGCCGGCCGGCGGCATCCGGGAGATATCGCGCTGCAGGCGCAGCCAGTCGGCGACCTGGTCGGGCAGGCCGCCCCAGCTGTCGGGGTCGGCCAATATCGAGCGGACGCGGATGGCGAGATGGGTGGAGAGCGGAAACTTGCCGCCGGCGAAGGAGGGGATCTTCGGGTCCCGGCCGGGCGGAGCGCGGGTGACCAGCACATCCTCCTCCTGGATGCCCTCGAAGCGCAGGATCTCCCCGGCGAACAGGAAGGTGTCGCCGACCGACAGCCCCTCGGCGAAATATTCCTCGACCTCGCCGAGCACCCGGCCGAAGCCGCGCCGGGCCGTCGTCTCGCCTGGCTTGCGCTTGGGCGGGCCTGAGGCTTTCGGATCCATGAACCAGGGCAAATAAGGCGTCGGCCTGTCGGCGGCCATGCGCGTCGGCTCACGCGGGCCGCGATTGGAGAGGCGTACCTTGAGCAGGGCTTCCTCGACGATGGTGCCGACATTCAGCCGGTAGGCCTGCGCCACCATGGGATTGGCGACCCGCCAGAGGCCATCCTTGCCTTGGCGGATCTTGGCGAAGCGGTCATAGGTCTTCAGGGCGTAGCCGCCGGTGGCCACGAAAGCGAGCACGTCGTCGAAGGTCGCGCGATCGAGCCCGGCATAGGCTTCGGCGGATGCGATTTCCTGAAACAACGCATCGGCGTCGAAGGGCGACCCGCAGGCGACGCCGAGCACGTGCTGGGCCAGCACGTCGAGGGCGCCTGTACGGGCGATCGGCGTGTCCTGCTCGCCCGCCTTGGCCGCATCGACGGCGGCCTTGCATTCCAGCACCTCGAACCGGTTGGTCGGCACCAGGATAGCCTGCGAGGGCTCGTCCAGGCGGTGATTGGCGCGTCCGATGCGCTGCAGCAGGCGGGAAGCGCCCTTGGGCGCGCCGACATTGATGACGAGATCGACGTCGCCCCAGTCGATGCCGAGGTCGAGGGTTGAGGTACAGACCACCGCCTTGAGCCGCCCGGCGGCCATGGCCTCCTCGACCTTGCGGCGCTGGCCGACTTCCAGCGAGCCGTGATGGAGTGCGATGGCGAGGCTCTCCTCGTTCACCCGCCACAGTTCCTGGAACACGAACTCGGCCTGCATGCGGGTGTTGACGAAGACGAGCGTGGTCTTGTGGGCCTTGATCAGGGCGTAGAGCTCGGCCATCGCGTGGCGGGCGGTGTGGCCGGCCCAGGGCAGACGCTCGGCGGTTTCGAGAATATCGAGCACGGGCGCGGCACCGCCCTCGGCGACCACCAGGTCCGCCATATCAGGGCGCCCGGGATGCTGGGGCACGATCCAGCGCCGGAGTTCATCCGGGTCGCGCACCGTGGCCGAGAGGCCGACGACTTCGAGGTCCGGCACGAAATATCTCAGGCGCGCCAGGCCGAGGGCAAGCAGGTCGCCGCGTTTGGAGGTGACGATGGAATGGAGTTCGTCGAGCACCACGCGTTTGAGGCTGCCGAACAGGTCGGCGGCTTCCCGGCTTGCCAGCAGCAAAGCCAGCTGCTCGGGCGTGGTGAGCAGGATGTCGGGCGGGTCGCGCTTCTGGCGCTGGCGTTTGGCCTGGGGCGTGTCACCGGTGCGGGTCTCGATCCGGATGGGCAGTCCCATCTCACCGGCCGGGCGCTCCAGATTGCGGGCGACGTCGACGGCGAGGGCCTTCAGCGGTGAGATGTAGAGGGTATGGAGCGCGGAGGGGGCGTTGGCGCGGCGAGGAGCGAGATCGATCAAACTCGGCAGGAAACCAGCCAGAGTCTTGCCGGCGCCGGTGGGGGCGATCAACAGGGCCGAACGTCCGCTGCGCGCCTTCTCGACGAGCTGGAGCTGATGCGGCCGCGGCGTCCAGCCGCGGGCCACAAACCAGTTCGCGAAGATCGCCGGAAGAGTTGGGAGGGGAGCATTGGAGGCCGGATTTCCTGTCTCCTGCATCCCGGTCTGTTCATTCATGCCATTATCGCCGATTCCTGCGGAGATATTGGCGTGCCGGGGTCAGATGTCCACTGCCGGCCTGAATGAAGCAAGGTGCGTTTGGGTGAAAACGCAGTTTTACTCTCGCTCCTTGGCCCGAGGCATCTTGCCGCGATCTGGCGAGGGCATCAGTCGCAGTCGTAGTGGCCGATAATGCGGTAGGCCGAGGTGTAGGTGCCCCAGCGGGCGCTGACGCTGCTGCGCGTCGGGGCATTGCCGTCGAGGCAACCGGCGCGGCGGGCCCGGATGTCCATGTCACGCAGGATTGGCGCCGTTACCGGTTGCGGCCGATTCCAGTAGTAGAAATTCGACACCATCAAGTTGCCGGCCAGGATGCCGCTGGTGATACGGGTGGTGTTCTTGATGACCCGGCCGCGCGATGTCTGATCGGTCGTCCTCGTCAGGGTCTGCAGGCCATCGCTGGTGGCGCAGCTTGCGCAGGCAAGACCCGCCAAGGCGACCACGGAAATTCTCGAAAACATAATACCCCCTTCTAGCGCGTGACTCTCCTCTGGCCGGCAAGCGGCCAAGTCCCCCGAGCCCTCCTTACGCTGGGGAAGTCATTTCGCCAAGTCGCTTGGCGTACCGGGAGCGGCGCGGCTGTCTTTCCCTCAGGCGCGGCTATCGCCCAAGCACGGCCACAAGGCCCGGCACCGGCGCGCCTCGGTCGGTGCGGGCCCAGGCATCGTCGAGATGGCGCAGCTGCAGGCCGGCCGCGACCGCCCAGCCCTCGATGCCCTGGCGTGAATGGGCGTACCGCAAATCGTGATTGAGAATGAAGGCGGCAGGTCCGTCCTGGCTCTGGACCGTGAAGGCGAACCGCCCGCCGGGCGCCAGCACGCGCGCGGCCTGCCGGAAGACGGCGTCGAGATCACCGAAATAGATGAAGACGTCGGCTGCCAGGATCAGGTCGACGCTGCCGGCGTCCTGCCGCAGGAGAAAATCGCCGATCTCTGCTTGCTCCAGATGCCGGTAGATCTGCTTGGCCCGCGCTTTGGCCAGCATGGCGGCGGACAGGTCGACCCCGACGATGTCCCGGCAGATGGAGCGGAAGGTCTCGGCCACCAGGCCTGTGCCGCAGCCCAGATCGAGGACGCGTTCGAACGGTCCGTCCCGTCCAGACCTCTCCAGAGCCATGCGCAACAGCGCAGGCCCGCGATAGGAAAGATTATCCACCAGGGAGCGCTCGAAGCGTGGGGCATATTCGTCGAACAGGGCGGTGATGTGGGCCGGCGTCATGGCACCATCCGCCGGTATCTCGCCAAGCCGGGCCAGGCGCGCGCCGGCGCCGGCTTCATCGTCCGGATCGAGATGAAGCGCCTTGCGATAGGTGTCGATGGCTTCGCCCCGGCGTCCGAGCGTTTCGTTGAGATCGCCGAGAGCCAGCCAGCCGGCGGCCCAATCCGGCGCTTCATCGAGGGCCTGCATCACCAATTCGGCAGCGGAGAGGGGATCACCCCCCGCCTTGTAGTCCATGGCATAGGCGAAACGCCGATCGGCAATGGCGTTGCCGGAGGAACGGGCTTTGAGCATGGTAGGGCTGCAGGAAAAAGCCGGGCGGACAGAACGGCCTGTCGGGCCCTATACAGATCGTGATGCCCACAGCCCTCATCAAGGTTGCGAGCACCACGACGTCCCAGGACGCGCCAGAAGGCGCTTATTGCTTTCCCGCCGACCATGATGGCCAGTTCTTGATGACCGCGTCGGCGAAAGCCGAACCGACGCGATAGGCATTGGTGACGGACGGGCCGAAGCCGCCGGACGTGGCCGAGAGAGATTCCGCCACGCTCTGGCCGGGCGCTTCGCGATCGAAGTTGGAAGCTGTGCGCAGCACGGCGATGCGTTCGAAGTCGAGCAGGCCCTCATCGGCGCCACGCTTGAGGGCGGTCAACGTGGCATTGTCTTCCATTTGCGTGGTGCAATAGTTCGCCTTGCCGTCCGTGGCATGCTTGGCCCAGCGTTCCATGGCATCGCCGATCTTCGATCCATGCCAATAGGTGTCGATCGAGACGGTGTCGCACAGCTTCACCGCTGGCTTGGCGCGGGCGGCCTCGTCCTGGTAGCGGGCGCGATAGGTCTCGGCCTCCTTACCGTCGGCGAGTTCGACGGAGCGAGTAAGCTCGAAGGCCTTTTCCGCGAGCTTCGGATTGAGCGCATAGACCTCGGTGCCGGCATTCCAGCCCGCCTTGTCGCCCGGCTTGGCGGCGCCGAGCGGCAGCATGCCATCGGGCCAGTCTGACGGGATCTGGCGCGGATCGATATCGTGGCGCAGCCCGCCATCGATGACATAGCGCGCCCACAGCGCCGATCCCAGCGTACCGTCCCTGGGATCGACGCCGGCGATGCCGTCTATCAGGAAATAGGTCTGCTTCAGATCGAACTTGTCGCCGAGGACGAGCGCCGCCGTCGAGCTGGCCGCGTTGGCATAGCCCATGGCCGTCGTCATCACGCACAGGCCCTGCGTGTCGCAGGCGACTTCGGGATAGTCCTTGGACAGGCCGGGAACCTTGATCTTCGTCGTCAGCTTGCGGGCTTCCAGCCAGGGCTTGGTTTCCTCGCCGAACATGGTGATCACCATCACCTTGGGGGCGATGCGCTCGGCGGCGCTGGCATGGCCGCTGCCGAAGACGGCGAGGGCTGCCGCAAGGCCTACGCCGACAAAATGTTTGCGCGCGGATGGTGCCGGCGATCGGGCATTGACCAGCGTCAGCGTCGGGTTGAGCAGCATCGGGATTTGACCTCCAGGAGTGTCTCTTCCGGTATCGCATGGCCGCGGCTGTGTCATCCTGTTCGGGACGCCATACCCAGCGAAGATCGAGGCGCCCTGCCGGTGACATCTTGGCCCTCTGCCTGTTCCACCCTATGTTCTCGCCATGCGGCCTTCGGACTTGCTTATTCCGACGCCGTCGGGGCTGTACTGCCCGCCGGCGGACGTCCATGTCGATCCCGTGAGGCCGGTCGAGCGGGCTCTGATCACCCATGCCCATTCCGATCACGCCCGCGCCGGCCATCGCCAGGTGCTGGCTACCGCCGAGACGCTGGCGATCATGGCGGCGCGCTATGGCGATGATTTTTGCGAGACCCGCCAGACCGCCATCCTCGGCCAGACGCTCGATCTCGGCGGCGTTGATGTGACCTTTCATCCCGCCGGCCACGTGCTGGGCTCGGCGCAGATCGCCTTCGAGGCGCAGGGCCTGCGCATCGTGGCCTCCGGGGATTACAAACGCCAGGCCGATCCGACCTGCCTGCCCTTCGAGCCGATACGCTGCGATGTCTTCATTTCGGAGGCCACCTTCGCCCTGCCGGTGTTCCACCATCCCGATCCCAGGCACGAGATCGGCAAGCTCATGGATTCGCTGGCGCTTTTTCCCGAGCGGGCTCATCTCGTCGGCGCCTATTCCCTCGGCAAGGCCCAGCGCATCATCGCCATGGCCCGCCAGGCCGGGCATCAGGCGCCGATCTATCTGCATGGCGCCATGGAAAAGGTGACGCGCCTCTACCAGGACTTCGGCATCGAGCTCGGCGCGCTGCAGCTGGTGCGCGACGTCAAGCCGGCCGTGCTGGCCGGCGCCATCGTGCTCTGCCCGCCCAGCGCAGCCCAGGAAGTCTGGTCACGCAAGATGCCGGATCCCCTCAGCGTGTACGCGTCGGGCTGGATGCGCATCCGGGCACGGGCACGCCAGAGTGGTGCCGAACTGCCGCTGGTGATCTCCGACCATGCCGATTGGCCCGATTTGCAACGCTCGATCCTGGAAACGGGCTGCTCGGAACTGTGGGTCACCCATGGCCAGGAGGATGCGCTGGTGCATTGGGCCCGCAGCCGGGGGCTGAAGGCCCAGCCTTTGCACATGATCGGCTATGGCGACGAGGAGGCGGAGGAGGCATGAACCGCTTCGCAGAATTGCTCGACCGCCTTGCCTATGAGCCGGGCCGCAATGCCAAGCTGCGGCTACTGACCAGCTATTTCCGCGAGACCCCCGATCCGGACCGCGGTTATGCGCTGGCGGCGATCACCGGGGCACTGTCTTTCCGCAATGCCAAGCCGGCCCTGCTGCGCGAGCTGATCGGCGAGCGTGCCGATCCCGAACTCTTCGCGCTGTCCTACGACTATGTCGGCGACCTCTCCGAAACCATCGCCCTGATGTGGCCGGTCCGGCCGGGCATGAATCATGCGCCCACCTTGTCGGAGGTGGTGGAGGCCCTCAGCCAGGCCGGGCGCTCTGAGATGCCCGCCCTGATCACCCGCCATCTCGACGCGCTGGACGAGACGGGGCGCTGGGCCTTCCTCAAGCTGATCACGGGTGCACTCCGGATCGGTGCTTCCGCCCGCCTCGCCAAGAGTGCGGTGGCGGCGCTGGGCCCCCTGTCTGCCGATGATATCGAGCTTGCCTGGCCGGGCCTGCAGCCGCCCTATGAGGGGCTGTTCGCCTGGGCGGAAGGAAAGGGGGAGCGGCCGGAAAGCGGCAATCCCGCCCCGTTCCGGCCGGTGATGCTGGCCCACGCCCTGGAAGAGGGCGACCTCGCGGCCATCCTGCCGGACAGCCATGTGGCGGAATGGAAATGGGACGGCATTCGCGTCCAGGCCGTCGGAGCGCTCACCGCCAACGGGCCCGTGCTTCGCCTTTATTCGCGCACCGGGGAGGATATCGCGCCCGCCTTTCCCGATCTCGTCGAGGCTCTCAACTTCGAAGGCGCCATTGATGGCGAGTTGCTGGTGCGACGTTTCGGTGAGGATGGCGAAGGCCGCATCGAGAATTTCAACGCTCTCCAGCAGCGGCTCAACCGCAAGAGCGTGACCCCCAAGCTCATCGCCGACTATCCGGCCCATATCAGGGCCTATGATCTGCTGGCGGAAGGGGGTGAGGATCTGCGCGGCCGCCCCTTCATGGAAAGGCGAGCCCGGCTGGAAGCCTTCGTGGCCCGCCTCGCTTCGCCGCGCCTCGACCTCTCGCCGTTGGTAACCTTCGCGACGCCTGATGCCCTGGCCCTGGCTCGCGAGAATCCGGCCGGTGCGGGCGCCGGTCCCGATGCGGCAGCGGTCGAGGGGCTGATGCTGAAGCGGCGCGACAGCCTCTACGTGCCGGGCCGGCCGAAGGGGCTGTGGTTCAAATGGAAGCGCGAGCCGTTCCGCATCGACGCCGTGCTGATGTATGCCCAGCGCGGCCATGGCAAGCGCTCCTCCTTCTATTCCGACTATACGTTCGGCGTGTGGAAGGGCGAGGAGCTGGTCCCGGTCGGCAAGGCTTATTTCGGCTTCACCGACGAGGAATTGCGCGACATCGACCGTTTCGTCCGCAACAATACGGTGAACCGCTTCGGGCCGGTGCGGGAAGTCGTCCACACGGCCGAAAAAGGCCTGGTGGTGGAAGTCGCCTTCGAGGGACTGGCGCGTTCCAGCCGCCATAAATCCGGCGTCGCCATGCGTTTTCCTCGCCTGGCGCGCCTGCGCTGGGACAAGCCGCCGGGCGAGGCGGACAGGCTGGAAAGCCTCACCGCCATGCTTGACCGCGCGGCCGTCACGCCCGAAATAGGGGCGGACACGACAGGAGGCTAGGTATGGCTGGGCTGGAGAAGTTCATGGGCGGTTCGGTGATGGGCACGATCATCAAGCTGGTGGTGGTTTCCGTTGCCGTCGGGCTCGTGCTGGCCTGGCTCGACCTGACGCCCTGGGAGCTCCTTGCCAGGCTTCGGCACTTCCTCGAGCGCCTGTCGGCGCAGGGCTTCGGCATGATCAAGGACCTGTTCGGCTATTTCCTGCTCGGCGCGGTGATCGTGATTCCGGTCTGGCTCGTGCTGCGCCTGCTGAAATCCGCGCCCTCGGGCGGGCGCAAATAAGAGGCTGGAGCCTTGCGGTGCGGCGCCGTTACGCGGCGAATTCCTTGGAAAAACTGCCCAGGCTTTCGGCCGCTGCCTTGCGCATGAAGGCCTGGTCCGAAGCGATGATGAAGGCAGAGGCGCCGAGGGCATGGTAGCGCTTCGCTTCGGCGGCGCTGGCCACCATCATGCAGACGGGTTTGCCGGCCCGCCTGGCCGCGGCGCAGATCGTCTCGACGGCGGCCTGGACAGGGGGCGCGTCGGGGCTCTCGGCCTGCAGGGCCACGGTGAGATCGCCCCGACCGATGAAGACGGCATCGAGCCCCTCGGTTGCCAGGATGACATCGATCTCCGTCAGCGCTTCCGGGTCCTCGATCATCGCGATCAGGCTGACATGCGCATCCTGCCGGTCGACATGCGGCCAGATGCCGAGGCCGCCATAGCGCCCGGCACGCGGCGAATTCGAAAAGCCGCGCCGGCCGCCGCGATAACGGCAGGCCGTGGCGGCTTCCCGCGCCCTGGCTGCGGTGGAAATGTGCGGGACGAGCACCCCAGCCGCTCCGTCGTCGAGGGCGCCGAGGATGCGGTCGATCTCGGGCACGCGGACGATCGCGGCGGTAGCCGCCGCGCTTGCGGCCAGCAATATCAGTTCGGTCTGGCCGCGGTCGAAGGGGGCATGTTCCTCATCCACGACAACGAAGTCGAAACCGAGATCGCCGAGGATCTCGGTCGCGTGGACGGTGGGAGTCTTGATGAACGATCCGAGCAGGGCCTTTCGCGACAGCAGGCGCTGGCGGAAGGCTTCGGCCGGGCGTGCGGGGACGTTGTCGTGCATGACGATCATTTTCTCTTGTTTCGTTAGTCGAAACATTGTTTCTGTAATTAGGTTCAACCCAAAGGGCACCCTTGTCAATGGCCAAGCGCGCCCTTCCTCGTGAGGGAATGAAGAATGCCTCGTGTCAGCGGTCCGGGCGGTGACGGTGTGCAGGCGGTGGTTCTGGCCATGCGCATTCTGGAGCTGCTGGCGGAGGAGGGGCGGCCCATGGGCGTATCGGCCATGGCCGCTGCCCTGGAGACCACCAAGAGCCGGATCTGGCGCTATCTGCAGACGCTGGTGCAGCATGGCTACATCGTCCAGCTGCCGGAGACGGAGCGCTATCAGCTCGGCAGCCGCCTGATCAAGCTGGGGCAGGCCGTGGGGGAGGGGCGCGACATCGTCTCGGCCAGCGCGCGGGCCCTGCGGGACTTGCGCGACAGTCTCGGTCATTCCGCCGTCATCGCCCAGCTCGAGGCGGATGGGGTGCGTGTGCTCACCACCGTGCCGGGCAAATCCGCGGTCGAAATCGGCGTACGGCCGGGATCGCTGCTGGAGTTTCACAGTTCGGCCCAGGGCAAGATCGCCCTTGCCTTCGGCAACGACGCCTTGCGGGCCACCGTGTTCGGCATGCGCCTGGAGCGCCGTACGCAGGCGACGATCGTTACGCCCGCCGGCTTGCGCAAGGAAATCGAGCGTGTGCGCCAGGCCGGCTGGGCGATCGCGCCGAACGAGATCCTGATCGGCCTGAACGCGCTGGCTGCCCCGGTCTTCGATGCCGCCGGATCCCTGGTCGGGACGCTGGCGATCGTCGATTCCGTGCAATACATCACCGAAACGCCCACCGCCGAGCAGATCGAGCGGACGGTCAGGGCGGCAAGGCAGGTTTCCGAAGCGCTGGGCTACGTGCTCGATTGACGGCCGTTGGCGGCCCTCTTGACAAGGGAGGACTTTGCTTCAAAAATAAATGGAACATCGTTTCATCTAGTGAAACAAAAAAGAAATAGCCGATTTGGCGCGAGCTGCGTCCGGCTCAGGGGAGGTTGCCATGTATGACGCTTCGGATCCGCGTTCGACGCTGGCGTCGGTCCAGCCCGGGCCGGTGGCGACCGCGTTCGCCGGCGCCGATTGCGGCAAGTTCTACGAAACCGCGCCTCAGGAGGAGGATGCCAATGGCCGCAGCTGGCTCATCCGCAGCCAGCATTGCGTGGTCGCCTATAGCGAAGCGCGGGATGGCGCCTGTTTTATCCGTTCCGCTCAGCCGGACGAATATGTGCTGCTGCTGCCCGATGCCGGCGTGAGCGCCGAGGTCGAGACCGCCGGCGGCAAGGAGCTCGTGCCGGGCTATTCCATCGCCTTCGTTCCGCCCGGCCCGAGTGCCATCCGGATCGTGGGATCGGGGCCAGTCGTGCGGCTGTTCACCACCAGGGCCGAGGATCTCGTGGCGCGCTGCGCGAACACGGCATCCTATGCCGCGCCGCATCCCAATGTCGCACCGTTCCAGCCCTGGCCGGAAGCCACGGACGGGCCCCGGCTTCATGTCTATTCGCTCGACGTGCCGGACGAGCCGGGGCGGTTCGGGCGCATCTGGCGCGGCTCGACCATGATGGTCAACGTCCTGCCGGCACAGCACGGCCCGCGCGACGTCACCAAGCTCTCGCCGCATCACCATGACGATTTCGAGCAGATCTCCCTCGCACTCGAGGGAGCCTTCACCCATCATCTGCGCTGGCCCTGGACCACGGATCTCAACGCCTGGCGCGACGACCAGCACGAATATTGCGAAGCGCCGTCGGTGATGGTGATCCCGCCGCCGGCGATCCATACCTCCCGCGGCATGCTGGCCGGGGTGAACCAGCTGGTCGACATCTTCTGCCCGCCGCGCCTGGATTTTTCGCTGAAGCCCGGCTGGGTGCTGAACGCCGCAGACTATCCCATGCCGGCCGAGGGTATTGGCGTCGGCTCCTAGAGCAGCGATCGCATGGCGGAACCGACAGGCAAGGAGTCACGAGCATGGATGCACTCACCATCGATACCGGATCGGCCGGGGATAACGGGCGTATCGACGCGCTGCTCAAGGGCGCGATCGATCCCCATGTGCATAGTGGTCCCTCGATCGCGCCGCGCGGCCTCGACCACCTGGAACTGACCCGTGAGATGTCGGAGGCCGGTTTTGCGGCGGTGGTCACCAAGGATCACGACTATGCCGGCGTGGCGACGGCTGCCCTGATTTCCCACCACCATCCGGACCTGACCACCAAAATCTTTTCGGGCATCGTGCTGAACAATGTGGTGGGGGGCATCAACCCCTATGCCGTCGAGCATACGGCGGCGATGGGCGGCAAGATCGTCTGGATGCCGACTCTGGCCGCCGAGAACCATCTCGAATGGGAGAAGACCTCCGCCTGGTCGCATCCGGCCTCGACCCAGAAGATGCGGCCGGCCCGGGCGGTCCCGGTTCTCGATGCCAACCGGCGGGTGCTGGATGACGTGAAGGAAGTTCTGGACGTCATCGCCCGCAATCGCATGGCGCTTGCCAGCGGCCACCTGCATGTCAGCGAAACCTGGATCCTGTTCGAGGAAGCGCGGCGCCGCGGTGTCGAGCGCCTGATCTTCACCCACCCCGAGGACATCGTCGGCGCGAGCCTGGAGGATGTGAAGGGGATCGCCGCCATGGGAGCCTATGTGGAGCATTCGCTCTGCATGTTCCTGGAAGGATCCAAGTTCAAGACCCGCTCGGGGGAGGACCTGCGCCAGCAGATCGAGGCGGCCGGTATCGACCGCACCATCCTGTGTTCGGATCTCGGCCAGGTCGGCGTGTTCCGCCCGCTGGAAGGGTTCCGGCGCGGCGTGCGCCTGTGCCTGGAGCTCGGCTATTCCGACGAGGCAGTCCGCCGGATGGTCTCGACCAACACGGCACGCGTGCTCGGGCTGGAGGAACTCGTGGCCCAGGCGGCTTAAGGCGCGGGCCCTGAGGCGTGGTCTGTCTCTGCGGCGCCTTCCGGCCGCCGAAGGCAGGCGCCTGTCCTGCATCCGCGCCGTGTCGATCTATGCGTACAGACATAACCGGCCCCCATCGCTCGCGCCTTGCCCATCGGGCCGGACGTGCAGCCCCAATCACAAGGCCGGAAGCAGGGAGGAAGGCATGTTCACCTGGTTCACCAGTCTCGATCGTACCGAGCGCAAGACGCTCTATGCCTGTTTCGGCGGCTGGGCCGTCGATGCGCTCGACACCCAGCTCTACAGCTTTCTCATCCCCACCCTGATCGCGGTGTGGGGCATGACCAATGCCGAGGCCGGCTTTCTCGGAACTTCGGCCCTGATCTCCTCCGCCATCGGCGGCTGGGCGGCCGGCATCCTGAGCGACCGCATCGGGCGCGTGCGCGTCATGAAGCTCGCCATCCTCTGGTTCTCATTTTTCACCGTGCTGAGCGGATTCTGCAACTCCTTCGAGCAACTGCTCGCCGCCCGCATCCTGTCCGGCATCGGCTTCGGCGGCGAATGGGCTGCCGGGTCCGTGCTGATGGGCGAGATCATCCGTTCCGAATATCGCGGCAAGGCCGTCGGCACCGTGCAGAGCGCCTATGCGATCGGCTATGCCATTGCCGCGATCCTCTCCTCCATCCTGTTCGCGACCCTGCCGGATACGCAGGCCTGGCGCTGGATGTTCTGGCTCGGCGCGGCGCCGGCCATCCTTGTCCTGCTCGCCTTGCGTGGCGTGCCCGAGCCGGCCGTCTTCCTGGCGGCCCGGGAGAAGAGGGTGAAGGCCGGCGAAGCGCCCGTCAGCCCGTTGATGATTTTCCACCGGCGCTATCTGCGCACCACCAGCCTGACCTCGCTCCTGGCCTTCGGCGTGCAGGCCGGCGGCTTTTCCATGGTGATCTGGCTGCCGACCTTCCTGAAGACGGTGCGGGAGATCTCCACGGTGGGCGTGGGCTATCACATGTTCGTCCTCACCGTGGGCTCCTTCGTGGGCTATATCGTCGCCGCCTATCTGTGCGATGCCATCGGCCGCCGGCGCAACTTCCTGCTCTTTGCCTTGCTGAACTGGATCTTCATTCCGGCCTTCCTCTATCTGCCGGGCGGCGGCGCGGTGATGTTTGCGCTCGATTTCGTGCTCGGCTTTGCGGCTCTGGGCATCTACAGCGCGCTCGGGCCCTATTTCACCGAATTGTTCCCCAATGCCATCCGGGGCAATGGCCAGGGCTTTGCCTATAATTTCGGCCGGGCCGCCGGCGCGTTCTTTCCCACGGTGATCGGCCTGATGACGGCAGGCGGGCACCTCCCGCTGCGCGACGCCATGGCCGTCACCGCGGTCAGCGCCTATTTCTTCGTGCTCCTCGCCATCGCCCTGTTGCCGGAAACGCGGGGCCGTGAACTCAGCGAAGAGGTGGAGAAGGATAATGCCGGGCAGGGGGCGGCTTTGCGCTTGGCGCAACCGGTTCCCGGGAACGGCTCGTAACGGGGACGGGCAAATCGGCTCGGAGTATCTTGGGCGGGCACCTTGGAATGACTCTTGATTGGGGCTACCAAGGCGCGAGGAAAATCACCGCCCATGCCCGCCGCTTCGATCGACATCCCCGTCCGCCCCGTTCCCGTCAGCCACCGCATCGTCATCGGCATCGCAGCGCCGATGACTCTGGCGCATCTGTCCACGCCGCTGCTCGGGCTGGTCGATACCGCCGTGATCGGGCAGATCGGCAGCGAGGCCTTGCTCGGGGCGGTGGCGCTCAATGCCCTCCTGTTCGATTTCCTGTTCTGGGGCTTCGGCTTTCTGCGCATGGGCACCGCCGGCTTGACGGCGCAGGCCGTCGGCGCCGACGACAGGCTGGAACAGCGGGCGGTGTTCCTGCGGGCGTTGGTGATGGCCGCCGTGCTCGGCTTCGCCATGGTGGCGCTGCAACGCGCGATTGCGGCTGTCGCCTTCCCGCTTCTCGGCGCCTCGCCCGAGGTAACCCATGCGGCGGAAATCTATTTTGCCATCCGTATCTGGTCGGCACCCTTCGCCTTCGCCAATTATGCCGTGCTCGGCTGGCTGGTCGGCCTGGGACGCACCACCACCGGCCTGTTCCTGCAGATCGGCATCAACGTGGTCAATATCCTGCTCTGCATCCTGTTCACGCTGGGAATGGGCTGGGGCGTCGCCGGCACCGCCTGGGCCACCACACTGGCGGAGACGGCTGGCGTCGGTGCCGGCCTGACCGTGGTGATCGCCCATTTCGGCGGACATCTGGGCGTGCCGAGCGCCCTCGTCTTCGACAAGGCCAAGTTTGTGCGCATGATTGCCATCAACCGCGACATCATGCTGCGGACCTTCGCCTTGCTGGCCGCCTTCGTCTTCTTCGGGCGCCAGGGTGCGCTGGCCGGCGACGTGACGCTGGCCGCCAACGCCATCCTCAACAATTTCTTCCTGGTGGGCGGCTATTTCCTCGACGGCATCGCCACAGCGGCCGAACAGCTCAGCGGGCGCTCGATCGGCGCCAACAACCGGCGGTCCTTCGAAAAGGCCGTGCGCTATTCGGTGATCTGGAGCCTGGGGTTGGCGATCGCCATGTCCGCCGTGCTGTTCGCGGCGGGCGGGGCCTTCATCGATTTCATGACCACCAGCGCCTCGGTCCGCGAACTGGCCCGGCAATTCCTGCCCTATGCCGCTGTCACGCCCATCGCCGGTGCGCTCGCCTTCACCTTCGACGGCGTCTATGTCGGCGCCACCTGGAACGCAGCCATGCGCAACCTGATGGCGGTGGCGCTCGCCTGCTATTTCGGGCTGTGGTGGCTGCTGCAGCCCCTCGGCAATCATGGCTTGTGGCTTGCCTTGATCGGCTTCCTCGTGGCACGCGGCGCTGGGCAGGGACTGGCCTATTTCCGCCTGCTGCCGGGTTCGTTTTCCGGCACCCGGCCGAACGCGGCCTGACCGGCCTGCTGTCTATTGCGGCAATAAGATACCTTCCCTGCCTGAAATTTCCACTTGGCGCCGCCGGCAAAATTAGTTGTAATCGTCCACTATATCGAGGGCGGGTTACTGACCTCCCGCCGGTGATTGGGAAGGATGGTCACGATGCTGGTCTCCGACGCCGAGCCGAAAATCCCGGGCGCCACCATCCTGTCGGTCGAGAAGCTCACCGTCAGCCTGCCGCGCAACATGGAACGGCCCTACGCCGTCGAGGACATCTCCTTCGAGCTCAAGGCCGGCGAGATCCTCTGCATCATCGGCGAATCCGGCTCGGGCAAATCCGTTACCGCCAACACGATCATGGGGTTGCTATCGTCGTCGCTGACGGTGACGGGCGGGCATATCCTGTTCAAGGGCATGGACCTGCTGGCGACCCGGGAGGAACAGCTGCGCGACCTGCGCGGCCGGGCCGTCTCGATCATCTTCCAGGATCCGCTTTCCGCTCTCAATCCGCTGATGACCATCGGCGACCAGATCGCCGAAGCGATGGAGGCCCATGGTGTGGGCACGCCGGCCGCCCGGCAGCAAAAGGTCGTCGAACTCCTCGGCGAAGTCGGCTTGCCCAATCCCGCCGCCATTCGTCACCAATATCCCTTCCGTCTCTCGGGCGGCCAGCGCCAGCGCGTGATGATCGCCATTGCTCTCGCCCTCGACCCGGACGTGCTGATCGCCGACGAGCCGACCACGGCGCTCGACGTCACCACTCAGGCCCAGATCCTCGAGCTCATCCGCAAGATCCAGCGCCGCAAGGGCATGAGCGTGATGTTCATCACCCATGATTTCGGTGTGGTGGCCGAGATCGCGGACCGCGTCGTGGTGATGGAAAAGGGCCGGCTGGTGGAGCAGGGTACCGCCGCCCAAGTTCTGCGCGACCCTCAGCACCCCTATACCAAGACGCTGATCGCGGCGGTCCCGCGCATGGCCTCCCAAGATGCTGCGCCTGCCGCACTGCCACCCGTCATCCTGGCGGCCGAGGGGATCAGCAAGACCTATCAGGGGCAGGGGCGCTTCTTTACCAAGGGCGCGCCGGTGCGTGCCGTCGACGATGTGAGCTTCTCGATCCGGCAGGGCTGCACGCTCGGGCTCGTCGGGGAATCGGGCTCCGGCAAGTCGTCGCTGGGGCGGGTGCTGATGAAGCTGATGGGCAGCGATGGCGGCCGCATCCTGTTCGAGGGGCGGGATATCGCGCCGTTGCGCGAGGACGAGTTCCGCCCGCTGCGCCCGCGCATCCAGATGATCTTTCAGGATCCCTACGCCTCGCTCAATCCCCGCCACACGATCGGGCGCATTCTCACCGTCGGGCCCATCGCGCAGGGCATGGCCGCCGGCAAGGCCAAGGAAAAGGCGATCGGCCTGCTCGGCCGCGTCGGCCTCGATGCCGGTGCCTATGACCGCTTTCCGCACGAATTCTCCGGCGGCCAGCGCCAGCGCATCGGCATTGCCCGGGCGCTGATGTTCGATCCTGTCCTGCTGATCGCCGACGAGGCGGTTTCCGCGCTCGACGTCTCGATCCAGGCCCAGATCCTGCAATTGCTGGCACGCATCCAGAAGGAGATGCATCTGGCGATGATCTTCATCACCCATGACCTGCGCGTCGCCAGCCAGATCTGCGACGAGGTCGCGGTGATGTTCAAGGGCCGGATCGTCGAGTCCGGGCCACCGGCGCAGGTCTTTCGGAAGCCGCAGAACGACTACACCAAACGCCTGGTGGCGGCCATTCCGGGCAGCGAGTGGGAGCCTGCCGCCTGAACCCGGAGAACCGGAGCAACGGAAAAGGAGAACCTGTCACCCAAGCGCATGCCCAAATTAGTTGTGTTTGTCCACTATCTGTCGTTTGATACCGTCACCAGCCTGATATGACGGCGGTTCGCCGCCGCACCGGGAAACCTGCCGGTATCCAGACCAAATGCTTGAAGCGTCTGCAATTCGGCGGGTTCGCCATGGATCGCAAGACGCGCCGAACAGGAATGAAAGCAACGGGCGTTCGGTCGTGAACGCGCCATGTTGCAGGGGGTGCTCGATGAAGGGAACACGGGCTAAACCGCCGACGCTGCCCGAGCATATCGATCTCGATGTGCTGGAGGATACGTTGAGCTTCTATATCCGGGTGATCAGCCTGGCCGTATCGCGGGACCTCGACGAATGGCTCGACGGTCTCGAAGTCGCCAAGGGCACCGGCAAGGTCACCACGCTGCTGCTGGTGGACAGCCATCCCGGCATCCGCCCTTCGGTGATCGCCCATCTGGTGATGAAGGACCGTTCCGCCATGGGGCGGCTGGTCGACCATATGATCGAGCAGGGGCTGCTCACCCGCAGGATTTCATCCGACGACAGCCGGGCTCACGAACTCTATATCACGCCTGCCGGCGCCGAGCTGGCCGCCAAGGTGCGTGTGCTGGCGACGGAGCAGTCGAAGCGCTTTTTCGATTTCATTCCCGAACATGAGCAGAGACAGGTCATGGACATCCTCAAGCGGGCCTATCGCCGCTTCGTGGGCCTGCCGCCTCAGCATGGTGCCGACAAGGAAGGAAAGGTTGTATGAGCGAGCAGAGGGTGGCCCTGGTCTCGGGCGCCAATCGGGGGATCGGGCAGGCGGCGGCGGCCGAACTCGCGCGCCGGGGATGGCGGCTCTCGCTGGGCATGCGGCATCCGGAACAGCCGGCCTGGGCGGATCCAGAGCGGGTGCATCTCCAAGCCTACGACGCCACCGATCCGCAAGCCGAGGCGAACTGGACCGGTGCGGCGCTGCGGCGTTTCGGGCGCATCGATGCCGTTATCGCCAATGCCGGCATCATGATCCCGAGAAACGTCATCGAGGCCGAGGACGAGGATCTCGACGCCATGCTGGCCGTGAACGTCAAGGCACCGCGGCGTCTGGCCAAGGCGGCCTGGCAGGCATTGTCGGAAAGCGGGAGCGGGCGGGTGGTCGTCATCGCCTCGCTCTCGGGCAAGCGGGTCAAGTCCTCGCAGGCCGGGCTCTATTCCATCTCCAAATATGCGGCCGTCGCCCTGGCGCACGGCATCCGTCACGAAGGCTTCGAGCGCGGTATCCGCGCCACCGCGATCTGCCCTGGATTCGTCGCCACCGACATGGCCCTCGGTCTGACTGACCGCGCCGCCGAGAAGATGACCTCGCCGCATGACCTGGCCCGCATCATCGCCATGCTGATCGAACTGCCCAACGAAGCCAGCGTCGCCGAATTCACCATCAACTGCCAGCTCGAAGAGTCCTACTGACATGCCCGGCCCCACCGTCATTCCCGTTCAAGGCGATGCGACGCTGCCCGCCAAGGTTGATGTCGTCGTCATCGGCGGCGGCATCATCGGTACCTCGACGGCGCTCGAACTGGCCGAGCGGGGCCTCAAGGTCGCGCTCTGCGAAAAAGGCGGCATCGGCCAGGAACAGTCGAGCCGCAATTGGGGCTGGGTGCGCATCTCGCGCCGTGACCCGCGGGAAGTGCCGCTGATGGCCGAGGCGCTGAGGATCTGGAAGACGCTCGACCAGCGGGTCGAGGGCGACACCGGCTATACGCGCGCCGGCATCATGTTCACCTGCGCCACCGACAAGGAATATGCCGACCACGAGCGCTGGAACCGCAATCTCGACGGCTACCAGCTCGATTCGCGCATGATCTCGGGCAGCGAGTACAGGCGGATGTTCCCTGGCACGACCATGGATATCAAGGGCGCGCTTTTCACCGCCGAGGACGGCCGGGCCGAACCGCAGCGCGCCGCGCCGCTGATCGCGGAGGCGGCGCGGCGCAAGGGGGCTGCCATCCTGACCGAATGTGCCGTGCGCGGCGTGGAGACGTCGGGCGGGGCGATCAGCGGCGTCGTCACCGAACGCGGCCCGATCGCCTGCAGCGCCGTCGTCCTGGCCGGCGGGGCCTGGTCGAGCCTGTTCTCGGGCCGTTTCGGCATCCGCCTGCCGCAGTTGAAGGTGAAGAACTCGGTGCTGCGCACCAAGCCGCTCGAAGGCGGGCCGGAACCGGCGATCTGGTCCAACGGCTTTGCCGTGCGCAAGCGTGCCGATGGCGGCTACACCATCGCCTCCGGGCACGAGAACGTCGTCGACATCGTGCCCAACAGCTTCCGTTTCTTCTTCGACTTCCTGCCGGCGCTGCGCAAGGAATGGCGATCGCTCAATCTGCGCATGGGGAGCCGCTTCTTCGAAGAAGCCCGCGTGCCGAAGCAATGGGCGATGGACGAGGTCAGCCCTTTCGAACGCTGCCGCGTGCTCGATCCCGAGCCGGCGAAAGAACTGACGGACGTCGCCCTGGCCAATCTCACCAAGGCCTTCCCCGTCTTCGCCAAGGCGGAGATCGCCCAGCGCTGGGCCGGCTATATCGACGTCACGCCGGATGCCGTGCCGGTGATCTCACCGGTCGAAGCCATTCCGGGCTTCCACATCGCCACCGGTTTTTCCGGCCACGGCTTCGGCATCGGCCCGGCCGCCGGCAAGCTGATGGCCGATCTCGTCACGGGGCGGCCGCCCTTGGTTGACCCGGCCAATTTTCGTTTTTCCCGCTTCTCGGACGGATCGAAGATCGAGCTGATCAGCGGGTTCTGAGCCGTCGGTCCGGGCAGGCCCGGGCCGGCAACCGACTGAAAACAACTATAAAAAACCGTCACTCTCCAGAGGAACTCATCATGTCGAAACAAGAGCGGAACCAGTTCCCACATCCCAATCGGCGGCAGGCCCTCGGCCTTATGGCGACCGGCGCCTCGGCGCTGCTGATGCCGGCCCTGCTCGGGCGGGAGGAAGCCCTGGCGGCCGGCAAGGACAAGCCGTCGGGCCAGATGGTCATCAGCTTCTCGCAGGAGCCGACGGTCTTCAATCCGCATCTGCTGCACATCGAGGTGGACGAGGGCATCCATTACAGCGTGTTCAACCCGCTGTTCGACGTCGATCCGGACGGCAAGTTCACGCCATCTCTCGCCGTCGAGGTACCGACCGTGGAGAATGGCGGCATTTCCGCCGACGGCCTCACCTGGAAGGTCAAGCTGCGCGACGGCGTGAAATGGCATGACGGCAAGCCCTTCACGGCCGAGGACGTCAAGTTCACCCTGGAGCTGATGGTCGATCCCAATTTCCGCAGCTGGCGGCGCACCGGTCACGAGCATGTCCGCGACATCAAGGTGGTGTCGCCGACCGAGATCACCTGGCGCATGGACAAGGCCTTTGCGCCCTATCCCTCGATCCTCGCTTCCACCTTCATCGTGCCCAAGCACATACTGGGCGAAGCCGCCGACAAGAACACGGCGCCCTTCAACAATGCGCCCGTCGGGACCGGGCCCTTCAAGTGGAGCAAGCGCGTTCCCGGCGATTATATCGAGCTCGCCGCCAATGAGGACTATTTCGGCGAGGGCCCCTATCTGGAGCGTGTGGTCTACAAATACATCCCCGACATGACGGTGATGTACACCCAGTTCAAGACCGGGGATGTCGACCTCGTCGGCCTGCAATGGATCACGGCCGACCACTATGAAGAGGCCAAGACCCTCGAGGGCAAAATCGTTGACGTCGTGCCGAACGCAACCATCGAGTCGGTCGGATTCAATATGGAGCGCCCGCAGTTCAAGGACCCGGCCGTCCGCAAGGCGCTCTATCACGCCTTGGACAAGAAGACGATTATCGAGGCGCTGTATTACGGCCTGCCGGCCCCGACCGAATCCTACATGCCGCAGCAGTCCTACTATTACAATCCGGACCTGCCCAAGCAGGAATACGATCCCGAGAAGGCCAAGAAGGTTCTCGACGAGGCCGGCTGGGTGCCCGGCGCCGACGGCATCCGCGCCAAGGATGGCGTGCGCCTGTCCTTCAGCAACTCGACCACCGCCGGCAATCATCTGCGCGAGCAGGCGCAGCAGTTCATGCAGCAATCCTTCAAGGATATCGGCGTGGAGATGACGATCTCCAACCTGCCGCCGGCCGTGATGTGGGGCGACTACTGGATGATGTCGAAGTTCGACAGCGTCGTCGTCGGCATCAATTTCATAACCGGGCCGGATCCCGATACCTCGGACTATTTCATGTCCACATCCAGCGGGGCGAAGGGCGGCAACGGCCAGAACACCTGGCAATATGCCAATCCCGAAGTCGACAAGCTGCTGAAAGAGGCCGGCAATACCTTTGTGCGGGAAGAACGCCGCAAGCTCTATTTCAAGATCCAGGAGATCATGCGCGCCGACTTGCCCTTCCTGCCGATGTATCAATACGCCACCGTGCGCGGGCGCAAGAAGGGGGTGGAGGGCTTCCGGCCCAACATCAACAACCGGATCGACAGCTGGAACGTCAACACCTGGCACTGGGCCAAAAAATAGGCCTGCCACCCCGGGGTAACGGCCCAGGGTAAACGAGCGCCGTCTTACCCTCCCCTGGAGGGGGAGGGTCGAGGCAAAGCCTCGGGGTGGGGTGGTTCTTCGCTTAGCGGTCTGTTCGCATGATCACGTCAGAGCTCTTCACCCCACCCCGGCCTTTTCAGGCCGACCCTCCCCCTCCAGGGGAGGGTAGTGGTGCCTCCGCGTTAACCCGAAGTGGTTGGCCCGGCCCGCCACACTGCTGACAGCCGGCCCTTAAGGCCGGCCGAGTGGAGACGATCCCATGCTGCGCTATCTCGCTGGCCGGCTGTGGCAGAGCCTCATCCTGCTGCTGCTGGTCTCGGTCATCGGCTTTGCCGTGCTCAATCTGGCGCCCGGCGGCCCGCTTTCGCAATATACGCTCACGCCGGGCATGACCAAGGAGGCGCTCGACCGCATCGCCGAGCAGATGGGCCTGAATCGCCCGTTGCCGATCCAGTATCTCGACTGGCTCTGGCATCTGGTGCAGGGCGATTGGGGGCGGTCCTATCGCGACGGCCAACCGGTGCTCGCCATCATCGGCGGGCATCTCTTCGCCACGCTGCTGCTGATGGGCTTTTCCACCCTGATCTCCATTGTCCTCGGCACCTGGATCGGCGTGATGGGGGCGACGCGCCGCTATTCGCTGTTCGACACGCTGGCGACGGTGGGGGCGATGGTGGCGCTCTCCATTCCCACCTTCTGGTTCGGCCTGGTGGCGATCTACCTCTTCTCGCTGAAGCTGAAATGGCTGCCGGCGGGCAATATGTACACGGTGGGAGACGGCAGCTTCGCCGACTACGCCATCCATCTCATCATGCCGAGCATCGTGCTGGCGCTGGTGAACGTGGCGGTGTGGAGCCGCTACATGCGCACGGCCACGCTCGACGTGATCAACCAGGATTTCGTGCGCACGGCCAAGGCCAAGGGGCTGAAGCCGCGCCGCGTGCTGGTCAAGCATGTGATCGGCAATGCGTTGCTGCCGATGATCACCCTGGCCGGCCTGCAACTGCCCACCATCCTGAGCGGGGCGCTGGTGACGGAGACCGTCTTCACCTGGCCGGGCATGGGCCGGCTGTTCCTCGATAGCCTCGGCTACAGCGATTATCCGGTGATCATGGGGCTTTTGATGTTCTCGGCGATCCTGGTGCTCATCGGCAATCTGATCGCCGATCTACTCGTCGCCTTCGTCGATCCCCGCATTCGGCTCGGCTAAAGCGTTTTGCGAAACGCGCTTTGCTCCTGGGAGAAAAAGATGGCTTCAGCGACCCTTTCCCCCGCATCGCCCTCACCCAAGCCGCGCTGGTGGCGCAATCGCACGGTGCGGCGCTTCTGCCGGCATCGGCTCGCCATGGTCGGCCTGGCGATGATCATCCTCCTGACGCTCGCCTGCATCCTCGGCCCGCGCCTGCTGCCCTATGACGAACTCTTCATCGATCTGAGGGCCCGATTCGCGCCGCCTTTGACCGGCTACCACATCTTCGGCACCGATCCGCTCGGCCGCGACCTTGCCGCGCGCCTGTTCATGGCCGGGCGCATCTCGCTGCTGGTCGGTTTCTTCGCCATGCTGCTGAGCACGGCGCTCGGCACGGTGATCGGCGTCACCGCCGGCTATTATGGCGGCTGGGCGGGCTCTGCCCTGATGCGCTTCGTCGATGCCTTCCTGTCCTTCCCCAGCATCTTCCTGCTCCTGACGCTGGCGGCCTTCATCAAGCCGAGCCCGCTGATGATCACGGTGATCATCGCCGTCACCAGCTGGATGGAGGTGGCACGCATCGTGGAGGCGGAAGTGCGCTCGCTGCGCGAGCGTGACTTCGTGCTGGCGGCACGCATGGTGGGGCTGTCGAACAGCTGGATCATGTTCCGTGAATTGCTGCCCAACGTCATCGGGCCGATCATCGTGGCGGCGACGCTGACAGTGGCCCGCGCCATTCTGCTGGAAGCTTATGTGAGCTTCCTGGGCTATGGCATCCAGCCGCCGCTGCCGAGCTGGGGCAACATGCTCAACGGCGCCCAGCAATATCTCGCCAATGCCCCCTGGCTCGCCATCGTCCCGGGCGTGGCGATCACGCTCGCCGTCACCAGCTTCAACTTCATCGGCGACGGGCTGCGCGATGCCCTCGATGCCCGAAGCGACCTGAACTGAGGGGCACGGCCATGGCGAAATTCTCTCCCTTCGACACGACGCTCTGGTATGCGACCGCTCCTCCCGCGCCGCAGACCGTGCCGCTGGCCGGGCGCGTCCAGGCCGATGTCTGCATCGTCGGTGCCGGCTATACCGGTCTGACGACCGCGCTCGAACTGGTGCGCAAGGGCGTCAGCGTGGTGCTGCTGGAGGCCGAGCAGGCCGGTTTCGGCGGCTCCGGCCGCAACGCCGGCCATTGCACGCCGACCTTCACCCATTTCAGCCTGCCCCAACTGCGTCGGCTGCTCGGTGAGCCCTGGGCCGAAAGGCTGATTGCCCGGCAGACCCAGGCCAATGCCCGCGTCAGCGCCATGATCGAGCGCTACCAGATCCAGTGCGAATGGCAGCAGAACGGCTATGTCCAGGCGGCGGCCCGCCCTGGTGCCATCGACGCCATCAAGCGTAAGGTCGAGCAATACAATGCCGTCGGCGCCCGCACCCGCTTCGTCGACAAGGCGGAAGTGGAGGCGATCACCGGCAGCCCGCGCTTCCATGGCGGCTGGTTCCACAGCGAGGCTGGCCATCTCAATCCTTTGGGCTATGCGCGCGGTTTGGCGCGGGCGGTGCTGCAGGAAGGCGGCGTGCTGCATACGGGATCAAAGGTGACCAACGTCACCCGCGAGGGCTCGCGCTGGGGGGCCCACACCGCCGATGGCAGCGTGGTTGCCGACAAGGTGATCTTCACCACCGGCGCCTATACGGTCGAGGGCTGGCCCAGGCTCGACCAGAGTTTCAAGATCATGCGCGTCTTCGTGGCGGCAACGCAGCCGCTCAGCGAGGAGGAGCGCCGCTCCGTCCTGCCTGAGAACACCACCATGCATGATGGCCGCGGTGACATCTATGTCTACAAATACAATGCCGAGGGCCGCATCGTCGCCTCGATGTTCCCGATGGGGCGGCGCGGGCGCGATCTCGCCTATACCCATCAGGTGATGAGCGATCGCCTGAAATGGCTGCATCCCCAGATCAGGCAGGAGATCCGCTGGGAGTATTTCTGGTTCGGCGAGCTCGACATGCAGGCCAGGACCATCCCCCGCCTCTACGGCCTGGCGCCCGGCGTCGTCGCCCTGACGGGACTCTCCGGGCGCGGGGTGCCCACCGGCAGCATGCTCGGCGGCATCCTGTCGGAATGGGCGCTGGACGTGCCGGAGCAGGAGCTCTCGCTCAAGGTCGAGCCCCTGCACAAGGCGCCCTTCTATATGAGCTTCGGACCCCAGCTCACGCTGCGCTACTACCGGGCGCGCGATTGGCTGAGGACGCGGCTGGACGGCGCGCCCCTGCCGCCGCACGCCTGAGCAGGGAAAAGCGCTCCCCTGCCGCTGGCCTGATCTCTCATCCCTCCCCGCCACCAGCGGTGGCGCGGGGACAACAGTGGGGCATGGAGGGCGGTCAAAACGCACCACAGTTATACCATGCATCGTAGTTTGCCGGCGGCCGCTCGGCCTGCTGGCCGGGCCTGTCGCCCTCGAAAAAGAAGGACATCGCTCGCGCACTCGCAACGTGATCACAATTTATGAATTTATTGGATATCCGGTTGACAATGCAGTCTGTATTCTGCTGATTGTGATCACAATAATGCTCAATGTCTCCTGGCGACGAGCGGTGTGGCAATCCATTCAGCGGAGATTTCTCGTGTCCAGCACGCCGATCGACAATGCGGCCATCGAGGCGCGGGTGAAGACCCTGCTGCCGGCCGAACGGCAGCTCTACGCCGAGCGCCGGCCCAAGGCGCGGGCGATGGCGGAGCGCAAGGGCAAGGGCCTCTTCGACAATGTGCCGATGCACTGGATGCTCGATTGGCCGATGCCCTTCCCGATGGTGATCGAACAGGCGAGCGGCGTGCATCTCACCGACATCGACGGCAATGCGGCGGTCGATCTTTGCCTGGGCGACACCGGCGCCATGTTCGGCCATGGGCCCGAGCCGATCCTGGACGTACTGTGCAAGGCCGGTCATCGCGGGCTGACGACGATGCTGCCATCCGCCGATGCCGAGATCGTCGGCGAATTGCTCGCTGCCCGCTTCGGCCTGCCGCATTGGCAGATCGGCGCCACGGCGAGCGATGCCAACCGCTTCGCCATCCGCGTGGCCCGAGCCGTGACCGGCCGGCGCAAGATCCTGGTGTTCGACGGCTGCTATCACGGGGCGGTCGACGACACGCTGGTCGATCTCGTCAACGGCCGCACCTTCTCGCGGGCGAGCCTGCTCGGGCAGGTGGTCGATCTCGGCGAGACCACCATCGCCATTCCCTTCAATGACGAGGAAGCGCTGCGCAACGCCTTGGCGTCCGGCGAGGTGGCCTGCGTGCTGGCCGAACCGGTGATGACCAATTGCGGCATGATCCTGCCCGCGCCCGGCTTCCACGACACGCTGCGGCGGCTGACACGCGAACATGGCACGCTGCTTTTGATCGATGAGACCCACACGATTTCGACCGGCCTCGGCGGCTACACCATGCTCCACGGCCTGGAGCCCGACCTGATGGTGATGGGCAAGCCCATCGGCGGCGGCGTGCCCGTGAGCGTATGGGGCATGAGCGCCGCGGCGGCCGAGGGGCTCGACAGGGCGCGGCGGGCGCGCGACAGCCACGGCCATTCCGGCATCGGCACCACCCTGTCCGGCAGCGCGCTGCAGCTTGCCTGCCTGAGGGCCAGCCTGGAAAAGGTGATGACGGCTGAGACCTACGCCACCATGGCCGCCCGCACCGACATCATCGAGGCAGGCCTGATCACGGCGATAGCGGCGCAGGGCCTGCCCTGGCACGTCACCCGTGTCGGCGCCCGGCTGGAGGTGGTGTTCAGCCCCGAGCCGGTGCGCAACGCGGTGGAAGCCCGGCAAGCCGCCTCATCGGTGATCGAGGAGGCCTTGCATCTTTCCCTGCTCAATCGCGGCTTCCTGCTCACGCCCTTCCACAACATGATCCTGGTCAGTCCTGCCCTGGCCGAGGCGGAAGCTCAGGCGCTGGTCGCCGCCTATGGCGAAATCCTCGCCCGCTTCTGCCAGGCCGCGGAGGCCGCGTGATGTCAGCCTCTTCGACCCGGCCCGCCCAGGCCGCCAATATCGCCGAGGCCGAGGCGTTCCTGGCCGATCACCCCGAGATCGGCGCCTTCGATCTCGTGCTGATCGACATCAACGGCATTGCCCGCGGCAAGATCATAAGGCGGGAGGAACTGCTGCCTTTGTTCCGCGGCGGCCGGCATCTGCCCGGCTCCATTCTTGGCCTCGACGTCACGGGAGAGGATGTCGAGGAGACCGGCCTGGTCTGGTCGGATGGCGATGCCGACCGGCGCGCCTGGCCGATCGCGGGCTCGCTGGTGCCGCTGCCGTGGACTTCGCCGCCGCGCGGCGAGGTGCGCGTGTCGCTGTTCGAACTCGACGGCTCGCCGATGGCCGCCGATCCCCGCCATGCCCTGGCCGCCCAGCAGGACCTGTTGCAGGCCGAGGGCAGGCAGCCCGTCGCCGCCTTCGAGCTCGAATTCTACCTGCTCGACCGCGAGGCGGCGGCTGATGGCCGCCCGCAGCCGCTCCGCATGCCGCTGACCGGCGAGCGCCTGAGCGGCATCCATGTCTATTCGGTCGATGAACTCGATCGCCTCGAGCCCTTCGTCGATGCGGTCTATCGCGCCGCCGAGGCGCAGGCCCTGCCGGTGCAGACGCTGATCTCCGAATATGCGCCGGGCCAGTTCGAATTGACCCTGCGCCATCGCGAGGATGCGCTGCGGGCCGCCGACGACCTCATCATGCTCAAGCGCCTGTTGCGCGCACTCGCCGTGCGCCACGGCATGAAGGCCTGCTTCATGGCAAAGCCCTTTGCCGGCCGCGCCGGCTCGGGCATGCACGCCCATGCGAGCCTGTCGGCCCGCGACGGTGCCAATCTTTTCGCCGACCGCGACGGTGCGCTCGCGCCGGCCCTGCGTCATGCCATTGCCGGCCTGCTGGAGACCATGACGGAGAGCATGCTGGTCTTCGCGCCCCACCTCAATTCATGGCGGCGCTTCGCGGCGCAGAGCTATGCGCCGACGGCGCCGAGCTGGGGCGTCAACAACCGGGCCGTCGCCGTGCGCGTTCCCGCCGGTTCGCCGCAGGGCCGGCATCTGGAGCAGCGCGCCGCCGGCGTCGACGCCAATCCCTATCTGGTCGGCGCGGCCGTCCTGGCGGGCATCCGCCGGGGCCTTGCCGCCCAGCGCGATCCGGGCCCGCCGGCCACCGCCTATGCCAGTGCGGCCGATGACGCCCTGCCGGCCGATTGGCGCAGCGCCATCGAGGCGGCGGCCGGCTCGACCTTCCTGAAAGAGGCCCTGGGCGAGCGCCTTCACCATGTGCTGCTGGCGCTCAAGCGGGCGGAATACCGGCGTTTTGCCGCCGATATCACCGCATTGGAGCTGCAGCTTTACGGGGAGGTCGTCTGAGATGGCCAGGCGGACCATTCTGATTGCCGGTGGCGCCGGCGGCATGGGTCTGGCGACCGCGCTGCGTTTCGCCCAGGACGGCGCGCGCGTGGTCCTGGCGGATCTTCCGGGCTCACGTCTCGAAGAGGCCCGGGCAAGGGTAGAGGAGGCCGGCGCCGAGGTCCTCGCTTTGCCGCTCGACATCCGCTCGGCCCAGGCCTGCCGCGAGGTGGTGGCGAAGGCGACCGAGGCCGGTGGGCTCGATGTGCTCGTCAACGCCGCCGGCGTCTGGCTGGAGGGCCCCGCCACGGGAGTCGCCGAGGAGGACTGGGACCGCGTGCTCGACGTCAACCTCAAGGGTGCCTTCTTCCTGATCTCGGCCGCCATTCCCCATCTCGCCGTCTCTCGCGGCGTGATCGTCAACATCGCTTCCGATGCCGGGCTGGTCGGCAACAAGGGCGCGGCCGTCTATTGCGCCTCCAAGGGCGGGCTGGTGCTGCTCAGCAAGGCCCTGGCGCTGGAACTCGCACCGCAGGGCATCCGCGTCAATGCGATCTGCCCCGGCGACGTCGCCACGCCGATGATCGAATACCAGGCGGCGACCTATGGCGGCGGCGATCCCGACGCCTACAAGCGCCGGCTGCTCGGCAATTACCCGCAGGGCGAGAACGCCCGTTTCATCAAGGCCGAAGAGATTGCCGGCCTCATCCATTATCTCTGCCAGCCCGGTGCCGCACCGATCACCGGCGCGGCTCTTTCCATCGATTTCGGCATTACCGCAGGCTATTGAACCCGAGCTTTTGGCATGAAGACCTTCTACACCGCCGACCATCATCTCCATCACAGCGGCATGGAGCTTTCCTTCGGCAAGATCGTCGAAACCTTCGAAAAGCCGGAGCGGGCCGAGATCATCCTGGCGCGCGTCAAGGAGGTGGGACTCGGCCCGGTACTCACCCCGCGGGACTACGAGATCGAGCCGATCAAGCGTATCCATACCCCCGATTATGTCGACTTCCTCGAGGGCGTGTATGAGGAATGGCGGGCAGCCGGCCGCGACGGCGAGGTCTGGCCCTATAGCTGGCGCCATCGCTCCATGCCCCCTATCGACAAGGCGCCGAAGGGCCTCGATGCCCGTCTTTCCTATTATTCCTTCGATATGGCCGGCTCGATCACCGCCACCACCTGGCAGGCGGCCAAGCGTGCCGCCGACACCGCGCTCGCCGGCGCCGATGCCGTGCTCGGCGGCGAGCGTACGGCCTTCTCCCTGTGCCGCCCGCCCGGCCATCATGCGGGCCGCGATTTCTTCGGTGGCTATTGCTATCTCAACAATGCCGCCATTGCCGTGCAGCGTTTCCGCGATGCCGGCCGCTCCCGCGTGGCGGTGCTCGACGTCGACTATCATCACGGCAACGGCACGCAGGAGATCTTCTACGACAGGGCCGACGTGCTGGTCGCTTCCATGCATGGCGATCCCGATTTCGAATTTCCCTTCCATCTCGGCTATGCCCGCGAGCGCGGCGAGGGGGCAGGCGAGGGCTTCAACCTCAACTATCCCCTGCCTTCCGGCACGCAATGGCCGGAATGGTCAGCCGCCTTCGAGGATGCCTGCCGCAGGATCGGCACCTTCGAGGCGCAGGCCCTGGTGGTCTCGCTCGGGGTCGATACCTACAAGGACGACCCGATCTCGCAATTCAAGCTCGACACCCCGCATTTCAGCGAGATCGGGGTGCGGATCGCGGCTTTGGGCCTGCCGACCCTGTTCGTGATGGAAGGCGGCTATGCCGTCGGGGCGCTCGGGGTCAACGCCGTCAATGTCCTCACCGGCTTCGAACAGGCGGGAGGGTGAAATGACTTCGGAACCTTTCCTCCGTTCGCGCTCGGTCCTGGTGACGGGGGCGGGCGCGCCCGACGGGATCGGCTTCGCCATAGCCAGGGCCTTTGGCCGAGCCGGCCTCTCGGTTGCGATCACGGCCTCGACCGACCGCATCTATCGCCGCGCGGCGGAACTGGAAGCCGAGGGGATCGAAGCCTGGGCGGCCGTGGCCGACCTGACGCGGCCCGACGAGGTGCGCCGATTGCGGTCGGCGGCTGGTGACGTCGACATCCTCGTCAACAATGCCGGCATGGGGAGCGTCCTGCAGCCGGCGGTGCAGAAGCGCTTCGTCGAACTCGACGAGGCCGAATGGAGCCGCGGCATCGACGTCAGCCTGAAGACCGCCTTCCTGGTGACGCGGGCCTTTCTGCCCGCCATGATTGCCGGGCGGCATGGGCGCATCGTCAATGTCGCTTCGGTCACAGGCCCCTATGTCTCCAATCCCGGCGAGGCCGCCTATTCGGCGGCAAAGGCGGGCATGGTCGGGCTGACCCACGCCCTCGCTTTGGAGGTGGCCGGGGACGGCGTGACCGTCAATGCGGTGGCGCCAGGCTGGATCGAGACGGGAGCGTCCACCGAAGAGGAGCGCATCGCCGCCCGCGCCACACCGCCGGGCCGGGCGGGAACGCCAGACGAGGTCGCCGCCGCAGTGGCCTTCCTGGCCTCCGACGGTGCCAGCTACGTCAACGGCGCCGTGCTGGTGGTGGACGGCGGCAACATCCTGCAGGAGCGTAAAGCCTAGCTCGCCCCCAGGCCGAGGGTATGCCGCAGCAGGTACATGCCGTCGAGAATGTCGGCCTCGATGGCGGTGCGCAGCGAATCCGCATCGTTCCGGCGGATCGCCTCGATCGCCATCTTGTGCTTGTCGATGATCTCGGCGCCGTCGACTACGTCGTAGATGGTGCGCATGAACGGGCCGAACTGCACCCAGACGCTTTCGAGCAGGGGAACCAGCACGTCCGAATTGCCGGCACGATAGAGCTCGAAGTGGAAGTTGTAATTGGCGAGCATGTAGACGTCGGCGCTGCCGGTCTTGTAGTTCCGGTTCATCGTCTCGTCATGGGCGATCATGCGCTCCAGCCTGTCGCTATCGACAAAAGGCAAGGCGCGCCGGGCGCAGAGCGGTTCGAGGGCGAGCCGTGCGCTCATCAGCTCCTCGAAGCGGGTCACCGTCAGATGCGGCACGCAGACGCGCCGGTTCTGCTGGACCTCCAGGGCGTTTTCGGCGGCCAGGCGGCGGATCGCCTCGCGGCAGGGCATCACGCCCACGCCCAGCATGTCGCTGATGCCGCGCAGGCTCATGCTCTTGCCGGGATGGAGATTGCCGATGATCAGTTGCTCGCGCAGCGTCCTGTAGACCTGCTGGTGCAGCGGATTGGTCGCGGTGTCGGCCGGTTCGACGGCAGCGAGGCTCTCGGTGCTCATCTCTGACTGTGATCACATTGGCGGGCCGAGAGCAAGCGCCGAAGCGGGGCTCCGAATTCAGGTTAACGTGACGCTACACTTTACCCTCCCCTCGATGGGGTCGGTCATTCCTCTTGGAATGACCTGGGGTCGACGCGCAGCGTCGGGGTGGGGTGATGGCGCGACAGTTCCAAGAGGTCGCTCTCCCATTGTTTTTTAATGGATGGCGTTTCTCACCCCACCCCGGCCTTTCAGGCCGACCCTCCCCATCGAGGGGAGGGTAGTAACGCTTGGCGTTAACCTGAATTCGGAACCCTGAGCAGGGCAGGGCGTGCCACTGCTACATCCCGGCCTCGACCAGCACCGCCGCGGGATTGCGGGTGAGGCCAAAGCCCGGTGTATCGGGAACGTCGAGGCGTCCGTTTTTCGGCACCGGCTCGTCGCTGAAGAGGGGGCCGAAAACCGGCAACACGTCCTGCCCGTCGGCGCTGTTGGCGACATATTCGCAATAGGGCGAGTGGGGCTGCGACATCACGAAGTGGTAGCTGAACGGGCCGCTGCCATGCGGCACGACGGGAATATCGTAGGCGCCGGCATGGGCGGAGATCCGCAGCAATTCGGTGAGGCCTCCGACCCACATCACATCGGGCTGCAAGATGTCGATGTGGCGGCCTTCGATCAGCCTTCGGAAGCCGTATCGCGAATATTCATGCTCGCCCGTGGTCCATTTTATAGCCGGCAAAGCTCTCTTCAGCAGCGCATAGCCCTCGACATCGTCGGGATGCAGCACCTCTTCCCACCAGTAGATATCGAGGTCCCTGCAGGCGGTGGCGAGCTCGATCGCATAGGGCACGTCCAGCGCCATGTAGCAATCTACCATCAGCGGATAGTCGGGGCCGACGGCCTCCCGGTGCGCCGCGAGGAAGGCGAGGTTGGCGCGCAGGCCAGCGATGCCGTCGGCCGGGCCGTGGGGCAGGGGTACCTTGCCGCCCCAGAAGCCGAGCCGGCGGGCCGCTTCCGGCCGCGGACCGGTACAATAGAAGCGGATCTCTCCCTTAGTGCGCCCGCCGATCAGCTTGTAGACCGGCTCCTCCCGCATCTTGCCGATGAGATCCCACAGCGCGAGGTCCACTACGGAGATGGTGGCGAGCGGCAGCCCCTTGCGGCCGTAATACATCGAAGCTCGGAACATCTGGTCCCAAAGGCGATTGAGGTCGCGCGGGTCGGCGCCCTCGAGGAAGCGGCGGAAATGATGCTGGATCAGCCAGCAGGCGGGCTCGCCGCCAAAGCCTGTGGCAAGGCCGACATGGCCGCTTTCAGCCTCGATCTCCACCACGATCGATCCCATGACGTTGATGCCCCAGCTGGTGCGTGAGGCCTTGTAGTCGGCATAGCCCGACATCGGATTGGCGATCAGCGTGTCGATCAGCCAGTGCCCCTGCTTCTGGCTGAAATAATCGCCACCGCCTTCGCTGCGAACCAGATAGGTCCTGACCTGCTTGATGCGGGCAGATGCCATGCCTCGTCCTTCCTGCGTTTTGTTGCACGGAATAGTGACGCAAGAAACTTGTCAGTCAAGTTTACAAATTCCGGAAGGCACGCTCTCTTGTTGTCTGACAAATAATCCGATATCACCCCTGTTGCCTCAAAAAATGCGAAGGCGCCGGCAGCTTGGCCGGCATTTGGAAGGCAAGGGAAGGACCGGCATGACCACGATCATTCGCTTTGAGGGCCGCGGCGCCATCATCACCGGCGGAGCCTCCGGCATCGGCCTCAAGACGGCCGAGCGCATCGTGGCCGAGGGGGGCTCGGTCTCGATATGGGATGTGGACGCCGCCCGTGTCGCGACGGCTTGCCAGGCCTTGGGGCCGCGGGCCCACGGCATTGCCATCGACATCACCGACGCCGCTGCCGTGGAAAAGGCAGCGCAGCAGGCCGAAAGCCAGCTCGGCCGCATCGACGTCCTGGTCTGTTCGGCCGGCGTGGCCGGGAAGAACGAACTGCTGGTCAATTATCCGATCGAGGAGTGGAAGCGGGTCTATGACATCAACGTCAACGGCCTGTTCTACTGCAACCGCTTCGTCGCGCCGCTGATGCAGAAGCATGGCTATGGCCGCATCGTGAACGTCGCCTCCATCGCCGGCAAGGAAGGCAATCCCACAGCCTCGGCCTATTCCTCGTCGAAGGCTGCGGTGATCGGCCTGACCAAATCTCTGGGCAAGGAGCTGTCGAAGGAAGGCATCACCGTCAACGCCATCACGCCCGCGACGGTCGACACGCCGATCCTCCAGCAGGTCAGTCAGGCCCATATCGACTACATGCTGTCGAAGATCCCGATGGGCCGCTTCGGCACTGTGGAGGAACTGGCTGCCATCATCACCTGGCTCGCCAGCGAAGAGTGTTCCTTCACCACCGGCGCTGTCTTCGATATTTCAGGCGGCCGCGCGACCTATTGATAATATCTCAGGGCCGGCGGGCCATCAGCACCCGCACCAGTATCACGGCGAGCGCCGCCAGCCCGACGGCGGCGGCCACGACGATGACCGCAAGGCTCGTCGTCACATGGCAGGGGGCGGAATTGGCAGGATCCTGCCGGCAGGGAAACCAGCCATTGATCAGCCGTGCCAGATAGTGTCCCCGCGTCTCGAAGAAGACCAGCACGGCGCAGCCGAAAGCCAGCAGCGCAGGGAAACCGGTGCTCGGACGCATGAAACAAGTCCTCGGGAAACAATGCCGCTTTCTTGCATCGATTGACCTGTCCGGCAGTTTCGCGGGTCACAGCCAGCGGCAATTTGCCGGACACGGCTCCTGCCGGATCGGCTAGACAAGAGGCGGATCGAGTCGCAGCGGACGGAGGAATGGCGGGCATGAAGGTCGTATTCAGCGAAACCCAGAGGCGCCACGACCCGAGCTTCTTTCTGTCGAGCGGCACGCAACGGCCCAATCCGGAGGTGCCGCGCCGTTGCGATATCCTGCTGCGGGCAGCCCTTGGTGCCGGGCTGACGCAGATCGCCCCCGACGATGCCGGGCTGGCGCCCGTCGCCGCCGTGCACAAGCCCGACTATATCCACTTCCTGCGCCACATCCATGCGCGCTGGCTCGAGATCGACGGGGCTTCGGCCGAGGTGATCCCCAACATCCATCCCGATCGCCGCAACGGGGCCTATCCCGCCTCCGCCGTGGGGCAGGCGGGCTATCACATGGCCGACACCGCCTGCCCGATCTCCGCCGGGACCTATGAAGCGGCTCTGGCCAGCGCCCACACGGCCTATCATGCTCCCGGCCTCGTGCTCGACGGGGAACGCGCCGCCTATGCGCTTTGCCGGCCGCCGGGCCATCACGCCTTCGCCGATCTTGCCGGCGGGTTCTGCTTCTTCAACAATAGCGGTATCGCCGCCCAGGCCCTGCGCAGCCGCTACGACCGCGTCGCCATTCTCGATGTCGACCTGCATCATGGCAACGGAACCCAGGGCATGTTCTATGGCCGTTCCGATATCTTCACCGTTTCCGTCCACGCCGATCCCATCCGCTTCTATCCCTTCTTCTGGGGGCACGCGGACGAGCGGGGTGAAGGCGAGGGGCTCGGCTACAATCTCAATCTGCCCCTGCCACGCAAAACGGGGGACGAGGGCTTCCTCACGGCCCTCGACGTGGCCCTGGATCGCATCGCCGCCTTCGCACCGGGCGCGCTGGTGGTGGCGCTCGGCCTCGACGCTTTCGAGGGCGACCCTTTCCAGGAATTGACGGTGACCACCAAGGGGTTTGGCCGGATCGCCGCCCGCATCGCCAGCCTGGGGCTGCCGATGGCGATCGTGCAGGAGGGAGGCTATGTCTGCGATGCGCTCGGCGACAATCTCGCCAGTTTCCTTGGCGAGCTGTGAGGCATTTTTTCGTCCCCCTCGGGTTACGACATTAAATTGCCGGGGTCGGGGCGTAGGTTCGTTGTTGGTTTGGGACGATTGAGGGAGTTGTTCCGATGACCAGTCTCGCAGCCGATGCCAGTGCGCTGCTGGCAGCCCTCTGGATGCCGGCTTTGTTCAAGGTCCTGGCCGCCGATATCATCATCGGCGCGGTCATCCTGTCGGGCTACCTCTGGCACAGGAAACAGGAACGCTGCAACGCCGAGCTGTCCGAGCGCAAATGGGGCGGGCGACACCTGCATGGCTGAGGCCGAGCCTCAAACTCCACGGACCGTTTTCCTTCCAACCTCTCGCTGGCCCCGTCGGTATAACAGCTTATATCAAGCCCCGAAAATAGTGGCCCGCTTGAGTACTCCCGGGAGTACTGGTCCGTGTGTCGGCTTCTTCGCGGGCTGGTGTCAATGCACGACGGCGCTGGTCGCGTTACCCTTGGACATCCATACCACCAATGCATCGTTGAAAGAGGCCACGGCATCGCAGGCAATCGGGATGCGGATGATGGCCCCGTCCGCGAATTCGAATTCGGCCACGGCGAATTGCCGATGCCCCGGTGAGGTCAGGCCGCGAAATTTCGTGAGAAGCGGCGTGACGACCGAGCCGTCGCCGCTTTCGAGCGGGTCCGAAGGATCGCTCATTCAATCATCCAATTCCCAAATCCAGTAATGGCCCTCCCTATGACGAAGGGCTGTGACATGGGCGTGATACGAAATATATCATTTGAGAATTTTGTTGAACTGGATAGACAGCAGAGATATCAGGCTGCCGCAAAGGCAAGAAAAACATACTATGAAGCTGTCGTAACCGCGACTGAGCGTAAGCTGAGGATGAAGGCGCCCTCTGAGCAAATCTTCGCAGAAAGCGCATTGAAAGAAAATCCTAATTTATTGTATTGACGCTACGTATTTGATCGGAAAACAACCGATCCACTGATCCAGACCGAGGCAATCGCCAGATCATCCGTCAGCACCACCATGTCGGCTCGGCTGTCTCGGCCCAGGCGGCCATAATGCCGATCCATGCCCACGGCCAGGGCGGGGTAAAGCGAGGCCATGCGCAAGGCTTCGCCGAGATCGACGCCGATCCGCTCATGCATGAAGCGCACGGCCGAAATCATGTCGAGGTCGGCGCCGGCGAGCGTGCCGTCATCCAGGGTCAGGCGGCCGTTTTCGCGTTTGATCACGCGGCCGTTGAGCGTGAACTGCCGCATGTCCGTGCCGATCGTGGCCATGGCGTCGGTGACCAGGAAGATGCGGCCGGGCGGCCGCTTGGCCCGCAGGGCGATGTCGATCGTGGTGGGATCGACATGGATGCCGTCGGCCACCAGGCCGGCGGAGAAGCCGCCAAGGGCGATCGCGGTGCCGGCGAGCCCCGGCTCACGGTTCTTGATCTGGCTCATGGCGTTGAACAGATGCGTCGCCATGGATGCTCCCGCCTCCGCCGCCGCGACCACGTCACCATACTCGGCGTCGGAATGGCCGATGCTGACGACCAGCCCGGCTTCGGAGAGCCGGCGGATCTGGGCCGGCGTCACCGATTCCGTGGCCACCGTCGTCAGCAGGACGGGGACTTGGCTCCTGGCCGCGACCAGCCTGGCGAGATCGCTCTCCTCCATCGGTCGGATCAATTGCGGGTCGTGGGCGCCCTTGCGTGAGACGGCCAGGTGCGGGCCCTCGATATGCAGGCCGAGGAAGCCCGGCACCTTCTGCCGTGCGGCCTCAGCGCCGGCCTCGAGGGCCTCGGCGGTGATGGCGGGCGTGTCGGTGATCAGGGTCGCGAGCAGCGCCGTGGTGCCGAACTGCGCATGGGCCGCGCAGATGGTGGCGATGGTTTCGGCGTCGCGGCGGTCGTTCAGCATCACGCCGCCGCCGCCATTGACCTGGAGGTCGATGAAACCGGGTGCGATGAAGCCGGCCTCGACCGTCTCGACCGCAATGCCCGCCGGGATGGCGGTGCGAGGCACGATCGCCTCGATGCGCTCGCCATCGACGATCACGGCTGCATCCTGGTGCCAGCCTTCGCCGTCGAAGATGCGCGGGGCCAGCAGGGCCGATTGCGTGCTCATACCGTCTCCGTGACCTTGCGCAGATTGCGGGGCTCGTCGGGATTGAGGCCGCGACGACGGGCAAAGGCCTCGACGAAGGCGTAGAAGGAAGCGATCAGCACCAGCGGGTCGGTCAGCGGGTGGCCGGTGGCTGCGAAAGGCAGGCGGGCGGCCTGCTGGGCGCCGTCGGCGGTGATGAAGGCGGCGGCTCCCTTGGCGGCGAGCGCGTCGGCGGTTCCGATGATGGAGCTTTCGGCCTTGTCGCGCGCGGCGAGGGCGAGCACGGGAAAGCCCGGCCCGACCAGCGCCATCGGCCCGTGCATGACCTCGGCGCCGCTATAGGCTTCCGCGTGCACGGAGCAGGTTTCCTTGAACTTCAGCGCCACCTCGTTGGCGATCGCCAGGGCAGGGCCGCGGCCGAGCACGAAGACCGAGGAGGTGCCGTCCAGGGCGTCGGCCAAGGCGGTCCAATCGCAGGCAACCGCCTGTTCAAGCTGGCGAGGCAGGTCGTGCAGGGCGGCGAGCAGCGCTGTGTCGCCGGCCCAGTGGGCGAGGATGCCGAGACCCGCCACGGCGGAATTCACGAAGGTCTTGGTGGCGGCAACGCTCTTCTCGGTGCCGGCAGCGATGTCGATGGCATGATCGGCCGCGAGCGCCAGGGGCGAGCCCGCCGTGTTGGTCAAGGCGATGGCGACCGCGCCGCTACGGCGCACGGCCTCCGCCATGGCGACGATGTCGGGGCTCTTGCCCGATTGCGAGATGGCGAGACTGGCGGCGCCGGCGAGCTTGAGCGGCGCTTCGTAGATCGAGGCGATGGAGGGGCCGAGCGAGGCGACGGGGACGCCGGTGGTCAGCTCGACCGCATATTTGAGAAAGGAGGCGGCATGGTCCGATGAGCCACGCGCCACGGTGACGAGGACGCGCGGGTCGACGGCTTTCAGCGCGGTGCCGGCCCGCTCCATCTCGGCCGCCGATTGTTCGAACAGCCGTGCGACGGCCTGGGGAATTTCCAGCACCTCGCGGCGCATATGGGTTTGGGATGTCACGGTGCTTCTCCTTCGCTGGGCTCGGCCAGCCGCAATTCCGCCACGAAATCATAGGTATCGCCCCGATAGATCGATCGGGTGAATTCAACCACCTTGCCGCTCGGCAGATAGGAGACGCGCTCGATGTTGAGGCTGGCGGCCCCGGGAGGCACCCGCAGGAGCTGGGCGTCTTCCGGTCCGAGATTGGCGGCGGAGATGCGCTGGACGGCGCGTACCGGCTTGTTGCCGTGCTCGGCAAGGGCCGCATAGAGCGAGGAGCCGACCGCCTCCGGATTCGGCAGCAGCGAGGCGCCGATCGAGGCACGCTCTATCGCAACGGCGGCTTCATTGGCAAAGCGCAGGCGGTTCACGCGCGCCACCATCTCGTTGGCGGTCAGGCCGAGCACCATCGTCTCCTGCGGCGAGGGCACGTAGAGGCCCCGCTCGAGCCAGACCGACTGCACCAGCTTGCCGCGCCGCGCCATATCTTCGGTGAAGGAGGTCAGGCGGGACAGGGATTGCTCGACGCGCTCGATGCGGGGCGCCACGAAGGTGCCGGAACCATGGCGCTGGATCAGCACGCCCTGTTCCACCAGGTTCTGCAGCGCCTTGCGGACGGTGACGCGCGAGATGTCGGCCTTGATGGCGATGTGGCGCTCGGAGGGGAGTGCGTCACCGGGCGTCAGGACGCCGTCCCGGACCGCTTCCTCGATCGATTTGCGCAATTGCAGGTAGAGCGGCGCATTGCTGCCCTTGGCATCGGCGAGGGAGCGGAAGATGAGGTCGACGGCGTCACTCATGGCTTGCCTTTCCAAGCCGAATTCCCGGACCTGTCCCGTGAAGGAGGGCAAGAGTTCGGCGTCACTCAACGCTCTGGCGATCATGGCTGGATCAGCCCTCGTATGCCATCCGACATTGACCGCTCCAGGCCGAATAGTCGGGCAGCCATCGTCACCGCACCGCCCAAAGCGTCCTGCAGGGGCGGCACGAGCCGCTCACTGTGCCTTGCGGAGAGGCGAGGCCCGATCAGCGTTGCCAGCCCGCCCAATAAGCAACGGGGCGTTGCATTGGCAAGCCCGAGGGCATCCAGCGATGCCTCGACCGCCGCGACGGCTCGACGGACGATTCTGGCCGCCGTCGGATCGCCGCGGTCGAGATAGTCGAAGACCATTGGCGCGAAGGTGCCGAAATCGCGCGGCCGGGCGGCCTTGGTGAACTCGACGATCTCCTGCGGGTCGTCATGATGGGCGGTCAGTACTGCCCCGACGAGGGGCGAGCGGGGGACGATGCCGTCATAGGCGAGCAGGGTCTCCTCGAGCAGGTCGCGGCCGATCCGGGCCCCGCTGCCCTGGTCGCCGACGGCAAGCCCCCAGCCCCCGAGATGACGGACCTGGCCCGACTGGCGTGCCAGATAATGGCTGCCGGTGCCCAGAATGCCGATGGCGCCGTCTCCCGCGCCGATCGCGCCTTCCAGGGCGATGAGCACGTCGGTTTCGATGCGGCATTGGCGGAAGGGAAGGCGGGCGAGCAGCCTGGTGGCATAGGCTGCGATATTGGCGCCGGCCATACCGAGCACGATGGGCGTATCCGGGATGCGGGCAGGGTCCTGGCCGGCATTGGCGAAGGCCTGGCTCACCGCGGCCATGATGTTCTCGCAGGCTCCGTCCAGATCCGTGCGGATGTTCGCCGGTCCGGCCTTGGCGCGGCCGATGATCTGGCTCTGGGCCGTTGCGAGCGCAGCCCTGCAGCTTGTTCCTCCGCCATCGATGCCAAGCACCATCATTGCCGTCTTCTCCTATGGCGTAACAATACCAATAAGCTACCACTCGTCAAGGAGAATTCGGGCATGAAAAACAATATGAAGCAATATCAATGATTTAATTGGATTTTGGCGGCTTGCTAAGAAAAGTACCGCAAGACCACTGGACAAGTGGTATTTATTTGGTATTGTACGCGACCGTCGAAGGGGGGGCATGGCGACGCAGGATCGCCGGGTCTCCGGACAGCGGGCCAGCCGCCGGCCGGTAGGGCAGCGCAAAGCGTGCGTTCCGGTGGGGCTGGATTACCCCGACATCGACCAGAGCCGGCCCTGGCAGTGGCCGGTACAGGGAGGAAGACGGATGAAGAAGCGACTTTTGGCGGCCCTTTTGCTGGGCTCCGCTTTTCTCGGTGCGACGGCCGCCTCGGCCGAGGACGCAACGCTCACCATCGAAAGCTGGCGCAACGATGATCTCGCCATCTGGCAGGAGAAGCTGATCCCTGCCTTCGAGAAGGCAAATCCCGGCATCAAGGTGAATTTCACCCCGTCGGCGCCGCCCGAATATAATGCCGCGCTCAATGCCAAGCTCGATGCCGGTACAGCCGGCGACGTGATCGCCTGCCGTCCTTTCGATGCCTCGCTCGAGCTCTACAAGAAGGGGCAGCTGACGGATCTGTCCGGCCTCGCCGGCATGGACAATTTCACCGACGCCGCCAAGTCTGCCTGGCAGACCGATGATGGCAAAACGACCTTCTGCGTGCCGGTGGCATCGGTGATCCACGGCTTCATCTACAACAAGGACGCCTTCGACAAGCTCGGCCTCAAGCCGCCGCAGACGGAGGAGGAATTCTTCGCCGCGCTCGACAAGATCAAGGCCGACGGTACCTATATCCCGATGGCGATGGGCACCAAGGATCTGTGGGAAGCCGCCACGATGGGCTACCAGAACATCGGTCCGAACTACTGGAAGGGTGAGGATGGCCGCCTGGCGCTGATCAAGGGCACGCAGAAGCTCACCGATGCCGATTGGGTCGAGCCCTTCGTCACGCTGGCCAAGTGGAAGTCCTATCTGGGCGATGGTTTCGAAGCGCAGACCTATCCCGACAGCCAGAACCTGTTCACCCTCGGCCGCGCCGCCATCTATCCGGCCGGTTCCTGGGAAATCTCCCCGTTCGGCGCCCAGGCCCAGTTCAAGATGGGAGCCTTCCCTCCGCCCGTGCGCAAGGCCGGCGACACCTGCTACATCTCCGACCACAACGATATCGGCTTTGGCCTGAACGCCAAGAGCAAGAACCCGGAAGCGGCCAAGAAGCTGCTCGCCTGGATGGCTTCGCCCGAATTCGCTACGCTCTACGCCAATGCGCTTCCGGGCTTCTTCAGCCTCGCCAAGAACGAGGTGAAGCTCGACAATGCCCTGGCTCAGGAATTCGTGTCCTGGCGCAACAAGTGCAAGTCGACCATCCGCTCGACCTACAAGATCCTCTCGCGCGGCACGCCCAATCTCGAAAACGAGAGCTGGGTCGAATCCGCCAATGTGATCAACGGCGTCGACACGCCGCAAGCCGCTGCCGAGAAGCTCCAGAAGGGGCTCGACAGCTGGTACAAGCCGGCTAAGTAAGTTAGCTCCGACCTTCACCCTCCCCCTCCAGGGGAGGGTGAAGGAGGCCAAGACACGTCTCCCGTCATATCGCCATCTCCGGCCACAGCAACGCACAGGCGAGGATTGCTGCGATGTCTCTCGAAGATTCCCAGGCCAGAAAAGCGTTCCGCTGGCACATTCCGATTTTCCTGGCGCCAGCCGTCATCATCTACACGCTGGTGATGATCCTGCCGCTGGTCGGCACCCTGCAGCTTTCGCTGTTCCGGACCGCCGACGGTGCGTCGCATTTCGTGGGGCTCGACAATTTTCGCACGCTGTTCGGCGATCCGCGCTGGGCCTCCAGTTTCTGGAACGCCCTGCGCAACAATTGCTGGTTCTTCCTCATTCACATGGTGGTGCAGAACCCGATCGGCGTCGTGCTGGCGGCGCTGCTCTCCCATCCCAAGCTGCGCTTCGCCGCGTTTTACCGCACGGCGATCTTCATCCCGACCGTGCTGTCCTTCGTGATCGTCGGTTTCGTGTGGAAACTGATCCTCTCCCCGCTCTGGGGCGTGGCGCCCTCGATGCTGGACCTGATCGGCCTCAAGAGCTGGTTCACGCCGCTGCTCGGCAAGGAAGCCTATGCGCTGACCACGCTCGGCCTCGTCTCGGTCTGGCAGTTCGTGGGCATTCCGATGATGCTGATCTATGCCGCCCTGCTGTCGATCCCCGACGAAGTGATCGAGGCTGCCGAAATGGACGGCATCACCGGCATCGCCCAGTTCTGGAAGATCAAGCTGCCGCTGATCCTGCCCTCGATCGGCATCATCTCGATCCTTACCTTCGTCGGCAATTTCAATGCCTTCGACCTGATCTATTCGGCGCAGGGGGCTCTGGCCGGGCCGAACTACGCCACGGACATCCTCGGCACCTTCCTCTACCGCACCTTTTTCGGCTTCCAGCTGCAGCTCGGCGATCCGAACATGGGCGCCACCATCGCCTCCATGATGTTCTTCATCATCCTGGCGGGCGTGTGCGTCTACCTCTTCGCCATCCAGACGCGGCTCAGGCGGTATCAGTTCTGAGGAGATCGACATGAGCAAAGCCACGCACTCGCCGGCCCGGTCGATCGCCGCCCATGCGGTGCTGATCGCCTACACCGTGATCGCCCTGTTTCCGGTGATCCTGATCCTGATCAACTCCTTCAAGTCGAGGGATGCGATCTTCCGCTCGCCCCTGACGCCGCCGGGGCCGGCAACCTTCGACGCCATCGGCTACAAGACCGTGCTCGCCCAGGGCGATTTCTTCCTCTACTTCCAGAACAGCATGATCGTCACAGTGGTCTCCCTGTTCTTCGTGCTGCTGCTCGGCGGCATGGCGGCCTTCGCGCTGGCCGAGTACCGCTTCAGGGGCAACACCCTGATGGGGCTTTATCTGGCATTGGGCATCATGATCCCGATCCGGCTCGGCACCGTCGCCATCCTGCAGCTCATGGTCGCCTCGGGCCTGGTCAATACGCTGACGGCCCTCATCCTGGTCTATACGGCGCAGGGGCTGCCCCTGGCGGTGTTCATCCTGTCCGAGTTCATGAAGCAGGTCTCGGACGATCTCAAGAATGCCGGCCGCATCGACGGATTGTCGGAATACCGCATCTTCTTCCGCCTCGTCCTGCCGCTGGTGCGGCCGGCCATGGCCACTGTCGCGGTCTTCACCATGATCCCGATCTGGAACGATCTGTGGTTCCCGCTGATCCTGGCGCCGGGCGAGAGCACCAAGACCATCACGCTCGGTACCCAGGTCTTCATCGGCCAGTTCGTCACCAATTGGAATGCCGTGCTCGCCGCGCTGTCGCTCGCCATCCTGCCGGTGCTGGTGCTCTATGTGATCTTCTCGCGGCAGCTCATCCGCGGCATCACCTCGGGCGCCGTCAAATAGCGGCCTCTATTGAGCCGGCTTACGGCAACCTCGTCATCGTCCGCTGGAGCAAAGTGCGTTCAACCGTAGACGCCTGCTCGGTCCCATTCTTTGGCAGCGGATGAAAAAGCGCGCATGCGCCCCACAGTCACAATTCCAGGGGAGATATCATGGGTTCGCTGAATATCGAGAATGTGAAGAAATCATTCGGCTCGGTCGATATCCTCAAGGGGATCAATCTGGCGGTGGAGGACGGGGAGTTCGTCGTCTTCGTGGGGCCGTCGGGCTGCGGCAAGTCCACGCTGTTGCGCATCATCGCCGGGCTTGAGGACACCACCTCCGGCGTGGTGAAGATCGACGGCCAGCGAGTCAACGACGTGCCGCCGGCCAAACGCGGCATCGCCATGGTGTTCCAGAGCTATGCGCTCTACCCGCATCTCACCGTGCGCAACAATATGGGCCTCGGCCTCAAGCAGGCCGGCGAGGCGGCGGCGGAGATCGACAGGCGCATCAAGACGGCCTCGGGCATGCTGGCCCTCGAACCCTATCTGGAACGCCGACCCTCCGAGCTCTCCGGCGGCCAGCGCCAGCGCGTCGCCATCGGCCGCGCCGTGGTGCGCGAGCCCAAGCTCTTCCTGTTCGACGAACCGCTGTCCAACCTCGACGCGGCATTGCGCGTCAACACCCGCATCGAGATCGCCCAGCTCCACCAGCGCCTCAAGTCGACGATGATCTATGTGACGCACGATCAGGTCGAGGCCATGACCCTGGCCGACAAGATCGTGGTGCTGAATGCCGGTCATATCGAGCAGGTCGGCGCGCCCATGCAGCTCTATAACGATCCCGACAACACCTTCGTCGCCGGCTTCATCGGCTCGCCCAAGATGAATTTCGTCGACGGGGCGCGCCTCGGCGAAAGCGTGAGGACCATCGGCGTGCGGCCCGAGCATGTCACCGTCAGCCGCGAGGCCGGTGTCTGGAAGGGCACTGTCGTCTATGCCGAGCATCTGGGGGCGGATACCTACCTCTATCTCGATACCGAGAAGGCGGGGTCGATCACCGTACGTCTCTCGGGCGAGTATCGGGTCGAGCCGGGCGAGACCATCCATGCTACGCCGGATCCGGCGCGAACCCTGCGCTTCGACGAGAACGGCAAGCGCCTGCGCGGCTAAGGCGCGGGAATGCGGTGTGCCGATCTCGGTATCGACGTTCTTGGAAACGGTGCGTCCATCGGTAAAGATGCCGGTCGGAAGGCCGGTACACCACACGGCACATGGAACCCATGGCAAAGCATCGGCCAAGGAGAACAATGTCATGAACCCCGACGTTCTGGCCTCGGCCGCCCGTTCGGTACAGGCTCGCCAGCGCATCAAGGCCCATATCTATGAAACGCCGCTGCTACCGTCCCGGCAGATCGGTGCCGACATGGGCAGCCGGCTCTTCTTCAAGGCCGAGAACTTCCAGCTCACAGGCTCCTTCAAGATTCGGGGCGCCAGCGCCAAGATCTCCGCTATGGCGCCGGGCCGGCATCTCGTCACCGCTTCTTCCGGCAATCACGGTATCGGCTCTTCCCAGGCCGCCCGGTCCTTCGGGCGGGACCTGACCGTGGTGCTGCCCGAGACCGTTGCAGCCGCCAAGCTTGCCCGAATCCGTTCCTACGGCGTGGAAACGCTGCTGCATGGCGCGGAGACCTGGTATGCGGAGCAGCATGCCCTCGAACTCGCCCGCGATAGGGATTATGAATATATCTCGGCCTATGACGATCCCGACGTCGTCGCCGGGCAGGGCACCATCGGGCTGGAGCTCCTGGATCAGCATCCCGATATCGACAATGTCTTCATCGCGATGGGCGGCGGCGGCCTGATCAGCGGCATAGGCAGCGTGCTCAAGGCTTTCCGGCCGCGCACGCGCATCTACGGCGTCGCCGCGCGCAATTCCTGCGCCCTGGCCTTGTCGATGGCGGCGGGCGGGGTAATCGAAACCGAGCATCTGGAAACGCTGGCGGATGGGGTTGCCGGTGGGCTTGCCGAGGAAACGATCACGCTCGGCTTGGCGCGGGCAGTCGTGGACGAGACGATCATCTGCACGGAGGAAGAGATCGCCGCGGCACTCCGCGATCTCGCCTTCAAGGAGAACATGCTGGCGGAAGGCTCGGCTGGCCTGGCCTTGGCAGGGTTCGCCAAGGTGGCGCAGGCCTGCCGCGGCCAGGTCAATGTGGTGCTGCTGTGCGGGGCCAATTACGACCGGAACAAGCTGGTCAAGGCCGTGTTCGGCTGAAGAGGCGCTTCCGATTCACTGATCGAGCCGGAGCCCTGGCAGTTACGCGAACGAACCTCCACTGCGTATGGCTGCGTGGGCCTGGCTTTGCGGGATGGCGGTGCTGTCGCCCGCGGGCTCAGCCGAAACAGACGTCAGCGTAATCGCGGTAACAGCGCTGAGAAATAGAAAAATAGACGTGATGAGGATCTTCATTGCTGGAATCCTTGAAAATATTTTTGAAGTAAAACTCTGAAAACTGAAACGTATTCCGCTGCCATGCGAAATGTCGCATGAGCTAAAAATGAAATATTATTTCGTTATTGAATAGGAAGGAGCCGAAGCCCTGCCGCTTCAGCACGTGATTATGCACGCGCCATACAAGCCGGAATGCCTTGTCGGTCCTTGGAATTTTTTGAAATCGGCGAGAACCCCCTTCCCCCGAAAACCTTCTGATTCTCCATGAATGTTACTTACCGGTAACACCCTAGAGCGAAATAGTCAAGACTGTTGGGAGGGGAAGCGGCCATCCCGAAGCCGAATGAAACGGCAATGGGCGGGAAGCGCCCTAAGAGGCCGTACGAGGCCGAGCAACGACATCCTATGGACGGCCAGCATGGCTGGTCTGTGATGGCCGGAAAATCGTGTTGGTTTTTGGAGCGGGCGATGGGAATCGAACCCACGACATTCAGCTTGGGAAGCTGACGTTCTACCTCTGAACTACGCCCGCACAGATTGCTGCGATCTTGTAGCCTGTTTCTCGGGCGTGGATCAAGGCCGCCCATATGCTTTTCGTTGGATGTGACAAGGCCCGGCACAAGGCCGGGCCTGACGCTCTCGTCATCATTGGCTTATCGTGCCGGTTCGCGGCGGCAGCAGTGATCGCCGACCCTCAGCTGAAGACCTTGAAGCGGTCGTTGTCGTTCATGAAGCTCTTCTCGGGGAAGGGCTGTTCGTTGGAGCCGAAGGGCATCTGGGCGCGCAGCTTCCAGGATTTCGGCACATTCCATTCCTTCTGCACGGCCTCGTCGACCAGCGGCGCGTAATGCTGCAGGCTGGCGCCGATGCCATGCTCGGCCAGAGCCGTCCATACGGCGAACTGGGCCATGCCGCCGGACTGCTCGGAGAAAGCGGGGAAGGCATCGGCATAGAGCGGGAACTGCTCCTGCAGGCTCTTAACCACGTCCTGGTCCTCGAAGAACAGCACGGTACCGGCGCCGGCAGCGAAGGAATCCATCTTGGCCTCGGTCGAGGCGAAGCTGTCGGCCGGCACGATCTTGCGCAGGATTTCCTTGGTCAGATGCCAGAACTTGTCGCTCTGCTTGCCGAACAGGATCACGGCGCGCGAGCTCTGCGAATTGAACGAGGAAGGCACATGCTTGATCACGTCCTGGATCAATCTGCTGATCTCTTCCTCGCTCTTGGGCAGCGTCTTGCCCAGGGCATATTGCGTGCGGCGGGTCTTGATATGGTCGATGAAGGACTTGGACATGAGAAGAATTTCTCTCTCAATGAAAATTTGCCAATCCGGAAGAGGTGCTCAAGCAACCTCGACGGCAGACTTGCATGCCCTGAAACGGACATGTCGAAAACCTGCATAATCTCGATCGTTAAGTTCGATGAAATTGATATGTCGATCGCGGCGCCCGTCAGCCGCCACTGTCGACACCCGTCTCGGCCACGGCTTCCAGGCGGGCGGCGATTTCGCGGCGTAGGGTGCGGCGCAGTTCCGCGGCCTTGTAGCGCCGCTCCTCGGTCGGACCGCTGACTTGGAGCGTCGGCACGGCCGAGGGGCGCCCCTCGTCATCCACCGCCACCATGGTGAAGTAGCACGAATTGGTATGGCGACGGGTGCCGGAGCGGATGTTCTCCGCCTCCACCCGGATGCCGACCTCCATCGAGGTCCGGCCGGCATGGTTGATCGACGCCAGGAAGGTGACGAGTTCCCCGACCTGGATCGGTTCCTTGAACATCACCTGATCGACGGAGAGCGTCACCGCATATTGGCCCGAAAAGCGCGAGGCGCAGGAGAAGGCGACGCGGTCGAGCAGGTTGAGCAATGCGCCGCCATGCACCTTGCCGCTGAAATTGGCCATGTCCGGCGTCATCAACACGGTCATTTCCAGGCGGCGGCGATCCATGGTTCTTCCCCTGATCTCATTGCTCGCCGCCGAGTGTAATGAAGAGACCGTGGATGAAAAGCCGCGATCAGGTCTTGCTCACCGGTTGGGAACGCAGGCGGCTGGCGATGGCCGGGTCGGCGCGGCGGCACAGCTGCGGCGGCAGTCCCTTGAGGATGAGTTCGAGATCGGCGACCGCCATGCTGCCGATCTCGAACAGGGCGTCCCTGGTGCCGCCGGTGCGATGGGCCGAGAACACCATGTTCGGTGTGGCGCGCACGGGATCGTCGGCAGGCACGGGTTCGACCGGGAAGACGTCGGTGGCCACGCGGATGTGGCCGCTGCGGGCGGCCGCGATCATGGCCTGGAAATCGACCACCGCGGCCCGGCTCATCAAGAGGAAGGCCGAACCCCTTTGCATCAGGGCAAATTGCGGTGCGCCGAGGAAATGGGCGTTTTCCGTGGTGGGGGCGGCGAACACGACGACGAAACGGCTGCGTTCCAGCAGCGTATCGAGGTCGCTTTGCCGGCAATCCAGCCGCTCGATGATCTCGGCCGGCAGCCAGGGGTCGTAGACCCTGACCTCGTTGCGGAACGGGCGGATGAGCTCGCGAAATTTGCGGCCGAGATCCCCGAAGCCGATGATGCCGACCGGGGCGCCCTCGAAGCGGATGGTATCGAGATTGGCTTCGAGGCCATAGGTCTCGGAGCCCGCGCGGAAGGCGCGGTCGGCGGCGCTGATGCCCCGGGCGAGATCGAGGGCGAGGCCGAGCGCCGCTTCCGCCACCGGGGCCGCGAAGGCAGAGGCCGGTGTCAGCACCCAGACGCCGCGCCCCTGGCAGGCGGCGTAATCGATATTGGGCAGGAAATTCGTTTCGACATTGATGATGGCCTTCAGCTGCGGGGCTCGCTCGAGCCGTTCGCGCGGCATAGCCGTCTGCCCGATGATGGCCACGGCGTGGGGCAGCAGCGCCTCGATCTCGTCGTCATGCATCGGCCTGGCCTCGCTGGTGACAAGGCGTCCGAGGCTTTCGAGCCGGGCTCGCACTGCCGGCGTCATGATCTGCTCGAGCGTACGCGGGAGGGGATCGACGAGAATGACGGGGGCGGCCATGGCGGGTCCTGTGCACGGGAATCGGCAAAGCATGAAGTGTTGCGAAGGACTCCGCAATGGTCAGACCATAAGGGTTTGACGGCGGCGCCCGTGAATGCGTAAATCAAGGCATGTACAGCGCCACCACACGGCATATCAAAGTGACGGTCCGCCCCCGTTTCCTTGCCGAGGAATCGCGGCCGGCGGAGGGGCGCTATTTCTGGGCCTATACGGTGGAGATCGCCAATATGGGCCCGGAAACGGTACAGCTCCGGTCGAGAGCCTGGGAAATCACCGACGAAAACGGCCGGCGCGAGGACGTCAGGGGCGCCGGCGTGGTCGGCGAGCAACCCGTGCTGGAGCCCGGAGAGCGTTTCGAATATACCTCCGGCTGCCCGCTGGGAACGCCATCGGGCCTGATGGTCGGCACCTATCTCATGGTGGCGGAAAGCGGTGAGACTTTCGAGGTCGCCATTCCGGCTTTTTCTCTCGACAGCCCCTACGCCAAGCGCAGCGTGAATTGAGGCCGCAGACAGCCTCAGATTCAACGCGGTTCGGCTGATGGCTAACGCTTCGATTTGTCCCGGCCATCCAAAACCTACCCTACGGCCAGGCAGGAAGGCTGGATTGCCGGGCGTGCGAGCTCGGATGAGCTTTGAGTGAGCTGCCTGATCTGCAGCCGTGTTCTCGTTCCGATTTTGACCTAGTACACTCGAAAATGGGGCTTGTTTCCTTGAAAGCAATAAAGAAGTGCTTTATGTATCGAAAATGATCGGAAAGTCTGATGCCACAATGGTTTTCGTCCTGGCGCCAACCGCTGAAGATCGTGGCGCATTGCAGGCTACCCTCATCGCCTATCGCCAGGCGATGGCTATTCTCGACAGAACCAAGGGAGCCAATCTCGTCGCCCTTCACGAAGAAGCCTACGAGGAAATCCGCCTGAAGACGGGGCTGCCTTCGCGCATGGCGACCCTGGCCTTGCGCGATCACAGCCGGCGGCAGCCGGGCGAGCTGATCGGCGACATTCCGCTCGACTCCAAGCTGTTCTCCGTGAAGGGGCCGGACAGTGTCAGCATCGCCACCATCGAGGGCCGGGTGGTCATGCCCTATTCGGTCAGCGGCTATCACGACGGCTGGGATGACTTCGCCGAAGCCCGCCTCGTCTTCGAAGGCCTGTCGCTGCGCATCGACGTCGGCGTGCAGGCTAGCATCCACTCTCAAAAGGAGATCCCGATGTCTAACGAAGGTATTCTCGCCCGGCTGGGGCGGGTCATCGCCGGCGTCGTCAACAATGCGGTCGATACGGCCGAAGCTTCCAATCCCACCGCCGTCGCCCAGCAAGCCGTGCGTGAGATCGGCAAGATCGCCGAGGAGGCCCGGGCCGCGCTCGGCGTCGCCGTCGCCGCCGGCCACCGCCTCAAGGCCAAGGCCGACGACCTCGACGCCGAGATCCGCGACCTCGACGGCAAGATCAAGATCGGCCTGGAGAAAGGGCGGGAGGATCTCGCCCGCGCCGCGACGGGTGTCCAGATCGATCTGGAAGCCCAGCGCGAGGCACTCTCCAAGGCAATCGCCGAGAATGCCGGCGAGATTGCCGAAGCCGAGGCAACCCTGCGCAGCATCGCCTCGGCTCGTGCCGACGCAATGAAGCGGCTGGAAGATGCCAAGCGGGCGGAGCGTGCCCTTCCTGCCGCCGTGACGCCCTCGCAGCGCAACGACCAGCGGCTCGCCGACGCGCTGGCCGCGCTAGAACGCGTGACCGGCGTGCCGGCCAAGCCCACCACCGGCGCCGCTGAAGTGGAGGAACTCGGCCGGTTGCAGCGCCAGGACGCGATCGAGGCGCGGCTCAAGGCTTTTAGGGAAGGCCAGCGCTGATGGAAGCCCAGTGATGATGGAAACCTTGGTCCAGCCGGGCACGGCACCCTTCTGGGTGGCATTGTTGACGGTGATCGGCATCGGCGTGGTCGAGCTCGTCTCGATGCTGCTCGGTGCCTCCGTCTCAGCCTTGCTCGACGATAGTTTCGGCTTTCATGATCTGGGCCATCACGCCTCCGGCGATCACGAGAGCAGCCTTCTCGGCGCGTGGTCCTCGTGGCTCAACGCCGGCGGCGTACCGCTCCTGGTGCTGATCGTCATCCTGCTTTCAGCCTTCGCGGCCTTCGGCTTCGCCATCCAGTCGGTTGCCCTCGGCCTTGCCGGGCCGCTGCCGGCCCTGATTTCCGTTCCCGGCGCGTTGGCCGCGGCCGTTCCCACCACGCGCTGGATCAGCCGGGGCATTGCCCGCATCATCCCGCGCGACGAAACCAGCGTGCTCAGCCAGGATGAGTTCATCGGCTTGGTCGGCACGGTGACCATCGGCCCGCTCGACCAGGGCAATCCCGGTAGCGTGCGGGTCAAGGACCGCTACGACAATTTCCACGCCCTGCGCGCGAAGGCCGCGCCCGGGCATGTCATCGAAACGGGCGCGCTGGTGTTGATTGTGGATGGAGCAGACGGTCTCTTCCAGGCCATTCCCGCACCGCAGGCACTCGATAGCGACAGCAACAGGAGCTGAACGACCATGGACTTCTTTTCGGTGGGCCTCATCGCCGGTGTCATCGTGACGGCCATCGTCGTCATCGGCATCATCATGACGACCCTCTACACAAGGTCCACGCGCGACAAGGCCTATGTGCGGACCGGGCTCGGCGGCAAGAAAGTGGTGCTCGACGGTGGCTCGGTCATCCTGCCGATCTTCCATTCCTATTCCTGGGTGTCGCTGAGCACGCTGAGGCTCGAGGTCAAGCGTTCCGAATACGAATCGCTGATCACCAAGGATCGCATGCGTGCCGACATCACGGCCGAGTTCTATGTCCGGGTGAAGCCCGACGCGGAGAACATCGCGTTGGCCGCCCAGACCCTGGGCGATCGCACCAATGATGCCGATGCCCTGAAGACCCTGGTGGAAGCCAAGTTCGTCGACGGCCTGCGCTCGGTGGCGGCGACCATGTCGCTGCGCGACCTGCAGGAGCAGCGCGCCGAATTCGTCAAATCGGTGCAGGCGGCGGTAGCGCACGACCTGCAATCCAACGGCCTCGAGCTTGAATCGGTCTCTCTGACGCGGCTCGACCAGACCGATATCAAGCATTTCAACCCGAACAACAGCTTCGACGCCGAAGGCTTGACGGCGCTCACCAAGATCACTGAGGAACGCAAGCGTGAGCGCAACCAGATCGTGCGCGACAACGAGGTGGAGATCGCTACCAAGGACCGTGAAGCGGCTCTGCGGCGCCTGACCATCGAGCGCGAGCAGCGCGACGCGGAGCTCAACCAGGAGCGCGACATCGCCAATAAGACGGCGGAAACGCGCGCCGAGACCGCCAAGGCCGAGCAACTGGCGCGCCTGAGCCAGGAAACTGCCAGGCTCGATACCGACCGGGGTATCGCCGAGCGTGACGCCGAGGCCCGCCAGGCCCGCGAGGCGGCCCGCATCGGGGCAGAGCAGGGCATCGCCGAACGTGAGGCTGTGGCCCGCAAGATCACGGAGACCGCCCGTATCGACGCGGCGATCACTGTGGCCCGCAAGATCGAGGAAGAGCAGGCCGCCCGCGCCAAGGCCGATGAGGCGAAAGCGGCCGCCATCACCGCCGAGGAACAGGTGACCACTGCCCGTGAGGTGGAGATCGCCGAGCGCGCCAAGCGCATCGCCGTGATCGATGCCCGCAAGGCCGCCGAGCAGGAGGCGACCGCCATCACCGTCAAGGCCGAGGCCGAAAGGCAGGCGGCGGAGAACCTGGCCGCCGCCGTCAAGATCCAGGCCGATGCCGAAGCGCAGGCCGCCAAGATCCGCGCCACGGGCGTGATCGAACTCGGCGAGGCCGAGGCCCGCGCAGAGCGGGCCAAGAACGAAGCGCGCAATGCCCTCGCGGAAAGCGTCATCGGCTTCGAGCTTGCCAAGGCTCGCGTGGCGATCGTGCCGCAGGCACTCGAACAGGCGATGAAGCCGATCGAGAAGATCTCTGACATCAGAATCTTCAGTGCGGGCGGGTTGGCCGGCGCTCTTGGCGGTATGGGTGCTGCCGGTGTCAATGGCGGCGGCCAGGCCGGGCATCCGATCGGCGACCTGTCAAGCCAACTCCTCAGCTTCACCGCTCAGAAGCCTATCCTCGACGAGATCCTGGCTCAGGCCGGCTTCAAGGGGGCCGACCCAACCCAGGCGCTGCTGACAGCTTCACTCGCAAGCGCGGGGCACAAGGCGCCTCCCGTCAGTCGCCCGGACGGCATCGCGCCGCCTGTGGACGACGTCGAGCACAAGGGCTGAGAGGGGATTTGACGAGGACATGATGCGGGCTGAATGGCCCGCACTTGCCGGCACAACGCTGCCATTGACACCATCGCCCTCGCGCCTAATATATTTTTCGTCGAAACAGCCGCCCTCAAGCAGCAACCTTGGGGCGGCGTTTTGATTTTTTGGCCCAGGCATTCTGCGTTTTGGCGGCACCGCCAAGGATCGCAAGACGCTGGGGAACCAGAAGTTGGAACAAAGGGCGGATTTGTCAAAACGCGCTTTGCTCCTGTCATCATGATGTTCCAGGACTGCCTCAAACCTCTAGAATTGCCAACCTGAAAGCCACACCCGTGAACGCCTCCGTCAAACCTCAGCCGTCCCATGCTTCCGCCCCATCGGCCATCCTGCCGACTTATGCCCGAGCGGACGTGGCTTTCGAGCGAGGCGAGGGCGTGTGGATGATCGGCTCGGATGGCGAGCGCTATCTCGATTTCGGCGCGGGTATCGCCGTCAATTCGCTCGGCCATGCCCATCCCCATCTGGTCTCGGCCTTGACCGAGCAGGCCCAGAAGATCTGGCACACCTCCAACCTGTTCCAGATGCCGGGCGGCGAGAAGCTTGCCCGCCGGCTGGCTGACGCCACCTTTGCGGACAAGGTCTTCTTCACCAATTCGGGTGCGGAAGCGCTCGAATGCGCCATCAAGATGGCCCGCAAATACCAGTCGGCCAACGGCCATCCGGAGCGTTTCCGCATCATCACCTTCGAGGGAGCCTTCCACGGCCGTACGCTGGCGACCATCGCCGCCGGCGGCCAGGCCAAATATCTCGAAGGTTTCGGCCCCAAGGTCGACGGCTTCGACCAGATCGCCTTCGGTGACCACGAGGTGCTGGACCGGGCGATCACGCCGGAGACGGCTGCCATCCTGGTCGAGCCCATCCAGGGCGAGGGCGGCATCCGCACCCTGCCTCATGCCTGCCTGAAGGGCATGCGCGAGCTCTGCGACGCCAAGGGACTGCTGCTGATCTTCGACGAGGTGCAGACCGGCGTCGGACGCACCGGCAAGCTGTTCGCGCATGAATGGGCCGGTGTGACTCCCGACATCATGGCGGTGGCCAAGGGTATCGGCGGCGGCTTCCCGATGGGCGCCTGCCTCGCCACCGACGAGGCGGCCAAGGGCATGACCGCCGGCGTGCACGGCACCACCTTCGGCGGCAATCCGCTCGCCATGGCCGTGGGCAATGCCGTGCTCGACATCGTGCTCGAGGAGGGTTTCCTGGAGCACGTCGCCAAGGCCGGCCTGCTGTTGCGCCAGCGCCTGGCCGAACTCAAGGACCGCTTCCCCGATATCGTCGAGGAGATCCGAGGCGAGGGACTGATGCTCGGCCTGCGCACGCGCATGACGCCGGGCGAATTCGTCGGTGCTCTCAGGGCGCAGAAGCTGGTGGCCATCCCGGCCGGCGACAATGTCACCCGGCTGCTGCCGCCCCTGATCATCTCGGATGAAGAACTTCTCGAAGGCGTGCGTCGAATCGAGGCTGCCTGTGTCGCCCTCTCGCGCAAGCCAATGACTGCCGGACATTGACGATGGTAAAGCATTTTCTCGATCTTTCCGATCTTCCCGCCCAGGATCTGCGGGCCGTTCTCGATCTGGCCGCCTCGATCAAGGCCAAGCGCGTGAAGGGCGAGCTCGCCCGCGAACGCCCGCTCACCGGCAAGGTCCTAGCCATGGTGTTCGAGCAACCCTCGACGCGAACCCGCGTCTCCTTCGATGTCGGCATGCGCGAGTTGGGCGGCGAGACCCTGATGCTGACCGGCGCCGAGATGCAGCTCGGCCGCGGCGAGACCATCGCCGACACCGCCCGCGTGCTTTCGCGCTATGTCGATGCGGTGATGATCCGCATGCTCGATCACACGGCGGTGCGCGAGCTCGCGGCCAATGCCTCGATCCCGGTGATCAACGGCCTCACCAAGATCTCCCATCCCTGCCAGATCATGGCCGACATCCTGACCTATGAGGAGCATCGCGGCCCGATCAAGGGCAAGACGGTGACCTGGACGGGGGACGCCAACAATGTGCTGACCTCCTGGATCGAGGCGGCGCAGCGTTTCGACTTCACCATGCGCGTCGCCGCGCCTCAGGATCTTTCGGTGCGCAAGGAAGTCGTCGACTGGGCCCGTGCCAACAAGGCGCGGCTGGAGATCGGCACCGACCCCCGCGAGATGGTCGAGGGGAGCGACTGTGTCGTGACCGATTGTTGGGTCTCGATGGGCGATTCCGAAGGCTATCGCCACAATCTGCTGCGGCCCTACCAGGTCAATGCCAAGCTGATGGCGCTCGCCAAGCCCGATGCCCTGTTCATGCACTGCCTGCCGGCCCATCGCGGCGAGGAGGTGACGGACGAGGTGATCGACGGGCCGCAATCGGTGGTGTTCGACGAGGCCGAGAACCGCCTGCATGCCCAGAAGGGTGTGCTCGCCTGGTGTTTCGGACAGGCCGCGGCATGAGTGAGCCCCATCTGACGGAAGACGATCATATCCTGCCCTTCCAGGCGGAGGGGCTGGACGTGCGAGGCCGCGTCGTCAGGCTCGGCCCTGCCATCGATACCATTCTGCGCCGACACGATTATCCGGCGCCGGTGTCGCGCGCCGTCGGCGAGGCGACGGCGCTGGCACTGCTGCTCGGCACCACGCTGAAATTCGACGGCCGCTTCATCCTGCAGACCCGCACGGATGGCCCGGTGAGAATGCTGGTGGTGGATTTTCAGGCGCCGGACCGCGTGCGGGCCTGCGCCACCTTCGACAAGGACGCCGTGGCTGCCGCCATCGAGGCCGGCAAGACGAGCACGATCGAACTGCTCGGCAGCGGCCACCTTGCCATGACGATCGACCAGGGGCCGGACATGGCGCGCTACCAGGGCATCGTCGCCCTGGAAGGCGAGAGCCTGGAAGCGGCAGCGGACCAGTATTTCCGTCAGTCCGAGCAGATTCCCACCCGCGTCCGCCTGGCCGTGGCCGAGAATTACGTGGCCGGGGAGGGGGCGAGCTGGCGCGCCGGCGGCATGATGATCCAGTTTCTGCCGTCCTCGCCCGAGCGCATGCGCATGGCCGACCTGCCGCCAGGCGATGCGCCCGAGGGCGCCGAGGTGATGCAGCATCGCGAGGACGATGCTTGGGTGGAAGCCAAGCTGCTGATGGGGACGGTGGAGGATCACGAGCTGACCGATCCAAACGTATCGGCCGAGGAACTGCTCTATCGCCTGTTCCACGAACGCGGCGCCCGCGTATTCGAGAGCTCGGCCATCATCGAGAAATGCCGCTGCTCGCGCGAGGCCGTCACCACCATGCTGCGCAATTTCTCGCAACAGGATCGCCGCGACATGGTCGCCGACGACGGGTCGATCACGGTGACCTGCGAGTTCTGCAATGCCCGCTACGATTTCGACAAGGCGGAGACGGAAGAACTCGTGAACGCGTAGGGGCGGCCAGGAAAGAGCGGACGGGACGTCCCGTCCGCCTTAAGGGACGTTCAAGAATAAGCGCGCTGTCATTCCCGGCCCCTGGATCCCCTTCCCGCCGCCTGCGGCGGCGCGGGGGATGACAATCGATAGAGCGCCCATTTTTGAACGGTCTCCAAGGAAACGTCTTGCTCCCAGGATGAACATGCCCCTTCGCTATACGCCCGCCGAACTCACCGCCAAGCTGGTCTCCTTCGATACGGTCAGTTCGCGGTCCAATCTGGAGCTGATCGATTTCGTTGCCGATTACCTGGCCGGGCATGGCGTCGAGAGCGTTCGCCTGCCCAATGCCGCCGGTGACAAGGCCGCGCTTCTGGCCACCATCGGCCCGGCGGACAGGCCGGGCGTGGTGCTCAACGGCCATGTCGATGTCGTGCCGGTCGAGGGGCAGTCCTGGAGCGCGCCGGCCTTCGAAGCGCGGGTGGAGGGAGAGCGCCTTTACGGCCGCGGCACCTGCGACATGAAGGGCTTCGTTGCCACCGCACTTGCCCTGGTGCCTGATTTCCTGGCGATGAATCTGAAGGCGCCCCTTCACATCGCCATCTCCTATGACGAGGAGATCACCTGCCTCGGCAGCCTCGACATGATCCGCCGCTTCGGCAAGGACCTGCCGCTTCCACGCGCCTGCATCGTCGGCGAGCCGACGCTGATGGAGGTGGTCGACGCCCAGAAATCCCTTGCCTCCTATGTCACCCGCATTTCCGGCCGCCCGGCTCATTCGGCCATGCCGGCCCTGGGGGCCAACGCCCTGCATGCGGCTGCCCGCGTCATTGCCCATCTCGACGATATCGCCGATGAGCTCCAGGCGGCGGGCGATCCTTCGGGCCGCTTCGAACCGGGCTATTCCACGGTGCAGGCGGGGTTGATCCAGGCGGGGAAGGCGATCAACATCGTGCCGGACGAGGCGCGCATCGTATGGGAATGCCGCGGCCTGCCCTCCCTGCCGATTGCCTTCGTGCCGGATCGTATCCGCGCCTTCAGCCAGGAGATCGTGTTGCCGCGCCTCCGGCGCAATGCGCCCGAGGCCGAGATCGTCACGGAGCTCGATATCGCGGTGCCGGCCTTGTCGCCCGAGCCCGGCTCCTATGCCGAGACGCTGGCCCTGCGTCTTGCCGGGCGCAACCATACCCAGGCCGTTTCCTACGGCACCGAGGCCGGCCATTTCCAGCTCGCCGGCATTCCCACGGTGATCTGCGGCCCGGGCTCGATCAAGCAGGCGCATGGAGCCGACGAATGGATCGCCCTGTCCGAGCTCGAGGCTTGCGCCGGCTTTCTCAGGCGGCTTGGCCAAGCGCTGGAGGTCTGATGGAATGTTCTACGAACCGCGCAAGGGTGACCACGGCCTGCCCCACGATCCGTTCAAGGCCCTGGTGACGCCGCGCCCGATCGGCTGGATCACCACACAGTCGGCGGCCGGAGCCATCAATCTGGCGCCTTTCTCCTTCTTCAACGCCTTCCAGTCGCGGCCGCATCTCGTCGGCTTCGCCGCCGATGGCCGTAAGGACAGCGTCGTCTTCGCCGAGGAGACGCGCGAATTCGTCTGCAACCTCGTCACCGAGGATTTGATCGACGCGATGAACGCCACCTCCGCGAGGCTGCCGCGCGGACAGAACGAAATGGAGCATGCCAGGCTCGAAGCCGCATCCTCGCGCCTGGTGAAGCCGCCGCGCGTGGCCCGGGCCGCTGCCGCGCTGGAATGCCGCTGGACGCAGACGATCCATCTCGTCGATTCGGAGGGAGCGCCGAGCGACGCCTGGCTCGTCTGCGGCGAAGTGGTCGGCATCCATGTCGACGACCGCTTCATTCGCGACGGGCGTGTCGATACCGCCGCGATGCGCGTGGTCTCGCGTCTGGGCTATCGTGACTATTCCGTAGTGGAAAGCACGTTCGAACTGGAGCGTCCGGGTTAACGCGGCTTGCATCCCCAGTCGCGGGAGGTAATTGTTACCTCTCTACGGCGACGGATCTTGGGGCGGCGCTGGTATGTTAGGGGGCCGACGCAAGATGTCGGTTGCGTCGATGCCGACCCAGATACGTACAAGCGGAGGCTGCATGCTCAAGGAATTCAAGGAATTCGCCCTCAAGGGCAATGTCGTCGACCTCGCCATCGGTGTGATCATCGGTGCGGCGTTCGGCAAGATCGTAGACTCGCTCGTCGGGGATGTGATCATGCCGATCATTGGTCGGATCACGGGTGGGCTCGACTTTTCCAACATGTATGTCCTGCTTTCTGGCAGCGTACCGGAAGGAACTTCACTGGCAGACGCTAAGAAAGTTGGCGCTGTTTTCGCCTATGGCAATTTCATTACGGTGGCCGTCAATTTCATCATCATTGCCTTTGTGTTGTTTCTGGTGGTCAAGGCCATAAACCGCGCCAAGAATATCAAGCCGGCGGCCGAGGCCGCACCGCCTCCGCCACCCGCCGACGTGCAATTGCTGACGGAAATCCGTGACCTCCTCGCCAAGAGGTGAGGCCATCCTGCGGCACCGTTTGTGACTGGTCTGGAAGGCTGCCGGCATTCATGCATACGGGCGATGGAAACCATTCCAAGTTTTGGTTTCTGCCGCCCGCACTGATGTCATAAAGTCCGGCATTCCCATTGCAAGGATGATGCCGTGACTGCCGCCGTCGAGTCGATTCCAGCCGCCCCCTCCTTCCTCGATGGCCTCAGGCCGGAAGCGCTTGGCGCACCGGAAAGCGGTATCGTCGAGGTGATGAATTACGGGCGTACGCGCCAGGGCATGATCCCGCTCTGGGCCGGCGAAGGCGACGTGCCGACGCCCGCTTTCATCACCGAAGCGGCAACGCGGTCGCTGGCCGCGGGCGAGACCTTCTATACTTGGCAGCGTGGCATTCCCGATCTGCGTGAGGCCCTGGCGCGTTACCACACCAATCTCTTCGGCAAACCCTTTGCGGCCGATCGCTTCTTTGTCACCCAGTCCGGCATGCATGCGATCCAGACCGCGGTTCGCCTGATCGCCGGCGTCGGCGACGAGGTGATCGTGCCGACACCGGCCTGGCCGAACTTCGCGGCCGCCATCGGCGTGGCCGGCGCCAAGCCGGTGATGGTGCCGCAGATCTTTACCGAGCAGGGCTGGAAACTCGATTTCCAGCGGCTCGCCGATGCCATCACGCCGCGCACCCGCGGCATCTTCATCAATTCGCCGTCCAATCCCACCGGCTGGGTCGCCGCCGCGGAGGATATCGCCTTCGTGCTCGATCTCGCGCGCCGGCACGGGCTGTGGATCTTCGCCGACGAGATCTACACGCGCTTCCACTATGCCGGCGGCCGCGCGCCCTCCTTCCGCGACATCCGCACGCCGGAGGACCGCATCATCTTCACCGATACCTTCTCCAAGAACTGGGCGATGACGGGCTGGCGCATCGGCTGGATGGAAGCACCGCCCGAACTGGGGCAGACCATCGAAAACCTCCTCCAATATTCCACCTCGGGCGTGGCCACCTTCCTGCAGCGTGCCGGCATCGCGGCGCTCGAGCGGGGCGAGAGCTTCGTCGAGCACCAGATCGCCCGCGCGCGCCAGGGCCGCGACATCGTCATCAAGGGCCTGAGCGCCACCGGCAAGGTGCGCTTCGCCCCGGCGAGCGGCGCCTTCTACCTGTTCTTCTCCGTGGAAGGGAAACCTGACGTGCGCCGCCTCGGGCTCGAGATCGTCGACCAGGCCAATGTCGGTCTGGCGCCCGGCACAGCCTTCGGCGCCGGCGGCGAGGGCTTCATGCGGCTGTGCTACCTGCGCAGCCCCGAGCAGCTCCAGGCCGCCACGCAGCGCCTGGTCGACTGGCTGGAGAAGATTTGAGCGACGTCCGCGGCCCCAGCCTCGGCGGTCGCATCGCAGACCTTGCCGAGGTTACGCGGGAAACGGCGTGGCTGGGACCGCGTATATCTTGTCCGCCTCTTGCTTTCCCATAAGTCCGGTGCTTCCGGGAGAGGACGAGAGGTCCGCTCTTCCCGGGTTTACGGCTTCGCCCCGAGCCGGGACAGGCCGCCCTTGGCCGGTTTGTTGGCGGGATCGAGTTCCAGCGCCTTGTTGAAATCGGCAATGGCGTCGTCGCGCTCGCCCCGGCTCTCACGGATGCGGGCGCGCGTGACGAAATAGTCGGCGACTTGGCTATCGGCTGCGATGGCGGCATCGGCATCGCGCAGCGCCTCGTCATAGCGATCGGCGGCGAGATAGGTCAGGGCCCGTTCATTGAGGGTATCGGGCTTGTCCTTGGTGAGCTCGAGTGCCTTGGCGAGGTCCGCCAGGGCATTGTCATAGTCCCCGAGTTCGCGCCAGGCGATGCCACGGGAGACATAGGCCTGGTCGCTGCTGGGCTGTTCGCGGATGGTCTCGTCGTAATCGGCCATCGCCTCGTCATAGCGATGCAGGGCGGCGAAGAGTTGTCCGCGTTCCAGGCGGGCGGAAGGGAAATTGGTATCGAGCGCGAGCGCCTTGGTATAGTCGGCGATGGCAGCTTCGGTGTCGCCGAGCTGCCACTGCACGAAAGCGCGGCTGAAATAGGCGGAATCGAACTCGCTGTCGAGGTCGAGCGCCTTCTGCAGGTCCTCCAGGGCGCGGGTATAGTCCTTCATCTCGATGAGGGAGCGGGCCCTGGCGTAAAAGGCGTTCTTGTAGGTCTTGTCGAGGCGGATGGCCTGCGTGTAGTCGTCGATGGCCGCCATATGCTCCTCGAGGGCGCGGTGGGCATCGCCACGGCCCTTATAGGCCTCTTCCTCACGCCCGTTGAGGGCGATAGCGGCATCGAAATCCTTGATCGCCTCTTCATTGCGATCGAATTGGAGCAGCGCAAAGCCGCGATTGATCAGCGGGAGGGCGGAGCGCCGGTTGACGGCGATCACGGCGGCATAGTCGGCCAGCGCGGCATCCATCTCGCCGAGGCGGGACTGGGCGTCGGCCCGCGCGGTCAGGCTGGCGGCATCGCGCGGGCGCACTTCCAGCGCCGCGCTGAAATCCGCCACTGCCTTGGCGTCGTCGCCGTTTTCCGCGTAAGCCTGCCCGCGCCGGAAATACACCAGCGCGCGCGTCGACTTGGCCAGTTTCCGGTCGAGCAATTGCGTGCAGGCGGGAATGCGCTGCTCGGCCGCCCCTTTCGAGCAATCCCGGTCGGCGCTGTCGGCAAAGGCGGGCGTACTGGCCGCAACAGCGAGCAGAAGGAGAGCAGGGCGCAGAGAGGCGATCATACCGGATGGGGTTCCGTAGGCAGGTCAGGAGGGCAGGCGAAACAGGAAGGCTGTAGACCAAGCCGTGGCAGCTGGGAATGGCAGAACTGTGATCTTTCTCGTCTCTTGGGCCGGCTTCGGGCTCGCCCTTGTGAATTTCGACAAACCTGTGTTATCGATTTAGCGTCATTTGGCCGGACGACTGGGCCGGTGCGTCCATGCTCGAGCAGGGCGCACGTTCAGGACACCTCCCCAAATTTCGCAAAACCCGGGCGGAGCACGGATTTCCGTGGGACGTCCATGCTTTGGAACGAAGTAAAGGACTATCTATGAGCACGGGAACCGTAAAATGGTTCAACACCCAGAAGGGTTACGGCTTCATTCAGCCTGATGACGGTGGCCGCGACGTGTTCGTGCACATCACCGCCGTCGAGCGCGCCGGTCTGCCCGAACTGCGTGAAGGCCAGAAGATCGGTTACGAGATCCTGACGGATCGCAAGACGGGCAAGGCTGCAGCCGGCAACCTCAAGGCTGTGTGACCCGACAAGCATCTTCAGGCGGAGGGGTTACCGGTTCGCGTGAAGGCAATCGACGATAACAAGAATGGAGAGCCTCTCCGGGTCGCATGACCGGAAGTCCTCTCACCCAATCCCATTCAGAGGCGCGCCCCGGCGCGTCTTTTTTATTGGCCGCAGCAGCGCGTGCCGAGGATAGCGCTTCACGAAGTGCTGAACCACCTTACCATTTGATCATTTGTGATGGCCGGCAAAGGATGCTCAATATCCGTTCGCTCGGGGGCGGACGACAGGGTTGTATTAACCTTAATTCCGCATGGTCGAAGGCAATGGATTCCTCGCCTGGCCGATGGCGTATTTCTGAAAGGCCGTCTTCATGATCAGACTTCTTGCGGGCCTCTCCGGTCTCGCTACCCTCGCTTTTGCGACCGGCAGCGTATTGGGAGGGGTGCCCTTCTACCTGCCCATCCTATCGTTGGTCGTCACAGGGGTATTATTGATCGCGGACGGCGTGCCTGTATCGACCAGCCGCGTACCATTGGTGGTACGCTTTTTGATCGGGCTGTTCGCTTTTTCTTTCATCGTGCTTGCCGGCCTCGTCTGGGCCGATGAAGCCGGCTTGGTACCGGAGGCCCTGCAGTCGTTTCTGCCGCGGGCTTCGTCGCCCATTATCGCAGCAATCCTGGTGATCGTGCATCTGGTGATCTGCTACGTCCCGGTGGTCCGTCGGATCATCGACATGGCCAACCCATTTTTCGAGGCCAGGACTCCGACACGCCTGAGCATGGGCTATCTCGGTTCCTGGCCGATGAGCCTGCGTACCCTGGGTCTCGGCCTGTTCGCGATCATCATCGTTCTCAATGTCGTCCAAGTCTATCTGTTGGTACGGTTCAACTACTGGCAAAATCTGTTCTTTACCGCGCTCCAGCAGAAGGACGGGCCCGTATTCTGGACCCAGTTGGCCGTTTTCTCCATGCTTGCGACGGTGTGGGTTATCCGCGGTATGCTGGAGATGTATTTTACGGGCGTATTAAAGCTCTATTGGCGCCAGTGGCTTTCAGAACGGTACGTCGCACAATGGCTTTCGGATAAGGTTTCCTATCGATTGGCACTCGACAGGAAATCCACCGACAACCCCGATCAGCGTATTTCCGAAGACGTCAGGGATTTCATCGATCAGGTATTCGATTTCTATGTAAATATATTCATGACGTCTCTTAGTCTGTACGCTTTCGTGCAGATACTTTGGCAAATATCGGCAAACTTCCCCTATAGTATTGGGAGCTTTGATCTCAGTTCCATACCCGGCTATCTTGTCTGGGTGGTGTTGATCTATGCAATTGGCGTTACCTATCTCACGCATTTGGTGGGTCGCCCACTTATCGCTCTGCAGTTCCGGTTCCAAAAAGTCGAGGCCGATTTTCGCTACAACCTCGTGCGCGTGCGCGAGAACAGCGAGCAGATTGCATTGCTCCACGGCGAGGAGGTGGAACAGAGGGGCCTCAAGGAACGGTTCGGCGCCATATTTGGGACCGGCCTCAGCGTCCTCTACCGTCGGATCAAACTGACTTGCGTGACCCTGGCCTATGCCCAGGCCAATGTCGTGCTGCCATATCTTCTGCTGGCACCGGCTTATTTTGCCACCCAAAACATGACATTCGGTGTTCTATCGCAGACCTCCGATGCTTTTGGTAATGTTCAGAGCGGGGTCTCGTTCTTCATTACCTCCTACGCCTCGCTCGCTGTCTTCAAAGCCGTCGTCGACCGCCTCACGACTTTCGATCATGCTATTGAGGAGGCTGACGCGGCACGCAATCAGGGGGTCAAAATCGAGCGTTCCGTTGATGCCAACGCCTTGTCCGGCAGCGCGGTCGACATTTTGCTTCCGTCCGGCGAAACGCTGCTGGAGAAGGTCGGATTCGATATCCGTAAGGACGAACGCACTCTGGTGACAGGTGCGTCGGGATCCGGCAAGACCACTCTGTTCCGAGTGCTCGCCGGCATTTGGCCCTACGGCAAGGGCAAGATCTCAGAGCCTGACGAGGGTGCCATTATGTTGCTCCCGCAGCGTCCCTACTTTCCATTGGGTACACTGGCCAGGGTGATGGCCTATCCGCTGAATGCGGACTCCTTCAGCAAACAGGAACTTGCGGAGGTGTTGAAAAAAGTAGGGCTCTCGCATCTCACCGACATGCTGGATGTGGAGCAGAATTGGGCGGGCATATTGTCCGGCGGCGAACAGCAACGGGTGGCAATCGCGCGGGCAATCCTGCGTAAGCCCACCTGGCTTCTCCTGGACGAGGCAACCTCGGCGATGGACGAGAAAAGCGAAGCAAGCGTTTACAACCTTATCAGAGAGGCGCTGCCTGAAACCACGATCGTTTCCATTGGTCATCGCTCGTCCCTGGCGGCACACCACGATCGGCGGTTGGATGTCGTCAGGGAAAATGGTCAATCGCGCATCGAGGAGCAGCCACTGGCGGCATTTGGAACAACTTGACCCGCGAAAACGGCGACGATGCAAAAAAGGCCGGTCTCTCGCGGACCGGCCTTTTCAATTCTACCCCAAGCCTGTTCTTACGCCGCCGGCTGGAACTTCATCTCGCCATAGGGGCCGCGCAGGGTCAGCGTGTAGCCGTCATAGGACCAGTCGGTGGAGGTGCGCATCACGAACAGGAAGACCTGCTCGTTGTGCATCAGGCGGTCGGCGCATTTGCGCTTGCTGATGGCCACCGGCCCGATGGCCATGCGCTGGTCGGCGCGTGGAATGATGGTGGCGGACCAGTTGTTGCAGGCCGAGAAGCCGGTGCCGCGATAGCTGTCTGAGACCAGGATCGTGGGCCGGTCGTCCTTGAACTGCTGATCCTTGTAAGAAATCGCCGCAAAGGTGCGGTTCATCGGGAAGGGACGGGAGGCCTTGCTGTCCATGGGCTTGGGCAGAGTCGGCGGCACGTTGTTCGGCGGCACCGAGCCGAACATCGAACAACTCGTCAGGGTCACGGCCGACAGGGCGGCAAGGGCAAGGGAACGCAGAACGCGCATCAAATCCTCCGGTTCATTGCCGCGCACGATAGAGGCGGAGCTGAAAAATCGCAACGCGGCTTATACAGGATACACGGCCCGGAGAGAAAGATGTTCGCCGCCTTCGGCCTGTTCCGGCGGATACAGTCCGAAGGCGGCGCGGCAGCAGCGGTCTCAGCCCAGTCTCTCGGTGATCCTGTCGATCAGGCTGTCACGCAAGGCGCGATAGGCGTCGAGCTTCTGCTCGCGGTTGCCGCTGACGATGCTTGGGTCCGGCGTCGGCCAATATTCGACGTCGGCGGCCAGGGTGCGCGTGAGGTCGAGCGCCTTGTGGTGGGCCTGCGGAGCGAGGGTGATGATCAGGTCGAAGTTCAGCCCTTCCAGTTCTTCCAGATCCTCGAAGCTCTGAGGGCGGTGCTTGCCGAGGGAGATGCCGATCTCGTCCAGCGCGGCGGCGACGAAGGGATCGGGCTCCCCCGGGCGCACGCCCGCCGAACCGAAAAAGATGGACCGTCCGAAATAATAGCGCGCGATCGCCTCCGCCATGGGCGAGCGGACGACATTGTGCGCGCAGGCGAACAGGACCGACTGTGGACGGCGGCCCTCCTTCACGCCTCAGCCTTTCCAGTAGAGTGCGGAAACAAGGGTGAACAGCCGCCTGGCGGTGGAAAGGTCGAGGGCGATCTTGCCGGCCAGCCTTTCGCGCAGGATTTCAGAGCCCTCATTGTGCAGGCCGCGCCTGGCCATGTCGATCGTCTCGATCTGGGAGGGCGTGGCGCTGCGAATGGCCGCGTAATAGCTGTCACAGATGGTGAAATAGTCGCGTACCACGCGCCTGAGCGGCGTGAGCGAAAGGATATGCACCACCACCGGCTGGCTGTCGGCGTCGCGAATGTCCAGGACGAGGCGGCCATCCTGCAGGGAGATATGCAGTCCGTAAGGGCCGGAATCATAGCCGACCGGCGAGAACACATTCTCCTCGATGAGGTCATAGGCGGCGACCCGCCGCTCATGTTCTTGATCCTGGCTGCCGCGCCCGATGCTGCGCTCATCGAGATGAACGGCGATCAACCGGCAGGTGGGGCTGAATTCCTCATTGTCCATGGCATCTCATAGCATGGTGCATGGGCTCTCATAGAGCAAAGCGCGCTGAAACGACACGTCCTAGAGGCGATTGCTGCGGATCGAGACCGAGCGGGCATGAGCGGCAAGGCCCTCCGCCTCGCCGAGCGCGACCGCAGCCGGGCCGAGAGCCGCAAGCTGCTCCGGCCCGCATTTGAGGATGGACGTGCGCTTCATGAAATCGAGCACGCCCAGACCCGAGGAGAACCTGGCCGAGCGGGCCGTCGGCAGCACGTGATTGGAGCCGCCGACATAATCGCCGATCGCTTCCGGCGTGTGCGGCCCCAGGAAAATGGCGCCGGCGTTGCGGATGCGGTCCGCAAGGGCTTCGGCGTCTCGGGTGATGATCTCCAGATGCTCGGCAGCGAGGCGGTCGGCCAGCGGCGGGGCCTCGTCCAGCGAGGACAGGGTGATCAGGGCGCCATAGTCGCGCCAGCTCGTTCCCGCGATCCCGGCGCGGGGCAGGGTAGCGAGCTGGGCTTCCACTTCGCGCTCCACCGCCTGCGCCAGGGCGGGGCTGTCGGTAAGCAGGATCGATTGGGAGGCCGTGTCGTGCTCGGCCTGGGCCAGCAGGTCGGCGGCGATCCAGGCCGGATTGGCGCTGTCGTCGGCGATCACCAACACTTCGGAGGGACCGGCGATCATGTCGATGCCGACATGGCCGAAGACGCGGCGCTTGGCCGCGGCCACATAGGCGTTGCCCGGTCCGGTGATCTTGGCGACCGGCGCGATGGTCGGCGTGCCATAGGCCAGGGCGGCGATGGCCTGCGCGCCGCCTATACGATAGACCTCGTCGACTTCGGCGAGCCTGGCTGCCGCCAGCACCAGAGGGTTGAGGAGGCCGCCCGGACTCGGCACCACCATCACCAGACGAGGGCAGCCGGCGACCTTGGCCGGAATGGCGTTCATCAGGACTGAGGAGGGATAGGCGGCCGTCCCGCCGGGAACGTAAAGGCCGACGGCCTCGATTGCCGTCCAGCGCCAGCCAAGCTCCACCCCGAGGGCATCCCTGAACAGCGTATCGGTCGGCTTCTGGCGCTCATGATAGGCGCGGATGCGGCTGGCCGCCAGTGCCAGGGCCTGGAGCGCGCCGGCATCACATCGGGCCTGCGCCGCTTCGATCTCCTCCTCGGTGACCCGCATGGTTTCGGGGCTGAGCGTCAGGCGGTCGAAGCGGGCGGTGTAGTCGATCACCGCCGCATCGCCGCGCGCGACCACATCCTCGATGATGGCCTTGACGGAGGCGTCGACATCCTCGGAGATCTCGCGCTTGGTGGCGAGCAGGGTAGCGAAGGCGTCGGCGAAATCGGCCTGGGCGCTGTTGAGCCGAACCGGCATGGCATTTCCTTGTGCGGCGGGAAGAACGAAGTCAGCGGGCCGCTAATGACAAGAAACGGGGGCCGGCTTCAAGAGAAATGCGTCGAGGGCGCGATCCCGCGGCGTGTTCCGGTTACGGACGAGGCGCTACACCCGCGCGGGTGGCGGGGAGCCGCAGGGCCAGGCCGGACCGAGATCGGACATCGCGGCCTCCAGGCATTCCACTTCGAGGCGGATGGCGCCGCCGCCCTCGAAATAGAGCGTCACCAGTCCAGCTGGCTCGTCCACGACTTCGAAGGAGACGGAAAGCAGCACGGCCTTCTGGCTGGCGTTCTGCTCGAAATGCGAACGCTTGACCCCGAGAACCCGTTCGAAATGCAGGCCCGAGCGCCGTCTCGTGCGTTCGCCGCTCTGGTCGCCGCACCAGTCATAGCGGTCCATCACCAAAGCGAAGCGTTTCTCGTGCGGCAGCCAGGCGATTTCGGCCGGCGCGACGGCGGCGTCCTGGAGATGGGTGGAGATGACCTCCAGGTCCTCTCCATCGAAAGCGAGCAGCTTGAGGGGTTCTGGCGACAACATGAGCTGCATGTAATGTCCCGCGGCCCGCGCGGCAAGAGGTCGCGGAGGAAACGGAATGCCGGCCTCTCGGCGTCGTCGATCGATGGAGCGTGGTCGGCATGGGGCTCGGCGTCAGAGAGGTCGTCCCGAGAATGTCGACCTGGAGGTCGACACTCCACCGTCACCCGGCGTATGACAGGGCGATCCATCCAAGAGTGCCAATGCCCAGAGTGACAATGTCCATGCCGGTGTCCACAGCAGAGCCCAGCTCCAAGTCCCAATCCCGCAATGGCGGCCGCCTGATCGTCGATGCGCTGGTGGCGCAGGGCGTCGAACATGTCTTCTGCGTGCCGGGAGAATCTTATCTCGCCGTGCTCGATGCCCTCCATGATGCCCCGATCAACGTCACTGTTTGCCGTCAGGAGGGCGGGGCGGCCATGATGGCGGAAGCGGCCGGCAAACTCACCGGGCGGCCCGGCATCTGCATGGTCACGCGCGGGCCTGGCGCCACCAATGCCTCCCATGGCGTCCATATCGCCATGCAGGATTCCACGCCGATGATTCTGTTCATCGGCCAGATCGAAACCGGCATGCGCGAGCGCGAGGCCTTCCAGGAGATCGATTACAAGGCCTTCTTCGGCTCCATGGCCAAATGGGTTGTGGAGATCGACAAGGCCGAGCGCATTCCCGAACTGGTGACGCGTGCCTTCCGGGTTGCAATGCAGGGGCGTCCTGGGCCGGTGGTGATCGCCCTGCCGGAAGACATGCTGGTCGAAACCGCCACGGTTGCCGATGCGGCCTTCGTCGAGCCGGCGCAGACCTGGCCGGGCCGCGCGGAGATGGCCCAGTTGGAGGCTCTGCTCGGCGAAGCGAAGAAGCCCTTGCTGATCGTCGGCGGCTCCGGCTGGTCCCAGGGGGCCGTGGCGAGCCTCGTCCGCTTCGCGGAGCGTTTCGACCTGCCCGTGGGCACTTCCTTCCGCCGTCAGATGCTGTTTCCGGCCGACCATCCCAATTATGCCGGCGATGTCGGCATCGGGCCCAATCCCAAGCTGGCTCAGCGCGTCAAGGAGGCCGACCTCCTGATCCTGGCGGGCGGACGCCTCTCCGAAATGCCGTCCTCTTCCTATTCGCTGGTGGACATCCCGACGCCGCGCCAGAGGCTCGTGCACATCCATGCCGGTGCGGAGGAATTGGGCCGGGTCTACCAGCCCACCCTCGCCATTCACGCAACGGCGCAGGCCTTCGCCTCGGTGCTGGAGGAACTGCAGCCGCCCGGCAGCCTGCCCTGGTCGGCCGAGACGCGCCAGGCAAACCGGGATTTCCACGACTGGACCGACGAGCCCAAGCCCATCCCCGGAACGTTCCAATATGGCGAGGCCCTGCTCTGGCTGCGCGAGCGCCTGCCCGAGGATGCGGTCATCTGCAACGGTGCCGGCAACTACGCAATCTGGGTCCAGCGTTATCTGCGCTTCCGGCGTTACGGTACACAACTCGCACCCACCTCGGGCTCGATGGGCTATGGTGTGCCGGCGGCTGTGGCCGCCAAGGCCCTCGACCGTTCAAAGACCGTGGTCTGTTTTGCCGGCGACGGCTGCTTCATGATGAACGGCCAGGAACTCGCCACCGCCGTGCAGTATGATCTGCCGATCATCGTGGTCGTCGTCGACAACGGCATGTACGGCACCATCCGCATGCATCAGGAACGCGAATTCCCCGGGCGCATTTCGGCGACGAAGCTCAAGAACCCGGATTTCGCCGCCTATGCCGTCGCGTTTGGCGGCCATGGCGAGACGGTGACGACGGCGGCCGAATTCGGGTCGGCTTTCGAGCGGGCGGCCGCCTCAGGCAAGCCGGCCATCCTGCATTGCCGTATGGATCCGGAAGCGATCACGCCGATGACCACGATCACCCGGATCCGCGAGCAGGCGCTGGCGAAATGAAGGATCTTTCCCGGGACCGCCGGCTTCCAGCCGGCTCTTCCCGTCCTGCAGGCTCGATGTTTCCAAGAGCCGGCTGGAAGCCGGCGATCCCAGGGCTTCTCGCCTTTCTTCTCCTGGCTGCGCCTGCCTTCGCCGGCGATGCCGTCAAGGGAAAGGCCGGTTTTGCCCGTTGCGCGGCTTGCCACCGGGTCGGCGAAGGCGCCAAGAACGTGGTGGGCCCCCAACTCAACGGCATTGTCGGACGTCCGGCCGCCACCGCGCCGGATTATGCCTATTCGCAAGCGATGAAGGCCTCGGGCAAGATCTGGGACGAGGCCTCCCTGCGCCTCTTCCTCACCCGTCCTTCCGCTGCCGTTCCCGGCACCAAGATGACCTTTGCCGGCGTTCGCGAGGCGGCGACGGTGGACGACATCATCGCCTATCTCGCGACCTTCGACGCCGACGGGAGGGTAAAGCCTTGAGCCGCCCGCTCCAGAATCGTGTCACGCCCTTCGGCGACATCGTCGCCATGGCGGCGCGCGGCACGATGATGGGCATTCGCGGCGGCCGCATCCATGACGAGACCAAGCGGCTGACGCGCCGGCGTTGGACGTCCAGGCGCTGGATCTGCTGCGAGCTTTCTTTCAAGGGGCGCTGGCGGGAGGTCATGGGCCCCGGCTACACGCATCTGTTCTTCCTGGACGAAGTCACGGCGCTGGCGGCCGGCCATCGCCCCTGTTTCGAATGCCGCCGGCCCGATGCGCTGGCCTACCAGGCCGCCTTTCCAGAGCCCGGGGCAAGCGCCGATCGCATGGACGAGATCCTGCACGCCGAGCGGCTCGGCGAACATCGGATGGAAGACACCGCGAACCTTCCCGACGGCGCCGTCTGGGCCGATGGCGAGGAGGCCTTCACACGCCGCGAGGGCAGGGTGCTGCGTTGGTCTCCTACCGGCTGGGAGGAGGCGCAGTGGCAGGACCGGCCGGCACGTTTGCTGACCCCGGCGGCAAGCGTCGCGGCGCTCCGCAACGGCTTCAAGCCGAGATGGCATCATATGGGGGATGGGTCTTCAGACCCGGCGGGAAACACCACGCCGGCTGCCAAGGATTAGGCGGATCTGACGATCCGGCCCCCGGTCAGTCCGCCAGCGCTGCCGAAATCCGTTTGTTCAGCTCTTCCGGATTGACCAAAGCGAGGGCCCCGCGGGTCTTGCTGACCAGGCCTTCCTTTTCGAGCGCCGAAAGCTCGCGTGACACCGCCTCGCGGCGGCAGCCGATGCGGGCGGCGAGGTCGTGGTGGAAGGGCGGCGGCGAGAGCACGCGCTGCCCGGGATGGCTCGCGCGAGGTTGGGAGAGGCGGATGAGCTCGGCGTAGAGCCGGTGCTTGGTTTGCAGGAAGGAGTGCTCGGCCAGCTTGGTGTTGAGCGCGCGCACCCGGCTGGCGAGCAGTTGCAGGATCTGCTTGCATACCGAGGCGTTCTGGGTGAGCAGCTCCATGAAGACCGGGCCGGAGATGATGCACATCTGCGAGCGGTTGAGCGCGGTGACGTTGGCCGAGCGGCCGACGCCGTCGATGGCCGACAATTCCCCGAAGAACTGGCCGCCGCCAAGCTCGGCCAGGATCACTTCCTTGCCGGTGATGGTGCGATAGAGCACGCGCACCTTGCCGGAGATCAGGAAATAGACGTCGTTGGAATTGTCGTCATAGTCGACGACCAGCTCGTTCTCCTCGAACTTGGCCCAACGCACCCGGCCGTCGAAGGCCTTGATCGTGGCTTCGTCCAACGCCTGGAACAATGGAATCTGGGACAGGGTATTCGACATCGTTCCTCCGCTGAAGCGCCTGCCGAGCCGTAGAGCAAAGCGCGTCATTCCATGAATGTCACGACCGGATCTCGATCGTGGCGGGCCTCCATCGCCGCGCAAAGTGCTTCATGGCGCGCCTCGTGGCAAGTCCGCGCATCCAAGATCCTGCTACCGCCGGCCTGGCCACGGAATTTCCATGGAACGGCGACGAGATCGCAATTTGCCTGCCGGCTCCCGGCACTTTATTTTCGAGCCAACGATTCGGTTCAATTTCCAAGGAAAAACGATGTCGAAAACGCGCGTCGCGGTACTATTCGGTGGGCGCTCGCCGGAGCATGATGTCTCCATCGTTTCAGGCCTGCAGGCGCTCAATGCGCTCGACAGCTCGAAATATGACGGTTTTCCCGTCTATGTCGCGGGAGACGGCGCCTGGTTCACAGGCGATGCCCTGCGCAACCGCGCCAGCTATATTCCGGATGAGGAGGCCCGGCGCGGGCTCACACGGGTCGATCTCGACCTGTCGGCCGGCAAGGGGCTCCTGATCCCTCGTGGCAAGACGGGGCTTTTCGCCAAGAAACCCGAGCCGATCGAGTTCGACGTCGCCCTGCTCGCCTTCCATGGCAATATCGGCGAGGACGGCCAGATGCAGGGCGTGTTCGAGACCGCCAACGTGCCCTATACCGGCGCGCGCACCCTGGCTTCGGCCGTCCTGATGGACAAGGCCATCACCAAGCGGGCCTTTGCCGGGCGCGGTATCGGCATGCTGCCGGACGTAGTGGTCTCGCGCCCCGCGACCGGCCTGGTGCCTGACAAGGCAGGCCTGGAAGCCTCGCTCAGGAACATTACCTTCCCGGTGATCGTCAAGCCGGCGCATCTGGGGTCTTCGATCGGTGTCGCCAGGGCCGAGGACGTCGACACCGTGCGCCAGGTGCTGCCCGGCATCTTCAAGTTCGACACCCACGCGATCATCGAGCCTTTCGTCGAGAATCTGGTCGAATACAACGTCGCCGTGCGCCGCGAGAAGGGCGAGATCGTCACCTCGGCCATCGAGCGCCCCAAGCGCGAGACAGACCTGCTCGATTTCAAGACCAAATACATGTCCGGCGGCTCCAAGAAGACCGGCGGCGGCAAGCAGCCGGGGGCTTCGAGCCAGGGCATGCTGTCGCTGACGCGCGACATCAATCCCGAATTGCCGGCGGCCCTGGAGAACACGATCCGGCAATGGGCAACCGAGGCCTTCGACGCCGTAAACGGCACCGGCGCGCCGCGGATCGACTTCCTGTCCAATGAGCGGACGGGCGAGGTCTGGCTCAACGAAGTCAATCCCTGCCCGGGTTCCTTCGGCTATTTCCTCTGGGAGGCCGCGGCCAAGCCGGTGCTGTTCACCGCCCTGCTCGACCAGCTCATCGAGGAAGCCAAGGCCTGCCACCGCGCCGCCCAGCTGCCGAGCGATCCCACGCCGGCGGATGCGCGTCTGTTCAAGCGGTGATTCCCAGGACCGCCGGCTTTCAGCCGGCACTTCCTTCCTTAGAAATGGCCGGCTGAAAGCCGGCGGTCGCAGAAAGGTTGCGCTCCAAAATCGCGGCCCGGACCCGGTCCGGTGTCGCCGGCACCCGGCGAAGCCTGATCCCGGCCGCGTCGTGCAGCGCGTTGAGGATGGCCGGGGCGGTGGGAATGAGGGCTTGCTCGCCGACGCCCTTGGCGCCGAACGGGCCGACGGGCGAGGCATCCTCGATCAGGATCGTCTCCACCGGCGGCACGTCGCCGATGGTGGGAATGAGATAGTCGTGCAGGTTCTCGCCACGGCCGGGGTGGAATTCCTCCATCAGGGCAAGGCCGAGGCCCTGGGCGACGCCGCCTTCGATCTGGCCCTCCACCAGCGTGGGATTGATGGCGCGGCCGACATCATGCGAGGCCGTGATCTTCAGGACCCGGACCGTACCGAGCTCGCAATCGACCTCGATCTCGGCCATATGGGCGCCGAAGCCGTAGAGGGCGTAGGGTTCTCCCTGGCCGTTCGCGTCGAGGGGGCTGGTAGGCGGATCGAAGGTCTGTTCGGTCGACAGGACATAGCCGAGGTCGGTGGCCGGTAGGTCCGCCAGCCTGAGCGTGCGTACCCTCTCGCCGTCTTCCACCGTCAGCACCGCATCGCCGAAGCGGATCGTGGCCGTCTCGCCGGCGTTGGTCTGGCGCAGGATCTGGGCGCGCAGGTCCCGCCCGGCGAGCTCCGCCGCCTTGCCGGTGACGAAGGTCTGGCGGGAAGCCGAGGTCTTGCCGCAATCGGGCGAGAGGTCGGTGTCGGCGGAGACGAGGTCGAAGGCCTCCACCGGGGCGCCGAGCGCTTCAGCGCAGATCTGGGTGATCACCGTATTGGAACCCTGGCCGATATCGACGGCGCCCTGGTGCAGCGCCAGGCGCCCATCGGGCTTGAGCCCGAGCCGGATGGTGGAGGGATTGGGCAGGGAGGTGTTGCCGCAGCCATACCACATGCCGGCAACGCCGACGCCGCGGCGCAGGGAATCGCGCCGATCGCTGTTGAAGGCGGCGGCCACCTCGCGTGCGCGCCGCCAGGGATCGCGCAGGGCCTCGAGGCATGCCTTGATGCCGACACCCTCGCCGAGCACCTGGCCCGTTACGGTCGGCAGCTCGTCGGTGAGGGCGTTGCGGATGCGGAATTCCAGCCGGTCGATGCCGAGCCTGTCGGCGAGCGCGTCGTAGAGCTGTTCCTGGGCGATCGAGGATTGCGGCACGCCGAAGCCGCGGAAGGCGCCTGCCGGCACCAGATGGGTATGCACGGCGCGGGCAACGGCGCGGTAATGCGGGATGTAGTAGGGGCCTGAAGCATGCACCGGCACCCGGTTCGCCACGGTCGGGCCCCAGGAGGAATAGGCGCCGGTGTTGAAGTCGCCGGAAAAATCCATGGCGGCGAGCTTGCCGTCCCTGGACGCGCCGATCCGCACCCTCATCCTGGCCGGATGCCGCTTGGTGGTGGTGGCGATCGATTCGGAGCGCGAATAGACCATGCGGACCGGGCGGTCGAGATGCCAGGCGGCGACGGCGATAAAGGGCTGGATCGACAAATCGAGCTTGGAGCCGAAGCCGCCGCCGACGGCTGTCGGGATGATGCGAACATTTTCGGGCGGGATACCGAGGAGACCGGCGACATCGTCGCGGTCCATATAGGGCGCCTGGGTGCAGGCCTGGATCTCGATGCGGTCTCCGACACGGCGGGCAAAGCCTGCCTCCGGCTCGATATAGGCATGCTCGACGAAACCCGTCTCGAACTCTCCCTCGACCACGGCATCGGCGGCGGCCAGGGCGGCCTCGACATCACCGCGTGCGACGCGTCCCCGCGTGAGGATATTCTCGGGGCGGGCAGGATGGAGGAGCTCAGCCGAAGCGAGGGCCTCGTCCATGGCCGTGATGGCGGTGAGTGCGGTCCAGCTGATCGGAAAGGCCGAAAGGTCGAGGGCCTCGACGGCGGCCGGCTCGCCGACCACGGCAGCCACGGCCTCGCCACGAAAACGGGTTTCGCCACTGGCGAAGACGGGCTGGTCGGCAAAGGCCGGGATGACGCCGTAGCAGTTGCGGCCAGGCACGTCGCGAGCCGTGAAGACCCTGACGATCCCGGGATGTGCGGCGAGGAAAGCCTCGATGTCGCCGATCTCGAAGGCGGCGCGATGATGGGGGCTGCGGATGGCGCGCAGCGCCAGGACATCGTTCGGTGCCTCGTCCGCCCCGAAAATGTCGCGCCCTTCCACCTTGGCCATGCCGTCGAGACGATCGATACGCGAGCCCACCGGGTTTGCAGGACTGGTTGGCTGGAGGGTCGCGGAGCCTTCCGCCACGGCGAGCACCGCAGCGATGATCTTGCGATAGCCGGTGCAGCGGCAAAGAACCCCGCCGAGGGCATCGGCAATGCGGCCTTCCGTTACCTCGGTTCCGCTCTGCAGCAGCGCCGTCGCGGCCGTGAGCATGGCCGGCGTGCAGATGCCGCATTGGGCCGCGCCATAACGCAGGAAGGACGCCTGCAGGGCCTGGGTGAGCGCGTTGTTGCGGGTCAAGCCCTCGATGGTGTCGACGGTATGTCCCTCGACTTGCGCTGCGGCGACGAGGCAGGAACAGGCCGCCTCGCCGTCGAGCAGGACGGTACAGGCCCCGCAGTCGCCGGCATCGCAGCCGACCTTGGTGCCCGTCAGCCCGAAGGCTTCACGCAGGACCTGGCTGAGGCGCGACCCGGGCGCGGCGGCAATGGTGGCGGTTTCGCCATTCAGCGTGAAGCCGGGCAGCCTCTGGTCCATCCGCCTCTCCTCGAGCAAAGCGCTTTGGCAGAAGCGCCCTTTTGCTCTCTCTTCGTTTCGACGCGTCTTCATGATTCTAGGCAAGACCGTCGAATCACGAAACGCTTTGTTGCAAGGCCGCATCGAGCGTGCGGGCAATCAAGGTTTTCACCGCGTCACGCCGATACTCCGCGCTGGCACGGACATCGTCGATCGGCGCAAGGCCCGCGAGATGCTCCGGCCGGATCAGCACGCCGAGGCCGGGCTCAGCCTTGGCGCCGATCAGGGTAGCTTCCAGGCCGGTAAGGCGCCGGGCGATTTCCGAGCAGGCACCGACGGCGATACGCGCCTGGCTGATGGTACCCTCATCGTCGCAAGCGATGATGACGGCCACCATCGCAATGGAGATGACGAGATATTTGCGGGCTCCAAGCTTCAGGAAGGCCGAACGGCCGGTCTCGATGCTGCGCGGCACCAGGATCGCGCTCACCAATTCGTCGGGCCGTCGGGCGGTTCTGCGATAGCCCGTGATGAAATCGCCCAGGGTGAGTTCGCGCCCGCCCTTTGTCGAGCGCAGTTCCACACGTGCGTCGAGCGCGAGCAGAGGCGGCACGCCATCGGCCGCGGGCGAGGCATTGCATAGATTGCCGGCTATGGTTCCGGCATTCTGGATCTGGATGGCGCCGACCTCGCGGGCGGCCTGCTGCAGGGCATGCAAAGCCGGCGGCAGCGCAGCCCCGGCGATGGCCGACCAGGTCGTACGGGCGCCAATGCGGATGACGTCGGCGCCGAATTCAATTCCCGACAACCCGTCGATGGCGGAAAGATCGAGCACGGCGCCGGTGAGCGGCCTGTCGCCGAGAGCGGGGAAGATGTCGGTGCCGCCCGCGAGAATGCGCATCGGCTCAGCTGCGAGGGCTTCGCAGGCTTCGTCCACCGTTCTGGGGCGCAGATACATCCCCACCTCGCGCAGTGAGAAATTGTTAGTGTACTAATAAATTATCGAGGTGTCGGAGTCTGTCAAGTGAAGGTTGGGAGCTTGGGGGTGGGTCTTCGACCCGGCTCTCCTCCGCAGCCGGTGCGGCGGTTCCAGGCTGATCTGAAGACCGGCCCCAAGCTAAGCCTCAAGCCCTCTCGATCACCGGCACCTTGGTGGCCGGCGGCGTGTTGCGGCTGCGCTGGGTGCGCACCACGCCATCGATCACGGTCATGCCGATGCCGGGCAGGTCGCCGAGCTCGATACTCTCGAGCAGGTTCTTGCCGGCCGAATGCTGGGCCTTGTCCATCAGCACGAAATCGGCGGCACGGCCGACTTCGATCAGGCCGCAGTCGAGCGAGCGCATGCGGGCGGTGTTGCCGGTGGCAAAGCACAGGGCGATCTCGGCCGGCACGTCGCCGAGCGAGGACAGCATCGAGACCATACGCAGAATGCCGAGCGGCTGCACGCCCGATCCAGCTGGTGCATCCGTGCCGAGGATGACGCGTTCGAGCTGGTTCATCTCGCGCGCGGTGCGCAGCGTATAGAGTGCGGCCCGTTCGTTGCCGTTGTGCACCAGTTCGAGGCCGCGGCCGCAGCCCTCGCAGATACAGCGGATCTGGTCGAGGGGCAGGGCGGTATGGCCGCCATTGATATGGCCGACGACGTCGGTATCGGCTTCCAGCACGACGTCCTTGTCGATCAGACCCGAGCCGGGAATCGACGGGCCGCCGGTATGGATGGTCGACTGGATGCCGTATTTGCGCGCCCAGCTCACCATCTTGCGCGCGGTGGGGCCATCCTTGACGCCGCCGAGGCCGACCTCGCCGAGCAGTTTCACGCCGGCGGCGGCGAGTTCCTTGAAGTCGTCCTCCACCATGTCGGGTTCGATGACCGGCGCGCCGGCATGGATCTTCACGCCGCTGGGCCGGAAGGCCGAGAAGGTGCGCTGGGCATAGATGGCCATCGCCTTGAGGCCGGTGACGTCGCGGGGGCGGCCGGGGGTGTGCACCTCGCCGGCCGATATCATGGTGGTGACGCCGCCATGGAGGTTCGATTCGATCCAGCCGAGCTGGTTCTGCCGGGGCGTCCAGTCGCCGGCGACGGGATGGACATGGCTGTCGATCAGGCCTGGCGTGACGGCGGTGCCCAAGGCATCGATCACGCTGGTGGCCCCGGAAAGGTCGAGATCCTTCTCCCGGCCGATGGCGGCGATGCGGCCGCCGACCGCCACGATCGTGTCGGCATCGAGGATCGGATTGGCGATGTCGCCGCTCAACAGCAGGCCGATATTGCGAATGACGAGCTTGTCATCGGCCCCGCCGTCCCTAGCTTCCTCATGCGCCATGATGCGCTCCTCCGATGGTTCGAGATCGTTAGTCTACAAACAATTCAGGAGAGCTCAAGCCTCGAACGGCAGTTGCGTTTGCATGAGGGAGTGTAGGATAGGCGGAGTGTCAGCCTCCGGCTGACATTCTACATCTTGGCGGACGACAAGCGTTTGGCTTTCAAGATGTCAGCCGGAGGCTGACACTCCCAATCTCGCTGGATGCGGCTGTAGCGCCATGTCCTGCACGATCTCCAGGTGAAGGAGCAGTGCCCCTCAGCCGGTCTCTTCCTCTTCCTTCGCCTCCTCGGCCGCGTCGATGGCTTCCTTGTTCAGGGTGACGCCCACCGTGTCCGGACGTTCCAGCGGCTCGGGCTTCATCAGGCGCTTGGAATTGATCAGGTCCATGCCGGCATAGATGCCGCCCTGCTGCTGCGCCACGATGCGCCTTGCATCCCGGTCGCGGACGTCCTCGATGATCTCCTCGGCCTCGATATTGTCGACACCGAGTGCTTCCAAGGTCGATCGCCCGAAGGCGAGGGCGCTCTCATAGGTCTCGCGCATGTGGAAGTCGACACCGGCGCTGAGCAGGGCCAGCACATGCTGGCGGTCATAGGCGCGGGCATAGACTTCGGTGAGCGGGAACTCGGCCTTGATCATTTCGACGATCTTCACTGCCGTGGCCCGGTCGTCGATGGCCACGCAGATCACGCGGGCCTCGCCGGCACCGGCCGCGCGCAGCACGTCCAGCCGGCCCCCATCGCCGAAATAGACCTTGGCGCCGAAGCGGGCGGCGACGTCGATCATCTCGACATCCTTGTCGATGATGGTCGTCTCGATGTCGGCGGTGCGCAGGACCTGGGAGACGACTTGGCCAAAGCGGCCGAAACCGATGACCAGGGCCTTGCCGTGGGCGTCGGAATAATCCTCTTCCCGGGTCAGCTCCGCCGGTGCGAAACGGGTGAGCAGGCGCTCGGACCCGGCGGCGATCAGGGGGCCGAACAGCATGGTGAAGGCTGCCAATGCCTTGACGAAGCCGGCCTGCTCGCCCTGGAGGAAGCCGTAGGACAGCCCGAGCGGGATCAGCACGAAAGCGAATTCGCCGGCCGGTGAAAGCAGGATGCCGGAGCGGATGGCATCGAGCTTGGTGGAGCCGGTAAGGCGGAAGACGGCGGCGACCGAAACCGACTTGACCAGGATGAGGCCGAGGGCTGATATCACCAGGGCCAGCCAGTGCTGCAGCACCAGCGCGCCGTTGATGTCCATGCCCACGCTCATGAAAAACAGGCCGAGCAGCAGCCCGCGGAAGGGCTCGATGTCGGCCTCGAGCTCGTGGCGGAAATTCGACTCCGCCAGCAGCACGCCGGCGAGGAAGGCGCCGAGGGCCATCGACATGCCGGCCCATTGCATCAGGAGAGCGGTGCCGAGCACCAGCAGCAGGGCGGCGGCCGTCATCACCTCGCGGGCGTCGGTGGTGGCGAGGATGCGGAACAGCGGGTTGAGCAGATAGCGTCCCGCCAGCACCACCACGGCGATCGAGCCGATCATGATGCCGGTACGGGTCCAACCGCCGCCATCATTGGCGGCGTGGGCCGCTTCGACGGCGAAAAGCGGGATCAGCGCCAGGATCGGCACCACCGACATGTCCTGGAACAGCAGGACTGCGAAACTGCGCTGGCCGTAGGGCGCCTGCAGCTCGCCGCGCTCGCCCAGGACCTGCAGGGCGATGGCGGTGGCGGAGAGGGCGAGGGCAATGCCGGTGATCGCGGCGCCCATCATCGAGAGGCCGAGCGCATGGGCGATACCGCCGATCACCAGGGCGCAGACCACGAGCTGCAGGCCGCCGAGGCCGAAAATGTCCTTGCGCATCGCCAGCAGGCGCGAGAGCTGCAATTCGAGCCCGATGACGAAGAGCAGCAGGACGATGCCGATCTCGCCGATATGCTGGATGGTGACGGTGTCGGTGAACAGCGCGAAGCCGGACGGCCCGATCGCCAGACCGGCGATCAGATAGCCGAGAATGGCGCCGAAGCCGATGCGCTTGAAGATGGGAACCGCGACGACCGCGGCACCGAGGAAAAGCAGAAGGCTGGGAAGAAAACTGGCGTTGGAATGTTCCATGAGCCTTCATGCAATTGGAGAGCGGCGAGGTCAATTCTTTAGGGACAACCAGTGTCCGGAAAGGAATTGGAGGTGCACAGGGACGGTAGGAAAAAGAGAGGGTTATCTCCCAGATTTAATCTCCCCGCATGCCGGTTCAAGAGCGCTCTCGATCGGCCCGCTTTCGGCAAAGAAAAAGGGCGGCGCCTTGCGGCACCGCCCTCTCGTCATCAGCCGGTTGGCTGGACTTCTTAGAAGTCCATGCCGCCCATGCCGCCGCCCGGCATTGCCGGAGCAGCAGCGGCCTTGTCCTTCGGCGCTTCGCCGATCATCGCTTCCGTGGTGATCAGGAGCGAAGCCACCGAAGCGGCGTCCTGCAACGCGGTGCGCACGACCTTGGCCGGGTCGACGATGCCCTTCTCGAGCAGGTCGACATATTCCTCGTTCTGCGCGTCGAAACCGAAGGTCTTCGACTTGTTCTCGAGGATCTTGCCGACGACGATCGAGCCTTCGACGCCCGAGTTCTCGCAGATCTGCCGGATCGGGGCTTCGAGAGCCTTCTCGACGATCTTGATGCCGGCGCGGATGTCCGAGTTGTCGGAGGAGAGCTTGGCGACCGCAGCCTTGGCGCGGAGCAGAGCCGTGCCGCCGCCGGGGACGATGCCTTCCTGAACGGCCGCGCGGGTGGCGTTCAGAGCGTCGTCAACGCGATCCTTCTTCTCCTTGACTTCCACTTCGGTGGAGCCACCGACGCGGATGACGGCAACACCGCCGGCGAGCTTGGCCAGGCGCTCCTGGAGCTTCTCGCGGTCGTAGTCGGAGGTGGTCTCTTCGATCTGGGCCTTGATCTGAGCGACGCGGCCTTCGATGTCCTTCTTCTTGCCGGCGCCGTCGACGATCGTGGTCTTCTCCTTCTCGATCGACACCTTCTTGGCGCGGCCGAGCATCTGGAGGGTCACGGTCTCGAGCTTGATGCCGAGGTCGTCGGAGATCACCTGGCCGCCCGTGAGGATGGCGATGTCTTCCAGCATGGCCTTGCGGCGGTCGCCGAAGCCCGGAGCCTTGACGGCAGCGATCTTCAGGCCACCACGCAGCTTGTTGACGACGAGCGTCGCAAGAGCTTCGCCTTCGACGTCTTCAGCGACGATGAGCAGGGGCTTGCCGGTCTGAACGACGGCTTCGAGCACCGGCAGCATGGCCTGCAGGCCCGAGAGCTTCTTCTCGTGGATGAGGATGTAGGGATCCTCGAGGTCCGCGATCATCTTCTCGGCATTGGTGATGAAGTAGGGCGACAGGTAGCCGCGGTCGAACTGCATTCCTTCGACGATGTCGACTTCGGTGTCGAGGCTCTTGGCCTCTTCGACCGTGATCACGCCTTCATTGCCGACCTTCTGCATGGCCTTGGCGATTTCGCCGCCGATGAAGGCGTCGCCATTGGCCGAGATGGTGCCGACCTGGGCGATCTCGGAGGAATTCGCGACCTTCTTAGAACGGTCGGCGATGTCCTTGACGGCAGCTTGGACAGCCAGATCGATGCCGCGCTTGAGGTCCATCGGGTTCATGCCGGCGGCAACCGCCTTGGCGCCTTCGCGGACGATGGCCTGGGCGAGAACGGTCGCCGTGGTGGTGCCGTCACCGGCGGTGTCGTTGGTCTTGGAGGCAACCTCGCGGACCATCTGGGCACCCATGTTCTCGAACTTGTCCGAGAGCTCGATCTCCTTGGCGACGGTGACGCCGTCCTTGGTGATGCGGGGCGCGCCGAACGACTTCTCGATCACGACATTGCGGCCCTTCGGGCCCAGCGTGACCTTGACGGCATTGGCGAGAATGTCGACGCCGCGCAGCATCTTGTCACGCGCGTCGGTGGAGAATTTGACTTCCTTGGCAGCCATGTGGGTGTCCTCAGAATGAATGGGGAAAGCGGTAGCTGCCGATTAGGCAACGATACCCATGATGTCGGATTCCTTCATGATGAGGTAATCCTCACCATCGAGCTTGATCTCGGTGCCCGACCACTTGCCGAACAGGACGCGATCACCAGCCTTGACATCGAGGGGGGTGAGCTTGCCGGATTCGTCGCGGCCACCCGGGCCGACGGCGATGACCTTGCCCTCCTGGGGCTTTTCCTTGGCGGTGTCGGGGATGATGATGCCGCCCTTGGTCTTTTCTTCGGCATCGACGCGCTGGACGACCACGCGGTCGTGGAGCGGACGGAACTTCATGGTTGTCTTCCTCTTGTGCGAGGGGGCTGGCCCCTGGTCCACATCGAAGGGATTTTTATGATAGGTCGTTAGCACTCACCGACGGCGAGTGCTAACGACTGACCCGCATTTAGTCAGGGCCCTGCGCACTGTCAAGGAGCGCCTCCGCAAACAATTCCGACCAAAATGAATTTGGTGAATGGGGGGCAGGGGCAAACCGGGCACGACCTCAGGCCGCGCGGGCCCGCGGTACGCTGAAGGTGGCGAAAAGGCAGGCTGCCATGATCAGCGCAGCGCCCGCGAGCGTCCAGTTCGTCGGCACTTCGGCGAAGAGGTAATAGCCGAAGATCATCGCCCAGACGAAGGCGGTATATTCCATGATGCCGAGCCGGGCGGCATGGCCGCGCGCATAGGCCCAGGCGAGGCACAGATGACCGAAAGTGCCGAACAGGCCAACCGTGGCCGTGATCAGCCAATGCTCCAGCTTGACCGGCTGCCATTGCCACGCGCCGGCCGGTAGCACGAACACGAAGGCGAAGCAGTTGGAGAGCAGCACGATGGTCAGCGTCGAATCCTGGCTCGACTGCTGGCGCATCAGCACCATCGACAGGGCATAGAAGAAGGCGCAGCCGAGCGCCGCCATCAGGCCGATCACGTCGAAGGCGTGGGCCCCGCCCGCCTCCTGGCCGCGTGCGATCACCAGCACGCCGGCAAAGCCGACCAGGATGGCGACCAGCGCGCGTACGGCGATCGCCTCCTTCAGGATGATGCGCCCCAGCACCGCCATCAAAAGCGGGGCGAGGAAGGTGAGGGTGATCGCCTCGACCAGCGGCAGCCGCGAAATCGCGGTGAAGAAGCAGGCCGCCGTCGCCAGCACCACCACGGCGCGCACAGCGTTGCGCCGCAAGGCGGCGGGGCTCGGCCAGCCCTTGGCGAAGAGGAGATAGATCACCAGAGCCGTCACGGCGCCGGCGCCGTAGCGCATGGTGATGGCCTGCATGAGGGGATAGGTGGTCGAGATCACCTTCATGCCGGTGTCGAGAAAGGCCAGGAAGGTGACCCCCAGCCCCGACATCAGGATGGGGCGCAAAGAAGCCTCGTTCCTCATGGCCACACCGGCCGCCACGGCCTCGCCCGAAGGGCCGGCAAATGTCTGATGTCTTGCAGATTCCATTCGATCACGCCCGCGGCATGCTCGAGTGGAATCTGCCTGGCGATTGCACCATCCCTGCGAAGGGCTTCAGGGGTCTCGATATCGGGGAGGAACACGGGGGTAGCCGCCGAGCATCAGGAAATCTTGTTTCCTTTCATTAATAAGGATGGAGGTGAATCGTCTATCGGGCGCCGAAAATATTTCTGATCCCGACCCGTTGGCGATCCTGCTGGAAGCACTTTCCAGCAATCGGAGCAAGCCGTCCCCATGGCTATGGCTTATTTTCGCGCGGCAGGTTGCGCTGCGTGCCAAAGCGCAGGGACCCGCGACCAATCGCCGTCTTTACTGCCCATCATGGTGCATCGGCCCGAAATCCGGGTTATGACTGAGCCAGATTGGAAGAGTTCGAAGCGGGCGACGGCCTCTCGGGGCCGGCAACGCCGGATACAGGCCATCGCCGGCCAAGGTCGGCTGAAGGCGAGTTTGGGTTGAGATGATGAACTATACTGCGATTTTCGAAACGGCCGTCGACGCTCTCCGGCGCGAGAAGCGCTATCGGGTCTTCGCCGACATCGAACGGATCGCGGGGCGTTTTCCCCATGCCCTCTGGCATGCGCCCGATGGCCCGCGCGAGATCGTGGTGTGGTGCTCGAACGATTATCTCGGCATGGGGCAGCATCCCGCCTCGATCGCGGCGATGGTGGAAGCGGCCCAGCAACTCGGCGTCGGTGCCGGCGGTACACGCAACATCTCGGGCAACAGCCATCAGGTGGTGATGCTGGAGCATGAGCTGGCCGATCTTCACGGCAAGCCGGCGGCCCTGGTCTTTACCTCCGGCTATGTTTCCAACCAGACCGGCATCTCCACCATCGGCAGGCTGCTGCCGGATGGCCTGATCCTGTCGGACCAGCTCAACCACAATTCGATGATCGAGGGCGTGCGGCAATCGGGCCGCGAGAAGGCGATCTTCCGCCACAACGATCTCGACCATCTCGAAGACCTCCTGCGCAAGGCCGGCAAGGAACGGCCCAAGCTGATCGCCTTCGAGAGCGTCTATTCCATGGACGGCGACATCGCACCGATTGGCCGGATCTGCGATCTGGCCGAGCGCTACAACGCCATGACCTATCTCGACGAGGTCCATGCCGTCGGCATGTATGGCGCGCGCGGCGGCGGTATCGCCGAACGTGACGGCGAGATGGGACGCGTGGACGTGATCGAGGGCACGCTCGCCAAGGCTTTCGGCACGCTCGGCGGCTACATCGCCGCCAATGCCCCCATCATCGATGCAGTGCGCTCGCACGCGCCGGGCTTCATCTTCACCTCGGCGCTGCCGCCGGCGGTGGCGGCGGCGGCGCAGGCTTCCGTGCGTCATCTCAAGGTCTCGCAGAGCGAACGCGCGGCCCAGCAGGCCAATGCCGCCCGCACCAAGGCGGCGCTGGCGGATGCCGGCCTGCCGGTGACGATCTCCGAGACCCATATCGTGCCGGTGACCGTGGGCGATGCCGAACGCTGCAAGGCGGCCAGCGACCTGCTGCTCGCCGAGCATGGCATCTATATCCAGCCGATCAACTATCCCACCGTGCCGCGCGGCACCGAGCGCCTGCGCATCACGCCGACGCCTTTCCATGACGAGGCCTTGATCGCCGAACTGACGAAGGCGCTGGTGGCGGTGTGGCGCAAGCTCGACCTGCCCTTCCGGCTGCGGGCCGCGGCGGAATAAATCGGCTTCACGCAGGCAATTGCAGTTCACTTGAACGTCGAGGTTGCACGACCTTTGTCATGGCCGGGGCACGCCCGGCGATGACAAATCGGAGCGTTTTTCCCCGAATGAAATGCATTGGCATTCGGCACCAGGCTTTTCATCGTTACGAACGGCGGCGTCGCGGGTGGCTGGCGGCGCTTGCGACGACGGCATTGACCGGGATGGGGCGACCAGCCGAAACGAGCTGCGGCGGTAACCATGATTGCTAGCCGAAAACTTACCATATTCCGGGAATGGCGCGCCTTGTGGCCCGAAATCAACGGCTCTGCCTTTTGATTCAATCTTTGTTGGCGATTTACGCACAAACGTTTGGTTACGGCTTCCGGGGGGACTGGGGCCGATCGTTCCGGCGTTTGTTGACGTGAGTATCCATGCGCGTACTGGGCCTGCCAGCCATTCTCGTCGCCTGTCTCGCCCTCGCGAGCTGCAGTGCCATCAGCGGCGATCCTGACCGGCCCATCCGGCCGCCGGAGACCACGGGCTCGGTCGCTTCCTCCATTCCGGCGCCGCCGGAGCCGGAACCGATCCAGCAGCCCCTTCCCGAAAGCGTGCCGCCGGACACGGTGGCCATGGCGCAACCGCCGATTTCCAGGCCGCCGCTGCGGCCTGTTGCGCTTCCCGTCGAGCCAGCGGCAGCGACCATGACCGCGCCGGTGATCAGGCAGAGCCTGCGCGAGCGCATCTATGGCCGCCGCTTCCGGGATGCCAAGCCGATCAATTTCGGGAAGGCCTCGCCCCGCGCCTTCGCGGTCCACGGTGTCGACGTCTCGCGCTGGCAGGGCGACATCGACTGGCAGACGCTTCGCCAGCAAGGCGCCAACTTCGCCTTCATCAAGGCGACCGATGGCGGAGACCATCTCGATCCCCTCTTCAAGCGCAATTGGCGGGCTTCGCATGAGGCAGGCCTCAAGCGCGGCGCCTACCATTTCTTCTACTGGTGCCGCAGCGGCGCCGAGCAGGCACGCTGGTTCATCCGCAACGTACCGCGTGTCGACGGGGCACTGCCGCCGGTGCTCGACGTCGAATGGAATGCGGACTCCGCCTGCAAGCGGCGGCCATCGCCGACCGAGATCCGTGAGAAGATGCGCGTCTTCCTCACCATGGTGGAGCAGCATTACGGCCAGCGGCCGATCATCTACACGGCGCCGGGCTTCTACCACGACAATCTCGAAGGCGCCTTCCTCGATTATCCCTTCTGGCTGCGCTCCGTCGCCCAGCACCCCTCCAAGGTGTTCGAGGGCCGGAAATGGATCTTCTGGCAATATTCCGGATCGGGTCTTTCGCACGGCGTCAGCGAGAAGATCGATCTCAACGTCTTCAACGGCAGTGCCGAGGCCTGGTATCGCTGGGTCGACCAGAATACGGGCGGAGGAGGCGCAGGCTCCGACCGGTATGCTTCCCGATAGAACACTATTTTAATGCGCTTTGACGTCGGTGCCCAAATGACGGATCGTCGGCTCGATCGGATTTCGAGTCGACGGATCCTCCAATGCGCATCATTCTTGCCGCCTTTTCCGCCTGCCTCCTGTTTCTCGCCCCGCTCGGGGCGGTCCGGGCGGCCGAGCGCTGGGAGACGCTGCCGCCGACGCCGCCCCCGGTGGCCAAGGGCGGTTTTGCCGACATCAACGGCATCAAGCTCTATTACGCCACCCTCGGCAAGGGAGCGCCGGTCGTGCTGCTGCATGGCGGGCTCGGCAATTCGGACTATTGGGGCCTGCAGGCCAAGGTCCTGGCACGCCGCCACAGGGTGATCCTCGTCGACAGCCGCGGCCATGGCCGCTCGAGCCGGGACGGCAAGCCCTTTGGCTATGACCTGATGGCCGATGACGTCGTCGCCCTGCTCGACAAGCTCAAGATCCGACAAGCCGATATCGTCGGCTGGAGCGACGGCGCCATTCTCGGCATCGATCTGGCCATCCGCCATCCCGACCGTGTCGGCAAGATCTTCGCCTTCGCGGCCAACACCTTGACTTCCGGCGTCAAGGAGGGGGTCGACAAGAATCCCACCTTCGCCGCCTATATCGAACGGGCCGGCAAGGAATACGCCAAGCTGTCGCCGACCCCGAAGGGGTATGAGGCCTTCGTCGGGCAGATCAGCCAGATGTGGGCGACCCAGCCGAGCTGGACCGACGTGCAGCTCAAGGCGATCAAGTCACCGGTCCTGGTGGTCGATGGCGATCATGACGAGGCGATCAAGCGCGAGCATACCGAATATATCGCCGCCACCATTCCCGGCGCCGGCCTTCTGATCCTGCCCAATGCCAGCCACTTCGCCTTCCTGCAGGACCCGGCCCTGTTCAACGCGGCTCTGCTGGCCTTCCTCGACGGGAAGTGAGCGCAGGCCCGGACGTTTCCTGACCGCCGGCATCCTGCCGGCTCTCGACCGCTGGGCGAACCGCCCTTATCGGTCCGCACCTACGGCATGAATGGTGCCGTTTCCTGGAGGCCAGCAGGATGCTGACGGTCCCAGGGACGCAGTCTCAGGCCTCGCTCGATCTGGGTGCCGCAGGCCGCAAGCTTGCGCTCCAAGCTCTCGAAGCCGCGATCGAGGCGATAGACGCCGTTGACGATGGCACCGCCCTGGACCGCCAGGCCGGCGATCACCGGCGGCACCGAGCCAATGCCGCACGCCGGGCTTGTCCGGACATGACCGGTTGACGGGGGGATGTCATTCAACCGCCGTCCACCATGCCCTGAGACGTTGCAACAGCCGACGAACGATGCCTGGCGCTGCCGCCCCGCCGGTCTCGATGATGAAGCCATTGCGGCGTGGGGCATGGCACCAATGCCGGCCCCAGGGATCGTCCTGATAGTCGGTGCTGGACATCCGTCGAACTCCCAAAACGGTTGTCTGACGGAGTATAGGCTTTGCTTGCTGACCGCGGCTTGTCAGCAGTCGATGTCGCCCCGCCATGCCCGGCGTTCCGGCTCCGAGCGATGCAGGTAGCCGGCGAAGACGTCGACCGAGGCGGCTGGCGCGACCTCAGGCAGGAGACGGCCGATCTCGCCGCGGTGATAGCCGCCATGCGTGATGACATGGGCCAGCATTTCCTCACGCGACATCCGGCCCGGCTGCCCGTCCGTGAACCGGAAGCGGATGGGTACCTGCAAGTCATCCGCCGACAGGCCGGCGACGTAATCGATATAGGCTCTGTCCGTCTGCCGAATGTCCGCGGACAGGTCTGTCAGGGGCGGCAGTTCGTCCGGTTCGTTGTCGTCATAGGCATGGCTGTACCCCTGAAGATGCGCCATGAAGATGCGATCGACGATGTGAGCATGATTGAGAAGGCGCAGCGCCGTGTCGAAATTGGAGGCCGGCCCGGCTTGGACGAGGTCAACCATCGCCTCGAGCAACAGCCCGTCGGCCCAGGCCTTGTAGCGATACAGCGACGTCAGAAGGGACTGCGCGCCCATGCGCTTTTTCCTCTTGCTCGGCTGCCCCAGACTTGCATTGCCCATGCATTCGCGCAAATTCGAAATCGGCCTTCAAGGATAAGCAGATGTTATGAAGTCTCCCATCAATCTGAGACAGGTGCAGGCCTTCAGGGCCGTGATGCGCACCGGCCAAATGACACTGGCGGCCGACCTGATGGCGGTGACGCAGCCGGCCATCAGCCGCCTGATCGCCGATCTGGAGCGAGCGACCGGCCTGGATCTGTTCGAGCGCAAAGGCAATCAGATCAGACCGACCCGTGCCGCGACCGAGCTGATGGAGGAGGTGGAGCGGGCTTTTGTCGGCCTGGACAGGATCGTCTCGCGCGCCAGGGAGATCGGGCGGCATTCGGCCGGAACCTTGCGGATTGCGGCCATGCCGGCCCTGGGCAACGGCCTGCTGCCGCGCTTCCTGGCTCGTTTCCTGCGCGACAAGCCGGGTCTGAACGTGTCCCTGGATACACTGCCCTCCGCCATGGTGATCGAGGCGGTGGCTGTCGGACGGGCCGATCTCGGCTATGCGGATGAGCCGCTCGACAGGAGCGGTTTCATCATCGAGGCCTATCCTGCCGCCGCACTCGCCGCGCTTCCGCAGAGCCATCCTCTGGCCCGCAAAACCGTTATCGAACCTGGCGATCTAGCCGGCGAACGCGTCATCAACCTGGATCCCGGCACCCTGTTTTCGATGCGGGTGGAACTGGCGCTTGCCGGCGTACCACGCCTTGCCGCGCTTGAAACGAGGCTCTCCTACACGGCCCTTACCCTGGTGGCCGAAGGTGCGGGCATCGCCCTGGTCGATCCGGCTTCGGCGAGCGAGTTCGCGGGCCGGGACATCGCCTTTCGCCCCTTCGGCGTTTTTATCGATGCCGGTTTCCAGATGATCCGCTCGGCGAACCGGGTCCGCCTCGACGTGGCGGAGCGCTTCGCCATGGAATTCGACGCCTATCTGAAGGAACGCCTCGGCAAGGCGCTTTGATATCGCCTGGCAAAAGGATCGATCTCTCGTGCGACGGCCCTGTCATCCCGGCCGTGTCGCAGACCCGAGAAGGGGATTCGGGGCTACAAGTCGCGCCCCACGGCCCCAGTCACAAGCAAGGCTTGTGACGGTACCCCACTCTCTCGCTGTACTCGCGAGCGGCTCGGCCAGGGATGACCGGTGAGGGATGTCGGCCCTTTATAACTTGCGGAATGGGAGGAGACCCACCTCTCAAAAGGCGAGCCGGCCACGCAGGTCGTCGAACGGAATCATGACATGGTCGCGATAGGGCGCCCGTGCCTCGAGGCGCTCATACCAAGCCCGCACATACGGAATTTCAGGGCGGGAGATATCAAGATTGAAATAGCGATAGAGCGTGGTCCCGACGGCAATGTCGGCCAGGCTGAGATCATCACCCAGCATATGGCGCCTGCCCTCCAGCCAGTGGTCGAGCAGCCGGAAATAAGCGCTGCAGTCTTCGATGCCCCGACGGATGCGGGGCCAGTCCCTTTGGGTTTCCGGTGTGCGATAGAAGCCCCAGAACACGTCCGTGAGGAAGGCCGGTTGCAAGGCTGTCTGCGACCAGTCCATCCAGCGCTCGAATAGGGAGCGCTCGCCCGCATCGTCAGGCCAGAAACCTGCAGTTCCGAAGCGAGCTGCGAGGTAGCGCAGGATCGTGTGCGATTCCCATACGATAGTGCCGGCGTCGTCGATGACTGGCACCCGGCCATGCGGGTTCAGCGCCAGGAATTCGGGTCGATCCAGGCCGCCGAAATCGCCGCCTGCGGGAATATGCTCATGGACGATGCCGAGTTCGCCCACTAGCCACATCACCTTCTGGACGTTGAAGGAGTTGCGGCGTCCCCAGATCTTCAGCATGCCTGCCCGTCCGTAATGTCAAAGGGGCGCGAACCGGCGTGGTTGCGCCCCGATTGAAAGACCGTAAAAGCGGCGCCGCCGCCAGGCGGAAGGCCTCAGCCCTCGCCGGAGATCCGCTCGATCTGGGCGCCGCAGGCCGCGAGCTTGCGCTCCAGGCTCTCGAAGCCGCGATCGAGATGGTAGACGCGGTTGACGACGGTATCGCCCTGGGCCGCCAGGCCGGCGATCACCAGCGACACCGAGGCGCGCAGATCCGTCGCCATCACCGGGGCGCCCTTGAGGGTGGAGACGCCCTCGACGATCGCCGTCTGGCCGTCAAGATGGATATGGGCACCGAGGCGGGCCAACTCCTGCACATGCATGAAGCGGTTCTCGAAGATCGTCTCGGTGATGCGCGACTTGCCCTTGGCCTTGGTCATCAGGCCCATCAGCTGGGCCTGCAGGTCGGTCGGAAAACCGGGGAAGGGCTCGGTCGTCACGGCCACCGGATCGATGCCATGGCCGTTGCGGCGCACGCGGATGCCCTCATTGGTGGCGGCGATCTCGGCACCGGCCTCGCGCAGCACATCGAGCGCGTTCTCGAACAGCTCGGGCTGAGCGCCTTCGAGCATGACGTCGCCGCCGGCCATCGCTACGCACATGGCATAGGTGCCGGCCTCGATGCGGTCGGAGATCACGCGGTGATGCGCGCCCTGCAGGCGGGAGACGCCCGATATCTCGATGGTCGAGGTGCCGGCGCCCTTGATCTTGGCGCCCATCTTGATCAGGCAGTCGGCGACATCGACGATCTCGGGCTCGCGCGCCGCATTATGGATGACGGTGGTGCCTTCGGCGAGCGTCGCCGCCATCAGCGCGACATGGGTCCCGCCCACGGTGACCTTGGGGAAATCGATCTCGGCGCCCTTCAGGCCGTTCTTCGCCTCGGCGACGGCATAGCCGTTTTCGATTTCGATCTTTGCGCCGAGCCGCTCCATCGCCATCAAGAGGAAGTCGACCGGACGCGTGCCGATGGCGCAGCCGCCGGGCAGGGAGACGCGGGCATGGCCCATGCGGGCGAGCAGCGGACCGAGCACCCAGAAGCTGGCGCGCATGCGCGAGACGAGCTCATAGGGCGCGGTGGTGTCGACGATGGAGCGGGCATCGAGGCGCACCGTCTGGCCGGTGAGTTCCAGCTCGCCCGGGCGCTTGCCGGCAATGGTGACGTCGAGGCCGTGATTGCCGAGGATGCGGGCCAGCAGGGCGACGTCGGCCAGACGCGGCACATTGGTGAGGGTGAGCACGTCTTCGGAGAGCAGGCTCGCGATCATCAGCGGCAGGGCAGCGTTCTTGGCGCCGGAAATCGGAATGACGCCGTGGAGCGGCGCGCCGCCGGTGATCTTGATTCGATCCATGGTCGATCCTTCGGAATGGCTTCGGCCTCGCCTGCGACTGGGCGTCGGCGGCCGGGAGGCAAGCAGTCGAGCAACGTAAGGGATAAGGTTAACCGGTTTGAGTAAACGAAGCGCAAAGGCCGGACAAGGGCGAAGCCGGGGCAGAATCGCGGCGGCGGCTATTCGCTGTCATCCTGTGGCATTTTCGCATCGGCATCGGCGGTTTCCCGGCCTTCGCTCGACAGTGCGTCACGCCCGCGCGTCTGGCTCTTGCGCCGGCCGAGATTGGCACGCAGGGCCTTGGCAAGGCGCTCGGCCCGCTTTTCGGCTTCGGTTTTCACGGGTGTTTTCATCAAATGACGACTTTATGCAGCAACCGGCTTGCGCCGGAGCCTCCCTTGTGGCACTAGAGCGCCGCGTCGGGCAAGTGCCTCGGCAGAAGCTGCAGTAGCTCAGTGGTAGAGCACTCCCTTGGTAAGGGAGAGGTCGAGAGTTCAATCCTCTCTTGCAGCACCATCTCGATCCCCGAAATATTTGGTCGTCCCGGTGTTTTGCGCCGTGCCGTTGCGCCGGTAGTCCTCGATGGCTCTGCGAAATCGGCAGGACGGTGCTGCCTCCGGGAGCCCTCGAGGCAAGCGGATTCGCGAGGAACCGTCGTGGGGGGCGAAACCGCTGGACAAAATGAAACGGGCCGGATGTCCGGCCCGCAAAAGCATCGTCCCTGGCTTGATGAACGCCGATATACCCTCAAATCTCCGGGCGAACCAATTTCTTGGCCGGCGGACGCAGATCATAGATCGCTTCCAGCTCTGCCAGCACATCCGGCAAGGACTTGGCCCCGGCTGCGAGAGAAGGAGCTTCCTCGGTCACGTCGCCATTGCGGATATGCTCCTGCCATTGAGCTTCGCTCATCTGGCCGGAAAGATAGCAGGCGCGAAGGAGATTGGCTTGTTCGCTGGTCATCGCCGTCGATTGCTGAAAGGGAAAGGACATCGCCATGATAGAACGAGGCGTCGCGCGGCCAAGTCAGCAATTAGGGGTTGGCCTGCCACGAAAGGACTAGACTGAAGGGAGTAAGCCTCGTCCGGGGCCATGTTGAGGCCATATCAAGGAAAGTCTGTGATACCGAATGCGATGGCGGCGAGGGGGAGGGCTGTCCCCGAAGGGGGCGAGCCCGAATTTTCCGCTCAGGCGAGCGCCGCAGGACGTATGGCGATGCCAGGCAGATGCGCCTCGATCTTTTCCGGCGTCGTTGAAGTTGTCGGCGTGATTGACGTTGCGTTAAGTTTCCGCTCATTCAAGACGAACCAGCGGTGAGCAATTAAAATTACGAGAGCTACAATAAGATCGAGGACGATCATGCTGAGCATGGTCGAATTAAAAAAATAACTGAACCAGTCGCTGGAAATCTGAGCGTTTTGCGAAATATCTGTCATTCCCTGGTTGAACTCCAGTTCACCTGCAGCGCCCCGCCGCCCAGTAGCCTTACGCTAGGGATGATTAGGTTGCACAAAGGTTAACGCATGTCTCGTTATTCCGCCGTGACCGAGCGCACAATCCGCGCGGCACGATGCCGCGCCATGGGCGACGCCGCGGCGGCCTACCTTGTCGGCGCCCGTGATGGGCCTGAACGTCAGAGCGGAGACGAGCGGTGAGCTACGGACTTTATATCGGCCGGAACCATACGGCGGACGGCGTCGCCTATCTCGCCGGCTATGGCGACGAACCCTCGAGCCACTGGCTCGAGCTCCGGCCGCGCTGCCGGCATGAGGCCGACGCGCGCATCCCGGTCGGCGTGACGCCGCAGGCCGATCTGCCCGGGCGGATGAGCGAGATTCCGCAGGTGCCCGAAACAGCGCGGCATCTGCGTGTCAGCTACAGCTATTATAAGGGCGTGCCGGCGCCGCTCACCAATGGCGGCCTCAACGAGCATGGCGTCGCGGTGCGCGACATCTGGTCGTCCTCGCGTGCCGAACTGGTGGCGATGACGCCGGCGGACCAGACTGGCCCCAATTATAGCGATCTTGCCTGCCTCGTGCTGGAGCGGGCGCGTAGCGCCCGCCAGGGGGTCGAGATCATCGCCGACCTGATCGCCCGCCATGGCTATGCCGACTATGGCGGCAATTCGCACCTGATCGCCGACGCCGGGGAGGCCTGGGTGGTGATCGAGTTCTCGGGCGGCCAGGGCCTGTGGGTGGCGGAGCGGCTCGGACCTGATGCCATTCGCGCCTCCCGGCCGGGCTATGTCGGGCTGGTGCCGGTCGAGGATCCCGCACGGACGGACTTCCTCTATCCCCCTCATTTCGTCTCTTTCGCGCAGGAACAAGGCTGGCATCGGCCCGGCACGCCTTTCGATGCCAATGCCGTCTATGGCGACGCCAAGGGCCGCTGGGCCGGCGTGCAGTGGATCGAGGCGGAAATGGCGGCGCGCGCGGCCCGGCCGGAGAAGATCGGCCTTGCGGACGTCTTCTGGGCGGTGCGCACGGAGCGGCTGACGGGCGACACCGCCGGCTATGGCCAGGTGGTGCCCTTGCTGGGCGCGGTTCCCGATGCCCTGCGCCTGATCTGGCATACCCCGGTCGGGGCGGTGGCGGCGCCCTTCGTGCCGGTGTTCCTGGGCAGCGCGGCCGTGCCGGAGGAATATCGCCAGCACCGTTATCTCAGCGATGGGGAGGCCTCGCGCTTCCTCGATAGCCGCCATGCCGAGAACGGGCGCCCGCAGACGCTGTCGGCGGTGCCGCAGGGCATCGAATCGACCCGTTCGGCGAGCTTCGCCGGCAAGCGGCTGCTCAACCTGCTCTTCCAGAACCATGAGGCCTTCCTCGCCGAAGCGCTGGCGCTGTGGCAGGCGATCGAGGCGAGGTTGGCAGTGGAGCAGGCGAGAATCACGCGCAGCGCCGCGGTCCTGATCGAGGCCGGCGAGCCGGATCTCGCCGCGCATCTGCTTACCTATTTCACCGACACGGAGCTGCAGCGCGCCCTCGATGCGATGGAGCAGCTGGCGCAGGCCCTGGAGGTCAGGACCCGCTACCTCTTCGGCTTCAGGACGGAACCCGTCCCGCGTGCTCCGGCGCAACTGTGGTGACGGGACCGGCGCGCCCCAGCATCGCTGCCATCCCCGCAAGACTCAGCACCAGGGCGATGGGGATCAGGCGGAAGGTGAAGGAGGCGTGCTGGATGGTGTGGTTGGCCTTCACCTCCAGCACCAGCAGCGGCAGAAGTGTCAGCGCCAGGACGGCAAGCGCGCCCGTCGCCCGTCCACGCCGCAGCGCCAGCGAAAGCAGTGCAAGCCATGCCAGCAGGCAGGCTGCGATCGGCCACCAGCCCAGAGGCATGCTGGCGCTTTCCAGGATCAGTTCGTAGAGGCTTTGCAGGGGCCGATAGACCCCGCCGCCGCCTGCGAACCAGCGGGCGAAATCCTGGCTCGGCACCGAGGTCTGTTCCCCGAAAATCCGGCCGGCGGCGACCACCAGGCCCCATTTCGCCGCCCACATGGCGAAATAGCCGGCGATGACGGTGCCCTGCAGAAGGATCGCCTGCACCAGGCTGGCGCCGAGCGGGCGCCGCTCCGCCAGCGCGGCACGCAGCAGAAAGGACCAGCCGATCACATAGGCCAGCAGGTCGGGATTGTAGAGAAAATCGAAGAAATTATAGATCGCCCCCATGGCGAAAGCCCACGGCGCGAAGCCAAGCAGTTCCATCGGCCCCCGCTTGCGCAGTGACACCGCCCAGCACAACAGCAGGACGGAAAGCGAGACCATGTGGGTCGGCGTGAGGCCTGATAGCGGCAGATCCGTCATCGCCAGGCCCAGGGCCGTCGTGGCGAGGAGCGTGGCGATCCGCGCCCGGCTCGCCGTGCCGCGGAGGACGGGGGGCAGGAACGGCGCCAGCACCAGAAAGGCACACAGGATGAGAAAGCCGCCGCCCCAGAGCTGCAGGCTGTGATAGGAGAAGAACGACAGGAAGGGCTCGGTAACGAGGCGATAGCCGTGCCAGTAGCGCGAATAGGCATAATGCGGCTGCTCGGTACCGGCGAGTTGGTCGCGCAGGCTGTCGCAGATTGATTTCGGCGGCTGCCACAGCAGGGCCGGGGACTGCAGCGTGAAGGTAATCGGGTTGACCGCGATCGGCGCGATCGCCGTCGACAGGCCGACGCATTCGCTGAAATGGCTGAGCCGGTGCCGGCCGATGCGCTCAAAGGTTTCGTGGTCGCCGAAGGACTGGTCGGCGAAGGCCTGCCGGACGGCACCCTTAATGGCTTCGGGCCGGCGCAGGCCGTCGGCCAGCCCCAGCGAGAGGCAGGCCAGCAAGATGACGACGGCGAGGGCGGCGAGCGCCTGCGCGACGGTTTTGGCGATGGCGGTCAGATCCACGCGGTGGGCCCCGAGTTCCGCTAGCAAGGCGTCGGAACTGGCGGCAAATGCCGCATTTTGTCAATTCATTCGAGGTGAAGCGCGAACAAGTGGCACGGCCTGCCGGTTTGCTGGAAACAGTTTACGGTTCGATTGCCCAAACATTGGGCGCTCCCATAGATCGGGAGGCCTGTACATCCAGGGACAAAGGCGGCATAGCGCAGGGAAAGGATCGATGCGCCCGGGGCTTGCCGGGCAAACAGGGAGAAGCCGAAAGTGGCACAGGCAGATATCGCAGTCATCGGCATGGCGGTCATGGGGCGCAACCTCGCCATGAACATTGCCGAGAAGGGATTCAAGGTCGCCGTCTACAACCGTTCCTCGGCCCGCACCGACGAGGCCTTGGCCGAAGCGGGCGATCTCGCCGGCAACATGATCCCCTGCCATTCCATCGAGGAGCTGGTCGCCGCCCTCAAGCCGCCGCGGGCGCTGCTGCTGATGGTGAAGGCGGGCGTCGCCGTCGACGAGACCATCGCCCAGCTCAAGCCGCATCTGGCCAAGGGCGACATCATCATCGATGCCGGCAATGCCAATTACCGCGACAGCGTCGCCCATGACCAGGCCCTGTCGGCCGAAGGCTTCGAGTTTCTCGGCGTCGGCGTCTCCGGCGGTGAAGAGGGCGCCCGCCACGGCCCATCGATCATGGTTGGTGGCAGCAAGGTTGCCTGGGAGCGCGTCCAGCCCGTGCTGACGGCGATCGCCGCGCGTTATCAGGGCGAATCCTGCTGCGCCTATATGGGTCCGGCCGGTGCCGGCCACTTCGTCAAGACGCTGCATAACGGCATCGAATATGCCGACATGCAGATGATCGCCGAAGCCTATGGCCTGATGCGGGCCGGGCTCGGCATGACGCCATCTGCCATTGCCGACGTGTTCGAGGGCTGGACCAAGGGGCCGCTCGCCTCCTACCTCACCGAGATCACCGTGCAGGCCCTGCGCACGACCGATCCCGCTACCGGCAAGCCGCTGGTCGACATCATTCTCGACAGCGCCGGCCAAAAGGGCACGGGCCGCTGGTCGGCCATCGAGGCGCTGGATCTCGGCGTGCCGGCGAGCGCCATTGCGGCGGCCGTCGAGGCGCGCGGCCTGTCCGGCATGCGCAGCCTGCGCCAGGCCGTGAACGGCGCCCTCGGCGATGCCGAGCGGGCTGCGATCGGCACGGCGACGCCCGAGATCATCGCCGAGATCGAGAAGACCCTGCTCACCGGCAAGATCCTGGCCTATGCCCAGGGCTTCGACGTGTTGGCCGCCGGTTCCAAGCAGTTCGGCTGGAACCTGCCGCTCGCCGAGATCGCCAAGATCTGGCGTGCCGGCTGCATCATCCGCTCGCGCATGCTCGACAGCATGTCGCGCGCCTATTCGGCGACGCCGGCACCCGAATCGCTGATCCTCGATCCGGATTTCGCCGGCGAGCTCAAGGCGAGCCTGCCGGCCGCCCGCAAGATCCTCGGCCTTGCCGTCGCCAACGGCCATCCGGTCCCGGCGCTGACCTCGGCCCTCAATTATCTGCAGCAATTGCGCGCCAGCCGGGCCACCGTGGATCTGGTCCAGGCCCAGCGCGACATTTTCGGGGCCCATGGCTTCGAGCGCGTCGACCAGCCCGGCGCGCATCACGGCCCGTGGCATACCGGCGCCGAATGATCTTGAGTAAAGTGCGGTTCAGCAGAATCGTACTTTACTCCAATTCTGTATGTTAACGCGTTTTCCTGGCCGACGTGCCTGCCCGCTCTTCCGGAAAATGCTCATGAAAAAGAGGGCTTGGTCCAAGGCGGTTCGCTTGAGGGTCTTCGAGCTTGCACGACCTTAAGCGAACCGAATGAGACCATGCCCCCTTCAATATCGGCAGCGACGCCTTCGTCAGAAGCGATTGGGAACGCAGCGCCGGCCGGACGGGGTCGGATGCGTGCCGCGCGGGCAGATCGGGCGGCGATAGGCTGGGCCGGGCCGCTGGAAGCGGTCGGCGCGGCGGAACTCGCAGCGCCCGAAGCGGTTGCGCTCCATGCCCGGACCGCAGCGGAAGGCAATTTCGTTGACGACCAGCGAACCCTTCGTCATCGGCGCGGAGGCAGGCATGGCCTGCGCGGCTCCCGATGCTGCAGCAATAAACCCGAGAGCAGCAGCAATCTTTACAATTCTTAACATAGTATCGGTCTCCATTAGGGAATATTAATAGCCGCCCAGCCAATGTAACGTAAGGGAAAGTTACATCATCGGGTATATGGAGACGGGCGAAAGGTGTCAACGCATACCGATTGATCGGGCGTGACTGCGCACACGCGCCGGCATGCGTGGTAAATTTTTGGTTTTCGCCAGCGCGCGCCTATTTGTTCGGGCTGGCCATCTTTTTGAACACGCTGTCTATGGCGTTCATCAGCAGCATGTCGGGCTGGTGCTGACAGACGCCTTTCACCGCCAGGATGATGCCATTGCCGTCGGTACGGCTGCCGACCCAATGATTGTCGTTGCGGCTGTTGAGCCCAGTCCACCAGCCGAGAATCCAGCTATTGCCCTCGCCTTCGAGGCGCGTGGTGGAGAGCCAATATTTGCACGGCATCGTGCCGACCCCGAGCGCCATATAGTCGTAAGCCTTGGCCGGCGTGCCGATGAAAGCCGCCGCTGCCGCAAGGCAGAGCGCCCCGGCAAGGCCCGTTCGAAAGCCTTTTTGGGACGTTCTGCGAAGGCTCGCTCCCAAACAGATCTCGCCGGCTCGTGCCGGCGGCTCGGTCGGGTGAACTCTGCCGGGGGCCAGATCGAACTTCCTCACCCTTCATTCCCGTCGCTGACATGGTCGAACTGCGCGCCTCGCAGCAGGCGATGGCGTGCCAGCCGGACGCCGACGCCGCGGCCATGCTCCGAAATGAACTCCACCCCGCCGGTCTCCAGCGCCCGGCGGATGGCGGCGGCGTTTGCGCTGGTGATCTGCGGCACATCGTCAAAGGCATCGGCTCGCCGGATCGTCGCCACGCCGAGGCTGGAGGCATCCGCCAGCTTCTGGGCAGTCCAGCGCAGCAGGGCACGGCCGGCCCGGATCTGCGCACCGGTAATCGGGGTAGCATGCATGACGTCAGTCCCCTCTCTTATCGGATGATCGGATAGCGATCAGGACTATACGCCGCCGGCTGTTGGGACGAAACCGGTTGCTAGGCCCGCGCGCCAACAAATCCGCCGATTCCCACGGTACCGCTTCAGCGATGCGTCTATAATGCATATTCCATGCACTATGCTTGACTTTGCTGGAGCGGGCCGCTCTGATGGCTCGGGAAGAGAGCCGAAATATAGTCTCCTTCCCGGCGGTATCCGTACGGCCGGGTGGTGGAATATGCGAATGCCTCGGCGAAATGGAGGAAGCCCGCATGGCCAGGATCGAACGCGTCGAATTGTCGATGGTGGTGCTCGAACCCAAGGTGAAGCGGGTCGATGCCATCCAGTCCTTCGTGGCACAGGAGACGCCGATCGTTCGCGTCTTCGACAGCGATGGGGCGATCGGCATCGGCTATAGCTATACGATCGGCACGGGCGGGCATTCGGTCCTGGAGCTCCTGGCGCGCACCTTCGCGCCGGCCCTGATCGGACGCGAGGCCGCCATGGTGGAGCAGATCTGGCGCGATCTGCTCTTCCTCAGCCATGCCACCTCCGTGGGGGCCATCACTTCGCTCGCGCTTGCCGCAGTCGATACGGCGTTGTGGGACCTGCGCTGCCGCAAGGCCGGTCTGCCCCTCCATGTCATGGCCGGGGGCGCCCAGGACAAGGTCCGCCTCTACACCACCGAGGGTGGCTGGCTGCAGCTCGATCAGGCGGCCATCGTCGCCGATGCCCTCAAGGCCCAGGCGGATGGTTTCGGCGGCTGCAAGATCAAGGTCGGCCGGCCGGTGCGCGAAGACGTGGGCCGCCTTATCGCCGTGCGCGAAGCCGTCGGCGACGGTTTCGAGATCTTCACCGATGCCAACCAGGCTTTCGCGGTGGATGAGGCGATCCGGCGCGCCCATCATTATCGCGAGGCGGATATCGGCTGGTTCGAGGAGCCTCTGCCGGCCGACGATGTCGACGGCCATGTGCGCCTGGCGGCTTCCACCTCGATCCCGATCGCGGTGGGAGAGAGCATCTACAGCCCGTCGCATTTCCGCGACTATCTGCAGCGGCGCGCCTGTTCGGTCGTGCAGGTCGATGTGGCCCGCATCGGCGGCATCACGCCCTGGCTCAAGGTGGCGCATATGGCGGAGAGCTTCAATGTCGCCGTCTGCCCGCATTTCCTGATGGAGTTGCATGTCGGCCTGTGCTGCGCCGTGCCGAATGCGCGCTGGGTGGAATATATTCCCCAGCTCGACGGCGTGACGGGCCGGACCATGCGCATCGAGGGCGGCTATGCCCTGCCATCGCAGGAGCCGGGCCTGGGGATCGACTGGGATGAACAGGCCCTTGCGGCCTTGCAGGCGGAGGGCTCGGCGAGGCGGATCACGGCTCGCTGATCGGGGGGAGAACTGTCATGGCAAGGCGGCTGAAGCTTCAATTCGTCGCCGTGACCTGCGACGAGGATTTCTTCCGTCCGGTCCGCAAGGGCATGGCGGATGCCGCTGCGCTGATGGATGTCGAAGCGGTGTTCACGGGAACGAAGGGGGTGGACGCCGCAGAGATGGCCGCGCTCGCACGCCAGGGCATGGCCGATGGCGTCGACGGGCTGGCATTGGTTGCGTTTGACGCCACCGCCTTCGCGCCATTGGTGGCCGAAGCCCATGCCAGGGGCGTTCCGGTGGTGGCTTTCAACATCGATCAGGGCAAGGGCAGTGCCGGTACGCTCAGCGGTATCGCGCAGGATTTCGGCGCGGCCGGCCGGGCCCTCGGCCGGCGCGCGGCAGCGTCCATCGCGCCCGGCAGCCGCGTGCTGCTCACCCTTCACGATGCCGGCATCTCCGCGCTGGAGGAGCGCCGCGACGGCATCAAGGCTGCCCTGGAGGGACATGACATCGTGTGGATCGAGACGGTGACAGGCCATCAAATCAAGGAGGCCGCCCGACGCATCCTGGCGGTCCTGGCCGAAGAGCCTGGCATTTCGGCGATACTCGCCACGGGGCAGGCCGATACAGAGGGAGCCGGGTTGGCGGCGGAGCAGGCGGGCCGCATGCTCTATGCCGCCGGCTTCGATCTGTCGCCCGGCATATTGCGCCTTGTCGAAACAGGACACCTTGCCTTCACCATCGACCAGCAACCCTATGCCCAGGGCTTCTACCCGGTGATTCAGCTCGTGCTCAATCTGCGGTATGGCTTGATGCCGGCGAGTCTCGACGCTGGAGCGGCGATCGTAGACCGTGCCAATGCCCGCCGAATTCGGGCCCTGTCGGAAGCGGGTTATCGTTGAGATCGTGAGGCCAGGAAGAGTATTCTGAGCCGCGCCGCGGGTAAGATCAGGAAACGCTGCCTGCGGGCGAGGAGAGGGGCGGCATGGGCATCCCGGCGACAAGACGGCGATTGAACGAGATCGTCGCCGAAACGCTGGCCTCCCATATCCGCTCGGGAGCCTTGCCGGCCGGCTTCGTCATTCGGGAAAAGGCGGTCACCGATCTTTTCGGGGTTGGCCGCATGCCGGCCGTGGTCGCCCTGGCCCGTCTGGAGGCCGAACGTCTGGTCCATCGCCGGCCGGCGCTGCGAGGGGTGGTCGTGGGGCTCAGCCGAACGGTGCCGGCAAGGCCGGGCGATCTTGCCGGCCATGTCGCCCTGCCGGAGGGGCTTGGGCGCGAACTCAGACAGCGCAATTGGCGCAGCCTGATCTATCCCGCTTTGGAGCGCCAGGTGGCGTCGTGCCTGCTGTTCGGGCGCTTCCAGATTCGTACCCCGGCCCTGGCCGAGCATTTCGGCGTCAGCCGGACCATCGCCCATGAGCTGCTGCTGAGGCTCGAACGCGTCGGCCTGGTGCGCCAGGAAGTCAATGCGCGCTGGTATGCCGGCCCGCTGACGCCGGCTCGAATCGACGAGCTTTACGAAATGCGCATCCTGTTGGAGCCTGCGGCTCTGCGCCAGGCCGTCGGGCGGCTCGAACCCTCGATCATTGAGGAGAGGCTCGAGCGGGTGTCGCAGGCACACACGGCCGAGGCGCGGGCGGATGCTTCCCTGCTGCACCGGCTCGAAACCGATCTGCACCAGGATGTCGTGCTGCGCTGTGCCAATGAGGAGTTGCGCGCCACGCTTTACCGCTGCCAATTGCCGCTGATTTCCGTCCATCTGTCCTTCGGCAGCTATGGCGAGCGCACCGACATTCCTCACATGATCGGCATGCACAAAGCCGTGCTCGAGCATCTTGCCGGGGGACGGGTGGAAGCGGCCGCGTCTGCCCTCGAAAGCCATTTGCGGCACTCGCGCGAGGACAATCCGGCGCGCCTTGCGGATCTGCCTGCACTCGCTCCGTCGCAGCTGGATCCCTATCTCGACCCGATTTGACCCTGAAACCGCTCAAATCGACCTAAAATCAATGTCAAATATGACGGGCGCGGCCACGCTTGCATTTCTGCGCCGATGCCAGCATAAAAGCCCATCGATCTCGGCCGGACGTTTTGGCTGTGTGGTCTCCTGACCACGCTTGCTGATGACCTTCCTACCAATTTCGACCCATGGAGCTTCGTGCCGCCGGTCGGTTGCAGGAAGTTCGATCGTGCCCATAGGAAAGGTTCGTCATGAGCACAGGTACTGTCAAGTGGTTCAACTCCCAGAAGGGTTATGGCTTCATTCAGCCGGATGATGGCTCGAAGGACGTCTTCGTTCACATCAGCGCGGTGGAGCGCGCCGGCCTGCGTGATCTGCAGGAAGGCCAGAAGGTCACCTATGAGCTGACCGAGGACCGCCGTTCCGGCAAGCTGGCGGCTGACCGCCTGCAGGCTTCCTAAGCCCTGCCCCCGCGTCGCAGGACGCGCCTGAATTCGAGTTAGGACGGGTTGATGCCCGTTCGACGCCTCCGGCAGCACCGGGGGCGTTTTTGTTTGCATGGATGCGGCTGGATCGATTCGAGTCCGCGGCGGTCGGCTATTCGACGATCCAGGGATATCAAGCTTGGGTTTTTCGCCGACCCGCCGGCAGGAGCGTCTGGGGAAAGCTGACTGGCCGCCAAGACATTGGCAGGCGCGAGAAGGCAGGGGGGCCGATGCCGTATTTCTTGCACCGCCCCGATGTCGCCGCGATTTATAGGCTCAAGAGGCGAGAAGACACTCTCTGCGCGACCAAGCCGGCAGTGCCTCGGCGAACGGGGTTTTTAGAGTGCGAAATGGATATCGGTACCATCGCGGCATCAAGGCTTTGCGATGGTACAGTTGGGTGGACTCGAACCACCGACCTTCGGAGCCACAATCCGACGCTCTAACCAACTGAGCTACAACTGCATCTGGGCATGCGTTTAGCGGGATCGTTCCGCTATTTCAAGTGTGCAGGCAGGGGATTTTTCGTCCAACCAAAGAAAAAGGCCCGGACAAGTCCGGGCCTCGAAACGTCAGCGGACCTGAAAAATCAGGCAACGCTCTTGAAGGTCTTCTCGACCTGAGCCTTGACCGGAGCGATCGTCTCGTTGGCGACCTTCTGGGCGAGCTCGCCGAATTCCTTGGCCTGGGCCGAGACGGCTTCAGCCTGCTTGCGCAGGAAGGCGGTGTTGAGCTCGATCACATCGGAGAAGGTCTTCACGCCGAACAGGGCGATGGCATGATCGAAGGAAGCGTTGGTGTTGGTGCGAGCGGACTCCAGGACCTTCAGGCCGAGGGTCGAAACGCCCTTGGAAGCAGTGCTGTAGGCGCCTTCGAAAGCGCTGGAGGCTTCCTCGGTAGCAACCTTGATCTTGGCATAGGTGTCCTTGGCCTGGGCGGCGCCCTTCTCGGCGAAGTCACGGACGGAAGCAGGAATTTCAAGTTTGGAGAGATTTTCGAAGGCCAGTTCAGTTTCAGTCTTGTTCTTGGCGGCAACCATAGAACGCTCCTTGGGAGTAAGGGTGAAATTGGACTTAACGAAACGTCTGGAGGAGCCTTCGGCACGACATGCTGCAACGAGGGGCAACCTCACCTGCCACAATCTATATCAAATGCCCTTGTGCGATGCAATAACTCTGTTGCAGTGCACAATCGTCAGATAAAAGCATAAATTTTGGGCGATTCATGCCCAAAGTTATGCCTTTCGGTGAATTTTGGCGGCCAGCCGAAGCACAGGCAATTGACGCAATATCGACCGATATTGCGTTGCAATAGCCCTTTTGTGGCAATTTCCGGCCGAATTGACGCTCTTTCGCTCCGAGGAGGGAAGGGGGCATTACGCAAGGGAAAGTAAAAGCCGCCGTCCGTACGAAGAGACATGCGTCATTCGCAGGACAGGACTGTCTTTTTGCGATGACCGCAAGAATAGTTCAGTTATGTTGAATTATTGTCGTGTAAATCCTGAGCAATATTTTACCTCGCGCCGAGCGGATTTTCCACCGAAGGCCCGGCTCGGGGCCTTTTCGTGAGGTCTTGCAGTCATCTCGGCCACCCGGCCGGCTGGCAAGCCGGTTCCGTGGAGTCGAGGAGGCCGCAGCCTTGCCAGGCTGCCTGGCGGCAATCCGGGCAAGGCCGATTCGCCGAGGCCTGTCTATTTCTTCGGCTTGGTGACGTCAGTGGCCAGCTTGCTCGCCGTGGCGCCGATATCCTTGGCCTGCTCGCCGAAGGCCTGGAGCTGGGCCTTGATGAAATCGCTCTGCAATTGCAGCACTTGCTGGGGGTCCTTCGCCTTGACCAGGCTCGAGGCGAAATCCAGGGCGGCCGCAACGTTCTGCTCGGCATAGGTCAAGGCCTTGCGGCCGATATCCTTGCCGCCGGATTGAATGGCATCGCTCGTGCCTTCGAGGGTGCCGGCTGCCTTGTAGGCCGCGCCCATGAAACCATCGAACGCCTTCTTGGCCTGATCGACGCTCTTTTCCGCCAGGTCGCGCATCTCGGACGGAATTTCGAAGTTCGGCGGCTTGGTTGTCATTGGCGTCTCCTCCGTTGCCCCGTCCCCTGGCCGGTGACGGTGAGGTGACGATAGCGCAGGCTCGGCGTTTTAACCATGCCTGAGATCAGCGGGGGATGACGGCGGAGGGGCGATTTACCCTTTTGTTTTCCATCTGTATTCATACTTTGTTAGTCATTTCGGCAGGTTCTTGGAAAACGGCATGATCGAGGCGATGTTGCGGACGGCTTTGATGGCCGATCAGCGCCTGCAGGCGCTGATGGATGATCCGCGCCCGGCCTTTGTCTGGCATCTGGACGGGCGTGCGCTCGCCTGGGCCAACCGTGCCGGCGCCCAAAGCCTGGGGCTGCTGCCGGCCGACATCCTGCGTCAGCAGTCGAGCCCCGCTCTGGTCTCGCTCTCGCCCCAGATCGCGGCCATTGCCCGGAAACTGCCGAGACCGGGGGCCATGCGGCTCGACCGCCTGCGCCTGCCCGGCATGGGGGCCCTCGACACCCTGTCCTGCGCCTGCCGGTCTTTCGACGGTCCGGAGGGATTTCTCGGGCTGCTGGTGCAATCGCTCGATCTTCCGCGCGGACGGCGCCAGCAGAGCTGGGCGCCGCCCTCGGTGACGGACACGCTGCCGCCCTTGCCGGGCACGGAGCCGGCCTCGACGGCTTCCGGTGAGCCGCCCGTCGCCAAGCGCTTCGAGCAGAGCGGCGCCTGGCGCTGGGTCGAGGCCGATGGCGAAAGGGCAGAGCCGGCCAGGCCCGATGCCCCACTGTCTTCGCCGCCGGAGCCCATGCAGAGACAGCCGTCCGAGCCGTCGCCGGCGGCCCGCACCAAGCCCTTGCGCTTCGTCTTTCAGACCGATGCCGAGGGACGTTTCGTCTCCGTTTCAGCCGAATTGGCGCAAGCCCTGGGCCCTCGGGCCGCCGATTGGACGGGCCGGCGCTTCGCCGACATCGCTGCGGCACATGGATTGCGCGACACCACGGCCATTACCACGGCCTTTGCCGGCCAGCGCACCTGGACGGGCCTGTCCTTCCTGTGGCCCGATTCAGTCACACGCCAGGAAACGCCAATCACCTTGAGCGCGTCGCCGCAATTCCGGGGCGAGGGGCAGTTTGCCGGTTTCCGCGGCTTTGGCATGGCCGGCTTGCCGCGGTCGCTGTCGACCCCGCCCGATGCCGAAGCACCATCGCCCAAGCCTGCGATCGTCTGGCAGGACGCCGATCCGGCGGAGGAAGAGGAACCGGCAGCGGCGCCTGCTCCGGAATCGCCGGCGCTTCGTGCACCCGCCGGGAAGGCCGGCAGCAATGTCGTGCGCTTGCCGAGCAAGCCTTCCCAGGAACGGCAGGTTTCCGAGCGGCCTGTATCAGAAAAACCCGCGTCGGAGCGGTCGCCCCTCGAACGGCACAGCCTGACGCCGACGGAACGTATCGCCTTCCACGAAATCGCGAAAGCGCTCGGAGCGCGTATCGAGGGCGAGCGCCGGGTGGAACCGGCAAGGCCGGAACCACGCCCTGCGCCTGCGCCGGATCATGGCGACCGGGAGGAAGCCGGAACCACGCCGGAACCGGAAACCCGCGCCGAAAAGCCTGGCGCGGAGATATCTCCTGTCGAGCCGGATCCCAAGCCCGCCGAACCCGCCATCGCGCCGGTCTTGAGCGCCGACGAGATCCGCTGGCTGGAGGACGTCGCTGCGGAGCCGGAGGAGACCTCGGGCGAAGCGGCGCCTGCCGGCGAGCCGGAACCTGTGGCACGGCCGATCAAGCTCGGGCGTCTCGACAAGGTGCCGGTCGCCCTGATCGACCGGCTGCCGATCGGCATCTTCATCGCCCGTGGCGAGGATCTGCAATTCGCCAACCGCACCATGCTCGAACTGCTCGGCTATCCCGATGTCGAGGCGATCCGCCAGGCCGGCGGTCTCGACCATGTCTTTGCCGGCAGCGGGCCTGTCGCAACCGGCGATGATGCCAATCCCGGGGTGCTCCTGAAGACGGCCTCGGGCGAAACCATTGCCGTCGATGGCCGCGTGCAGACCACCCATTGGGATGGGGAAAGCGCTCTGCTCATCTCCGTTCGCCGCCCGCTCGGCGAGGTCAGTGCCGACAAGCTCCGGGCCGCCGAGCGTCGGGCCGACGAACTTCAGGCCGTGCTCGACACGGCCACCGACGGTGTGGTGATTCTCGATCGCCAGGGCCGCATCGTCAGCGTCAACCGCAGCGCCGAGGCGCTGTTCGGCTATGAGCAGCGCGAGATCATCGGCAAGGACCTCCTGCTGCTGTTCGCGCCGGAAAGCCACAGGGCCGCCTTCGACTATCTCGACAGCCTGCGCTCCAACGGCGTGGCCAGCCTGCTCAACGATGGCCGCGAAGTGATCGGGCGCGTGCGCCAGGGCGGTTCCGTGCCGTTGTTCATGACCATCGGGCGCCTCGGCGGCGAAAGAAATGGCGAGGAGGCCAAGCGCTTCTGCGCCGTGCTGCGCGACGTCACCAGTTTCAAGAAGGCGGAGAGCGAGCTGACGGCGGCCAAGCGCCAGGCCGAGGAGGCCTCTTCGCAGAAATCCGACTTCCTCGCCAAGATTTCGCATGAGGTGCGTACGCCGCTCAACGCCATCATCGGCTTTGCCGAGGTGATGATGGAGGAGCGCTTCGGCCCGATGGGCAATGAGCGCTATCGCTCCTATGCCCGCGATATCCACACCTCCGGCGAGCATGTGATCAGTCTGGTCAACGACCTGCTCGATCTGTCCAAGATCGAGGCCGGCAAGCTGGATCTCAGCTTCTCCAGCGTCAATCTCAACGAAGTCGTGCAGCAGTCCGTCAGCCTGATGCAGCCCCAGGCCAGCCGTGATCGCATCATCATCCGCATGGCGCTGGCCGGAAACCTGCCCAATGTGGTGGCCGATGGCCGCAGCATGCGCCAGATCGTGCTGAACCTGTTGTCGAACTCGATCAAGTTCACCCAGGCGGGCGGGCAGGCGATCATCTCGACCACTTTGTCGGAGCGTGGCGAGGCCGTGCTGCGCGTGCGGGATACAGGCGTCGGCATGACCGAGCGCGAACTCGCCATCGCCATGGAGCCCTTCCGCCAGGTCGCCTCGACCACTTTGGGCGGCACCGGCCTCGGCCTGCCCCTGACCAAGGCGCTGGTGGAGGCCAACCGCGCGGCCTTCACCATCCAGTCTACCAAGAATTCGGGCACGCTGGTGGAAGTGACCTTCCCCTCGACGCGGGTCTTGGCGGAATAGGGCGGGATGTATTCATCAGAATTCAGAACAAGGCTGCAAGATCGCGCCGCCCGTCCACGATGCGTATGATTTCGACCTCGCTTACCGGCCCCGCTTCATCGTCGGGCCTGACCCGGTAAAGAATGAGATAGGGCGGATGCACAAGAATGCGTGCGAATTTACCGACTTCGGGACGAGCGGCGCCTAGTCGGGGATTGTCGCATAGTAAGCGTATTGCGTCCCTCAACCGGTCGTAGATTCGGTCTGCGGCAGTCGGATTGTCGATGCCGATCGTCACATAGATATCGAGCAGATCTTCTTCCGATTGCGGCGTCCAGATCAGGGACGCCGGCATCAGAGCGCCGCCTTGATTGCCGCGAGCCGGCGGCGGCCTTCCTCTCTGAGTTTTTCGAGATCGGTCTTGCGGCTGGGGCCGCTGGCGATGCCCTCTTCCCAGGCCTGGCGCAGCCGGTTGATCTCCTCCAAACGAGCCTCACGCTTGAATTCCCAATCCCGTAGTGCCTCACGTACGATCTCAGAGGTCGACGCGTATTCACCTGCTTCGACCGCATTTCTGAGACTGGAAATCTGTTTGGTTGTCAGGGCGACGCTTACTTTCTCAACCGAGGCCATGAAGGGTCCTCCCATTACCGCGCAATCTTGCTACTTCTTCCTACCATGGCGCGGCGGCAGGCTCAAACTGTCCATGGCAAGCCGCCGGTGTCGTAGCTTTCTGACTCCCCTATGTGGTCGTAGCGGCAATCGTCGCCTCCAACAGCAGGCGGGCGCCGTCCCTTATGCTGGCGGGCTCGACATATTCGGCCTCGTTGTGGCTGATGCCGTTTCGGCAGGGGACGAAGATCATCGCCGTCGGCGCAACGCGGGCGAGGAACAGCGCGTCGTGGAAGGCGCCTGACACCATTCTCTTGCAGGGCAGGGACAGGCGGCGGGCCGCGGCTTCTATCGTATCGATCATCTCAGGCGCAAAGACACCGGGCGCCATGTCGAAGGCGGTGGCGATCTCGACCGAGCAGCCCTGCTTCGCGCCCTCGGCACGGCAGATCGCCTGCACCTCGCCCACGATGGCATCGAGCCTGCCAGCGGAGGGATGGCGGATGTCGAGGCTGAAGGTCACGGCCTTCGGAATGGCGTTGACCGATCCCGGGATGGTGGCGATCCGCCCGACCGTCAGCCTTGCATCGGCATCGGAGGGCATCACGCTCGCCTGGAGCTGATGCATCATGCCGACGGCCGCCACCATCGGATCGCGGCGATAGGGCAGGGGTGTGGTGCCGGCATGGCCGGCCTCGCCGGTGACGGTGACCTTGAGCCAGCGGGTGCCCTGGACCCCCGTCACCACGCCGATGGCGAGGCCCTCTTTTTCGAGGGATGGCCCCTGCTCGATATGAAGTTCGATATAGCCGGAGAGGGGCATGCCGAGCGGGCGCATCGCTGCTTCGGGCAGGGCTGCGAGCGTGGCGGCCAATTCGTCCGCGAAGGAGGCGCCGTCGCTGCCGGCCAGAGATTGCCATTGGGCCGGATCCGCCGCGCCGGCAAAGGCCATCGATCCCATCACGCCGGGCGCGAAGCGGCTGCCTTCCTCATTGGTCCAGGCCACCACCTCGATGGGGCCCGGCGTCTGCGCGCCTGCGTCCTCCAGCGCCTCGAGAACCTCGAAGGCAGAGAGCGTGCCCAGCGCCCCGTCAAAGCGCCCCCCCGTCGGCTGGCTGTCGAGATGACTGCCGATCAACAGAGGCGGTAGGTGGTCGTCACGGCCGCTGCGGCGGATGAAGAGATTGGCCATCGCGTCCTGGAAGACCCCAAAGCGCCGAGCCTTGGCCAGTTCGGCCAGCAGGCGCCGCGCTTCCCGGTCCTCCGGGCTGAGCGCCTGGCGGTTGACGCCGCCCGCCGGCGTGGCGCCGATGTCGGCGAAGGTTTCCAGACGCTGCTGCAGCCTTTCGGCCTTGATTGCCGGCGACGTCATCTCGCCAGCCCGGCGATGAAGGCTGTCACGCGGGCGGGATCGACCGGGTTCCACCACACGCCGTCATGCTTGAGCGCGCTGGCGATGATCACGCCATCGACGATGCCGAGGATGTCGTTGGCATTGTCGGGCGTAACGCCGCTGCCGACCAGGGTCGGCAGGCCGGCCGCCTCCTTGATCATGCGGATATAGCTCAGATCCGCGGCATGGCCGGTGCGCTGACCGGTGGCGATGATGGCATCGGCATCGAAGAAGACGAGGTCCTTGACCAGTTCCTCCACCGGCCGGTCGGCGACGATGGCATGGGCGCCGTGCTTTACATGGGCGTCGGCGAAGATGCGGATGCCATGAGCGCGCAATTTGGCCCGGAAGCGCATGGCGCGGGCGGCTTCGCCCTCGACGAAGCCTTCATTGGCGACATAGGCATTGGCCCATTGGTTGACCCGGATGAAGCCGGCGCCGGCGGCGCTGGCAATGGAAAGCGCAGGAATGGCGGCATTGGCGAGCACGTTGATGCCAATGGGGCGGCCGAGCGCGCGCCGGATGCGGTCGGAGACCACCGACATATAGGCCGAGGTTTCCGGGCCGATGTCATCGGGCTTGGCGAAGGGGATGTCGCCGTGGTTCTCGACGATCACGCCGTCGCAGCCGCCATGCAGATAGGCCTTCGCATCGTCGAGGCCGCGCTGGTAGATGGCCTCGACAGCCTCGCCCTGATAGCGCGGAGAACCGGGGAGCGGGGCAAGATGCACCACGCCGATGACGACCTTGGATCTGCCATAGAGGCTCGTCAGCGCGTCGCCGGCAGCCTGGCCGATGGGTTTGGGAGAGGGTGTCATGGCTTTTCCGTTTCCAATGTCCTGATGAGGTTCCCGATTTCTGCCGTGCTGGGGCAGGAATCCGAGGTGCCGTTGCGGCTGACGGCGATGGCAGCCGCGGCAATGGCAAGGCTGGCGGCGTCGGCCGGCGTCATGCCGAGATCGATGCCGCCGGCGAAGACGCCGCAGAAGACATCGCCCGCTCCGCTGGTGTCGACGGCGATGACCGACGGGGCCGGCAGGCGGCGGGTGCTTCCCGTCTCGTCTTCGGCAATGAGGCAGCCACGGGAGCCGAGGGTGACGAGAACCACGCCTGCTCCCTGCCGGAGGAGTTCCGCGGCAGCCTGCGCGGGATCGCCGCAGCGGGTCAGCGTGCGGGCTTCCCCCTCATTGACGATGACGATATCGGCCAAGGGCAATGTGGGAGTGTCAACCTTCGGGTCGACGTCACTGTAGTCGCGCGACGATATGTCGATCTGAAGATCGACACTCCGATTCCGTGCCTTCCCCGCATCTGCGGGCAGCGGGCTGGGGTTGAGAATCGTACGGGCACCACGATGCCGGGCCAGTTCCAGGCAGGCCGCGGTGGCCCGGGTCGAAAGATTGCCCTGCATCACCACGATATCGCCGGACGTGATCCTGGCTGCAATATCCGTTTCCGCGAGCGGATCGAAGGCTTCCGCGCACAGGCTCCCGGTGACGATGATGTTCTCGCCGCCGGCTTCGACCAGCACCGCCGAGCGATCGGTGGGCGGGGGCTTGGCCGTGAGGCGGCAGGTCAGGTTTTCAGCCGCGAGACGATCGGCGATCCAGCCTCCCGCCGCGTCGTCGCCCACGGCCGTCCACAGCGTGACGTCCGCGCCCGTGCGGGAGGCGGCAATGGCCTGGTTGGCGCCCTTGCCGCCGACGCCGTCGGCGTGACCGGAGGCATTGAGCGTCTCGCCGGGAACCGGGAAACGCTCCAGCCGGAAGGTCGTGTCGACACAGACATTGCCGACGACATGCACGGCCATGGCTCAGCCCTTCGTGGTCGCCCAGACCAGCATCTGCTCGAACAGTTTCTTGTAGCCGTCCCAGGCGATGAAGCCCGGCGGCAGCCAATGCGGGCCGACATCGGAGGTCCAGGCCACGGTGCGGCCCCTGCCATAGGTGCCGGTCACCAGCAGCGGCTGGGCGCCATAGTCGGACGAGACGGTGGCGAGTACCTCGGCGTCCGGCTTGAGCGTCACCTCGTTATAGCCGAGCAGGATGGGCCATTCCGTGCCCAGGCCCTGCAGGATCGGATGGTCGGCCGGGCCGATGACGACGGGAGCGTAGCCCTCGGGCACTTCCACGCGGTCGTCGAAGGCGAGGCATTCGACCGGCAGCACCTCCTCGACCGGGGTCTTGCGGTAGCGCGCGCCGCCATTGATGCCCTGGAAGCTGAAATAGCCGCCGAACATCAGGAGGCCGCCGCCGTTCTGCACATAGTCGCGCAGGAGGCGCAGGCGGTTCGGCGTAGGCTTGGAGTGGATCCAGGTATCGGGATGGAGCAGCAGCGTGTTGGCGCCGATATCGGACAGGACCACCGCGTCATAGGCCGAAAGCGCCTCGATATCCTGCGGAAAATGGCGCTGCGCCTCATGCGCGGGCATGAAGGTGATGTCGAAGGCGCTGTCCTTCAGGGCGGCGAGAAGCTCGTCGGCGCCGGTGTGGTAGGTCGCGGTCGGGAACTGGTCGAAGCCCTTGATATGGGTCGAGGTCGAGACCCAGGATTCGCCGGCGAGCAGGATCTTCTTCTTGGACATGGTCACTCCTTGAAACGGATGGGTGCGCTCACGCCGCGGCGGAGAACACGGATCTGGGATTGTCGACGAGCATGCGGTCGATGGCGGCCTGCTCCACGCCATGGCGGAGGAGGCGGGGCACGAAATGCTTCAGGATGAAGCCGTAGCCGAAGCCGCCATAGCGGGTGAGCATGATCTTCAGGAAGACGTCCTGCGACAGCAGAAGACGGTCGGTGAACCCCATGTCGACCAATGCGCGGATCGCCGTCGCATTCTGCTCGTCGGAGGGGGACTGGGCGTCCTGGTCGGCAAAATAATAGTCCATGCCGATCATGTCGTATTCGAGGAAGGCGCCGCGCTCGGCCAGGGCCCGCTGATAGGGCAGGTCGGCATGGCTCGGATTCATGTGGCAGAGCACGGTGTGGCGGAGATCGGCCCCTTCGGCCTCGACGATGTCGAGCACGCGATGACCGAGACGCTCCCAGCCGGGCAGATGGATGGAAAGCGGCAGGCCGGTGATCCCGGCCGCGCGCGCCGAAGCGCGCAGGGACTTCTCTTCCTCGGCCGTGAAATCCTTGCTGACGCCGACTTCGCCGATGATCCCGGCCATGATCGGCGGCTGCTCCTCCCCGCCGCCGACATCGTCGACGATGAACTGCGTCACCTCTTCGACATCCATCGCCTTGAGCCAGTCGGGATGGGTCGGCTCCAGATAGAAGCCGGTGCCCATGATGATCTTCATGCCTGAGGCGCGGGAGATGCGCGCCAGCTTCTCGGGCGCCCGGCCGATGCCGATATTGGTGGCCTCGATCACCGTATGGCCGCCGAGCGCCTGGAAACGCTTGAGCTCGGACAGAGCGAGGTCGCTGTCATCGAGCGAGACATTGTCGCGGTTCATATAGGGGTTCATCCGCAATTCGCCGATGATCTCGATATTCACCGCCTGCTCGGCGATCGCCTTCTCGTCCGGGTGGCACGGGCATTTCCAGGTGCGGGCGCCGTCGAGCAGGATGTGCTCGTGCATCAGGGTGATGCCGAGGTCGTCCACCGGCGCGGGGCCGAGCACGGTCATGGCGGTGCCGGATCGGATGCCGATCGGCTTGCGCTCGGCGGGACGGGGCTGGAACAGGTGATCCATGCTCAGTGGCTCCAGTTCAGTGGCTTCTCATGGCGCCCTTGAACAGGCGGAAATTGAGCCAGATGGCGATCAGGATGATCGAGCCGGTGACGATGGGCGTCAGAAAGGGCGACATATGCGCCAGCACCAGGCCGTTGGCGATCACCGCCACCGTCAGGGCGCCCAGCACCGTGCCGATCACGGTTCCGCGCCCGCCGAACAGGCTGGTGCCGCCCAGCACCACGGCCGCGATGACATCGAGCTCGAAACCCTGGCCCGCATTGGAGGAGCCGGAACCGAGACGCGCGGCCAGGATGACGCCGGCGGCGGATGCCGCCATGCTGGAGAGGATATAGACGCACAGCACCACCAAGCGGGTGTTGACGCCCGCCCGCCTCACGGCCTCGGCATTGGCCCCCACACCGGTGACATAGCGTCCGAACGGCGTCCGGTTGAAGACGAGGAAGGCGATCACCAGCACCACGAGGGCGATCAGGGCCGGTACCGGCACGCCGAGGAACCAGGCGCGGCCGATCGCCGTGAAGGGACTCTGCGCCTCGACCGGGATCGAATAGCCGGCGGTGATCAGAAGGGCGAGGCCGCGGATCACCGACAGGCCCGCGAGGGTTACGATGAAGGCGGGGATGCGCTCATAGGCGATGAAGAAGCCCTGTATGGCGCCGATCACCCCGCCCATTGCCAGCATCAGCACGATGACGAGTGGCCAGGGAATGCCGGCCTGGAGCGAGGCCGCCGACAAGGTCGCCGCGAGCGCCAGCACCGAGCCGACCGAAAGATCGATGCCGCCGGTGGTGATCACGAAGGTCATCGCGGCCGCCACGATCAGCAATGGCGCCGACTGGCGCACGATGTTGAGGAGGTTGGGGGCCGTGAGGAAAGCGCTGGTCCAGATCGAGAAGACCAGGCAGACGAAGATGAAGAACAGGGCGATCGAGATGATGCTGCCATTCGCTATCGCCTTGTCACGCCAGCGGGCCTTATGCACACGGGGGCGATGGGCAGGAGTGGTGGATGAGGCCGTCATGCGCGGGCTCCATTGTCCTGGTGAGAGCCGTTCGTTTGGGCGCCGGCGGAGCGGGCGCTGAATTTGCGGCCGACGATGAGGTTGACCACCTCCTCGATATTGGTGTCCTCGATCCGCCGCTCGGCAACGTTGCGGCCCTCATACATCACCTGGATGCGGTCGCAGACGAGGAAGAGATCCTGCAGGCGGTGGGTGATCAGGATCACGCTGACGCCGCGGGCACTGACGGTGCGGATCAGGTCGAGCACCGCCTCGACTTCGGCAACGGCGAGGGCCGCCGTGGGCTCGTCCATGATCAGCACGGAAGGGTTGAAGGAAGCGGCGCGGCCGATGGCGATCGACTGGCGCTGGCCGCCGGAGAGATTCTCGACCTTCAGCCGGGTGTCGGCGATGACGATGCCGAGCTTGTCGAGCATGTCGCGAGCCTCGCCATGCATGCGGCGCTGGTCGAGGAAGGGGACGCCGAGGATGCGGTGCCGGGGCTCGCGGCCGAGGAAGAGGTTGCCGGCGACGTCGATGCTGTCGCACAGCGACAGGTCCTGATAGACCATCTCCACCCGCGCGGCGCGGGCATCGGCGGGCGAAGAGAAGGACTGTACCTTGCCGTCGATCTCGATCGTGCCGGAGTCGGGGATCACAGCGCCCGAGAGCACCTTGCTCAAGGTCGACTTGCCGGCGCCGTTGTCGCCGACCAGCCCGAGCACCTCGCCGGGCCTGAGCATCAGCGATACGTCATCCAGTGTCTGGATCGTGTTGTATCGCTTGGAGATACCGGTCATCCTGACGCGGTAGGGTTCGCCACTGTCCATCATGGTTCCGCCTGGCAATAAAAGGTCTGTCCCGAATTGTGCGGGCTTTTGCCGAATGAGGCTCAGGAAGCCTTCTCCCCTTGCGGGAGAAGGTGGCGCGAAGCGCCGGATGAGGGGAGATGCGCGACCCTGGCAGGAGATGCCAACACCCCTCATCCACCCCTTCGGGGCACCTTCTCCCGCAAGGGGAGAAGGGAGTCGCGCCTCGCTCAGAAGGGTAGAGGGCCGCCGCTCCTACTTGAACATGCCCCGGAACTTGTCGACGTTCTCCTTGGTGACGATGGTCACGGGAACGTTGATGATCGGCTCGATCTTCTCGCCCTTCTTGAGCTTGGTCAGGGCCTCTACCGCGGCCTTGCCTTCGCCGGCCGGGTCCTGCTGGATCACGCCCGTCACCCAACCCTGGTCGATGCCTTCGATGGCCTGCTTCGTCAGGTCCCAGCCGAAGACCTTGACGCCGTCCGTGCGTCCCTGACTGGTCACGGCGGAGACGGTGCCGAGCAAGGCGGGCTCGCCGGTGGCGTAGAGCGTGGTCATGTCGGGATTGGCAGTCATCAGGTTTTCGGCGGCGCTCAGCGCTACGTCCTGCACGTTCTGGCCGTCAACGGTATCGAGAAAGGTGACCTTGAGGCCGCTGGCGGCCACGGCCTTCTTGAAACCATCCAGCCGCTGGTTCTGGATGTAGGAATTGAGAGCGCCGACCACGCCGATCTTCGCGGTGCCGTTGAGCTTGGACTTGACGTAGTCGGCGTAGAACTTGCCGATATCCTCGCCGGCCTTGAGATTGTCTACGCCGACGAAGGAGACATTGTCGCCGTCGGGGATCTGGGCATCGATGGCGATGACGGGGATGCCGGCCTTCTTGGCGGCGGTGATTGCGGGCTTCACGCCGTTGACGTCGATGGCGATCAGGATGATGCCGTCGACCTTCTGGGTGATGTAGTTCTCGATCGCGTCGTTCTGAGCGCTCGGGACGTTGTTGGCGTTGAAGATGACGAGCTTGGCGCCGGCCGCCTTGGCGGCTGTCTCAGCGCCTTCGTTGATCTGGTTGAAGAACAGGGCCTGCTGGTTGATGGTGACCAGGGCGAAGGTGTCGGCCAGGGCGGACACCGATCCGAGGGACAGCGTCAGGGCTGCCGCTGCCGCGCAACCGGCGAGATAGTTTGAAAGCCGCATTTCAGTTCCCTTCATGGATGGCCCGTGCCGGGCTCATTCTCAGTTCTAACATCCGCATAATTCAAGAGACTTGAATTCATGTCAAGTTACTTGAATGATGGTTGCAAGGATTCTTGAAACGCCGGCGGCGTGAGACCTCAGAAGGTGGCGGGCGTATTGACCCAGAAGATGCTGGCGCGCTCCGTCCCGGTGTTGCGGTACCAGTGCGGCAGTTCGGACTTGAACACGAAGGTATCGCCAACGGAGAGCTTGAAGGTGCGCTCGCCGACCATCAGCTCCACGGCTCCGGCCAGGACATAGCCGACTTCCTCGCCCTGGTGCTGGATCGGCCCGGCGCTCTCGCCCCCGGCCTCGATATGGTGGATGTTGCACTGGAGGAGATGGCCGGGCGAATAGGGGATCACCCGTTCCAGCGAGATGCCTTCGCCGCGCCGGAGCGGATCCAGCGAGATCAGCGGGCGCGTGCCGGCGCGAAAGACGATGCCCTCCTCGCTGTCCGTCTCCTCGAACATCCAGCCGATATTGGTGCCGAGCACCTCGACCAGGCGATGCAGCATGGGCAGGGAAGGCGAGGCCTTGCCGTTCTCGATCTTGGACAGCAGGCTTTCCGAGCAGTCGGCGGCCGTGGCCAGGGCCTTCAGCGTCAGCCCTCTTGTCTGCCGCGCCAGGCGCAGGCGTGTGCCGAGGCGCACGGGATTGGCCTGTTCCAGGGGATCGGGCTGATCGCCGGCGTGCGGTTTGAGATCGATCTTGTTCATTTTGCTGTTGCCAGGATGCTTATTGCCCGAGAGCCTAGCAGGCGATTCTAGGCCACAAGCCTGCACCCTGTCCACTTTGCTGCCCGCCGACCTAGGGCTCCGAATTCAGGTTAACGCCAAGCGCGACTACCCTCCCCATGGAGGGGAGGGTAAGTAAAGCGCTCATTGAGCCCTGCATCGACGCCCCGGATGGCTGGGCAGCCGCCACCTCCCATGCTACACCCGCGATACCTTCGGTGCCCGCTTGCGGGAGAATCGGGAACGCGGTTCGAAACCGCGACGTGCCCAACGCTGTAAGGGGGACTATCCGGGCAGGTTTCAGGCCACTCGTTCTGCGGGGAAGGCGTCCGGATGGGAGGATCCCGAGTCAGAAGACCGGCCGGAGGCGATAGATCGGCGCGCGCGGACGGCGCGGCGATTGCCATCGCAAGGGGAATGACGATGGACCCAACCAAGGGAGCGCTCAAGCCCTCCGGGCCGTTTTTGCCGGCCGAACGTGAAGCCGTCTATCGCGCCATCTTCACCCGGCGCGACGTCCGCAGCCAGTTCAGTCCGCAACCCGTGCCGGACGACGTTCTCGCCCGTATTCTCACGGCTGGGCATCACGCCCCCTCGGTCGGTTTCATGCAGCCCTGGAGTTTCCTGGTGCTGCACTGCCCCGACACCCGGCACAAGGTGCGGGCCCTCTTCGAGGAGGCCAATGCCGAGGCCGTGGCGATGTTCCCGCCCGAGAAGCAGGCGCATTATCGCTCGCTGAAGCTGGAGGGCATCGTCGATGCCCCGGTCAATCTGTGCATCACCTGCGACCCCGACCGCGCCGGCCCCGTCGTGCTCGGCCGCACCCATGACATGGCCATGGACCGCTACTCCACGGTCTGCGCGGTGCAGAATATCTGGCTGGCAGCGCGGGCCGAGGGGGTAGGGGTTGGCTGGGTCAGCATCGTCGATCCCATACGCCTGCGCCAGGTGCTGGGCATTCCCGAGCGCGTAATTCCGGTTGCCTATCTGTGTCTTGGCTATGTGCACGAAGCCTATACCCGGCCCGAACTGGAGGTGAAGGGCTGGCGCCGGCGCCTGCCGCCCGAAGACATATTGAGCTTCGACGGCTGGGGCGGCCAGCGGCCCGACCATCCCTTGCTCGCCGCCATGCGGGCCGCTATGGGAGAAGCAGGTTCCTAGGATGGCTGGCGCGGGATGCGCGCCGTGCCGATCGGATGAGACGGCCGATGGATTTCCTGCGTAAGAATGCAATCTGGATCATCGCGCTGCTGATCGCCAGCCTGGTCATGCTGGAGGGGCCGAGAGCACTCTTGATCGGGGCGTTCGTGGCCGCCGTCGGCGGCCTGTTCTGGCTGTTGCGCGGCAAGGCCCGCAAGCCGGCGGCAGCCCGGCGCATCGAGGCCGTGCCGAAAGTGGTTCCCCTTCCGCTTGACCGGGGATCGGACACGGTCCGGCCGCAGGTGCTCGAGCGCGTCTCGCTCAAGACCATCGACGATCCCAGGCTGGCCGCGGTCGTCCTGATGATCCAGCTCGTCCGCACCAATGGTCTGCTGACCAGGGCCGAGCGGGACACCATCCTCACCCTGATGAGCGACCCGCTCGGCATCGGCGACCGCGAACATGTCTATGAACAGGCCCTGCAATTGACGGATCGCGGCCGGGTGTTCACGCCGGTCGCCGAGGATCTGGTGCCGCTTTTCCGCGCCCGCCTGTCTTTGCCGGAACGCCAGCAACTCATCGATATGCTGGGTCAGGTGGCGAGTGCCTATGGCGACGCCAGCGATCTGCAGCGCGAAGCGATCGTTCGCCTGAAGCGACGCCTGTTCGCGCCGGATGCCGCAGCTGGACGTCCGCTCAATTGAAGTAGAAGGCGTAGCTCGCCACGTCGCCACCGAAGAGGCGGGTCGCCTGGCTCCAGGCCTCGGCATCCATCACCTTGCCATTATCAAGGAACGGCAAAGCGCCCGGGCCGGTGATCCACAGCATCAGGTCGAAATTGCCGGGCTGCTCGAACACCCTGGCGAGATTGACGCCCTTGGTGAAACGCCAATGCGGCATCAAGAGCTTGCCGTCCAGCACCTGATCGACCTGACCGAGCAGTGCAAGCCATGAGTCGATGCGCTCCTGCGTCACATCGAGGGAAGGCAGGACGCCGCTCTTCTGCCGGGGGCCGGGCAGCCACTCGTGGTCGTCGTCGGTTTCCCTGGCGATCAGCGCCCAGGTTTCATGGTTGAGCCGGATCACCCTCTTTAAATGGCCGCGTACCTCCAGCCACATCGCTTGGTCGGCCACCGGCCAGTCGATGGTGTGCACCAGGCTGATCAGGTCGGCGATGGCCTCGGCGTCGCGCTTGCTCGTGCCGAACAGGGTCACGCCCGATCCGTCGTCGACGCCGACGCCATTGGCCGTGGCAAGGCCTGTGACGGCGCGCGGAAACAGGCTGCCGAAGCCGGCGTCCCAGCTGCGCGACATGTCGTGCGACAGCAGGGTCTTGGTCAGGGCCATCAGGATATTGCAATAGCCGCGCAGCCATTTGGCGTCCGCCGTGTCGAAGGCGACGACGAAAGGCCTGGGCTTGCCGGAGTCGTCGAGATCGGAGATGGCAGCGCCGATATGATCCCGTTCGTCGATGATGCCGTCACCGTTCCAGTCGAAGCGGGTGACGGAGAGGTCGACTGTGAGCTTGGCCTCGATGTCGCCGACCTCCGCCAGGGTCTGGTCGGCCTTGTCGAGATCGGCCGCGAAAGTGGTGAGGATGCCACGAAAATCCTGATAGGTGACGGGTTGCGGATCGGGATTGGTGCTGAACACGGTACCCGACAGGCCCAGCAGCCGCATCGCCGGTATTTCTGAGGCGAACCCATATTTGTAGAGGGCCTGCGACAAATGCTCGAGGGCGCGGGCTGTGCGCACCATGCCGAGGCCGAGCCTGGCGTCGGCATTGCCGCTCGCCTTGGTGGCGAGAGCCAGCATCTGCTCGTCCGCCTCGCTGATGCGCCCCTTGCCGAGATAGCTCTGGAACAGGGCAGAGGCCGCGCTGTCGGCCTTGGCCGGCGCGGCGCTCCAGCCGAATGCAGCAGTCATCAGCATGACGGCTGCCATCTTGAAGAGAGAACGCATTATTACCCCCCCGGGGGACCGGCACATCTGGGAATCGAGTGCCGCCAACCCCGAGCATCTCTGATAGGCTGGCCACGGTGCTTGCCGCAAGGGCATCGCCAGACTCGATCCTCGATGGAGGCTGTTTCCCGGCTTGCTCTCAGTCGAAAATGTTCGCCACGGTACCGTTCAGGTCGATGCCTTCCTTGAGCACACGCAGGCGGTAGGCGGCGATCGAATAGATCCCCGCCATCCAGGCATACATCAAGGGAAAGGCCAGTAGCATCAGGATGATGGCCACAATGTTCCCGTTCGTGCCAAAAGCCCGGCCCAGAAGATCGGACACCACCAGATAGGCAAGCCAGATCACGAAGGTGAGCAGCATCATGCCGAAAAGAGGCCAGCGATAGCCCTCGCTCAAAGAACGGCTGCGGCCGAGCGCGCGGATCGGCCCCACGCCCTCATTGATGCAGATGACGAAGGATAGCAGATAGGGGAAGACGAGATAGACGGCAAAACAACCGGTGGCCAGGAATACCAGGATGAGCGCGAACGCCGGTGGCCCGAAGGTTGCGAACATGAAAACGAACAACGTCACGGCCAGGTGGATCAGGAAATAAGCAAGAAAATAGATCAGAACGAGGCCGAAGGTCGGCAGGAACCTTTTGGCACCGGCCAGGCAGGTCGTGTGTACCGGTCGCGCCGCATCGACATGCCGATCATGAACCAGGCGTATCATCGCGCAATAGAGGGCGAGCGCGACGAGGCCGGCGACGAAGAACAATAGGTAGAACAGCCAGATATTCAGGGTGGTGTCCACGGGCAAGAATAGCGAGTCTTCGGTGAATGCGGCCCAGGAAAACGAATCGAAAAAGCCGAAAAGAGCGGCGAAGACGCCCAGATTCAACAGGAGTGCCCAGCCGTAATTCCGCAGGCTGACAGCAAAGGCATCGGAAATGATCTGCCCGATCCTCAAAGGTGCGTTGCTTGTTTGGCCTGGCGACGAGGAGGCGACGGACATGCGGGTTCCCGTGCTCTTGATTGGTTTCGGCAGGAGGAATGCGATGACGATAGTGATCTTATCTTCAGTCGATCAGGAATAGAGTGCTGTGCGGCACAGAAAAACATTGCGAAGCGTGCCATGGGCGATGAGGTGTTTCGCGCCGCTTGGTGTTTCTTCGCAAGCGGTGTTTGTCGGCGCGTGCACGGGACCCGTGCCGGAGCCCGCCTCGAACGATTATCCGTTAGGCCGGCCGGCCAGGAAGTTGGGGCATTTCAGGCAAAACGCGCTCAAGCGTTCTGTCTGTTTTCTCTAACGCCTTATTTTGACGTGCCTTTGCGTTCCGGGGGAATCCGACAGATCGCAAAACGCTTCGATGCGGGGCCGATTGACCTTTGTACCCCGATCCGCCACAAGGTCCGCCGATCCCTCACGCCCCACCCGGACAATGCAGCATGGCCGCCGAAGCAAAGTTGAAGAAAGCCGTCGAGCATCATCGCGCAGGCCGGCTCGATGCCGCCGAGGCGGCCTATCGCGAGATTCTGGCCGGTCGCGCCGGGGACTTCAACGCCCTGAACCTGCTCGGCACGCTCCTGCTGCAGCGCGGCGCCCATGACGAGGCCGAGAAGGTGCTCCGACGGGCGGTCGAGGTCAATCCCGGCAGCGCCGACGCGCAGATGCGGCTAGGGCTCGCCAATCGCGGCCTCGGCAATGAGTCGCGTGCGGAATATTGCTTCCGCTCTTCCCTGAAGCTCGACCCCAAGGCGGCCGACACCCATTACAATTACGGGAATCTGCTGGCCGCGCTCGAGCGTGGCGACGAGGCGCTGCAGGCCTATCTTGCCTGCCTGAAGCTCGAGCCGAACCATGTCGAAGCCCATATCGGCCTGGGCGATCTCCTCTTGCACAACGAACGGGCCGAGCCCGCCGCCGCGCATTACCAGCAGGCCGTGGCCCTCAGGCCCTCCTCACCGGAGGCCCTTCGCGGCCTTGGCCTTTCGGCCCGCGCGCTCGGCAAGACCAAGGAAGCCCGGCAGGCCTTCGAGAAATTGCTGGCCCTCGATCCCGAACACGATCTGGCCAAGCAGAACTTGGCCGAATTGGGGTAACCGCCCTGGTAGCGCTGTGTTTTCACCACAACGCGTTTTGCCTCACCGCGTCGTTTGCCTATGGGGGTGCTGCCCCTCACCTTACCTCTCCCCGTAAGAACGGGGCGAGGTAAGGTGAGGGGCAGCGTCACGGTGCGTGAACATGCTGCCAGGCTTTCTGGATAATGCGCTAAGCTTGCGCCGCCTTGAATTCGCGCCGTCGCGCATGAAGCAGCGGCTCGGTATAGCCGGATGGCTGCGAGCGGCCCTCGAAGACCAGATCGCACGCCGCACGGAAGGCCACGCCGTCGAAACCGGGAGCCATAGCGCGGTAGTTGGGATCGCCGGCGTTCTGGCGATCCACGACCTCCGCCATGCGCCGCATGATCTGTCGGACCTCGTCCTCGGCAACGACGCCGTGATGGAGCCAATTGGCGATATGCTGCGCCGAGATGCGGCAGGTCGCGCGATCCTCCATCAGCCCGACATCGTTGATGTCAGGCACCTTCGAGCACCCGATGCCCTGGTCGATCCAGCGCACCACATAGCCGAGGATGCCCTGCGCATTGTTCTCGACCTCACGCCGGATCTGCTCGGGCGTCCATTTCTGGTAGCTCGCGACCGGGATTTCGAGGATCGTCTCGACATAGGCCCGCCTGCCGCCCTTCGCCAGCGCGGCCTGCACCGCGAAGACGTCGATCTTGTGGTAATGCAAGGCATGGAGCGTGGCCGCCGTCGGGCTGGGTACCCAGGCGCAATTGGCGCCGGACTTGGGATGCTCGATCTTGGCTTCCAGCATGGCCGCCATCTTGTCCGGCATCGCCCACATGCCCTTGCCGATCTGGGCCTTGCCCGAAAAGCCGCATTGCAGGCCGATGTCGACGTTCTGGTTCTCATAGGCAAGAATCCAGTCCTTGCGCTTGATGAAGTCCTTGCGGCTGAACGGGCCGGCTTCCATCGAGGTATGGATCTCGTCCCCCGTCCGATCGAGGAAGCCGGTATTGATGAAGACGATGCGATGCTTCGCTGCTCGGATGCACTCCATGAGATTGACGCTGGTGCGCCGTTCCTCGTCCATCACCCCCAGCTTGACCGTATGCTTGGGCAGGCCCAGCACCGCTTCGACATGGGCGAAGACCTCGTCGGCGAAGGCGACTTCTGCGGGGCCGTGCATCTTGGGTTTGACGACATAGATCGAGCCGGTGACCGAATTGCGCAGGCCCTCGGACTTCTTCAGGTCATGTTTTGCGATCAGGGTGGTCACCATCGCATCCAACAGGCCCTCGAAGACTTCTCCGCCATCCTGGTCGAGGATGGCCGGATTGGTCATGAGGTGGCCGACATTGCGCACCAGCATCAGCGCCCGGCCCTTGATCGTGACCTCGCCGCCGTTCGGTGCGGAGAAGGTCAGGTCGGGGTTGAGCTTGCGTGTCACCTCGGTGCCGCCCTTGCGGAACGTCTCCGTGAGGGTGCCCTGCATCAGTCCGAGCCAGTTGCGATAGGCGACAACCTTGTCCTCGGCATCGACGCAGGCGACCGAATCCTCGCAATCCATGATCGCCGAGATGGCGCTTTCCAGCCGGATGTCGGCGAGGCCCGCCTGATCGCGGCTGCCGATCGGGTGGGTCCGGTCGAAGATCAGCTGGACATGCAAGCCGTTGTTGCGCAGCAGAACGGCGTCGGGCGCGCGCGGATGGCCGCGATAGCCGATGAATTTCTCCGGCTCGACCAGCGGCATGTCGTCGACCAGGAGCGCACCGTTGCGGATATGATAGCGCCGGGCATCGGCATGGCTCGTACCTTCGAGCGGGAAGGCCTCGTCGAGGAAAACCCGCGCCCTTGCCACCACGCGGGCGCCGCGGCCGCGGTTGTAGCTGCCGGCAGGCGGCGGGCCGCCTCCCGCGTCGGTGCCGTAGAGACTGTCATAGAGGCTGCCCCAGCGGGCATTGGCAGCGTTCAGCGCGAAGCGCGCATTGGTGATCGGCACCACGAGCTGGGGGCCTGCGACCGTGGCGATCTCCGGATCGACATTCTCGGTCTCGATGGTGAAGTGGTCACCCTCGGGTAAGAGATAGCCGATTTCGGTGAGGAAAGCCTTGTAGGCGTTGCGGTCATGCGGCTGGCCGCGGCGCGCGAGATGCCAGGCATCGATCTGGGCCTGCAATTCGTCGCGCCGCTGCAAAAGCGCCTTGTTGCGCGGTCCGAATTCGCGGACCAGCGCAGAGAAGCCATCCCAGAAAGTCTGTGCCTCTACTCCCGTGCCGGGCAGTGCCTCCTGCTCCAGAAAGGACGCGAGCTCGGGGGCAACAAGCAGGCCGCCGCGTGCCACGCGCGTGGCCAAGTGTCCGGCTTCAGCCTTATCGTTCATGGTGATCCCTTATCAGTCTGCAATTGTCACGGCGGCTCCGGTTGTGGATACGCCAAACATCCCTGGTTGGGTACCGAATTTCCACCTGATGATGACACGTGCCCAAGCGCCCGGCTTTGGAAAGACCGCTGAAGTCGAAGCCGGCCTTACGATGCCGGCATCCGCCTGATGCACAAGGCGCCGAGCAGCAGGGCGACGAAGAGGCCGATGGCGGCGACCCACATGGCCGTGCTCATGCCGGATAGCGAGCTGCCGCCGGCGCCGATCACGCCGAACACCGCAACGCCGACCGCGCCTCCGGTCTGGCGGAGGGCGTTGAGAACGCCGGAAGCGATACCGGCCCGGGTCTTCTCCACCGTGGCGAGCAGGGCGCCGATCATGGCAGGTACGGCGAGCGCCATGCCGAAGCCGATGAGCAGCAGTGGCCACCAGATATGGGCGTAGCCGGCATCTGCCCTCAGCTGCAGCGCCAGGCATACGAAACCGAAGGTGTCGATGGCGAGGCCGAGCACGATGGGCAGACGATTGCCCCACCGCACGGCCACGCGCCCGGACATGATGTTGGTGATCGCGATGAGGCCGGTCATCGGCAGGAAGGCGAGCCCTGCGCTCAGGGGAGACATGCCGAGCCCATCCTGGAAATACAGGCTGAGCAGGAAGATGGCGCCGTAGAAGCTGACATTGAGCAGGGTGCCGATCAGGGCCGCGGCCGTGAAGATCGGGTTGCGGAACAGGCTGAGCGGCATCATGGGCTCTGCCGTGCGGGATTCCACCGCCAGGAACAGAGCGCCGGCCAGGAGGAAGACGGCGACTGCGCCGAGAATGGCCGGGTGGTTCCAGCCCAGGGGCTCGCCCTCGATGATGGCCGCCGTCAGCGCCACCACGGTGAGGATGCCGAGAATCTGGCCCGGCAGGTCGATGGCGCGCGCATGGCGCTCGGTCGTTTCCTCGGTAAAGCGCAGTGCCATCCACAGTGCGAGCAGGCCGACGGGCAGATTGATCAGGAAGATGCTGCGCCAGCCAAACAGGGCGATCAGCAGGCCGCCGAGCACGGGACCTGCCACCATGGCCAGGCCGCCGACGGAACCCCAGACGCCGATCGCCTTGGCGCGCTCGGACGGGTCGCGATAGGCATGCACCACCAGGGCCAGCGACGGCGGCATCAGCAGGGCGGCGCCGATGCCTTGCAGAACGCGCGCGGCAATCAGGGCGGTGCCGCTCGGCGCAAGGCCGCAGGCGAGCGAGGCGAGCGTGAACAGCGCCAGGCCGAGAAGGTAGAGGCGCTTGGCTCCGAAACGGTCGCCGAGCGCACCTCCGGTGAGCAACAGGCCGGCAAAGGCGAGCGTATAGCCGTTCACCACCCATTGCAGCCCGGCGACGCCGCCGGTCATCAGACCACGCATCTGGTCGAGCCCGACATTGACGATGCTGACGTCGAGCTGCACCAGCGCGACACCGAGACTGAGGGCGGCCAGGCGCGCCGCGCGGCGGACCGGCTTGCGCAGATCCGAGTCAGCGGGCTTGCTTGCCGTCCTGCATGATTCCGGTACTGCCGGCTGCAGACTGGTCATGATGAAAATCTCTTCTTGAATAAGTATCGCGTCGGCGATGACATTTGAGTATGATATTATTCATACCTAGAAGTGGTTCGATTGGCAATCGACCAGTGCAGGATACCCTGGCAGCAGGGGTTCGGACGCGGATCGCAAGGGAGGCGATAATATCCAACGAAGACGATCACCCAAGCCGGGAAGAGATCACTCTCGGCCTCGTGTTGGCAGCCCTTGCCGATCCGCACCGGCGGCGCGTGGTGGCGACACTCGTGCTCGCCCCCGACGGTACGGAGATCGGCTGTTCGTCCTTCGGCCTGCCGGTGACCAAGGCCACGCGCACCTATCACTTCCGCATGCTGCGCGAGGCTGGCCTGATCGGCATGGTCGACTACGGCAATTGCCGCAAGACCTATCTGCGCCGGGCGGATATCGAGGCGAAATTCCCCGGCCTGCTTGGCTGGCTCGTTGCCGAGGTCGAAGCCGCGTCGGGCTGAGAATGGCCTTCGGGGGGTGAGCGGCGATTTGGGTTTGGTCCATCCATCGGGCAGCTCCGCGAGCGAAGAGTTATCGAGATACCCGGATTTAACGGCCCGAAGACAAGGACGCTTCGGTAGCAACCGAAACATGGGTCGTGTCAGGGCGTGGCCTTTGCCGCCGGGCAGCCCGGCTGGTCGAACAGGGCAGCGAGCCCGCAGGACGAGGTCAGCATCTTGTCGCCATTGTGCCCCACGCCCTCCACCAGCCACAGGCTGTGATGCGGCGTGCCGCCGTCGCGCTGGCGCATCGCAGAGACATAGGCCTCGCCGCGCGCCAGACGGTAGGGGCCCTGGGCTTCGGCCATGCAGGTCTTGTCGAGCGCGGGATGGTTGGGATCGGTATCATTCGTGCCGAGGAGGTAGATCACGCGCCGGGCGGCATAGGCCTTTTCCAGAGCAGCCGGTGAGGGTGAGGCGAGATAGGACGGGCGGGCCTGCATGCCGTATTTCCAGTCGTCGAAGCCCTTGCAGCTGGCGGCGATCTCCTGCGCGGGCCGTTGCGATGTGAAATAGGCAGGAAGAGGGATTGGCGACGACATAGCGCACGTTGATCCCCGCGGCAGCCAGGGCAGTTTCGCCCTTGCTGGCAATGGCGTAGCGCTGCACGACCTGCCCGCCGCCGGAATGGCCGGCGACCACCACGTCCCGCAGATGCGGGAACAGCCTGCGGTCGGCGAGGCGGGCGAGGATGGCATCGAGGGCTGCAAACGAACTCACCGGTTTGGGCCCCAGCGCATCTTCGCCGCCCTGCCAGCTTGTCAAGGTCCAGCGCAGGACTTCGGGCGGCAGGCCGAAGGTCTCGGCGTCAGCCTCGGCGAGGAATTGCGGCGCGATCATCAAGGTGGTTTTCCCGGCCGCGCCCGCGGCGCCCTGGGCCTTGAGGGCGGAGCGGAAATAGACATCGGCGTCCCGCAGCCTGCCATGCAGCACGAGCACGGCGCGATCGATCTGCGGCAGGGGCTTGGACCAGTCGGTCGAGACATAGAGCGGCAGTTCGCCACCTCCGGGAACGGCGATGCGACCGTCGGCGATGACCTTGACCGGCTTCTCGTTGGGAGCCCGTTCGTCCTGGGCTAAGGCACTGCCGGTCATGGCAAGGAGCATGGCGAGGAACAAGCCGCCGAGCTTCGTCATCGAGTTCTCCTTTTTTGGAGCGTGACATCTCAGCGACATGCATTCATGTCGCTGAGATGTCACGCTCCCAGCAAAAGTTACAGCCCCTTCGGTTTCGGCCCTCCCGTCGCCCAGTCCAGCAGTTCCACCGTGTGCACGATCGGCGTCGTCGTTCCCTGCGCCAACTGGGTCATGCAGCCGATATTGCCGGCAGCGATGATGTCGGGCCGGGTGGCGGCGATATTGCCGAGCTTGCGCTCGCGCAGGCGCTCCGAGATCTCGGGCTGCAGCATGTTGTAGGTGCCGGCCGAGCCGCAGCATAGATGGGCTTCCGCCGCCTCCTTCACCTGGAAGCCGGCGCGCTTGAGCAGGGTCTTGGGCGCGGCTTTGATCTGCTGGCCGTGCTGCAGCGAGCAGGCCGCGTGATAGGTCACGCTTTGGCCGGTCTCGACCGTCACCGGCAGCGCCGGCAAGGTTTCCAGATATTCGCTGATGTCCTTGGCGATGGCCGAAACCGCGGCGGCCTTGTCGGCATAGGCGGAATCGCCGCGCAGCATGAAGCCGTAATCCTTGATGGTGGTGCCGCAGCCCGAAGTGGTGATCAGGATGGCATCGAGCCCCTTGGCCATCTCCGCCGTCCAGGCGTCGATATTGGCCCTGGCGTAGGCGAGCGCGGCGTCTTCCATGCCCATATGATGGACGAGGGCGCCGCAGCAGCCTTCGCCCCTGGGCAGCACCACTTCGATGCCATGCCGGTTGAGCAGGCGGATCGCGGCCTCGTTGATGCCGGGCGCGAGCTCGGCCTGGGCGCAGCCGGTCAGCAGCGCCACCCGCCCCTTCTTCTCTGCCTTCGGCGCGAAAGTGCCGGGGCGCGTGGCGGAGGAGGCGGGCGGCAGCGAGGCCGGTGCGAGCGCCAGCATGGCAGCAAGGCGCCTGCCCTGGGGCAGCCTTGCCGCCAGCCCCGCAAAGGGGCGGCCCAACCGCGCCAGCGCCATGCTCCAGCGAAAGGCCCGGCGATTGGGCAGGACCTTGGCCATCAGGGTGCGCAGAAAAGCCTCGCTTGCCGGGCGGCGATAGGTCCTGTCGATATGGGCGCGGGCATGGTCGACCAGATGCATGTAATTGACGCCCGAGGGGCAGGTCGTCATGCAGGACAGGCAGGAGAGGCAGCGGTCGACATGCTTGACCACCTCGGCCGTGGCCGGCTTGCCGCCTTCCAGCATGTCCTTGATCAGGTAGATGCGCCCGCGCGGGGAATCGAGCTCGTCGCCGAGCAGCACATAGGTCGGGCAGGTGGCGGTGCAGAAGCCGCAATGCACGCAGGTGCGCAGGATCTGCTCCGATTCCTTCATATGCGGGTCGGCGAGCTGGGCCGGGGAGAAATTCGTCTGCATGCGTTGATCCGGTCCAGTTATGCCGTCATTGCGAGCGTAGCGAAGCAATCCACAGGCCTGCAAGCACCGTATCTGGGGCTGCTGGATTGCTTCGCTGCGCTCGCAATGACGCGACACAGATTGTGTTGTTGCCACTCAACCCAGCCGCCCGGTATTGAGGATGTTGGCGGGGTCGAAGGCCTGCTTCACCCTGGCGCTCAGGGCGGCGAGCGGCCCCTCCTGCGCACCGAAGTGAAAGGAGCCGGTCCGGAAATCGGCGCTGGCCTTGATCAGCATGGCATGGCCGCCTTCTGCCTTGGTCGCGGAGACGATCGCCTTGGCGAATTCCGCCGTCTCGGGTGCCAGCAGCCAGATCAGGCCGCCGCCCCAATCGTAGAACAGCCTGATCTCGCCGAGCCAGCGCAGAGAGGCGCCCAGGGCGGCGGCCTTGGAGGGTGCCACCGAAAGGCGCCAGATCATGCCGTCCTGCTGGGCCAGCGGTGCGACATCGGCGATGTCGAACCAGAAGCTGCGGCAATCCTGCTGCCCGAGCACCGCATAGTCACCGAAGCGCTTGAGCAGGCTGCCGAGCCGCTCCTGCCGATAGGCGATCGAGCTTTCGAAATTTTCCAGCCGCAGCACCGTCAGGGCCGTGCCGGAGGCAAGATCGGCCGGCACGTGTGCGGCCGCCGAAACCTCGAAGGGGCTGCCCAGGCCCGAAGACATCAGGGCGACGGCCTGGCCATCGTCGAGGCCCTGCCAGACCAGGCTGGCACTGGCCTCGGGCTTGGGCAGCACCTTGAAGATCGCCTCGGTCAGGATGCCGAGCGTGCCCCAGGAGCCCGCCATCAGCTTGGTCAGGTCGTAGCCGGTGACGTTCTTCATCACCCGACCGCCATTCTTGATGGTCTCGCCCTTGCCGTTGACGAAGCGCACGCCGATCAGGCTGTCCCGGCAGGCGCCGGCGACGATCCGGCGTGGCCCGGAAAGATTGGCGGCGACCAGGCCGCCGACCGTGGGTTCGTTCGGAGCGGTGTCGAGCAGCCGCCGCCAGTCGCCCGGCTCGAAGGGCAGCATCTGGCCGCGGGCATCGAGGGTTGCGGTGAGCTCGGTCAGGGACGTGCCGGCCCTGGCGCCGATCACCATCTCGGCCGGTTCGTAAAGCGTGATGCCGGTGAGGTTTTGCGTATCGAGCTGAGTTGCGGCGCTGACGGGCCGACCGATGCCGGCCTTCGAGCCGCCGCCGGTCACGGCGAGGGGAATCGTATTCCGGAAGGCTTCGGCGACGATGCCGGCCATTTCCGCTTCGCTGCTGGGCGAGAACACCGTCATGCCGCCCAGCCTCCCGGACGCATGTCGAGGGGGAAGACCTTGGCCGGATTGAGCAGCCATTTCGGATCGAAGGCGAGCTTGAGGTCACGCTGCTGGTCGAGATCGGCCTGAGCGAATTGCTCGCGCATCAGATCGCGCTTTTCGATGCCGACGCCGTGCTCACCGGTCAGGCAGCCGCCGGCCTCCACGCAGAGCCGCAGGATGTCGAAGCCGCAGGCCTCGGCCTTCTCGCGCTGGTCGGCGTCGTTGACGTTGTAGAGCACCAGGGGATGCAGATTGCCGTCGCCGGCATGGAAGACATTGGCGACGCGCAGGCCATGGCTTTCGGTAATCTCATCGATGCGCTTGAGCACCATCGGCAGCTGGCCGGTCGGGATGGTGCCGTCCATGCAGATATAGTCGGCGATGCGGCCGGTGGCCCCGAAAGCCGATTTCCGCCCCTTCCAGATCGCCGCGCTTTCGGCTTCGGACTTCGAAATCTTGATCGTGGTGGCGCCGTGCTGGCGCGCCATGGTGGAGATCAGGCCGAGCAGCCGGTCGATCTCGGCATCCGAGCCCTCGACCTCGATGATCAGCATGGCGCCGGCATCGAGCGGATAGCCGGCATGCGCAAAGCCCTCGGTGATCTCGATGGCGAGCTTGTCCATATATTCGATGGCGACGGGAATGATGCCGGAGGCGATGATGGCGGCGACGCAGCGCCCCGCTTCCTCGGGCGTGGCGAAGCCCACCAGCATGGGGCGGGCGCCTTCGGCCATCGGCAGGATGCGCACCGTGGCCTCGGTGACGATGCCGAACTGGCCCTCCGAGCCGATGACCACGCCGAGCAGGTCATAGCCGTCGGCATCCATGGCATCGCCGCCGATGTCGAGGATCTCGCCCGCCATGGTGACCAGCCTGACGCCGAGGATGTTGTTGGTGGTGACGCCATATTTCAGGCAATGCGCCCCGCCGGAATTCATGGCGATATTGCCGGCGATGGTGCAGGCGAGCTGGCTGGAGGGATCGGGCGCGTAGAAGAAGCTCTCATGCGAGACGGCGCCGGAAATGCCGAGATTGGTGATGCCGGCCTGCACGCGCGCCAGCCGGTCCTCGAAGCGCAGTTCCAGCACCTTGCTCATCTTGGACAGGCCGACGACTACGGCATCAGCCTGGGGCAGGGCGCCGCCGGCGAGCGAGGTGCCGGCGCCCCGGGGAATGACGGGCACGCCTTCCTGGTTGAGGAATTTCAGGATCGCCGCCACCTCCTCGGTGGTCTCGGGCAGCACCACGGCAAGCGGCACGGCGCGATAGGCGGTGAAGGCGTCCGTCTCATAAGCGCGGCGCTCGTCCTCGCTGACGATCAGGTTCGCCGGAGGCACCAGCCCGGCCAGCCCGTCGACGATCGCCTGCCGTCGCGCCAGGATGGCCGGATCGGGAGGCGGCATCGGAATGCCGGTGGTCAACGGGGTGCCTTCAGGCATGGTCGATTTCCTCCTGCAGCGCCGAATCCGGCACCGCGCCGATGCATTCAGCTCTACCAGAGCAAAGCGCGTTCAAGCGTGAACGCTTATTTGCTCTAACTCCTTGTTCCAACGCGTCTTTGCGATTCGAAGTGCCTCCTTCAAATCACAAAACGCTATAGGGGCCATTTTTACGGCCTCAAGGTAGTAATCATGCATGTCCTATTGAATTTTTGCCGCCATTATCGCGCGAGCCGCATGAAATTTCGATAGACAATGGCGGCGTTGGCCTCGAAGCCCTCGGCATGGGCGGCGATGTCGGCCTGCAGGCGTTCCATGGCGCCTTCGCCATTGGTGCGCTCCAGGGCGGCCCTGTATTCGGGCACGCAGCCCCATTGCTGCACGGCGGCATTCTCGGCCTCGACGTGATATTGCATGCCCCAGGCGCGCGGCGCGGCACGGATGGCCTGAACCGGGCAGAGGGGCGAGGAGGCCAGCACCTCGGTGCCCTCGGGCGCTTGGGCGACGCGCACCGAATGCCATTGCAGCACCGGAAAGCGCGGCGCGAGGCCGTCGAAAAGCGGGTCTGCCCGGCCGGCCTGCGTCACCTCGACATCGAAGACGCCGACTTCGGGCGGGATCTGCGGCCCACAGGTGCCGCCGAGCGCATCGGCGAGCAATTGGTGGCCGAGGCAGATACCGAGATAAGGCCTGCCGAGTTCGCGTACCCAGCGGCGGATGACACGCTTTTCCTCGATCAGCCAGGGAAACTGATCGACGTCCCAGACATCCATGGCGCCGCCCATAACCCAGAGCGCATCATAAGGTTCGAGCGCCGGGATGGTGCCGCCCTCGTCGAGTTCCACCGCGTCCCATTCGACGCCGTCGCGGGCGAAGAAGGAGCGGAAAATGCCGGGATGCTCGGAAGAGAGGTGCTGGAGGACGAGGATGCGCATGGCAGAATGAAAGCCGTCGGAAATCGAATGGTCAGACCATCCGACAGGCAATCATCGCTTCGTGCAAGCCCTATTGTCGTCCGCAAACCCTCATCCGGCCGGCAGGGGACCCGTAACGGGCGCGGTGCGTCGCCGCAGGCCGAGCCAGAGGGCTCCGCCGATCAGAAAGGCGAGACCGCCGAAAGTCGCCAGGCTCGGGGGATGCCCGGGCACCTCGCTCCAGCGCGGCGACACCACGTCGGCGGTGCTGAACGCCTCGCCGCTGAAGCGGCAAAGCACCAGCGCGGCATTGTTCCTGGCCATGTCGAGCCCGACCTTCTCGACGAGGGCGCGCACCTCCGCGCGGTCTCCACGCGTCTGCCTGAGTTCGAGAAGCAGGGCCTGCGTGCCGGCGAGATAGGCATGGCTGCATTCGTTGAAGGGGCTTTCCTCGTCCTTCAGGCTGCCCGGGACCAGCCCGCGGAAGCAGAAGAAATACTGCCAGTCGACGAAGGCGCGCAGCCGGCGCGCGGTCTCGTCGAGCCCCGTCTGACGATCGGCGAGGGCAAGAATCGCGGGCATGTTGTCGGCAATCACGGCCATCTGGCCATGGGTGAGATTGGGGATGGGAATGCCGGCCCCGCTGCCATCGCCGGAGGGGTGGTGGGCAAAGGCGGCCGGCGCCTGGGCGCCGGCAAGCAGCAGGGCGCACAGCCAGAACAAGGCCGTCCGCCAGTGCTTTACCGTCCGTTTGCCCGCCAAGCCTGTTGCTCCCCCGTTTCAGGCAGAGCCAAACCGCGAAGCGGGCCTCATGTCAACTGCGCCACCGTTCCGGGAAACGCCGACGTCCTTGTCCGCCTTTCAAAAACGGCATGCTCGCAAGTGGAAGATGCGGACGGGACATCCGCGCTCCCGGGATTCCTCTATCCGAAGGCGCGGCGCAGAGGCGGCACGGTGCGGATGACGAGGAGATCCAGCGCCACCATCACCATGATGGCAAGGCCGGTGACCGGGAAGGCGAGGCCGACGGCGATGGCGACAATCCACAGGCCGCGGTAGACGCGCGAGTCGCTGGGATAGGGCGGCACGCCGAGCTTGCCGGTGGGGCGGCGCTTCCACCACATCATCACGCCGGAAACGCTGGCGAGGACGACGGCCAGGCACGTCGCCAGCATCACGAGCTGGTTGGCAAGGCCCCATTGCTGGCCCTGATGCACGTTGATGCCGAACTCGATCGCCTTGGCGACGCCGCCGAAATCCTCGAATTTGAGGTCGACGATCGGCCTGCCCGAATATTGGTCGATATGGATGGTGCGCTCCTTGGACAGATCGTCCGGGAAGATCGCCGCGGTGTAGACGCCGTTTTCTTCGGTCGGCAGCGCCATTTCGAAGCCGGGCGCGATGCCGAGGCCGCGCGCGACGGCGACGGCGCGATCGAGCCCGATCGCATGGGTGTAAGGCAGGGCCGATTGGGGCACCGGCGAATTCTCCACCGTCCAGCCGGCCTTGCTGACGACGTCCTGCAGCGGCACGGTGGAAGTGGGGGTCTCATCCCAGAGCTGGGTGGGATAGCCGAGGCCCGCCTGCGTCGCGAACCCATTGAGCTGCTTGCCCCAGAAACCGGCCCAGGGCAGGCCGCTGGCCGCCAGGAAAAAGATCACCAGCCCTGCGAAGGCGCCGGTGACGGCATGGAGGTCGCGCCACCACACCCTGCGTGCCGGGGTGCCGCGGACAGTCACCACGCCCCCGCTCTGGCCGCGTGGCCACCACAGATAGATCCCTGTGATCACCAGGATGAGGGCAAAGCCGCCCACGGCCTCGATCAGCCGGTTGGTGAAGGTGCCGAACAGTTCCAGGCTATGGATCTTCTTGATCAGCCACATCGGTTCGCGGTCGGCGCGCAGCGTGTCGAGCACGGCGCCGCTATAGGGATCGAGGTACACATAGTATTTGCCGCTGTCGTCCCTGTAGGTGACCTTGGCCGAAGAGGTGGCGTCGGCGGGCTCGGCATAGGCCGTGGCGGCGGCTTCGGGCCTGCCTTCGAGAGCCTTGTCGACCAGCTCTTCCGGCGACAGGGCCGGCGTGCCGGGATTGGCGACGACGGTTCGATAGGCAAAGAGCGTGTGGTTGATCTCGTCCTTGAACAGATAGAGCGAGCCGGTGACGGCCAGCAGGATCATGAAGGGGACGCAGAGGAGGCCGGCATAGAAATGCCAGCGCCAGATGGCGCGCTGCAGCGACAGGCGCGAGGGCGGAACGACCGCGAGGGTGTCCGCGCCGTGGGAGATGGTCATGGCGGTGTCCTGAGTTGCCGTCCGCCTGCTCGCAACCGAAAGCTGCGGGCGGCGTCAGGCCGAAAGCGAAGGGGTGGTCGTTCTCAGGTCACGCCATCGGCGGTCCGCGCGGGTGGGCAGCCGCGCGATGGAGGGAAGGGGGAATGCGGCTGTCCGCCGCCCAGGGGGCGAGGGCCGCCAAGATGGAAAGGCGCCGCGGCAGGTCGATGCCGGCGGGTGAGGCCGGCCCGCCGAAGCCGGGGCAGAGGATGCAGCACTCCGCCTCATGGCCGCGATGGTCTGCGGGCGGGACTGATCCCGCATCGGTGATGCCCATGCCGTTGCCGGCGCAGACGATTTCGAGCGCGGCGAGATTGCGGTCGAGCGTGTCGGCCCGCAATTGCGGCGCCATCAGTACGCCCATCAGCAGGCTGTTGACCAGCAGCGCATAGACGGCGAAGGCCGTGACGGCGGCCTTCGTGATGTCCCTGCCTATGCGCGAAGCGTGCACTGTTGCCGGTTCCTGATGGGTTTTGAGGCGCGCCGGACATGCCGGCGCGAGGATCATCTTGTCATTGCCGGGTCGGCCCCGGCAAGAAACAACATTGTCGCGATTTTGAACCTGCCGATCCGAACGGCTCGTAAGCGGGGCCTCTTTCTTAATCCCTCAGCGCCGGCAGGTCCTTGTAGAGAGCCAGCGCTTCGGGGTTGGCCAGGGCCTCCTGGTTCTTGACGGAACGGCCGGCGACGATGTCGCGCACGGCAAGCTCGGTGATCTTGCCGGATTTCGTGCGCGGAATGTCGGTGACGCCGATGATCTTGGCGGGCACATGGCGCGGCGAGGCACCGGTGCGGATCTGGCGCTTGATGCGATCGACGAGGGCGTCGTCCAGGGCCATGCCTTCGCGCAGGCGCACGAACAGCACGATGCGCACGTCGCCCTGCCAGTCCTGGCCGATGGCGAGCGATTCCAGCACCTCGGGGATCTTCTCTACCTGGGCGTAGAGCTCGGCGGTGCCGATGCGCACTCCGCCCGGATTGAGGGTGGCGTCCGAGCGGCCGTGGATGATCAGTCCGCCATGGCGGGTCCATTCGGCGAAGTCGCCATGGTGCCAGACATTGTCGAAGCGCTCGAAATAGGCAGCCCGGTATTTGTGGCCCCCTTCATCGTTCCAGAACATCACTGGCATGGACGGGAAGGGACGGGTGCAAACCAGCTCACCCTTCTCCTCGCGCACGCTCTGGCCATCGTCGTTCCACACATCGACCGCCATGCCGAGGCCGGGCGCCTGGATCTCGCCGGACCATACCGGCGAAGTGGGGTCGCCGAGCACGAAACAGGAGACGATATCGGTCCCCCCCGAAATGGAGGCGAGGTGGAGATCGCTCTTCACGTCCTCATAGACCCAGCGGAAACCCTCCGGCGACAGGGGCGAGCCGGTCGAGGTCATCAGCCGGATCGCGCTCAGATCATGGGTTTCGCGCGGCACCAGTCCGGCCTTGTGGGCTGCGTCGATATATTTGGCGGAGGTGCCGAACATCACGCCCTTCTCGCGCGTGACGAAACCGAACAGCACGCTCGCATCCGGGTGGAAGGGTGAGCCGTCATAGAGCAGCAGCGTTTCGCCATTGGCCAGGCCTGCGATCAGCCAGTTCCACATCATCCAGCCGCAGGTGGTGAAATAGAAGCTGCGCTCGCCCGGCCGCAAGTCGCATTGCAGGCGATGTTCCTTGACCAACTGCAGCAGCGTGCCGCCGGCGCCATGCACGATGCATTTGGGCACGCCCGTGGTGCCGGAGGAATAGAGGATGAACAGAGGCTGGTGGAAGGGCAGCGCTTCGAACGCCACCGGCTTGGCCCGGTAGGGCGCGGTGAGGATGGCCAGCGTGGTGCCTTCCGGGATCTTGGCCGCCACCGTCTCGGCCTCGCCGAGATAGGGCACCACCACCGTCTTGCAGCCGAGTTCGGCGGCGATGGCGATCACCTTGGCGCCGTTGTCGATGCGCTTGCCGGCATACCAGTAGCCGTCGATGGCGAAGAACAGCTTGGGCGTGATCTGACCGAAGCGGTCGAGCACGCCGCGTTCGCCGAAATCGGGGGAGCAGGAGGAGAAGATCGCGCCGATCGAGGCGGCCGCCAGCATGATCGCCACCGTCTCGGGCCGGTTCGGCATCATCGCAGCGACGCGATCGCCGACCTGTACCCCTTCGGCCCGCATGGCCTGCTGCAGGCGCGAGACGAGGTCGGTGAGCTCACGCCAGCTCAAAGAGAGGCTCGCCTTGTCCTCGCCCTGGAAGATCAGGGCAGGCTCGTCGTCGCTGCGCGGCAGCAGGTTCTCGGCGAAGTTCAGCTTGGCATCGGGAAAGAAGCGGGCCTTGAGCATGTCGTCGAGATCGCTGGCGAGCCGCTCGCCCTTCTCGCCCTTGATGCCGCTGTCGTCCCAGATCAGGTTCCAGAAGTCGGCGGCGCTTTCGACCGACCAGCGATGCAGGTCGCGATAGGTCTTCAGGCTCAGGCCGTGGCGGGCATTGGCGGCGGCGATGATGGCGGCGATCTGCGTTCCCGCGACGCGTGCGGGCGAGGGGGTCCATAGCGGCTTGTTGTCGGCCGGATCGGCAGGGACCTCGATGTCACCCGCCAGCACCTCGTCCGACGCCGGCTTGCCGGCGGGTTCCTTGGCAGCGGCTTCCTTGGCAGTGGTTTCCTGGGCAGTGGTTTCCTTGGCCATGTCCTCGGCTGTTTCCCTTTGCTTCGGCGCTTCCCTTTGCAGAGTTTCCGGCATTGCCGCATCGCTCTTCGCAACTGCAGTATGACGATTTCGCGATCTAAGGAAGAGGGTAATGCACCAATCCGTTTCGACCGGGATCCGAGCTTCGCTCGAAAACCCCTCGGCGGCGCCGGCCGATCGCAGGCCCGCGGCAAGGGCTGAAGCCTTTGCCGTCGCCCCTGCTATAAGACCGTCTCCTGTAGGATGGAGCGGGTGATGGAGATCTGGACGGAACTCGACAGCGTGGTGACGGCGCACGGAGACCGGATCGTCCTGCGCCGCCGCGGCGGTCTCTTCGACATCCGCTTCAATGGCTGGGAGCTGATGTCGAACCATGATCCCCGCTCGGAGATCGTGCTGGCCGAGACCGTCTGCCGCCGCCTCGGGACGCAGGCGCCCCGCATCCTGATCGGCGGCCTCGGCATGGGCTATACGCTGAGGGCGACGCTCGATGGCGTCGGTTCGCAGGCGCATATTCTCGTCTGCGAACTCCTGCCCGAAATCGTTGCCTGGAACCGGGGCGTCCTCGCGCCGCTCGCCGGCCATCCGCTGGCGGACGGCCGCGTGACCGTGCGCACCGGCAGCGTCGCCGAGATCATCGCCGCCGAGCCCGCCGGCTTCGACGCCATTCTGCTCGACACCGACAATGGCCCCGATTATGTCGTGCACGAGCCCAACCACGCGCTCTATTCGGGCGAGGGGATCGATCGCATCGCCCGCGCCCTTGCCCCGGGCGGTGTTGCCGGCCTGTGGTCGGCCACCCGGTCGGCGGCCTTCGAGGCCAGCCTGACGGCCTCGGCGCTGCCGTGGCGGTGCGAGAGAATATCGCTCGGGGAGCCGGGGCAGGAGCCGTTTCATATGGTGTATCTGATCGGGTCGCCTGCCCGATAAACGCAGAAAAGCCCCATGGAAGAGGCGCGCGCCGGCTCTTCCGGCTTTCTTAACCATGGCGGCCCATGCTGGCGGAATGGAAGGCACGCGATTGTATCGTACCCGTCATGGCCGGCGACCGCTGCTTTTCCCCGCATGGCGGCTTTGCCATAACCAAGCCTCGCTTTTACCACGATGGACTGCCATTTATAATGCATCGAGTTTGTGATTCAGCTCCGTCGCCCGGGCGCATGGCAGAGGTCACCAACCACCCTTTGATCGAGCGAGGCGCGGAAACGGCATGAAGCGTATTGGGCTATTCCTGGCCGCTATCGCTGCTGCGCTCCTTGCCGTGGTGCTGACGGTGCCGTGGATGACGCCGGAAAGCGTGCTGCGTGATACCTTCACCCGCGAGATCGTCGCCCTGACCGGCCGTACGCCCGTCATAGAGGGCCAGGTCCATCTGGCCTGGGCGCCGTTGCCGACGCTGATGATCGAGAAGGTCACCATTCCCGGTGCCGAAGGCCTGCCGCCGCTGCTGGTGGCCGACAAGATGCAGGGCACGCTGCGCCTGGCGCCGCTGGTGATCGGGCGCATCGAAATATCGGGCCTGATGCTCAAGCGTGCCAGCATCGGCCTCACCGCGGGCAAGAATGGCGCGCGCTCGTGGGAATTCAAGGAGGGCGTGTTGGCCGAGGCCGCCGCCGGGCGCTTCGACAAGCCGATGCCGGTCAAGACCATTCGTCTCGTCGACGGCACCATCCGTTATGACGACAGCGCCCTGGGCCGGGTCACCTCCGTTTCGGTCGATGACGTCACGTTCGCCTGGGCCGGCCGCAGCGATGCGATGTCGGCGGCCGGCGTGATCAATTGGCGCGACCGCGAGGCCGAAATTGCCGTGGCGCTCGCCGATCCCGCCAGCCTGATCGCGGGTGGCAAGTCGGACATGCGGGCGCGCATCAAGGGCGATACGCTCAATCTTGCCGCCAGCGGCACGCTGGACGGGGAGGGGCGGCTGGACGGCAAGGTCTCGGCCAGCGGCACGTCGTTGCGCGACACGCTGCGCTGGCTCGGCTTCGGCCTGCCGGCCGGGCGCAGCCTCGCCGCCTATGACCTGCAGTCGCCCCTGACGCTCGATCACAGCGCCATTTCGCTCAACGAGGTTCAGCTCTCGCTCGACGGCAACGAGGCGGAAGGCTCGCTCACCGTCGAATTCGGCAAGGAGCGCCCCAAGGTCAGCGGCACGCTTGCCGCCGATACGCTCGACCTCAGCGCCTATTCCAATGAACTCCACCTTGCCGATGGCCGTCCGCGCAAATGGCGTGCCGATCATATCAGCATCAACAGCCTACTGGTCAGCGACCTCGATCTGCGCATTTCGGCCGGCGAGACGACCATCGATAAGGTCCGTCTCGGCCGCGCCGCGGCAACCGTCTCCACCCGCAACGGTCAGCTCGAGCTCGCCCTCAGCGAGGCCGTCGCCTATGGCGGCACGCTCAAGGGCACCATTGCGCTCAAGCCTTCCGACAAGATGACCGAACTCGCCGCCGCCGCCAGCTTTGAGGGCGTCGACATGGGCGGCGCACTCGGCGATCTCTTCGGTTTCCGGCGTCTGGAAGGAACCGGCACCGGGACGATGGCCGTCAGCGGCACCGGCGCTTCCATCGCCGACCTGTCGCGCTCGCTGCAGGGACGGGCCGATATCAGCGTCGCCGGCGGCTCCCTGGTCGGCATCGATCTCGCCAGTCTGATGCAGAAGATCGAGCGGCGGCCGCTCTCGGCCCGTTTCGAATCCTCCTATGGCGGCCGCACCACCTTCGACCTCGCCAAGGCCAGCTTCAAGATCACCGATGGCATGGCCAAGACCGCCGACTGCCGCATGGAGAACGGTTCCCTTTCGGTGTCGTTGACGGGGGATGCCAATATCGCCCTGCGCAGCCTCGACATGGCCGGCGTGGCCAATTGGAGCGATGCCGATGCTGCCAATCCCTTCCGCCTGCCCTTCCGCGTCTATGGCGGCTGGGAGGTGCCGGTGGTCGAGCCCGACACCGAGGCTCTGATCCGCCGTTCGGGTGCGGCCGCTCCATTGCTGCGCAGCTTCATCCGGCCGGGGCGGGACGTCACGCAGGACACCGGCAAAACGCCACCGGCTTCGGCGGCGCAGTAGGCTCCGTTCAGCGCCCGGTTTCGCCGGCCTGCGAGCGCTCCAATACGGCGAAGAAGATCACCGTGAGGGCGAGCACGATCACCAGGAGCACGAAGGCTGCTGCCGCTCCCTCATTGAGCGAGAGGCCGAGGAAGGCCCGGCGATAGGCGAAGAAGCTCAGCACCTCCGTGGCGTTGCCGGGCCCGCCCTTGGTGAGCACATAGGGCAGGTCATAGGTGCGGAACTCGTTGATCAGCTGGATGATGACGGTGATGGCCGCCACCGGCCGCAGCATCGGCAGGGTGATGTAGAAGAATTGCTGCCATGCCCGCGCGCCGTCGACCTCGGCGGCCTCATAGGGATCACGCGGCAGGGCGGCGAGACCGGCGGCCAGGATCAGCACCACGAAGGACATCTGCTGCCAGATGTCGATGGCCGCCATGGTCCACAACGCCATGCCCGGCGTGCCCAGCCAGTCGAGCCGGGGCAGGCCGAAGCTCTCCATCAGATGGTTGGCGATACCGAGATTGGGCTGCAGCAGCATGCGCCAGATCAGGGCGACCGAGATCGGCGACATCGCCATCGGAATGGTGAGGATGGCGAAATAGACCGGCTTCATGTGCACGGTACGGTTGAGCATCAGGGCGATGCCGAGGCCGATCACAAACTCGCCGATCACGGTGATGGCCGAATAGCGCACGGTAAGCCACAGGGCATTCCAGAACAGCGGGTCGGCGAGCATCGACGCGAAGTTCTTGAAGCCCACCAGCGGCATCAGGCTGGGCTTGATCAGCGTCATCGACGAGATCGACAGGATGCAGGCATAGACCAGCGGAAAACCCATCACGATGGCGAGCAGCAGGAGGCCGGGCAGGGCGAAAGCCCATCCGATCCGCCATTCCCGGCTGCGTCCGGCCAATCCCATCACGCTCATCTGTCGCACCACTGGAGCGTTTTCATGAAAAGTTGGCAGACTTTTCGCCTGAGAAAACGCGTCAAAACAAGGGGTAGAGAAAAGATGCGATTTTGTAGAAATCGCGCTTTGCTCTGGTTTCTATAGCGTTTTGCGATTGGACGGAGTCACCTAGAATCGCAAAGACGCGTCAGAACAATGAGTTAGAGCAAATTAGCGTTCACGCTTGAACGCGCTTTGCTCTAGGGCAGAACCGGCCCGGCCCGAAGACCGCGCCGGGGCAAGGTCACTTGTCGAGCAGTTGCTGCAAACCGTCGGAGGCCGCCTTCAGCGCCGCCTCGGACGTCGCCTGGCCGCCGGCCGCGAGTGAGAGCTGCGTGCCGAGCACGTCCTCGTACTGGGCCGAATAGGTGAAGATCGGGAAGGACTTGCCGCTCGCCACCACGGATTCGGCCGTCGCGTAGAAGGGGTACTTCTTCAGCACCTCGGCATCCTTGTAGACGTCGGAGCGCACGGGTGCGTGGCCCTGCAGGGCGCGCTTGACCGAGATCTCCTTGCTCTGCACCCATTGGATGAAGGTCCAGGCCGCTTCCTGCTCTTCCGGCGTGGTGTTCTTGGGAATGCCCCAGCCCCAGCCGCCGCTCTCGCCATGGCCGCCGGGCATCACTGATAGCCCGACCTTGCCGGCCACCGTCGGGCATTTGGCGGCATCGTCCATCTGCGGCAGCATCCACCAATAGGTCACCATGGAGAAGGCCGCGCCCGAGCACATCAGCCGCATGGTGTCGTCGAGCGTGGCCGAGGTCGCGCCCTGCTGGGCGCCGTTCTGGATGTTGTCGACATAGAGGTCCAGGGCCTTCTTGGCCTCCGGCGTGTTCAGACTGGCCCTGCCGGCGGCGTCGCGATAGGCCCCGCCCGCCGAGAACAGGTAGTTGGAGAATTCCATGCTGTTCGGATCGCCGCGCTGGCCTTGCATCGCCGCGCCCGCGACCTTGGCGTTGGCCTTCATGAATTTGGAAATCGCCACATAGTCTTCCAGCGAGGTGGGCAGGGCGAGCTCCTTGCCGGTGGCGCTCTTATAGGCCGCCTTCAGCTTTTCGTCGGCGAGAAGGTCCTTCCGATAGAGCAGGCCCATCGAGTAATTGTACATCGGCACCAGGTTGAGCTTGTCCTGGCTGCCGCCGAGCAGCTCGACGGTGGAGGGTATGAAGGCCCCGAGATCGTATTTGCTCTTCTCGACCAGGGGCTTGAGATCGACGAGCCAGTTCGCCGCCGGGAATTCGCCGGCCCAGAGGAAATCGACCTCGAGCAGATTGTAGTAGCTCTGCGGCCCCGTGAGCTGGGCCACCAGCTTGTCGTGCATGTCGGGATAGCCGATCTTCTCGAATTCGACCTTGATGCCGGTCTTCTGCTCGAATTCCGGCAGCAGCGCCTCGATGATCTTGGTTTCCGGCACGTCCTCCATCAGTGCGCGCAGGGTGACCGTCTCCGCGGCCGCCGGCGACAGCGAAGTGCCCAGCAGCATCGCCGTGCCGGCTGCCGCCAGCAGCGTCCTTTTCAGGCGATTCTCGTTCCAGATCATGGCTCTATCCCTCTCTCCGTGATGTGCGGCTTTGTTGCCGCTCTGTGTTGCCGGCCTATTTGACGCTGCCGAAAGTCAGTCCCTGGACGATGAAGCGCTGGATGAAGCGCGAGGCGATGACCAGAGGCAGGATGGCGAGGATGACCCCGGCCGAGACCTTGGCGATCTGCACGCCGTTGGAGGTCTGCAGCGCGGCGAGCGCCACCGGTATGGTCGCGGTGGCCGGTCCGCTCAGCACCAGCGCGAACAGGAACTCGTTCCAGGCCAGGATGAAACCGAGCACGCCGGCGGCGGCGATGCCGGGCAGCGATACTGGCAGCACGATGCGCCAGAACGCTCCCCAGGCGGTGGCGCCGTCGGTCATGGCGGCCCATTCGAGATCGATCGGCAGGCCCTCGAAGAAGCCCATCAGGATCCAGGTCAGGAAGGGCAGGTTGAGGGCGGCATAGACGATGATCAGCCCGGTCAGCGAGTTGGAGAGTTCCAGGCTGCGGAACAGCGTGAAGGTCGGCAGCACCAGCGCCACCGGTGGCAGCATCTGGGTGGCCAGCACGATGAACCGTGCCCAGCGCCCGCCGGTGCGGAAGCGGGCGAAGGCATAGCCGGTGGTCGCCGCGAAGGGCAGGGCGACCAACACCGAGCCGAGGGCCACGACCAGGCTGTTGAGATAGGAGCCGCCGAAGCGGCTGGAGATCAGCGCGGCGTAGTTCTCGGTGGTGAAGGCCGGCATCAACTCGCTGCTGTAGGAGAGCTGCTCGGGCAGGAAGCTGGTCCTGAGCACCCAGAGCGGTGGCAGCAGGATGAGGGCGCAGGCGAGGCAGAGGCCGAAATGCAGGCCGAAGCGCCGGCGGAAGGGAATGGTCTCACTGTCGCTGCCCATCGTCGTCAGGCTCCTCCCGTCAGCGCCGGCCTGGCGATCACCTGCTCGGTTTCAGGGTCGAACAGGTGCATGGGCAGGGTATCGACATAGAGCTCCACCGTCGCTCCGATCGGGGCGGTGAAATTGCGCCCGAGGCGCGCCGCGATCTCCAGTGGCTTGTCGCCGGCCCCGCTTTCGCCGGCGATCTGGCCGATCAGGATGTTCTCGGCGCCGAGGGCTTCGATGGCGACGACGCGGATCGCGATTTTCTGCCAGTCGGGATGCTGCTGGGTCTCGTAGAAGTCCTCAGCCCGGACGCCGAGGATGACGCGGCGGCCGGCGCGCCCGCCATAGGAGGCATGGTGGCGGGCCGGCACGGCCAGCCTGGCGCCGGCATCCGTCACCACCGCAAGGCCTTCGGCCGGCGTCCCTTCCAGCCTGGCCGGGATCAGGTTCATCGGCGGTGTCGCGAGGAAGCGGGCCACGAAGGTGTTGGCCGGATTGGCATAGACCTCGAGCGGCCGCCCGGACTGGACCAGCCGGCCCTCCCGCATGATGCAGATGCGATCGCCCATCGTCATCGCCTCGACCTGGTCATGGGTGACATGCACGATGGTGCGGCCGAGGCGGCGATGGAGCTTGATGAGTTCGAGGCGCATTTCGGCCCGAAGCTGGGCGTCGAGATTGGAGAGAGGCTCGTCGAGCAGGAAAGCGGCGGGCTCGCGCACGATGGCCCGCCCCAGGGCGACGCGCTGGCGCTGGCCGCCCGAAAGCGCGGCCGGCTTGCGGCCGAGCAGGTTCTGCAGGCCGAGCAACTGGGCGGCATCGGCGATCTTGGCATCGATGGTGGCGGCGTCGGCGCCGCGCATCTTCAGGCCGAACGCCATGTTCTGGCGCACGCTCATATGCGGATAGAGGGCATAGCTTTGGAACACCACGGCGATGTTGCGGTCGCGCGGGGCAACCCGGGTCATGCTCTTGCCGCCGATGCGCAGATCGCCGGAAGAAATGCCTTCCAGCCCGGCGATCATGCGCAAGGTGGTCGACTTGCCGCAGCCGGACGGGCCAAGAAAGATGACGAACTCGCCGTCCGGGATGGTCAGGTCGACGTCGCGTACGCCATAGGCGCCATTGGCGTAGAGCTTGGAGACATGGTCGAGTTCGATAGATGCCATGATACTTCCTAGCGCGCTGCGAGAGAGGCGAGCGTCGAGACCCGAAAAAGAACAGAATCAAACATGATTGCCAGCCGCTTCCATCGCCGATGTGCAGTTCCCTATGGCGCTTCGGCTTCCCATCTCTCGGCAAGACTGCGTCAATTCTGATAAAAATGACGAGAATCACTGAGAAAATGATGAGTATGGCCGATTTTTTCTAAGCCGAACTCGGATGCGCCTACGGCAGCGCCTGCCGATTCCGTCGATTGAACGGCATGCTATTCAACAAAATATAACATCGCAAGAGCGATTATGTTAGAAAATGTTTGATTTAGGTCTATTGAGGTCTGTCATGAGGAGTGGCGGGCAGGGGGCGCGTCAGGCGCGGACCACAGGCCCAGGGTGGCTAAACGAAAAGGCCCCCGCCCCATGGGGGCGAGGGCCTGAAACTCTCCTGGGGTCGTGATTGGCCGGATCAGCCGGCCGCAGCCAGCCTCTCCGCGCGCTCGCGCTCTCTCTCGGCCCGGCTGGTATAGATGGCGGCGATCACCACGCCGAGGGCGACCACGGCCAGCATCAGCGTGCAGGCCGCGTTGATTTCCGGCGTCACGCCAAGGCGCACAGAGGAATAGATGCGCATCGGCAGCGTGTTCCAGCCCGGTCCGGAGGTGAAGCTCGCCAGCACGAGATCGTCGAGCGACAGGGTGAAGGCCAGCATCCAGCCCGAGATCACCGCCGGCGCGATGATCGGCAGAGTGATCAGGAAGAAGGCCTTGAAGGGATGGCAGCCCAGATCCAGGGCCGCTTCCTCGATGGAACGGTCGAAGCTGAGCAGGCGCGACTGCACCACCACGGTGACGAAGCACATGGTGAGCGTGACATGGGCCAGGGTGATGGTCCAGAAGCCGCGGTCGACGCCGAGCGAGATGAAGAACAGCAGGAGCGACAGGCCGATGATGATTTCGGGCATCACTAGCGGCGCGTAGACCATGGCCGAGAAGGTCATGCGGCCGCGAAAACGGCCCATGCGCACCAGGACCACGGCGGCGAGCGTGCCGAGTATGGTGGCGATGGTGGCGGAAACGGTCGCCACGATCAGGGTGATCCTGGCGGCATTCATGAAGGCTTCGTCGTGGAAGAGCTCGGCATACCAACGCGTCGACCAGCCGCCCCAGACCGTCACCAGCTTGGAATCGTTGAAGGAATAGATCACCAGGATCACGATCGGCAGATAGAGGAAGGCGAGGCCGAGGGCGACCGAGGTCATGTTGAACCAGGAAGAACCCTTGCTCATCGGTCGGTCTCCAGCGCCTTGGCCTGGCTGTGCTGATAATAGGTGATCGGCACGACCAGGATGATCAGGAGGATCACGGCGACGGCGGAAGCCGCCGGCCAGTCTCGGTTCGAGAAGAACAGGTCCCACATCTGCTTGCCGATCATCAGCGTGGAAGAGCCGCCGAGCAAATCCGGGATGACGAACTCGCCCACGGCCGGGATGAAGCAGAGCATGCAGCCGGCGATCACGCCGGGCAGGGAGAGCGGGAAGGTCACCAGCCAGAAGGCCTTGATCGGCTTGCAGCCCAGATCCGCCGCCGCCTCCAGCAAGGTATGATCCATCTTCTCCAGGGTGGAATAGAGCGGCAGGATCATGAAGGGCAGGTAGGAATAGACGATGCCGATGAAGATCGCCCAATTGGTGTTGAGGATCTGCAGGGGTTCGGAAATGATGCCGAGCTTGATCAGCACCAGGTTGAGCAGGCCTTCCGGCTTGAGAATGCCGATCCAGGCATAGACCCGGATCAGGAACGAGGTCCAGAACGGCAGGATGACCAGCATCAGCAGGGTCGGGCGCATGCTCTTGGGTGCGCGCGCCATGCCGTAGGCGATGGGATAGCCGATGATCAGCAGGAGAATCGTCGAGACGAAGGCGATCACCACGCTGGACAGATAGGCTTTGAGATAGAGCGTGTCGCCATCCTCGCCCCAGATGTTGAACATCGTCCAATAATTGTCGAAGCTCAGCCCTGAGACAAAGTCCACAATGCTTTGCCAGGTGCCGTCGAAGTTGAAGACCGGCGTGTAGGGCGGCTGTCCCAGCTCGATTTGGCTCAGCGAGATCTTCAGCACCATCAGGAAGGGCAGGGCGAAGAAGATGGCCAGCCACAGATAGGGAATGGCGATCACTCCGGTGCGGCCGGAGAAGAAGCCCTTTCGGGTCTTGTCTGCCATGTCGCCCTCCTATTTGGTCAGGACGACGCCGGCATCCGGCGCAAAGCTGACATGGACCTTGTCTTCCCAGGTGATCGGGCGTTCGACGAAGCGGCTCATATTGGCCTGCGACACCCGGATGCGCTGCCCGGTGCCGGCGACGTCGACGAGGTAATTGGTCCAGTCGCCGAGATAGCCGATGTCGAACACCTCGCCCGCCAGCGAATTGCCCGGCGTGGCCGGCGCATCGAGTGAGATGCGCATCTTTTCGGGGCGGATGGCCAGGAAGACGTTCTGGCCGACGGAGCAGCGTTCGGCACTGTCCACGCTGAAAGCCTGATTGCTCGGCGAGGTGATGGTGAGGGAGCTGCCGTTCTGGGCGGAGACCTTGCCCTCGAGGATGTTGATGTTGCCGATGAAGTCGGCGACATAGCGGGAATTGGGCTGCTCGTAGATCTCGCCGGGCGGAGCCACCTGCACCAGTTTGCCATGGTCCATCACGGCGATGCGGTCGGACATCGTCATCGCCTCTTCCTGGTCATGCGTGACGATGACGAAGGTGATGCCGAGCTCGACCTGGATGTCCATCAACTCGAACTGGGTTTCCTCGCGCAGCTTCTTGTCGAGGGCGCCGAGCGGCTCGTCGAGCAGCAGCACCTTGGGCTGCTTGGCCACGGCACGGGCGAGGGCCACGCGCTGGCGCTGGCCGCCCGAGAGCTGGTGCGGCTTGCGGGTGGCGAATTTCTCCAGCTTGACCAGCTTCAGCATCTGCCCGACGCGGGTCTCGATCTCCGCCTTGGGCATCTTGTCCATCTTCAGGCCAAAGGCGATGTTGTCGGCCACGCTCATATGCGGGAACAGCGCATAGGACTGGAACATCATGTTGACCGGGCGTTCATAGGGCGGCACGCCGGCCAGATCCTTGCCCGCCAGGGTGATGCGCCCCGATGTCGGCTGCTCGAAGCCGGCGAGCATGCGCATCAAGGTGGTCTTGCCGCAGCCGGAAGGGCCGAGCAGGGAGAAGAATTCGCGGGGGTAGATGTCGAGCGAAACCTCGTTCACCGCCACGAAATCGCCAAAGCGCTTGGTGACGTTCTCGAAGCGGATGAGGGGAACTTCTTTTGGATCGGCCCAGGGCTGGAATTTGCGGCGAACGCCGCCGATCGCCTTCTGCGACTTCACGGGCGCCGTGGCGCCGCCCCCGCCTGTATCAGACATGGTATCCCATCTGTTTGTGGTGATTGATTCCAGCCTAAACCGGGAAGTCGGCGGCGGTCTACAGGGGAAATGCGAATCCACGCAAAAATGTGATCACATTTTTTGTGATCACATTTTTTGGCCATTCCGATTGACTTTTGCCTGTCGCTGAAGGCAGTGTGGCGCCAGCGTCGGTCCACCGATGCCTCTTTTGCGCGTCTTCCCCGATGCGCGGCGCGTGCGCCTCCGCCCTCCTAAACCAAGGGCCCGAACCGGAGGTTAGTCGCGTGATGGCCCCCTTCTGGGCCGTCAAACAGGTCGCCGGCGCATGTTTCGGGTCGCCGCTCCGCACTTCCTGCGGGGTGGAAGCCGCATGTGTGCGACGATGAGCAAAAAGAAGAAGTCAGACAAGCCCGAGCATTCTGGCGTGCCGGATATCGAATCCGCGCGCGGCATCTCCGGTGTCGAGAGCGCGCGGGACTGGTTCCGCGCGCGGGACATCGAAGAGATCGAGTGCCTGGTTCCGGACCAGGGCGGGGTCGCCCGCGGCAAGATCATGCCGGTGTCGAAGTTCCTGGCCTCGCCGGTGATGAACCTGCCGCTTTCGATCTTCTATCAGTGCATCACCGGTGAGTATCCCGCCTATGACGGGCTGGTGGACGCGGTGGAAGCCGATACCGACATGTTCATGCAGCCGGATTGGTCGACCCTGACCTCCGTGCCCTGGGCGATGGATCCGACCGCGCAGGTCATCCATGACGCGATGACGCGCGACGGCCGTCCCGTCGAGCAGGCGCCGCGCCAGGTGCTGCGCCGCATTCGTGAACTCTACCGCAAGAAGGGCTGGCAGCCGGTGGTGGCGCCGGAGATCGAGTTCTATCTGGTCGAACCCAACACCGATCCCGACTATCCGCTGAAGCCGCCGATCGGCCGTTCGGGCCGCCCGGAACTCGGCCGGCAGGGTTATTCGATCTCGGCCGTCAATGAGTTCGACGCTCTCTTCGAGGACATCTACAAATATTCCGAACATCAGGGCCTGGAGATCGATACGCTGATCCATGAGGATGGCGTGGCGCAGATGGAGATCAATCTGCGCCATGGCGATCCGCTGGAATTGGCCGACCAGGTCTTCCTGTTCAAGCGCACCATCCGCGAGGCTTCGCTGCAGCACAAGATCTATGCCACCTTCATGGCCAAGCCGATGTCGGGCGAGCCGGGCTCGGCGCTGCACATCCACCAGTCGATCGTCGATGCGGAGAGCGGCCAGAACATCTTTTCCGATCCGGAGACGGGCGGGCCGACCCCGCTGTTCTTCTCCTTCCTGGCCGGCCAGCAGAAATATCTGCCGGCGATCATGTGCATGCTGGCGCCCTATGTGAACTCCTATCGCCGGCTGACGCGTGATTCCATGGCGCCGATCAACGTGCAGTGGGGCTATGACAACCGCACGGCGGGCCTGCGCGTGCCGCCCTCGGGCCCCGACGCAAGGCGTGTCGAGAACCGGGTTCCCTCCTCCGACGCCAATCCCTATCTCGCCATCGCCGCGAGCCTGGCGGCCGGCTATCTCGGCATGACGGAGGAACTCGAGGCGACGGCGCCGATCGAGTCGGATGCCAAGAACCGCGATTTCGAATTGCCGCAGAGCCTGCTCGAGGCCGTGACGGAAATGGATGAGAGCGAGGCGATCCGCCAGGTGATGGGTTCGTCCTTCGTCACCGCCTATGCCGCGATCAAGCGCCAGGAATACGAGACCTTCATGAAGGTGATCAGCCCCTGGGAACGCGAGCATCTATTGCTCAATGTGTAACATTTCTGGGAGCGCGGACATCACAGCGACATGCCTTATGTCGCGATGTCCGCTCTTTCTCCTCCAAGCACAATATTTTCAAGAGCGGACAGGATCCGCGCTCCTGACATCATGACCGACAACACCGGCCATCCGGCCAACTCCTATTATACGGCGACGGCCCGCAAGCTTCCTGCCCAGCCTCGGCTCCTGGGTGCGGAACGCGCCGATGTCTGCATCGTCGGTGCCGGCTATACCGGGCTCGGTGCCGCGCTCGCCTTTGCCGAAAAAGGGCTTTCGGTGATCCTGCTCGAGGCGGCCGAGATCGGCTCTGGGGCCTCGGGGCGCAATGGCGGCCAGGTTCATTCGGGCCAGCGCCGCGACCAGGATTATCTGGAGAAACTGGTCGGCCTGGACGGCGCCAAGGCGTTGTGGCGCATGGCCGAGGACGCCAAGGCCCATCTCAAGGGCCTGATCGCCAGGCACCAAATCGCCTGCGACTACAAGTCGGGCATCCTGATCGCCGACCACAAGCCGCATTATGTGGCGATGTCGCACGCCTATGCCGAAAAGCTCAGGACGGTCTACGGCTATGACAAGGTCGAGGCGATCGGCAAGGCCGAGCTCGACGCCGTGCTCGGCGCGAGCGGCTATTATGGCGGCTTCGTCGACCATGATGGCGGCCATCTCCACCCCCTCAACCTGGCCTTGGGACTGGGGGCGGCGGCGCTCGATGCCGGGGTGCGGGTCTTCGAGCGCTCGCGTGCCGACAGCTACCGGGCCGAGGGCGGCAAGGCGGTCGTCCGCACGGCGCAAGGCAGCGTTTCCGCCGACTGGCTGATCCTCGCCGGCGATGGCTATCTCTCCGGGCTCGACGCCTATACCGAGGCACGGGTGATGCCGATCAACAATTTCATCCTGGCGACCGAGCCTTTCTCGGACAATGAAGCCAGGGCGCTGATCGCCAACGACTATGCCGTCGCCGACAGCCGCTTCGTGGTGAACTATTATCGCCTGTCGGCGGACCGACGCCTGCTCTTCGGTGGTGGCGAGAACTATCGTTCGGGCTTTCCGTCGGACATGAAGGCCTTCGTGCGCAAGCGCATGCTCAAGGTCTTCCCGCAGCTCGAAAACAAGCGCATCGACTATGCCTGGGGCGGCACGCTCGGCATCACCACCACGCGCCTGCCCTTCGTACGGCGGCTGGCGCCCAACGTGCTGACAGCCTCGGGCTATTCGGGGCAGGGCGTGGTGCTCGCGCCCTATTTCGGCAAGATCCTGGCGGATGTCACCGCCGCCAGCCTCGGCGAGTTCGACCGTCTCGCCGCCCTTCCGACGCCGCCCTTCCCGGGCGGACGCCTGCTGCGCTGGCCGACCCTGGTGGCCGGCATGAGCTATTATGCGCTGAGGGACCGGTTATGAGAGAAGGCGGCAGAACCCGTTCCTCTCAAGATAAGCCGCTCTCGATCCAGCGTGTAATCAACTTTGCCGCTGAACGCTTCTTGCCGCAGAATATGCGGCCCTTGGCGAGATCGAAGCGGAGGCCGTGGCTCTTCTCGATTCCGTGCAGCCAAGCCGGGAAATCGGCGAGCCGGCCGAGGCTAGGCAAGCCGCCGACGTTATCGGACAGGTAACCGTCGCGCTCCGAGAGGCGGAATTGGCCTGCGTTGAGCTGTAGGGACCAGTCATAATCCGCGTCGGCTCGGAATTCGAGCTTGAGATTTGGCGGTTTGTACCAAGCCGTGTGTCCGGTGGCAGGAGCTGCAATCGAGACGATCCAATCTTCGCCCTCTTCGAAGGGCAGGTCGAGGCTTTGGGCCAAAGCAACCGATTCCGTTAGATTCACGCGAGCCCGCTGCTTGGCAGCGAGCTGTGTGGCGAGCGCATGAAACGCCTTCTCGTCTGTATCGCACGCCGGCAACACGGCCTGGACGAACTCATGCAGGATCGACTCGATCTGTTCGCGCTTGGGTAGATCGAGCTGCTCGTCCAACATTTCAGTCAGCAGCGCCGTTCGATGGGACTTCGACCACAGCACAACAAAGACGAGACCCCAATATGTGAGATTAACGACGTCATAGCTGTCGTTTTCGCCCTGGCCATAATCCGATCGATAACCAAGAAGCCGCAGCACGTCGAGGATATGCGGCGCATGCATGCCGGCTGCCTTGAAGCCGTCCGGCTTGCCTCTCATGCCCGGCAAATGTGAGAATTTCTGCAGGTGATTGATAAGTTTGAGCCGCTCCGTCAGGGTTTTTGCATCGCGTAGTTCACCCGGCGTGGTTTTCTGCTCCACGAACCCGAACAGGAAGGTGAACACATGCCAGTGATGCCGGTAACCGCCCTTTTCGCGTTCAGGTAGCAAGTTGCGATAGGCCGCAAGCAAAGACGGTAAGGCCGATGGCGGAACGGCGGGTGCCTTGCCTTCGCACCGAAGAAAACACAAATAGAAACGCTCGGCCTCTTCAGACGGCAGCAAGTCTGTTGCCTTGCCCGCCAAGGGTGTTATGCGATTCCAGTTCATGGCCCAGAAGGTACGGGCGCCACTCTCCTCATCGGCGATGAAAACACGCAAGATTTCCGAGGCTTGGTTCGTCTCCGGCATCGCTACTCCTGTTCCATCGCTGGCGCATTCCATCGTGAACCATGCCTATAGCATCGGACCAGTGTTCGAAAGGTGGGTGGGGAACCTTCCGCTCGACGGGAAAGCAGGCAGTTTGAAGCAGCGCTTGGGAGCAGGGTAGTGATGCCTTGCAAGTTTCAGGAAAGCGGCACAATCTCTCGACGTTTCGGGAGTTTTCCGCGCTGCGATGTCGGATGCTTCTCCTCTATACGCAAACAAGACAACGTCATTTTACAATATTGTCAAAGCGGGATGGAAAGCGCCATGATTTCCTATTTGGACTATTATAAGCCTGGACCGAGGCTGCGCCGGAGCGTGCCTGCGCGATTGATCGGATGGGCCGTCGGAACTTCATTTATCGTGGGAACACTGATCTTGGCCGCGCTCCCGGCAAGTGCGGGAGGTTCGGAGCCCTGGATCACCACATGGGCCGCCACACCCGCCCCCCGCTGGGCCGAGGAATTGCCGGCCCCCTTCGACGTTCCCGAAGTCCTGGGCGATCAGACGGTTCGCCAGATCGCGCGCATCAGCGTCGGAGGCGAGCAAGTGCGCGTGGTCATCTCCAACGAGTTCGGCACGCGCCCGGTAACCATCGGATCGGCCAGCGTGGCCCTGTCCAAGGGCGGCAGCGCCATCGATGAGGCTTCCCTCAAGGCCTTGACCTTCGGCGGCAAACCTTCGGCCGTGATCCCGCCCGGCGCTCCCCTGGTCAGCGATCCCGTGGACCTGCCGGTCAAGGCCCTGTCGGATCTCGCGGTCAGCTTCTATTTGCCCAAGCGCGCCGGCATCACCTCGGTGCATTGGGACGGTGTTCAGACCGGCTATATCTCCGGGCCTGGCGACAAGACCAAGGATGCCGATTTCGCGCCCGTCAGCACCAACAAATCGCGCCTGCTGCTCAGCCGTATCCTGACCACGGCCAGGCCGGAGTCGAAGGCGATCGTGTTCTTCGGCGATTCCATTACCGACGGAAACTGCTCCACGCCGGACAAGAACAATCGCTGGCCCGATCATATCGCGGAGCGGTTGCAGGCAGAGGGTCATGCCGATGTCGCCGTGGTCAACGAAGCCTATTCGGGCAATCGCGTGCTGTCGAACGGCATGGGAACCAACGCCCTCAGCCGCTTCGACATGTCCGTGCTCAGCCATCCCAGGGTTTCGACCGTGGTGATGATGATGGGGATCAACGATATCGGCTGGCCGGGCAAGGACGCCATCACCCCGGCCGATCCCGAGCCGACCGCCGAGGACGTGATCGCCGGCTACAAGCAGATCATCGATCGGGCCCATGCCCATGGCATCCGTTTCGTCGGCGTGACCCTCACGCCCTTCGTCGACACCTTCAAGGGGCTGCCGACCTCCGGCTACTACACGCCCGAGAAGGAAAAGATCCGCCAGGAGGTCAATGCCTGGATCCGGACCAACAAGATGGCGGATGGGTTGATCGATTTCGACAAGGTGCTCGAGGACCCGGCCAAGCCCAACAGCATCAATCCCGCCTATGATTGCGGCGACCACCTGCATCCCAACGATGCCGGCTATCAGGCCATGGCGAAGGCGGTTGATCTCGGCGTGCTCGTGCCCAAGCAATAAGGCGGCGTTTCAACCCCGCCAGGCAGGGCGGAAAGGATGGCGGCTGGTCAGGTCCGGTCGCCATCCTCGTCGAACCTGTAACGGAAGGTGCAATGGCTGGCACCGTCCATGATGGTCTGTTTGCGCTCCAGCGTGATGCGGGGATCATAGCCGGTGCAGAACACGCCGTCGCGGTTGCAGGAGAGAAGGTGGCCGATGGCGCCGAGCCTCATCTGCCGATAGCTCTCCGCATAGCGGCAGCGGTGGACATCGAAGTCGAATTCGGTATCGGTCGCCTTGAGCACCTCGATCTCGAGGGCGTCGTCCTGGGTCCACAGTGCCTGCAGATCCTGGAAGCTGCGCAGATCCGTGCCGCCCGGCGTCTTGGCGGCGAAATTACGTCCCGCTGCGATCGCCGCCTTGCGGATGGCGGCATCGAGGATGGCTTGTGCCTGCTCCTCTCCCAGGCGCTCGCGCATCTCCTCATAGAGGGGAGCGATGATGCCCGCCTCGATCCGCCGGCGGGCCAGAATGCCGATTTCGCCTGCCATGGCCGCCTTGGAACGTTCTTCCCGGTCCGGGTCTGCAGCTTGGCTCATGGCGCGACTCCACTGGCTGATCGATCACGCCGCCAGTGGAGCCCCCTTGGAACCGCATGCAAGCGAAAAATCGACGGCGGCGGCCGCATGGATCGCCGTGGAGTCGAAGCCGGGCAGGGTCAGGCCATCTGGAGAGAGGATCAGGCAGATCTCGGTGCAGCCGAGAATGACGCTGTCGGCACCGTCGGCCTTGGCCTCATCGATCAGGGCCTCCAGCTTGCGGCGCGAGCTTTCCTCCACCCGTCCGGCGCAGAGTTCGGAGAAGATGATGTCGTGCACGGCGGCCCGCCCTGCCGCATCGGGAACCATCACGTCGATGCCGTGCTCGCGCATGCGTTCGGCATAGAAGCCGTGCTCCATGGTGTAGCGGGTGGCGAGCAGGAGAGGCCGGCTGTGGCCGGCGGCTGTCAGCGTCTTGGCGGTTTCGTCGATGATGTCGATCAGCGGGCAGGCAATCGCCGCCTGCACCGGGCGGGCGACCAGATGCATGGTGTTGGTGCAGATCAGCACGCAGCCGGCGCCGGCATTCTGGAGATCGCGCGCCACGCTTGCCAGCCGTTCGGCAGCCGCATCCCAGCGGCCGGCCTTCTGCATGTCGACGATGTCCTGGAAATTGACCGAATGCAGCATGACTTCGGCCGAATGCAGTTCGCCGCGCCGGGCGCGCACGGCTTCGTTGATCAGCTTGTAATAGATTGCCGAGCTCTCGAAGCTCATGCCGCCGATCAGGCCGATTTTCCGCATATCCGTCTCCCCTTCCAGGGCTTGGTTGTCACGTCGAGATAATGCCTCGAAGCCGGCGAAAATGGGTTGCATTCTCTAGGCGTTTGTACTTCGATTTCGGCAAACATATTGCGAAATTCGTGTACTTACGCAAAAATTTTGCATATTTGATTTCTCATGCACAATCTGGACGCGCGAAGGAATCATGAAGCTCGATCAGCGGGACAAGCAGATCCTGGCGATGCTCCAGCTTCAGGCCGACCATCCGCTCGCCGATCTCGCCGAAAAGACGCATTTGTCGCCTTCGGCCTGCTGGCGGCGTATCAAGCGGCTGGAGGAGGAGGGCTACATCCTCCGGCGCGCTGCCCTGCTCGACCGCAAGAAAGTGGGTGTGCCGACCACTGTCTATGTCATGGTCCGTACTGCGAACCATTCGCTGGACTGGCTGGAACGCTTTCGGGCTCTCGTCGCCGACACGCCGGAAATCATCGAGATGCACCGCCTCACCGGGGATATCGATTACCTGCTCAAGATCGTGCTGCCCGACGTCGAAAGCCTCGATCTGGTCTACAAGAAGCTGGTCGCCAAGCTGCAGTTCAACGACATCTCCTCCTACATTTCGATGGAGATGTTCAAGGACACCACGGTACTGCCGCTCACCAATGCCTGACGGGCGAGCTCAGGCGACGGGGATGAGCGCCTTCAGTCGCGCCAGGCGCCGGCCGAACAGGGCGGGATCGCCGAGCGCGCGTGCCGTGACCAGGGCGCCCTGGATGCCGGCGACGATGTCTTCGGCGAGCTCGGCCGCCGCACCGGGTTCCTTGCCCAGCCGCTGCAGGGCTTGCGCCAGGGCATCGCGCCATTCTGCGAAATAGGCGTTGATGCGTTCGGCGAAACGATCGCGCACGTCGGAGAGAGCGAAGACGCCCACGATGCAGACCCGACCGCCCGAATGGAAATAGCGATCCGTTGCCTCGAACATGGCCGAGATCGCCCTTGCCGGGTCCGAAGTGGCGCGCAGCGGCTCGAAGACATGGGTGCGGAACCAGCCATCGATATGGTCGAGCACCGCAGCCGCCATCTCCTCCTTGCCGCCGGGAAAGAAATTGTAGAGGCTGCCCTTGCCCAGGCCCGTGTGCTGGCCGATGAGGGCGAGGCTGGCGCCCTCATAGCCATGGCTGCGAAAGACCTCGGTGAGGGCCGGGATAATGTCGGCGCGCTCGCGGATGGTCTTCATCTAGAGGCCGAGATCGCTGAGGCCCGGGTGGCCGGCGGGGCGGGGAGCGCTGCGGTCCCAGTGGAACTTGCGCTCGCTCTCGGCGATCGGCAGGTCGTTGATGGAGGCATGGCGCACTGCCATCAGGCCGTTCTCGTCGAATTCCCAGTTCTCGTTGCCGTAGGAGCGAAACCAGTTGCCGGCATCGTCATGCCATTCATAGGCGAAGCGCACGCCGATGCGGTTGTCGCCATAGGCCCATAATTCCTTGATCAGGCGATAGTCCTGCTCGCGCTGCCATTTGCGCGTGAGGAAAGCGACGATCTCCGCACGCCCGTTCAGGAACTCCGACCGGTTGCGCCAACGGCTGTCGGGTGTGTAGGCGAGCGAGACGCGCTCGGGGTTGCAGCTGTTCCAGCCATCCTCGGCGGCACGGATCTTCTGGATCGCGGTGTCCCGGGTGAAGGGAGGCAGCGGCGGGCGTTGTTCGGGCATGAGAATATCCTTTCTTGTACCGATTGGTCCATAGTGGACCAATCGGTACAAGAGTCAAGTCCTTCTTTGAAGAGCGGATAGGATGTCCGCGCTCCGCCTCATGCCTTTTGCGGCAGGGTCAGTCCATATTGGCCGGCGAGTTCTGCGAAGGCCTCTTCGCTGACCGGATCGACCGGCACGCCGTTGCGCGCCCGTTCCTCTTCGACAGCCCATTCGCGATCGCCCGGGGCCATCGGCTTGCCGGTCGCGCCCTCCGCCGGCACGGCGGCACGGATATTGGCGAGGTAGCGGGTCATGATCGCGCCATAGACCTCGGGGGCGATGAAGGCCGAAGGATTGATGGCGAGGGCGAAGCCGCCCATGTCGCGCGGGGCACCGGTCGAGGGCTGGCCATACATCGGCACCAGTTCGGTGGAGAGGGCCATGCCGGTGAGGGGCGCCGACAGGATCTCCACCAGGCCGGCCAGCGCCGCGCCCTTGAAGCCCTGCTCGCCGCCAACCGGGGAGAGCACGCGGGCGGCCTCGGGATCGGTGGTGTTGACGCCCTTCTCGTCGACCGCCACGCCCTGCGGCAAGCGCAGGCCGAGCGAACGGTAGAGCAGCACGCGGTTCTGCGGGATTGCGCTGGTCGCCATGTCCATCAGCCAGGGGCGCTGGCCGGGCACCGGTGCGCCGATGGCGATCGGGCTGGTGCCGTGGAAGGCGTCGCGCCCGTCGAACAGCCTGACGGCCGCGTCGGAATTGGCGGTGAGGAGGCCGATGAAGCCCTGCTCGGCCGCCCACATCGGATAGGCGCCGGCCGCGCCCATATGGGAGGAGCGCCGGATGGTGACCGCGCCGATGCCTTGGGTCCTGGCGATGTCCACGGCGACTTCCATGGCCCGGTAGCAGGCCAGATGCCCGATGGCGCCATCGGCGTCGAGAACGGCGGTGGCGCCTTCGCCGCGCAGCACCTCGATCTGGGGATGGCCGTTGATCTCGCCGCTGGCCAGCACCGACAGATAATAGGGCAGCAGCCGGACGCCATGGCTGTCCACGCCGAGGCGCGAGGCATGCATCATGGCGCGGGTGGCGGCCCGTGCCGAGGGGACATCGGCCCCGCCGGCCAGGAGGGCGGATTCGAGAAAGGCTTCGAGGCTGCTGCTCGTATAACGCTGCGGTTCGCTCATCGGTCACGCTCTGTCTTCGGATAATCGTCCCGGTTGTCAGGATCGGCCTGGTCGGCCTCCTCGCCGGGAATGGCGTAGACGCCCTTCAGCCAGCGCGACAGATCGATGTCGGCGCAGCGCTTGGAGCAGAAGGGTTTGCTGGCCTCGACGCTGGGCTTGCCGCAGATCGGGCACTTGCGCTTGACGAGAGGGGTCGGGGTCGGTTCGCTCACAATTCGTCCCTCCAGGTGCCGCGGACCGGGAAGCCCGCACCTTCGAGAAGGCTCACCGTCTCATAGAGCGGCAGGCCGACGACATTGGTATAGGACCCGACGAGCCGCAGCACGAACACGCCGGCCAGGCCCTGAATGGCATATCCGCCCGCCTTGCCGTGCCATTCGTTGGAGTCGAGATAGGCATTGAGTTCGTCGAGCGACAGATGCTTGAAGCGCACCCGCGTCTCCACCAGCCGGGTCCTGATGGTCCCATGCGGATCGGCCACGGCGACGCCCGTCATCACGATATGGCTGCGACCCGACAGCAGGCGCAGGCACGCTTCTGCTTCCTCGCGCGTTTCGGCCTTGGGCAGGATGCGCCCGGTGCAGGCCACCACCGTATCGGCCGACACCGTATAGGCTCCGGTGAGATCGGGCCGGCTCCCGAGGGTCGTCAGAGCGGCCTCGAGCTTGCCCCTGGCAAGGCGCTGCACCAGCATGCGCGCCGCTTCGCCGCGCCTGGGCGTTTCGTCGATATCGGTGGGCAGCAGCGCATCCGGCTCGCAGCCTGCCTGCTCGAGCAAGGCATGACGGCGCGGGCTGGCAGACGCGAGCACGAGCTTGGGACGTTCAGTCATGACAGGCGCAATAGCAGGATTCGTCACGTTTGGACCAGAGACGGCTGAGAAATAGCGACGGCGCCTTTGGATCGCGACCTGTCTTCCCGGAGCGAGCGGCCTTCGAGAAGCATCGGCGGCCAGCAAAAAGTTCCGTAGGGAACACAAGGTTGCGTCGCATCTATATTAGATCGCCCGAGATCTATAAGTGCCGTGCTATGTATTTCATCGCGAGGGGCAGAGGATAATTTGCGCGGCGTGCAACATGCCCGAATGACCTCTGATGATTTCGATTGAATCGGCAATGGGGAAGGGGCTGGCATGCAGCATAAAGGTTATATCGCTTTGGCGGCGGCAGGTATTGCTTTGCTTGGGATCGGGAGCGCCAGAAGCGAGGTCATCGGCCGTTACGACCTGGGACAATGGGTGATCGAAGCCAATGCGAACAACGGCCGTTTCGAATATTGCGCCTCTACCGGCCGATATTCCCGGGGCGCGGCGGTGTACTTCCTGCTGACGCGTGAGGCGGCCTGGGGCATGGTCATCGAGAATCCCAACTGGAATTGGGTCAGGGATTCGCGGGGCGATGTGACCTATTGGGTCGACAATTACCGCTCGCGTGCCGGCGGCGCCAAAGCAACGGCGCCGACCCGGCTCCTGATTCCGCTGGCCGATTCCACGCAGCTCTTCCAGGAGATCCGGGCCGGCCGGGTTCTCTATTTCCAGCCGCGCGGCAACAAGCCCTTCTCGGTCACCTTGAACGGTACGTCGTCGGCCTTGAGCGCGCTGATGCAGTGCGTGGCGCGCTACCGCTAGGGCAAAGTGCGTTTGCACGGAAACGCCATTTCGCTCCAACTCTTTGGACGCAGCACCTTGGTGTCGGCGCGCCTTCGCAAGGCAAGGCCGGCGGCGAGGATTGTCGCCGCCGCTTCGCCTATTCCCCCTCGGGATAATCGGCGCCCTTGGTCACCTCTTCCCAGGCATCGAAATTCTGGGTGAGCTGGGCGATCTTGGTGCGCGCACCTTCGAGCGCGATCTTGCCGAGCAGCAGGCGCAGCGGCGGGTTGTCGGCTTCGACGGCCTTGACGATCGCCTGGGCGGCGCGCACGGGATCGCCGGGCTGCTGGCCGCTATAGCCGCGGATCTGGCTTTGGCGCGCACCGGACGTCTCGCGATAGGCGTCGATGGTCTGCGGCGCCTCGTTGGCCGAGCGTCCGGCCCAGTCGGTCCTGAACGGGCCCGGCTCCACGATCAGCACATTGAGGCCCAGCGGTGCGACCTCCTGGGAAAGCGCTTCCGACAGGGCCTCCACCGCGAATTTGGTGGCGGTGTAGAAGCTGACGGAGGGCGCCGCCCGAAGCCCGCCGAGCGAGGAGATGTTGACGATGGTGCCCGAGCGCTGCTGGCGCATCAGCGGCAGCGCCGCACGCGTCATGGCCGTCAGGCCCCAGACATTGATGTCGAACATCTTGTGGACTTCGGCCATGTCGCTTTCCTCGAACGAGCCGAAATAGCCGATGCCGGCATTGTTCACGAGGACGTCGATGCGTCCGAACCGCTCCTGCGCGACAGCGATGGCGGCATCGATGTCCGCCTGCTTCGTCACGTCGAGCTTGAGCACCAGTGCCGTATCGCCGAACTCCATGACGAAGTCCTCGAGTTGCGCCGGATTCCTCGCCGTGACCACGGTGGGATAGCCCAGCGAAAGCGTATGGCGCGCTAGTTCCCGGCCGAAGCCGGTGGAGCAGCCGGTGATGAACCAGACGGGCTTTGCAATTTCTGACATGACAATCTCTATAGGAGAGCAAAGGTGAGGCATCTTACATAAAAGCTGGGCCTCGTCTCAATAACCCGGGTAAAATCGAATAGGCCGTATAGCTCAGCTGATGAATAGCCGGCTCTTCATTGTATTTTCAGCCCGCTAACCTGATCTCCCGCTTTTCGGCATGGGCGCGGCTGGCCGCTTCGAGGCAGGCGATCAGGTGGCGCGCATAGGCTCCATCGACGGGAACCGGCGCGTTTGCCTCGATGGCGGCTGCCATGGCCCGCCATTCGGCCTCGACGGCCCGCTGCATCCAATCCGGATCGGCGGAATGGGCGATCGGGCTCCAGCTGCCGCCGCGCCCGATCGCGACGCCGTTGTCGAAATCGATCCGCAGCGTGCCGCCTTCGCAGACGAGGTCCATGGCGAAGCTCACGGCGCCGTCGCGATAGCCGATGCTGGCGACCTGGCCGATGCGCCCGTCCGTGAAGCGCAGCAGCATCAAGGCGCTGTCATCGGCTTCCTGCCGGTGGAACCAGGTGCCGGAGAGGGCGCTCACCCCGGCGACCTCGCCGTCCATCAGCCAGACCAGGCGGTCGAGAGCGTGGATGCCGGCCGTCATCAGCATGCCGCCGCCGGTCGCATGGGAGAGGTGCCAGGGGCGGCGATTGGCTTCCATCCACAATTTGATCATCCAGCTCGAGCCGAGCACCGGCCGGCCGAGCGTGCCGCTGTCGAGGATTTCCTTGGCGACGAGGCAGGGGCGGGCGAAATGCATGACATGGCCGACCATCAGCCGGATATCGGCCTCGGCTGAGGCGGCATTGATGGCGTCACATTCGGCCGGCGTCGGTGCCATCGGCTTTTCCAGCAGGATATGCTTGCCGGCCCGCGCCGCCGCCACGGCCATTTCGGCGTGGAGGTGATGGGGCGTGGCGATCACGACCGCATCCACGGCGGGATCGTCGAGCACGGCGCGCCAATCGGTATGGGCGTTGCCGCCATGCTCGCGCGCGAAAGCCCGGGCCGCTGCGGCATCCTCCCGGCAGATGGCTGCGACACGCAGGCCCCCGGTTGCGGCAATCGCCCTGGCGTGCACCGCGCCGAAATGGCCGGCCCCGATGATGCCGATGCCGATCATGCCGCCGTCCTCCGATAGGCCTCGTCGATCAGCGTCATGGCCCGCCAATAGTCCTCGATGCCGACGAGCGGGGGTTGGCCACGGGCCAGCCGGGCCAGCGTGTTCGCCATGAAGGCCTTGTAGCGCTCGCCGGGCGGCAAGGGCGGCTCCTCCTGCGTGGCCGCGTCGTCGAGCGTCGTGATGCGGCAATGGTTTCCGCGGTCGACGAGATAGGCGTTCGCGCTGGAGATGCGCCATTCGAAGTCGCCGCCCGGCGCCATCGAGGCGTAGGTATAGCCGGCCTCCACGGTGACGATCAGCCCCCGTTTATTGCGCAGGACTAGGACGGCGTAGTCCTCGACGGCCTCGCCATGAAGACGGCCGAGGGAGGCGGAAACCAGTTCCAGCCCGTCGTCGCCTGCCAGGGCCAGCGCGGCATCGACGCCATGGATGCCGAGATTGCGCAGGGCGCCGCCGCCGCTGGTCTGCGGTGCCAGCAGCCAGGGCACGCTGTCGATCCGGTAGCGCTCCGGCGGGCCGTTCACGATGCGGAACTGGGCGTGGGAAAGCCCGCCGAGCCGGCCGGCGGCGGCGAGTTCGGCAATACGCGGCCAGATCGGGCTGCAGCGATTGGGAAGCGGCACGGCGATGAAGGCACCCCGCCGGCCGCGTTCCCTGAGCGGTTCGAGTTCGCCTGCCGTTAGTGCCGCGGGCTTTTCCAGCATCACGGCAAGCCCCGCATCGACGAACGCGATGGCGCGCTCGACCAGACCCGTTGGCCTGCCCATCAGCACCACCAGGTCCGGCCGGGCCCCGGCCAAGGCCTCGGGAGAGGCGTGGGTCTCGAGGCCGTTTTCCCGGGCAAAGCGCGCCGCGACGTCGGCATCCTCGTCCCACACCCCGGTGATGGTTGCCCCGGCCTGGCGGGCGGCCTCCCGGTGCAGGGCCGCATGCCAATGTCCGACGCCGGCCAGGGCGATGCGCATGGCCCTTTCCTCCGCGGTTCAAAGATTGACTTGACAGATATCCTACAAGTCAATCACTATCAAGCCACGGACAATGAGGGCTGGTGGCTGTGGACGCTGTGGGAGCAGGCAAGGTGAAGTCGATCAAGCCGCTCGACCGGCCGCCGCTCCTGCATGTCTCCGTGCAGGAGAGCCTGAAAAGCTATATCGCCGACAACCAGCTCGGGCCCGGCTCGGCGCTGCCGCCGGAGGGGTTCCTCGCCCAGCAATTGGGCGTCAGCCGCAATTCGGTGCGCGAGGCGATCAAGGCGCTGGAGTCGGTCGGTATCCTGGAGACGCGCCGCGGCATCGGCGTCTTCGTCAAGGCCTTCTCCTTCGCGCCGCTGCTCGACAATCTCGCTTATGGCCTGGGCGGGGCCCTGCGCGAGGTCGAGGAGGTGCTCGAGATCCGCCGCGTGCTCGAGGTCGGCCTGATTGCCAAGACGGTCGCGCTGATCGGCGAGGACGACATCGAGGAATTGCGCCAGACCGTCGAGCAGATGCGGCAGGCCGCCGAGCGAAACCAGAATTTTGCCGCCGAGGATCAGCGTTTCCACAACCTGCTGTTCCGCTGCCAGGACAATCGCATGCTGACCAGCCTGATCGATGTGTTCTGGCTCGCCTTCTACAAGGCATCGGATTTCGTCAACCTGGCCAATATCGATCCGATGGCCACCTGGCAGGACCATTACGACATCTATGCCGCCGTGGCGGCGCGGGACGTCGAGGCTGCTCGCAGCCGGCTCGACCAGCATTATGACGGCATCGCCCGCCTGCTTGCGACCAGGAAGACAGCGCCGACGCCCGACTGAGAGGCCTGCGGCACGACCAGACAAGAAGAGACGAGGGGAGAAATCATGGCACTGAGGAAGATCGCGCTCTCGCTTTTGGCCGCGACGATCATGGCACTACCCACCACCAAGCCCGCCCGGGCTGCGGATGGCACGGCGATAACCGGGGCCTTCGATGTCGGTCCGGGCGGATTCCAGGGCAATTTCAACCCGCTGGCCGCCACCGGCGGCTTCACCTGGCTCAATCTCTATTTCGAGCCTCTGGTGATCTATGACGGCAAGCTGGAGAAGATCGAAGGAGCGCTCGCCACCAAGTTCGAGGTCAGCGCCGACCGGCTCTCCTACAGCTTCACCCTGGCCGACACCAAATGGCATGACGGCCAGCCTTTCACCTCGGCTGATGTGAAATTCACCATCGAGACCGCCAAGAACGGCGCCACCGGTTCGGTTTTCGCCGCCCGCCTCAGCGCGATCAAGGCGGTCGAGACTCCCGACGCCCATGCGGTGGTCCTGAGGCTGTCGGCCCCGAATGCCGGCCTCCTCGACACGCTGACCCAGCTGATGATGCTGCCTCAGCACGCGCTGAAGGACATTGCGGCGGAGACGCTTGCCAAGAACCCCTGGTGGTCGAAGACGCCAATCGGCACCGGCCCCTACAAGTTCTCGCGCTATGTCACCGACCAATATGTCGAGCTCGCCGCCAATGACGAGTATCGCGGCGGCAAGCCGGTGACGGGGCGCATCATCAATCGCTACTTCGCCAACACGGCCGCGGCCGTGGCAGCCCTGCGCGCCGGGGAGATCAGCTTCAGCTATGTGGAGGCCGATGACGCCGCCTCCTTCAAGGGCAACGATGCCTATCGCGTCATCGACGGCAATTCCTTCGTGGTCAATTATCTCGGCTTCAACCAGGAAGCGCCCCTGTGGAAGGACCTCAAGGTGCGCCAGGCTGTGATGCACGCCATCAATCGCGACGCGATCGTCCAGAGTCTCTATGGCGGGGCTGCCAAAACAGCCAATTGCGGCTATGTCGCCGACCGGCTGCAGCCCGCCGGCCTCGATCCCTATGCCTATGATCCCGAAAAGGCCAAGCAATTGTTGGCCGAGGCGGGCTGGGACAAGATCAATGGCGACAAGCCGATCACCCTGCTGACCTATTATAACACGCCGCAGGCCACCAATGTGCTCGCCGCCGTGCAGGCCATGCTGTCCCAGGTCGGCATCAACGTGGTGCCGCGCGCCGTCGATACGCCGACCTATAACGGCACCATCTATGCCCAGAAGCCGGACTGGAATCAGTTCCCGCTCGTCTATGCCGGCCTGCGCAACGGCCCGGATCCCGGCGGCCTCAACATGGGCCTCAACGAGAAGCAGATTCCGCCGCAGGGCGCCAATTTCCTGCGCATCAGGATGCCTTCGGTGACGCAGGCCTTCGACGCGGCGCTGAACGAATCCGACGACGCCAAGCAGGCCGAGCGCTACCAGGCCGTCTGCAAGGCGATGAATGCCGACCTGCCCTGGGCGACGCTCTGGGTCGCCAATCGCTATGGCGTTGCGTCGAGCAAGCTGAAGAACTTCGTGTGGCTGCCGGCTCCGGGCGGCGGCCCCTATGCGGCTCATCCGGAAAAATGGGCGGTGGAATAGGGAGGCGCGACAAACCTTCTCCCCTTGCGGGAGAAGGTGCCCCGAAGGGGCGGATGAGGGGAGAAACGCGACTTAGCAAGGCATCTGCTTGCCCCCTCATCCGTCATTGCTTCGCAATGCCACCTTCTCCCGCAAGGGGAGAAGGTTAGCCGCGCCTGTCTGATCGCGCCCCCCACGAGGAACGCCATGCTGCGCTACTACCTCAACCGCCTGCTGGTCGGGGCCGCCATGCTCGTCGCCCTGAGTCTGCTGGTCTTCGTGCTGCTGCGCCTGGCGCCGGGCGACCCGATCGACGCCTATATCAATCCGAATGTCGCGATGTCGCAGGAGGACATGGCGGCGGTGCGCAGCCGGCTCGGCCTCGACCAGCCCCTGCCGGTGCAATATGCCGCCTGGCTCGCCAGCGCCGCCAGGGGTGACCTCGGCTTCTCGCTGCAGCGCAACGGTGACACCGTGCTCGGCCTCATCGGCGAGCGTATCGGGCCGACCCTGCTGCTGATGGGGGCCGGGCTGGCGATCGCCATCGTCATCGGCATCGCAACGGGCATTCTCGGCGCGGTCAGGCGCAACTCGCCGACGGATGTGGGCTTGTCGATCGCCGCCTTCTTCGGCATCTCCAGTCCCGCCTTCCTGACGGCCCTGGTCGGTCTCTACGTCTTCTCGGTACTGCTGCGCTGGGCGCCGTCGGGCGGCATGCTCACCCCGGGCGCTCCCTTCTCGGTGACGGACCTGCTGCGTCACCTCATCCTTCCGGCTCTCCTGCTCTCGATCGGACATGCCGCCTTGATCATGCGCTATATGCGGGCCTCGCTGCTGGAGGTGCTCAACCAGGACTATGTGCGCACGGCCCGGGCCAAGGGCGTCAAGGAGTTCTGGGTCATCGTCAAGCATGCGCTGCGCAACGCCCTGCTGCCGGTGGTCACGCTGATCGGTTCCACTATCGGCATCGCCGTGGGTGGCGCCATCTTCCTGGAGAGCGTGTTCAACTGGCCGGGCATGGGGCTGTTGCTCGTCAACGCGGTGTCGACGCGCGACTATCCGGTGATCATGGGGGCGACCCTGGTGGTGGGGGCCTGCGTCATCGTCGTCAACATCCTCACCGATGTCGCTTATGCGGCCGTCGATCCGCGCATCAAGGTTGGCTGAGATGGCGGTTTCGACACAGCTCCGGTCTCGTGGCAATGGCCCGCTCGCTCGGGCTATGAGACGCTTTGCCGCCAATAACGTCACATTGGCGGGCCTCGCCATCCTGCTGGTCATGCTGGCCCTGGTGGTCTTCCACCCCTGGCTGCTGCGCTACAAGCCCAACGACATCGACCTCCTGGCCATCAACAAGGGGCCCAGCGCCGCCCATTGGTTCGGCACGGATGGTGTCGGACGTGACATACTGGCGCGCGTCCTGCGCGGCGGCCGCATCTCCCTGCTGGTGGCAGGCAGTTCCGTGGTGATCTCGCTGGTCATCGGCTATGTCGTCGGTGCGCTCGCCGCCCTGGCGGGGCGGATCGCCGATGCGGTGATCATGCGCCTGGTCGATCTCGCCATGACGCTGCCGCCGGTGATCCTGCTCCTGGTGATCGCCTCGATTACCGGCGCGGGCGTCCTCTCCACCATCGCGGTGATCTCGCTGCTGTCCTGGCCGGTGCTGGCGCGCATGGTGCGGGCGCGGCTGATGGAACTGCGCGAGCGCGATTTCGTCATCGCCGCGCGCGGTATGGGCGCCTCGCTCGGCCACCTGCTCTGGCGCCATGGCCTGCCCAATACCATCGACATTCTCGTGGTCTATGCCGCCCTGCAATTCGCGGCCGCCATCCTGCTCGAAGCGGGCCTGTCCTTCCTCGGGCTCGGTATCCCGGCGCCGGAAGCGAGCTGGGGCAACATGCTGAACGCGGCCCGCAGCACCGTCGTGCTGGAGCAATATCCCTGGCAATGGCTGTTTGCCGGCGGCGCTCTCGTCCTCACGGTGCTCGCCATCAATTTCGTCGGCGACGGCCTGCGCGATGCCTTCGATCCCCGTTCCGAACTCAACTGATTTCAACAAAAGGTCTGCCATGTCCTCCGCATCTCCCCTGTTCCATGGCGTCGTGCCGCCGGTCGTCACGCCTCTGACCGCAAGCCTCGAAGTGGACTATCCCTCCTTCGCGCGGGTGATCGAGCATCTGATCGCGGGCGGCGTGCATGCGCTTTTCGTGCTGGGCTCGACCAGCGAGGTCGTCTTCCACGACGAGGCCACGCGTCGGAAGGTGCTGGAATTCGCGATCGACAGGGTCAATGGCCGGGTGCCGGTTCTGGCCGGCGTCGTCGATCCCACCACCGATCGCGTCATCGCCCACGCCAGGACGGCGCAGTCGGTCGGGGCGAGCGCCGTGGTCGCCACCGCGCCCTTTTATGCCCGCACCAGCGCCCCCGAGGTGATCGATCACTTCCGCACCTTGCGCGAGGCCATCGACGTGCCCGTGGTCGCCTATGACATCCCGGTCTGCGTGCATTTCAAGCTCGACCGCCACACCGTGGTGACGCTGGCCCGCGAGGGCAGCATCGTCGGCCTGAAGGATTCCAGCGGCGACGACGGCAATTTCCGCTATGCCCTGATGGATCTCGCCGACCGCCCCGAGATCATGATGATGACCGGCTCGGAAATCGTCTGCGACAATGCCCTGCTGATGGGTGCCCACGGCATCGTGCCCGGCCTCGCCAATGTCGATCCCGCCGGCTATGTCCGGCTCTACGACCTCTGCCGCAAGGGCGACTGGACTGGCGCACGCCGGGAACAAGAGCGCCTGTGCCGCCTGTTCGAGATGGTCTGGGTCGCCGCGCCGCGCGTCAGCGCCGGTTCGGCCGGCGTCGGCGCCTTCAAGACGGCGATGCGCCGGCTCGGGATCATCGAGACCAATGAGATGGCGCGTCCCCAGCGGGCGCTGAACGACGCCGAAGCGGCCGCGATCGAGACGATCCTGCGCCAGACCGGTCTGTTGGCCTGAGCATGGCCATGGCCGCGCAGCCGATCCTCGCCATCGAAGGGCTGAACACGGTGTTCCGCGTCAGCGGGCGCGAAGTGCCGGCGGTGTCGGAACTCGATCTCGCCATCGGCGTCGGCGAAACACTGGCGCTGGTGGGCGAGTCCGGCTCCGGCAAGTCGGTGACTGGCCAGTCCATCATGGGATTGCTGCCGGGCAGGATCGCGCGGGTGGCAGGCGGAAGCATAAGGTTCCGGGGCAGGAGCGGCGCCCTGCGCGATCTCACGACGCTCGATGCCGAGGAGCGCCGGCGCATCCGCGGCAACGAGATCAGCATGATCTTCCAGGAGCCGATGACCAGCCTCAACCCGGTCTATACCATCGGGGACCAGATCGCCGAGCCCCTCCGCGTGCACAAGGGCCAGCCCCGCAAGGCGTCCATGGCCGCGGCCGTGGCGCTGCTCGACAAGGTGGGCATCCCCGATCCCGCCCGCAGGGCCGGGCAATATCCACACGAACTCTCCGGCGGCATGCGCCAGCGCGCCACCATCGCGATGGCGCTCGCCTGCGATCCGGTGCTGCTGTTCGCCGACGAGCCGACCACGGCGCTCGACGTCACCATCCAGGCCCAGATCCTCGACCTCCTGCGGCGCCTGCAGGCGGAGAACGGCATGGGCGTGCTGTTCGTCACCCACAATCTCGGCGTGGTCGCCGAGATCGCCCACCGCGTTGCCGTGATGTATGCCGGCCGCATTGTCGAGCAGGGCCCTGTCCGCGAGGTCTTCCGGCGCCCCCGGCACCCCTACACCAAGGGCCTGCTGGCCTCGGTGCCCAGGCTGGGCGAGGCGACCCGGTTGAGGCAGGCCGGCGGCCGGCTCGCCGCCATTCCCGGTGCCGTTCCCAGCCTTTCTGCCATGCCACAAGGGTGCGCCTTCGCCGCCCGCTGCTCCCTGGCACTGCCGGCTTGCCGGGAAGCCATGCCCGCTCTGGCGGAAGTCGGGCCTGATCATGCCAGCCGCTGTATCCGTTCGCAGGAGTTGTGAGATGGAGAGGTCCCCTTCCGGCTCACCGCTGCTTCAGGTACGTGGCCTCGCCAAGCAGTATGGCGGCGGTTTCGGCCGCGCCGCGCCCATCCGGGTGCTCGACGACATTTCCTTCGAGGTGAAGCGCGGCGAGGTCGTCGGGCTTGTCGGCGAGTCCGGCTCGGGCAAGACCACGATCGGGCGCTCGATCCTGCGGCTGATCGAGCCGAGCGCCGGCGAGATTATGTTCGACGGCAGCGATATTGCGCGCCTGTCGCCCGGGGATCTGCGCCGCCAGCGCCGGCGCATGCAATATATCTTCCAGGACCCCTTCGCCAGCCTGTCGCCGCGCATGACCATCGGCGAGATCCTCACGGAAGGGCTGCACATCCAGGCGATCGGCACGCGCCGCGAACGTCTCGACAAGGCCCGTGCTGCCCTCGAAGCCGTCGAGCTGCCGCCCGATGCCCTCGACCGCTATGCCCACGAATTCTCCGGCGGCCAGCGCCAGCGCATCGGCATTGCCCGGGCGCTGATCCTGCAGCCGGACCTGATCGTCGCTGACGAGCCGGTTTCGGCCCTCGACGTTTCGATCCAGGCCCAGATCGTCAATCTCCTGCGCGACCTCCAGGCCCGCCTCGGCCTGACCATGCTGTTCATCTCGCATGACCTGGCGGTGGTGGAGTTCATCGCCGACCGCGTCATCGTGCTCTATCTCGGCCGCATCATGGAGATCGCCCCCTGCGACCGCCTCTACGAGGCGCCCAGGCACCCCTATACACGGGCGCTGCTCTCGGCGATCCCCGAACCGGACCCGGAACGGCCGCGCGAGCGCCAGATCCTGAAGGGCGACATTCCCTCGGTCGCCAATCCGCCCTCGGGCTGCGTCTTCCGCACCCGCTGCCCGCATGCCATCGAGGCCTGCGCCCGCGAAATTCCCAGGCTCGAGGAAGTCGAGCCCGGCCATTTCAAGGCCTGCATCCGACAGGACATCAGCGCATGACCCTTCGCGGCAACTGGGCAACGCTGCTGCTGCCGATCGCAGCCGACGATGCCATCGATTTCGGTCGCCTCGGCGAGGAGATCGACATCCTGATCGCTGCTGGCGTCGACGGCATCTACTCCAACGGCACGGCCGGCGAATTCCACAACCAGACCGAAACCGAATATGAGGCGATCCAGGCTCTGCTGGCCGAAAAATGCCGGGCGGCCGGCATGCCCTTCGTGATCGGCGCCTGCCAGGGAGATCCCCGCCAGTCGCTTGAGCGGGTGCGGCGGGCGGCCGGACTGCAGCCCGCGGCCATCCAGGTCATCCTGCCGGACTGGTGGCCGGTGACCGACGAGGAGGCGATCGATTTCCTGGCGATGATGGCGGAAGCGGCACGCGAGTTGCCGCTGGTGCTCTACAATCCGCCGCATGCCAAGAGGGTGTTGCCGCCGGAGGTGCTCGGCCGGCTCACGCAGGCGGTCCCGTCTGTCAAGGCCATCAAGCTCGCCGATGGCGACGAGGCCTGGTACGCGGCCGCGCGCCGGTATCTTGCAGGCATCGCGCTTTTCGTTCCCGGCCATCACCTCGCCACCGGCCTCAAGGCGGGCGTGGCGGCCGGCGCCTTTTCCAATGTCGCCTGCCTCAGCCCCCGCGGCGCCCAGGCCTGGGCGGATAGCATGGCCGATGCCATCGAGACCGCGCTCGATCTGGAGCACCGCATCTGCCGCTTCATGGACGAGCATATCGTGCCGTTCCGGCGCGATCACGACTATTCCAACGCCGCACTGGACAAGCTCCTGGCCGCGATCGGGGCCTGGGGCCCCGTCGGTCCACGCTTGAGGCGCCCCTATCGCTGGATCCCGCAGAGCGAGGCGGAGAAGCTGAAGCCGGTCGCCAGAGCCCTTATGCCGGAACTGTTCGAAGCGTAACTTCCTGGGGGAGGGCCGGATGTCTCGGTCAGCCGCCAACATTTGCTGGGACTAGCGCGGGATTGGAGGGTCGATCTCCAGATCGACCATCTTGGAAACGTAGCGTTTGCGAGGAAGAAAGATGCCGATCTGGAGATCGGCACCCCTATCTAGCTCAGCTTCTTCTCCAGCTCCGCATAAAGCGCGCTCTGCGGCTCGAAGACGAAATCGAGGCTGGTCACCGCGATCGAAGCGGCGCCCTGCGCCGTCAGCCAGGCGGCGAAGTCGAACACCTGTCCGGCCGGGACCAGGAAGGTGAGGGGCTGGCCCTGCGCCGGCAGGCCGAAGGGGGCGCTGGCGCCGAACAGGCCGGCGGCATCCTGCAGATGCTGCTGGTTGACGCCGCGCAGGATGCAGCGGATTTCGCGCTGGGCACTGCCCTTTGCCTTGGCGGCAAGGCGGCCGAGCATGGCTGCCGCGCCGGCGCGGGCACGTTCGTTCCAGTCGGCACCGAGCGAGGCGACGAGATTGGCCTGGCTCTTCAGCATGATGCCGTCCTCGACCACCTTCAGTGCGTTGGCGGTGAGGGTCGAGCCCGTGGTGGTGATGTCGACGATGAGATCGGCCGCCCCGGAGGCCGGTGCGCCTTCGGTGGCGCCCAGGCTCTCGACGATCAGATAGTCGGCGACCCCATGGGCCGAGAAGAAGGCGCGGGTCAAATTGATGTATTTGGTCGCGACCTTGAGGCGGCGGCCATGGCGCTGGCGAAAGCTTGCAGCGACATCTTCGATGTCGGCCATGGAGCGCACGTCGATCCAGGCCTGCGGCACCGCGACCACGACATTGGCCTGGCCGAAGCCGAGCGGCTGCAGCAGGGTGACGCGTTCATCGGCGCGCGCAATGTTCTCGCGCACCAGATCCTCGCCGGTGACGCCGAAATGGATGGCGCCCGAGGCGAGCTGGCCGGCGATCTCGGAAGCCGAGAGGAACAGCACCTCCACATCGTCCATGCCGGGCACGGAGCCGCGATAGTCGCGCGCGCCGCGTTCCTGCACGAAGCGGATGCCGGCACGCTCGAAGAAGGCCGTGCAGTTTTCCTGCAGCCGGCCCTTGGACGGGATGCCCAGAAGCAGCGGGGAGGGAGAGGGATTGGTCATCATGCGTCTCCGCCGAACCGGTCGAGCCAGATCGAGCAACCCACGGCCGGCACGGCCTCGGCGGCGCCGAGCTGGGCCATCAGCTGGTCGTAGCGTCCGCCGCCGACGCGGGCGGCAGCTTCCGGCTCGGCCGGATCGGTCAGCTCGAAGACGAAGCCGGTATAGTAATCGAGGCGCCGGCCGAAGCCGGTGGCGAACTTGATCGCGCCGACATCGATGTCACGGGCGGCGAAGAAGCCGGTGCGTTCGTCGAAGGCATCGAGCGCCGCGTTGAGATCGAGCCTGGCTTCGCCGGCAATGGCGCGCAATTCGGCGCTGGCACCGTCGGGATCGCCGCTGACGGCAAAGATCCGCCGGGTGATCGCCACCTTGTCGGCATCGACGCCGAGACCGGAGGACAGCGCCGCCTGTTCCAGGAACCGGTCGGCGATCTCATCGACGCTGCGTCCGCCGATCGGCTGGATGCCGGCGATCGACAGGAGATCGGCGACCGCGGCGCGGGCCGATCCCGGGTCCGAGCCTTCGAGGGCCGCAAGGAAGCCCGCATAGGCGGCGGCGCCGTTCTTGGGGGCGGCGCTGCCGAGGCGGGCAAGATCCTCGTCGAGATCCTTGGAGCGCCTGAGGTCGCTGGTCAGGCGGCGGCGCCAGACCGGCGGCAAATCGAGCGCATCGAGCATGGCGGTGACGATGCCGGCATCGCCCATGCGGATGTCCGGCCGGGCAAGGCCGAGATCCCCGGCCGCCTCCAGGGCGATGGCCAGCATCTCGGCATCGGCGGCCGGCTTGTCGCCGCGGCCGAAATTCTCGAAGCCGGCCTGCAGGAACTCGCTCGGGCCGTCGGTGCGGAAGCGGAAGACCGGTCCGCGATAGGCATAGGCGCCGACCCCGCCGGCCTTCACGGCCTCGAGATGATGCAGCGACACCGGAATGGTGAAGTCCGGCCTGAGGCAGAATTCCCGTCCCTCGGCATCCGCGGTCAGGAAGGCGCGGCGGCGCATGTCCTCGCCGAGGAGATCGAGGAACAGGCCCGCCGGCTGCAGGATCGGCGGGTCGACCAGCTGATAGCCCGAGCGCGAGGCAAGCGCGTCGAAGGCTTCATAGGCGGGATGGGGCATGCCGGCGGTCCATGGTGAGTGTCGGGGTCTTCTAGCAGGGCAGGGCCCGGGGTGCGACTGGAAAGGGCAAACGAGGTTTATGCTCGCCGGGGATGACAGCGTCATTCTGCTCCCAGCATCTCCTTCACCACCTTCACCAGCTCGGCCCTCGGCACCTGGCGCTGGGCGACGCGGGCTTCGCGCCATTCGGTGTTGCCTTCGATGGCCTTGGCCATTTCGGCGCCGAGCGCCAGGTCCTTGAGCTGGACCTCGCCCTTCTCGGCCTCGTCCGAGCCCTGGATCACCGCGATCGGCGCCTTGCGGCGGTCGGCATATTTGAGCTGGGCCTTCATGCCGGAACCGCCGAGATAGACCTCGGCGCGGATGCCGGCCTGGCGCAATTCGCTGGCCATCGCCTGATAGTCGGCGAGGCGCGCCTGATCCATCACGCAGACCACGACGGGCCCGGCGACACCGGCGGTGTCGACGCGGCCGAGGGCGGTCAGGGCGGAGAGCAGGCGCGAGACGCCGATGGAAAAGCCTGTCGCCGGTACGGGCTCGCCGCGGAAGCGGGCGACGAGACCGTCATAGCGCCCGCCGCCGGCGACCGAGCCGAAGCGCACCGGCCGGCCCTGCTCGTCCTTCACCTCAAAGGTCAGCTCCACCTCGTAGACGGGGCCGGTGTAATATTCGAGTCCGCGCACGATCGAGGTATCGATCAGGATGCGGTCGGTGCCGTAGCCGGATTTTTCGACCAGTTCGGCGATGCGCGCGAGCTCCTCGACGCCCTCGCTGCCGGCGGGCGAGCCCGACACCAATGGGCGGATGCGCGCAAGCGTGTCGGCATTGGAGCCGCTCTGCCCCGCCACATAATCGAGAATGGTCTGCGCCTGGCTGTCGTCGAGGCCGGCACCTTTGGTGAAATCGCCGGACTCGTCCTTGCGGCCCGCTCCGAGCAGGGCCCTGACGCCCTCCAGGCCCAGCCGGTCGAACTTGTCTATGGCGCGCAGCACCGTGAGGCGGCGGCCGGCGTTCTCGTCACCCGCCAGGCCGATCGCCTCCATGATGCCGTCGAGCACCTTGCGGTTGTTAACGCGCACCACATAGGAGCCGCGGGGAATGCCGAGCTTTTCCATGGTGTCGGCAGCCATCATGCAGATCTCGGCATCGGCGGCGACGGAGGCTGAACCCACGGTATCGGCGTCGAACTGCATGAACTGGCGGAAGCGGCCGGGGCCGGGCTTCTCGTTGCGGAAGACGTAGCCGGCCCGGTAGCTGCGATAGGGCTTGGGCAGGGCGTCGAAATTCTCGGCGACGTAGCGGGCAAGCGGCGCCGTCAAATCATAGCGCAGCGACAGCCACTGCTCGTCATCGTCCTGGAAGGAGAACACGCCCTCATTGGGGCGGTCCTGGTCGGGCAGGAACTTGCCGAGCGCGTCGGTATATTCGACGAAGGGCGTCTCGACCGGGTCGAAGCCGTAGCGCTCATAGACTTCCTGGATCACGGAAACCATCGCGCGGGTTGCCGCGATCTCTCCGGCATTGCGGTCGACGAAACCGCGTGCCTGCCTTGCCTTCAATTTCTGCTTCTTCTCGCCCGACATCGTTGCAAACCTTCAAAATTCTTGCCGCTGTTTAGGCAGCAAAACCGGCCGGGGCAAGTTTTGGCACAAGAATAATCGCTGCGATCTCGAATCCGCGAGCCGAGCTCTCCGATTGCAGCCGCGCCCCCAGGCATGTCGCCCGAAAGGCTTTGATCGAATGGCTCAGCGGCGCCGCGTGACGATACGCACGACATAGATGAACACGACAAGAAACGCGATCAGGATGAGCCAATGTGTGATTGCAAACCCGCCCACGATGTCCAGGTTCTGAAAGCCTGAAAGGTAACAGGCACGGCGCCGAAACGACAGCCCGTTGCCACCATCCTGGCCATAGTGCGAGACAGCTCCTATTTTTGTCATTATTGTTCTGTTTTTAAGCAATTTGGATTAAATCTTCGGCCGGATCGATACAGATGCTCTCGGCCGACCTCCCGGAACTAAGAACATAATTGCCATTTATGTGGTTTACATGACTTCATTTTCGCGAATTTTTGCTAAGAAGATACTAGAGATTGCCCTTGTAGCAGCGATCCTGAGTATTCCAGATGTAATATTTTCTTGTCTTGGATGGGATATTTCGCCGTTCAGAACGAAGGAATATTTTGTAACATTATTGTCATTTTCAGTGCTCTTCGCCTTGTCGGCGGGGACCTGGTTCAGAATACTCATCGTCGTCCTGGTGTTCTTGAATCAGGCCATCTGGCTGAGCTCGCTCGTATATTTCGGAGCGCCCCTCACGCCCGAGCAGGTCAGGCTGTTTTTCAGTGATACGGCCGATTCCGTTTCGACCGGCTTGCAGGTCCAGAGCGAGTTCCTGCTGCCGATGCTCCTGGCGCTGGCGACGGCTGTCCTGCTCGTGGCACTCTCGCTGATCCGCCCCCTGCGGAGCGGGAGATCCTGGGCATTCTCCCTCCTGCTCGTGGTGGCGCTCGGTGGCGTCGCCGCCCGTTGGGAATTGCACAAATTGCCGAGCGTGGTGCAGGCCAATGCCTATTCGGCTTCCTTCATCTCCAGCGCCAATGCCGGCGTGCTGGCCTATCGCGCCAGCTGGGCACCCGCGCCGCCTGCTTCCCTCAATGGGCTGGCCGATCATGTCTTCGACAAGGCCGATATACCGGAGGGCCGGGCGACCGTCGTGTTCGTGATGGGCGAATCCATCAATCCGGTGCGGATGTCGCTGTTTGGCGCGGCACGGCAGACCACGCCGCGGCTCGATCACCTGTTCAGGGAACCGCCGGCGGGATGGCGGATGTTCGCCAAGATCGGCTTTTCCGGCGGCGTGGCCACGCTTGCCAGCGTTCCCTCCGCGCTCAGGCTCGTCTATTTTCCCAATTTGGCCGAGCGGCAGCCGGTGAATATTTTCGACATCGCCAAGGATGGTGATTTCGCCAGCTACTACTATTCGGCCCAGGCCATCCACACCATGCAGATCGCCGGCGGAGCCCGGCATGCCCTGCAGTCCAAGACGGTGGAGACCTATGACGAGACGGCCGAAAAATCGGCCGAGGAGTCGCTTGCCGACGACGTCAAGGACGTGCCTGCGGCGGAGCGGCGCTTCATTTATGTCCATCAGCGCGCCGATCACGAGCCTTATCTCGACAATTGCAAGAAATATGCGGGCGAGTTCCAGGTGTTCACGTCACCTGACGGCAGCGCCGACGAAGCCCGGCGCGCACGCTACGACACCGGCCTGCAGTGCTGGGATCGCAGCACCAGCGACATCATCGCCACCATGCTGGCCGAGAAGGATCCGGTCTATATCTTCGTCACCTCCGACCACAATGAGCTGATGGGCGAGGACGGGTTGTGGGGACACCTGATCCGCCACCTGCGCACGGCGGTGGTGCCGGTGATGCTGATGACCAACAGGCCGGATTCGGCGATCGCCACTGCGTTCCGCCAGCTCGACCGTCCCACCCAGTTCCAGCTCATGCAATTGACGGCCCAGGCGATGGGCAAGACGGTCGCGATCAAGCAATATGATCCGTCGGTCTTCTATGTGAACGGCACCATGCCGTTCGGCCAGGCTAAATATATGAAGGTCGATCGCCAGCCGGACGATCAGTATCAGATCTCCCATTTTGCCAGCGACGGCTCGCCGGCCGAACCGCCGGAACATCTGTCCTTGAAGGGGGTGCCCAAGGAGCCCGGACATCTGGGCTCCTGAAGGATGTTCCGGAGCGTGGACCGGAAAGTGGATGCCGGCTAACGCCGCAAGCGGAAGAAATCCTGCAGCAAGGTCCGGGCCGCGGTGGCGTGGATGCCGGAATAGACGTCCGGGCGATGGTGGCAGGTGGGGGAAGCGTAGAACTGCACGCCATTCTCCACCGCGCCGCCCTTGGGATCGTCGCAGCCGAAATAGAGGCGCCGGATGCGGGCGAAGGAGATCGCGGCGGCACACATCGGGCAGGGTTCGAGGGTGACATAAAGGTCCGCGCCGACGAGGCGCTCGCTGCCCAGTACCTGGGCGGCGGCGCGGATGGCGAGCATTTCCGCATGGGCAGTGGGGTCTTTCAGCGCCAGGGTGCGGTTTCCTTCGCGCGAAAGCACCACTCCGTCCTTGACGACAACCGCGCCGACAGGTACCTCCCCGCGACCTGCGGCAGCATGGGCTTCCTCCAGCGCCAGTTCCATGATCGAGCGCTTCATCTCGTGACATGCCGCCTTTTCTGCTAAAGCGTTTCCCGGTCCCGGTGGGATCGGAAAGACGCCCCTCTTTTCAAGGAGTTTTGGAATACCCGCCGTTACGATGGTAGCTGTGGGCTATTCCAGCAACAATCGATGTCCGACGATAAACGATCTGGCGGCGGCGGCCGCAAGCCCCCAAGCGGGGGCAAGAAGCCATTTGGCCCCAAGAAGACTTCCGCGGGTGCTGGACCTCGTCGGCGTGGCGTGGATGGCGATGCGCCGCCCCGCCGTTCCTTCCGGGACCGTGACGAGGGCGGCGAGACCCGCCGGGAGCGTCCGGCCCGTTCCTTCGCCGAGCGTCAGGACGGCGAGCGTCGCCCGGCGCGTTTCAAGCCGCGCGAGGAGGGGGATTCCGAGGCCCGTCCCGCCCGCCGTCCGTTCCGCGAGCGTGACGGCGGCGAGGAACGCGCCTTCAAGCATCGTCGCTTCGAGGAGCGCGGCGAGCGCGGGGAAGCACGCCGTCCGTTCCGGTCGCGCGACGAGGGGGCCGAAGGCGGCTTCCGGCCGCGCCGCGATGCCGAGCGCGGGGAGGGCGGTGAGCGCTCCTTCAACCGCAAGCCTCGCCGGGAGGGCGAGGAAGGCGGGCGCTCCTTTGCGCCGCGTCGTTTCGACACGTCCTTCGAGCCCCGCGAGGGAGGCCGCAAAGCCTTCGAACCGCGTTTCGACGATCGCCAGGAGGAGCGGGGGCCGAAGCGCGCCCCGCGTCGCGCCGAGGCCAAGACCAAGGCGGAAGTGGTGGCCAAGCCGGATGCTGAGGCCAAGACCGGGGCCTTTGCCGGGGAGCGTGTGGCCAAGGTGATCGCGCGGGCCGGGCTGGGATCGCGCCGCGATGCCGAGACCTGGATCGAGGAAGGCCGGGTCGCCGTCAATGGCGAGGTGCTGACCAGCGCGGCGCTCAATGTCCAGGTGGACGACAAGATCACCGTCGACGGCAAGCTCCTGCCCCGGCGCGAGCGCACGCGGCTGTGGCTCTACCACAAGCCCCGCGGCCTGGTGACCACGGAAAAGGATCCGGAAGGGCGCCCGACCGTGTTCGAGAACCTCGATCCGTCGCTGCCGCGCGTGATGTCGGTGGGCCGGCTCGACATCAACACCGAAGGCCTGCTGCTGCTCACCAATGACGGCGGCCTAGCGCGCCAGCTCGAACTGCCCAAGACCGGCTGGCTCAGGCGCTATCGCGTGCGGGCCTTCGGTGAGACCGACCAGGTTCAGCTCGACAAATTGTTCGAGGGGCTGACGGTCGATGGCGTCGACTATGGCCGCATCGAAGCGCGTCTCGACAAGGAGCAGGGATCCAACTCCTGGCTGACCCTCGGCTTGCGTGAAGGCAAGAACCGCGAAGTCAAGAACGTGCTGGGTTCCATCGGCCTGGAGGTCAACCGTCTGATCCGCGTGTCCTACGGGCCGTTCCAGCTCGGCGATCTGGCCGAGGGCGCCGTCGAGGAAGTGAAGACCCGTGTTCTGATGGATCAGCTCGGTCCCGAGCTGATTGCCGAGGCTGGCTGCGAGTTCGAAGCGCCGATCCACGAGGCTGCCGGCGATAAGCCGGCCAAGGCTGTGGCCAAGCCCGCAAAGGGCGGTCCGGCGCGCGGGCTTCGTGTCAAGTCGGAGGAAGACGGCAAGGAACGCGTGATGCGCGGCAGCCTGGTCGAGGATCGCCACGGCCGGCGCGTGCTTGTGCAGCGGGTCGCCGATGTGCCCGAGGAAAAGCCGGCCCGGCGTAAGCCGTTCCGTTCCGGCGACCAGGAGGGCGGTGATCGCCCCTTCAAGCCTCGTGCGCCCTTCAGGGATCGTGACGAAGGGGGCGAGCGCCCGCGCAAGCCCTTCCGTGCGCGCGCCGAAGAGGGCGGCGACCGTCCCTTCAAGCCTCGTGCGCCCTTCAGGGATCGTGACGAAGGCGGTGATCGTCCGCGCAAGCCCTTCCGGCCGCGTGCCGAGGAGGGCGGCGACCGTCCCTTCAAGCCGCGTCCCTCCTTCCGCGATCGCGACGAAGGCGGCGAGCGCCCGCGCAAGCCCTTCCGTGCGCGCGCCGAAGAGGGCGGTGACCGTCCCTTCAAGCCGCGTTCCACCGCCCGCGATCGCGACGGAGGCAACGAGCGTCCGTCACGGCCGCGCCCCGGCGGCAAGCCGGGTGGTGCGCCGCGCCGGGGCCGTTGACGGCTGATCGATGCGCATCATCGGCGGGCAATTTCGCGGCAAGCAACTGGCCACACCGAAGTCGGATACGATCCGGCCGACTTCGGACCGCCTGCGCGAGACCTTGTTCAACATCCTCGCCCATGGCTATGACGATCCCGTGCGCGATGCGCGGGTGATCGATCTGTTCGCGGGCACGGGCGCGCTTGGTTTCGAGGCCCTGTCGCGCGGAGCGCGCTTTGCCACCTTCGTCGACGAGGGCGCCGAGGCGCGTGGGCTGATCCGCTCCAATATCGAGGCGATGTCCCTGGGCGGACGCACCCGCTTGTTCCGCCGGGATGCCACCAGACTGGGCGTGATCGGGCCGAGCGAGCCCTTCTCGCTGGCGTTCCTCGACCCTCCCTACGGCAGGGGACTGGCATCGCAGGCCCTCGTCAGCCTTGCCGGTGGCGGCTGGCTGACCAAGGGAGCGCTCTGCGTGGTCGAGGAGGCGACGGACGCGCCCCTCGAAGCGCCGTCTGCCTTCGCTCTGGCCGATCAGCGCGATTATGCCGGTACCCGGCTGAGCTTCTTCCGCTACGAACCCTGACGTCTTCCGGCATTTTACGCAAAAGCAGGCAGACGTTTCGGCTTGTTGCTGTCATAGTCCGGCCTTTCCGAAAGGGGGGCGGCCATGGCGACGGTAACGGTCGAACTGCGCAATGTCGGCGAGACGCAGGCTGCCCTCGGATGGGCCGGCGGACACACCATCGTGGTGGATCGTCCCGAGGGCAAGGCCGGCGGCATGGGACTCGGCTTCAACGGAGCCCAACTGCTCGCCCTGTCGCTTGGCGGCTGCTTCTGCAACGATCTGTGCTATGCCGCCGAAGAAATGGGCGTGGCCATCGATACCATCGCGGTCAGCGTCGCGCTATAGCGTTTTGCGATTAGACGGAGTCACCTAGAATCGCAAAGACGCGTCATAACAATGAGTTAGAGCAAATAAGCGTTCACGCTTGAACGCGCTTTGCTCTGGAGCTCGAGGGCAAGCCGCTGCTGGCCACCGCTGCAAAGCTCGAAGTGCGCTGCCGCATGTCGGACGGATCCTATCCGGGGCCGGTGGTCGAGCGAGCCAGGACGATCTGCATGGTCGCCAATTCTCTGCGCAGCGGCGTACCGGTCGGCATCGAGATGGTCGTATGAGCGGGCGCATCCGCGATATGCGCAACCTCGGTCCTGCTACCGAGCGCATGCTGGCCGAAGTCGACATCTTCAGCCAGGAGGATCTCCGGCGGCTGGGAGCCGTCGCTGCCTATCGGCGCCTCAAATTCCGGTTCGAGCGCGGCGTCAGCCTGAACGCCCTCTACGCCATGGAAGGAGCCTTGACCGATCGTGACTGGCGCGAGGTCGATCGAGGCTTGCAGGAATTGGTCCACCGGAAGGAAGAACCCTTAGGGATTGTTTTCTTCCGACCTATGCCTTGCTAGGCTCATGCGCAAAGAGGTAAGTGATACTTCACTTCGCCCGTTTTCTACCCATATTGGGTAGATCTTTCGCTTTCCCTCCCGATCGGACCTTCTATGACGCTTGCGCTTATCCCCGGTCTCGGCGGTGCTTCCCATGCCCAGGGCCCGGCGATCACGGATTTCACGCTTCCCAACGGCTTGCATGTGGTGGTCATTCCCGACCGCCGTGCGCCGGTGGTCACCCACATGGTCTGGTACAAGGTGGGCGGAGCGGACGAGCCGAAGGGCAAGTCGGGCATCGCGCACTTCCTCGAACATCTGATGTTCAAGGGCACGGAGAAGAATCCGGGCGGCTTTTCCAAGCAGGTTGCCGAGCTCGGCGGCCAGGAGAACGCCTTCACCTCCTATGACTACACCGCTTATTTCCAGCGGGTGGCCAAGGAGCATCTCGGTGCCATGATGGCCTTCGAGGCCGATCGCATGACCGGACTGGCGCTTACCGACGAAGTCGTCAACCCCGAGCGCAACGTCGTTCTTGAGGAGCGCAAGATGCGGGTCGACAACGATCCCAATTCGCAGCTCGCCGAAGAGATCGCTTCGACCCTGTTCACCCATCATCCCTATGGCACGCCGATCATCGGCTGGGAGGACGAGATCGAAGGCCTGAGCCGGCAGGACGCCATCGATTTCCACAGCCGTTTCTATACGCCGAACAATGCCACCCTGATCGTGGCCGGCGACGTCACGGCCGACGAGGTGCGCGTGCTGGCCGAAACCCATTACGGCCCGGTGGCCCGGCGTGCCGATCCGCCGCCACGTCTGCGCCCGCAGGAGCCCAGGCAGCGCGCCGACCGCCGCGTCCGGCTGGCCGACAAGCGGGTTGAGCAGCCGATCTATCAGCGCCATTGGCGTGCGCCGTCCTATATCCAGGCCCGCAATGGCGAAGGCGAGGCGCTTGACCTTCTCTCGCAGGTCCTCGGCGGCGGACAGACGTCCCGGCTCTACCGTGCCTTGGTGGTCGACAAGAAGGTGGCTTCGGCGGCCGGCGCCTTCTATGGCGGCTCCGCCGTGGACGAGACGCGCTTCGGCGTGTGGGCAATCCCGATGCCCGGCGTCAGCTTCGACGCGGTAGAGACGGCGGTCGACGAGGAAATCGGCCGTATCGTCGCAGAGGGCGTGAGCGAGGCGGAACTGGAGCGTGCCAAGACCCGCCTTGTCGCCGATGCGATCTATGCCCAGGACAACCAGTCGACCCTGGCACGTTATTACGGCGCCACCCTGTCCGTCGGCGGCAAGGTGGAGGATCTGCAGCTCTGGCCGCAGCGTATCGCCGCGGTGCCATCCGCGAGACTGCCGGAAATGGGCCGTGCCGTCCTGCTGGAGGGCAAATCGGTGGTCGGCCTGCTCGAAGGGCAGGCTTGACGCGTTTCGAACCGTCGTGGCGGGCACGGCCGCGCAATCCGGCCGCGCCCTGCTTGATTGCCTGGATTGCTCCGCCGCGCCCGCAAGGTCGGGACGTGTTCTTGCAGCGGCGAGCCAGTCCCAGAGCTTTTTGTGAACGAGTGTTTTCATGATCCAGAAGATCGTCTCGCCTCTTGGCATCGAAGCCTGGCTGGTCGAGGACTATGCCGTGCCCGTCATCGCCGTCGATTTCGCCTTCAAGGGCGGAGCGGCGCAGGACCCGGCCGACCGGCCGGGCTTGGCCCACATCATGTCGGCGCTGTTCGACGAAGGCGCCGGTCCGCATGATGACGAGGCCTTCCAGCGCCTGATGGAGGAGAATGCGGTCGAGCTCTCCTTCCATGCCGCACGCGACCAGATCAACGGCTCCCTGCGCACGCTGGCCGACCGCAAGGCCTTCGCCTTCGAGCTTCTGCACTATGCCGTCACCGAGCCACGTTTCGAGGAAGCCGCGGTCGAACGCGTGCGCCAGAGCCTGCTGGCCAGCTTGCGCCGCGAGGCAAGCGACCCCAATGCCATGGCGTCCCTGGCTTTTTTCGCCGGGCTGTTCCCCGACCATCCCTATGGCCGCCCGACCCGCGGCACGCTGGAGAGCATTGGCGCCGTCAGCCGTGACGAGATCGCGGCCCAGCATCGCCGCCTGCTCGCCAAGGACGGCCTGACCGTCTCTATCGTCGGCGCCATCGATGCCCATGATGCCGAGGAGATGCTGGACAAGGTGTTCGGCTCGCTGCCAACCACCGCCTTGCTGCAGCCTGTGCCGGAGATCCAGCTGGCAGGCCTGGGGACTCGCAAGGTGATCGACCTCGACGTGCCGCAGACCGTATTGCAATTCGCCACGCCTGGCGTGAAGCGCGACGATCCCGACTTCATGGCTGCCTTCCTGCTCAACCACATCTATGGCGGCGGCAGCTTCTCCTCGCGCCTGTTCCAGAAGGTGCGTGAGGAAAAGGGATTGGCCTATTCGGTCTCCACCCAGCTCGGCGCGCTCTCCCGAGCCGCTTTCGTCGGCGGCGGCGTTGCCACCCGAAACGACAGGGCTGCTGAAAGCCTCGCCATCATCGAGGCCGAGATGGCCGAGCTCGCCCGCAACGGACCCGGCGCTGCCGAGTTGGAAAGCGCCAAGAAATACCTCACCGGCTCCTATGCGCTGCGCTTCGATTCATCGACCAAGATCGCCAACCAGTTGACCATGATCCAGATCGAGCGGCTGGGCATCGATTTCATCGACCGCCGCAACGGCCTGGTCGAGGCGGTGACGCTGGAGGACATCAAGCGCGTGGCCCAGCGGATGTTCGGGGGCGGCAAGCCTTTCGTCGTCGCCGTCGGGCGTCCGGAGGGACTGTCCTAAACTTCGGGATCGCCTCCGATGCCGACCGACGTTTCCGATGTTGAGCGGGTAAAGGCTCCGCATCACAAAGAACACGGCGACAATCGGCAAGAAGTAGCGAGCCTGCTCGAGCGTTTTCTTCTCGATGTGCAAGGTTAAATCGTTTTGCTTACGTCACACTGATTATTGCACGAAGGGGCCGACTGCATCACCCTGTCGCTCGTCGAGAAGCGGCGGGGGTCGCTCAAGCGGGAGGATGTCATGAAGCTTTGGAGTGTTTCGGCTGTCGTCCTTGTTGGTGTCATGGCGGCGGGCTGCGTGAGCAGCGGTCTTGGGACCTCGCGCGGGCCGGGCGCCAGCGGTGCCGCCGTCGCGGTGCAGTCCGGGCGTACCAGCAAGATCGACCAGTTTTCCTACATCACGGCGACCTGCCGGGAAGTGCCCGGCGTTGCGGCTCGCGTCACAAGGCAGGCGGGCTATGGCCGGGTGAACATCCGCAGGACCCGCGACTTTTCTCCCTATGAGGCCGGCAATTCCAGCGCCGGCTGCAATTCACGGCGCGTGCCGGTCTGGCAGGTGCTCTATACCTCCGCACCCGACTATCGCGGTCCCGATCAATTTGCCTATCGCAAGGCTTTTCCCAACGGCAAGGTGCTCGACGTCGTCGTCAATGTCGATGTGCAATAAGGCAAGCAAGCGTTCAGTGACGAACGCCTGTTTGCTTTCGCTTTTTTGCTGACGCGTCCTTGTGATTTGAGAGGATTTTCGTCAGATCGCGAGCTGTCTTCGCGCGAGGCTCGTCTGCCGGCCGTTCCGATGGCCGGCCCCATGGTGTATTGTCCCCGGCACGCGATGCATTCGTTCCCCATGCGGGCGGGCAAATGCATCAAGTCTTTGATTCTACGCCTGAATTTCTCTCCTGCGGAGAGCTGGCGCCGTTGGACGATTCGCCCATGGCCATCCGTGCCCTTCCCCAGATCCTGGTCGACCGCATCGCTGCCGGCGAGGTGGTGGAGCGGCCGGCGAGTGCCGTGAAGGAACTGGTGGAGAACGCCATCGACGCGGGTGCCCGCCGCATCGAGATCGTCACCGAGGGGGGCGGACAGCGCCTGATCCGCATCGTCGACGATGGTTCGGGCATGTCGCCAGAAGACCTGGCCTTGGCGGTGCAGCGCCACGCGACTTCCAAACTGCCGACCGAAGATCTGCTCGCCATCAACACGCTGGGCTTTCGCGGCGAAGCCTTGCCTTCCATTGCGTCGGTGTCGCGCCTGAGCATCACCACGCGGGAGCGGGGCGCGGCGACGGGGGCCGTGATCACCATCGAGGCCGGCGAACACCAGGCGATCCGCCCGGCGGCGATCGGGGAGGGTACCCGCATCGAGGTACGCGACCTGTTCTATGCCACCCCGGCCCGCCTGAAATTTCTCAAGACGCAGCGGACCGAGGCGGCGGCGATCGGCGATGTCGTCAAACGCCTCGCAATGGCCAATCCCGCCATTGCCTTCACTTTGGCCGGCGAAGACCATTCTCCCTCGACCTGGCCGGCCGGCGACGAGGAGACGCGCCTCGGCACCTTGCTGGGGGCCGACTTCATCGACAACGCGATAGCCATCGACGTGACGCGCGGCGATGTCCGGCTGCATGGCCATATCGGCCTGCCGACCTTCAATCGCGGCACCGGGCAGCATCAATATCTGTTCGTCAACGGGCGGCCGGTGCGCGACAAGCTGTTGCTGGGCGCCGTGCGCGGTGCCTATGCCGATCATCTGCCCAAGGACCGTTTTCCGGTTCTGGCCCTCTTCCTCGACATCACCCCGCAGAATGTCGATGTGAACGTGCACCCGGCCAAGGCCGAGGTCCGCTTCCGCGACGGCGGCCTGGTCCGGGGGCTGATCGTCTCGGCCATCCGTTCCGCGCTGGAACGCGAATCCGGCCGCAGTTCCAGCGGCAATGCCGATGTCGCCCTCGGCCTGCTCGCCCGCAGCCTCAACCGCCCGGCCGACCTCGACTGGGACTGGCGGGCCTCACCCGCTGCGCCTCGTCCGTCCGCGATGGGCGGCGCCGACATAGGGGATGCCGGAAGTGGTTTCGCAGCGCCGGCGCAAGCCGGCTTCGACGAACTGGTGATGCCGTCCGCCGATGTGCGGGCCACGGCAGTGCCTCCCGCTCCCGACAGCCTCGACCGGCCGCTCGGTGCGGCCCGCGCGCAACTGCACGAGACCTATATCGTGGCGCAGACGCGGGAGGGCGTCGTCATCGTCGACCAGCATGCCGCCCATGAGCGCCTGGTCTATGAACGGCTGAAGCGCGAACGCGCCGCCGCTGGCGCCAAGTCGCAATTGCTGCTGATCCCGGAAGTCGTCGATCTCGATCCGGCGGATGTCGAACGCCTGACCGCGGCGAGTGAGGACCTGGCCGCCCTCGGGCTTGTCGTGGAGCCGTTCGGGCCGGGTGCCCTGCTGGTGCGCGCCACCCCCGCGGCGCTCGGCAGCACCAACCCGGCCGCGCTGATCCGAGACCTCGCCGACGGCTTTGCCGAATGGGGTTCGGAGATCGTGCTGGAGCGGCGGCTCGACCATGTCGCCGCGACTATGGCGTGTCACGGCTCCGTCCGGGCCGGGCGGCGCCTGTTACCGGCAGAGATGGATGCGCTTCTGCGCGAGATGGAAGTCACACCCAATTCGGGCCAATGCAATCACGGCCGGCCGACCTATGTGACGCTGAAGCTCAGCGATATCGAGGCCCTGTTCGGGCGGCGGTAGGCTTCGGAGGAGAGGCACAAACGAAAGAGCCGGTCTTCAGAGCCACTCCTTTCAAGGTCTTTCGAACGAACCGGAAAAAGGCTGAGATAGTGCGGTGTAACCCCTCATCCGCCCCTTCGGGGCACCTTCTCCCACAAGGGGAGAAGGCGATTGGAAAGCGTCGTGCCTTCAAAAATAATCCCTTCTCCCCTTGCGGGAGAAGGTCCCGGCAGGGGGATGAGGGGGCGCACCGCCTATCCGGACTTCAGGCCTCAACACCTTGAAAGGGACTGGTCTGAAGACCACCCCTTGGCTTTGTGTTTTCCTGAGCTTCTTACTTGACCCGCGGGGTCTTGAAGACGCGATCGAACCAGGATTCGCTCTTGTTGCCTTCGGAAGGCAGGGGCTCGTTGCCGGCGAGCGGCGCCGAGGCGAGCGGCTTGCGGTAGCCGGGCGGCGGCTCGGTCAGCGAGCGGCGCGGCGGTTCGACACCGGCGGCGAGCGGCGTGTTGTCCTCACCGAGGTTGAGGCGCTTCTGCAATTCGCTCGGCTTCAAAGCCCGGGAACTGGCCTTGGCGGCATCGAAGGGCTCGGGTTCGGTGGGAACACCGGCGCCCGGTACGCGGCCTGCCGCCATCTCTTCGGGGGAGAGCCGGCCATCGCCATGCTCGGCCTTGCTGCGCGGTATGACGCCGGCGGCCTTGCGCTTCTTGTAGTCGGGATCAACCGGCCAGTTCGGATCATTGTCCGACGTCGCAGCCGTGCCGGGTGGCGGCAGGTCGAGCTTGCCTGGCTTGGCCAGCGGTGCACGGTCGGAGTAGTTGATCGCCGGGGCGTCGTCACCGGTGCCCAGCATCTTCTGGAAGAAGTTCTGACCGAGGGACTGCGCATTCGCCGCACCCGCCGGCGCCAGGGCAACCAGTGCCGTCGCCGCAGCCAGGCCAAGCCAAATCTTTGTCCGCATCCTGTATCCCAATCACTGCTAGATTTCGGTGCAAATTCCGGGAGAGATCCTCGCTCTACTGCCCGAAAAATGCGTCAAAACCAAGAAACCACCGCTCCTTCGGGCAACCAGTACCTGAAAAGTCAGGAAGACCCGTGCGTCTGTGGCTCTTTGTTCACCACCATGTCATACAACAGCAGGGCCACGCCCGCAACGATGGCGACATCGGCCAGATTGAAGACATACCAGGAAAAATCGCCGGCATGGAGCAGGAAGAAGTCAGCGACGCCTTCGCGCTGCAGCCAATCGGGGGCCAGCGGCCCTTCTATCGCCAGCAATCCATCGGCAGCATTGCCGATGGCGCCGCCAATGATCAGCCCGATGCCGACCGCCGATGATCTGGTGTGGATACGGGCCAGCCAGGCGAGCAGCAGGACGGTTGCGATGAGGCGAAAGGCAACCAGCAAGATCAGGCCGATCTGACTCTCCTGCTGGAACAGCCCGAACGATACCCCTCGGTTCCAGACCAGGGTGAATTTCAGGAACGGCGTCCAGTCGACGGCCTCCTGGTACATCACCCGCTCGCCGATCTGGAATATGTGGAGCGCCCAATACTTGAAGCCCTGGTCGATGATGATGGCGAGAACCGCCACCATCACCCCGATGAAGGTGTAACGCCCGGAAAACACCGACTTCATCGCTCAGGCCCCCGTCGCCTGCCATTCGCGCATCGCCGCCGCATCGCGCGGGGTGATGTCCGGGAAGGCGGGGTCGGCGGTTTCGGGGTCGAAATAGCGCCAGGAGCGCGCGCATTTGACGCCGCTGGCCCGGCCAGGAACCACCGCGACGCCAGAGACGCCATCGAGGCGATAGGCCTCGGCCGGGCCTTCGCCGGCCACGAGCGTCAGCCCCGAGACGATGCAGACATCCTCGAAATCGACGCTGCGCAGGACCGCCAGCCTCGCTTCGTCGGCGACATGGACGGTCGGTGCGGCTTCCAGCGAGGAGCCGATGCGCTTGGCGGCGCGCTCATGCTCCAGCGCGCCGGTGACGACGCGCCGCGCCTCGCGCACGAGCTCCCATTTCTCGGCGAGCGTGGGGTCGAGCCAGGCCGGATCGGCGGCCGCGAAGGGCTGCAGATGCACCGAGTTCTCCTCGCCGAAGCGTGAGGTCCAGGCTTCTTCCATGGTGAAACACAGCACCGGCGCCAGCCAGGTGGTGACGCAGGTGAAGAGCTTGTCGACCACGCTCAACGCAGCCCGGCGGCGCAGCGACGATTTCGGGTCGCAATAGAGCGCGTCCTTGCGCACGTCGAAATAGAAGGCCGAAAGGTCTGCCGTCATGAAGGTCGCCAGCAGGGCGACCACGCGCTTGTAGTCGTAGCTCTCATAGGCGGCGCGCACCTCGCCGTCGAGCTCGGCCAGCCGATGCAGCATCAGCCGTTCGAGTTCCGGCATCTGCCCGGCAGCAACGTCGTCGCCGGCCTCGAAATGGGCGAGCGTGCCCAGCATCCAGCGGATGGTGTTGCGCAGCTTGCGGTAGGTGTCCTCCACCGTCTTCAGGATCTCGGGCCCGATGCGCTGGTCGTCGGCGTAGTCGGTGGTGGCGACCCACAGGCGCAGGATGTCGGCGCCCGAACGCTTGATCACGTCCTGCGGGGCGACGGTGTTGCCGATGGACTTCGACATCTTGCGGCCCTGCTCGTCGAGCGTGAAGCCGTGGGTGACCACGATGTCGTAGGGCGCCCGGCCGCGCGTGCCGCAGCTTTCCAGGAGCGAGGAATGGAACCAGCCGCGATGCTGGTCGGACCCTTCCAGATACATCACTGTGTCGTCGCCGCCATCGACCTTGCGCTTGATGCCGGCAAGGCCGGGGAAATGCCGCGGATCCTCCAGCGTGAAGGCGTGGGTGGAGCCGGAATCGAACCAGACATCCAGGATGTCGTCGACCTTGACCCATCCTTCACCGGCGCGCGCGCCGAGAAAACGCTCGGCGGCGCCTTCCTGATACCAGGCATCGGCGCCCTCGGTTTCGAAGGCGGTGGCGATGGCCTGGTTGATGGCCTCGTCCTTGAGGATCTCGACGCCGCCACCCGGCTTGTCGCGCATGAACACGGCGATCGGCACGCCCCAGGCGCGCTGGCGCGACACCACCCAGTCCGGGCGATTGGCGATCATGCCGGTGATGCGGTTCTCGCCGGCAGCCGGCACCCATTGTGTCTGCCGGATGGCGGCGAGGGCGAGCTCGCGCAGCGACGAGCCGTCGCCGAGCGCCGGCCCGACATCGTTGCGCAGGGCGCCGCTTTCCGTGCGGGTCGGCGTGGCTGCCGGCACGGTACCGGGAAGAACCTTGTCGATGGGCTTGTCCATCGCGATGAACCATTGCGGCGTGTTGCGGAAGATCACCGGCTTCTTCGAGCGCCAGGAATGGGGATATTGGTGCTTGATGCGCCCGCGCGCCACCAGATTGCCCTGGGCTACCAGCGCCTTGATCACGGCGTCATTGGCATCGCCCTTGTCGCCCTTCTCGGTGATCACGCGCTTGCCAGCAAAGCCCGGTGCGTCCGCCGTGTAGAAGCTGTCGCCATCCACGGGGTAGGGGATATGCGTGTTGATGCCGCGGGCGTTGAGCTCGCGCTGATGCGCCGTCCAGACGTCGAAGTCCTCGCGGCCATGGCTGGGCGCGGTGTGCACGAAGCCGGTGCCGGCCTCGTCGGTGACATGCTCGCCCTCGAGCAGGGGCACGTCGAAGCCATAGAAGGGGTCGAAGCCCGCCAGCGGATGAGTGGCGGTAAGGCGCGCGAGCTCGCCGGCCTCGACGCCGCCGAGGCGCTCATAGGCTTCCACCTTGGCGGTCTTGAACACCTCCTCGGCGAGCTTGTCGGCGAGGATGAAGCTGTCGCCCACCTTGGCCCAGTTGTTCTCGGGTGCCGATGTGACGCGATAGAGCCCATAGGCGACGCGGCTCGAAAAGGCGACGGCGCGGTTGCCGGGGATGGTCCAGGGCGTGGTGGTCCAGATCACGAAGGCGGCCCTGGCCAGCTCGTCACGCGTGGCGCCCGAGCGCACCGGAAACTTCGCCCAGATCATGTCGGAGGTATGGTCCTCATACTCGATCTCGGCCTCGGCGAGCGAGGTCTTTTCCACCACCGACCACATCACGGGCTTGGAGCCGCGATAGAGCTGGTCGCTCATGGCGAACTTCATGATCTCGCGGGCGATCTGCGCCTCGGCGGCGTAGGCCATGGTGAGATAGGGATGTTCCCAGTCGCCCTCGACGCCCAGGCGCTTGAACTCCTCGCGCTGCACGCCGACCCAATGCTCGGCAAAAGCCCGGCATTCGCGGCGGAACTCGACCAGCGGCACCTCGTCCTTGTTCTTGCCCTTGGCGCGATACTGCTCCTCGATCTTCCACTCGATCGGCAGGCCATGGCAGTCCCAGCCCGGCACATAATTGGAATCGAAGCCGAGCATCTGCTGCGAGCGCGTCACCAGGTCCTTCAGGATCTTGTTGAGCGCATGGCCGATATGGATGTTGCCATTGGCATAGGGCGGGCCGTCATGCAGCACGAATTTCGGCCGGCCGGCAGAGGTGTCGCGCAGGCGCTGGCGCAGATTCCGGGCCTGCCAGCGCCCCAGGATCTCGGGCTCCTTCTGCGGCAGGCCGCCGCGCATGGGGAAGGCCGTCTGCGGCAGAAACAGGGTCTTGGAATAATCGAAACTCTCGGAGCTTGCCTTCAAGCCCTCGGCGGCTTCGCTGGAGGGGGACGCAACATCGGTCATGGACAGGGATCCGTCGATACGGAGGAAAGGGAAAAGCGGCGCAAACCCGGACCTTCCGCGGAGCTCAGCCGAGCCCGCACGCGGAAGCCGGGACGATAATTCGGGCTATGCGCAGCATATATGTCATGCGGGCGTGAATAGCAGGCTCTGCGCGCGGGATAAAGCGGGGAGGGAAGGAGAGGCCGGGATTTTCTCGGACAGAGCCGCCCACCTTCCCCTAGCATGAGCTTCGGCCTCTCCCTATCTGCGATGGGGGCAGCCCCTGCACTCGCTGGCCCCTTCACCGATAGGCTCTGACCTGGAGTTCGAGAATGACCGGTTCATCCGACTACACGCCCCCGAAGATCTGGACCTGGAACAAGGCCAATGGCGGCGCGTTCGCCAATATCAACCGGCCGATCGCGGGGCCCACCCATGACAAGGAACTGCCGGTCGGCCGTCATCCCCTCCAGCTCTATTCGCTGGGCACGCCGAACGGCGTCAAGGTCACCATCATGCTGGAGGAATTGCTGGCTCTCGGCCACAAGGGCGCCGAATATGATGCCTGGCTGATCGAGATCGGCAAGGGCGACCAGTTCGGCTCCGGCTTCGTCGCCGTCAATCCGAACTCCAAGATCCCGGCCCTGCTCGATCGCAGCGGGTCCCAGCCCATCCGCGTGTTCGAGTCCGGCTCGATCCTGTTCTATCTCGCCGAAAAGTTCGGGGAGTTCCTGCCCAAGGATGCCGCCACCCGTGCCGAATGCATGTCCTGGCTGTTCTGGCAGATGGGCAGCGCTCCCTATCTCGGCGGTGGCTTCGGGCATTTCTATGCCTATGCGCCGACCAAGATCGAATATGCGATCGACCGTTTCGCCATGGAGGTGAAGCGTCAGCTCGACGTGCTCGACCGGCGCCTGGGCGAGGTCGAATATCTGGCCGGCAGCGACTATACCATCGCCGACATGGCGGTATGGCCCTGGTATGGCGGTTTGGCCCGGGGGTGGCAGTATGGCGCGGCCGAGTTCCTCCAGGTCGAGGACTACAAGAACGTGCAGCGCTGGGCCGAGACGATCTTCCAGCGCCCGGCCGTGCAGCGCGGGCGCATGGTCAACCGCACCTCGGGCGAGCCGTCGAGCCAGCTGCGCGAGCGCCACGATGCCAGCGATTTCGAGACCAGGACCCAGGACAAGCTGGAGGCCGCGAGCTGATGGTCATCCCGGACGCGCTGCAGCACGTAGTGATGCGGCGCAGATCCGGGGCCGCGAGCAGGATGAAGCATAATTCCAACGGCGGCGATGTTTGACCCGTGCGTCATTGCGAGCGCAGCGAAGCAATCCAGGAGCCACGGCCGCCACATTTTCCAGCACTGGGTTGCTTCGCTTCGCTCGCAATGACGATGCAGATCCAGGACGACCTTTTGTCTCGTCACTGCAAAGGCGGCTTGCGCAGAAAGGCGTTGCGGTCGGCCGATTTGACGCGCAGCCAGCTCTCGCGGCCGTCGCGCAGGACCCGCATCGGCACTTCCACGCCGGCCGGGCCGCCGCTCCACACCTTGCGATAGAAATCGGCGAGGCCCCGGACCTCCTCGTTGCGGATGTCGGAGATGATGTCGCCGGCCTTGAGGCCGGCCTTGGCGGCGGGCGATCCCTTGGCGACGCTGGCGACCACGACCTTGCCATTGCTTTCCGCCGAGAAGGCGCCGAGCCAGGGGCGCGGCGGCTGGTCGACCTGGCCCCGCGTCAGGAGATCGTCGAGAATGGGTGGCAGGAGGTCGATCGGCACCACCATGTTGATGTCGAAATCCTCGCCGCCGCGTTCCATCTGCAGGAGCAGGGACCCGATGCCGAGAAGCCTGCCGTCTGCGCCGACCAGGGCCGCCCCACCCCAGCCGGGGTGGGCGGGCGCGGTGAAGATCGCCTCATCGAGCAGATATTCCCAATAACCTGCGAATTCCTGCTTGGCGACGATGCGGGCGTCGACATGGCGCCCCGCGCCATCGACGAACACGGCCTCGTCGCCGACCGCCGCCTTGCCGGAACTGCCGAGCCCCAGGGCCGGCAGGTCGAGACGACCGAGCGCCTGTACGAGGCCGAAGCCCGTCGCCTGATCGTAGGCCTGGACATGGGCAGGGACCACACGCCCATCCTGGGTGGTCAGCCAGATCTCGTCGGCTTCGGTGACGAGATAGCCGATAGTGAGCACCAGCCCGTCGTCACGGATGACCACACCGCTGCCCTCCCGCTCGGTTCCGAGCGCGGCTGCGGTGAAGGCGTCCTGTGGAATCTTGGCACGCACGGCCACGACCGAGCGCATGATGGAACGAAGTGTCATGGCTTTCATCTTGATGGAGCGCGCCCGCAGCAAGGCAGGATGCGCAATACCTGCAAGCCGGGCAAGGATGTTTTCTAGAGGTATGCAGCCAGGCGCCACGCTGCAAGGTCATAGGGGCAGGGACAATGAGAGGGCGCGGGCAGGTTTTGAGTGTCGGACCGTTCGCCCTCAGCCGCGTTTTGCGAACCAGATCACATGCCGCGCGCCGCTTCGCCCCTTATTGGCACGCACGCGGACTTCGTCCACCGCAAAGCCTGCCTGGCGCAGGCGCCGGGCAAAGGCCGCGGAAGGACCCTGCGACCACACTGCCAGCAGGCCGCCTAGCGTCAGCGCTCCCCGTGCCGCCGCGAGGCCTTCCAGGCTGTAGAGGCGATCATTGGCGGCATGGGTCAGCCCTTCCGGACCGTTGTCGACGTCGAGCAGGATCGCATCGAAGCGGAGCCCGGCGCTGATGACGCCACCGACGTCGCCGAGTTCGATGCTGACGCGCCGATCCTCGAGGCTGCCCGCGAAGATCTCGGCCATCGGTCCCCGAGCCCAGGCGACGACGGCGGGCACCAGTTCGGCGACCACGATCTCGGCGTCCCCGGGAAAGCTCGCCAGCGCGGCGCGCAAGGTGAACCCCATGCCGAGCCCGCCGATCAGCACGCGGGGGTGCCTGCGCTCCGCCAGGCGTTCGGCGGCCATCGTCGCCAGCGCTTCCTCCGAGCCGCTCAGCCGGCTGTTCATCAATTCGTTGCTGCCGAGCATGATCGAGAATTCACTGCCGCGCTGCTTGAGGCGCAGCTCGCCGCCGCTATTGGGGATCGTCGCGGTGTCGAGATGCTTCCAGGGGATCACGGCCGGCTCATTGGTGGGGGTGATGGCAAGCGTCTAGCAGAACGCCACAACAATTCCAGTTTCCATCGGCAGGTCCGTCAGAAACTGGCGCAACAAGCCTTCTCCCCTTGCGGGAGAAGGCTCGTCGCGCTCACTCTTGCGGGTACGGCGTTCGTCGCTCCTATTCAATGCGCGCCATGACCATGCCGGCCGTCACGGTGACGCCGGCTTCGATCTCCTGCGCCAGCCGGCCCGGGCGGTGGGCCTTGACCTGCATTTCCATCTTCATCGCTTCCATCACGGCGACGACATCGCCCTCCGCGACCTCGGCGCCGTCCTCCACCTGCCAGGAGCGCAGCGTGCCGGCCATCGGTGCCACCACCGCATCGGGCGATGTCTCGGCGGGTGCCGCCGCAGCCGGCACCGTGGATGGCGCGGCCTGAAGACCGCCCAGCAAGGCGGGGGGCAGGCCGAGAGTGACGCGCCGGCCGTCGATCTCCACGGCGGTGCGGAGGAGCGTGGCCGTCGGCAGCGGTTCCGGCCGCGTGGCGGCGGCGAGGGTGGCGGCAAAGTCGGTCTCGATCCAGCGGGTGTGGACCTTGAAATCACCTTCGCCCGTAAAGTCGGTATGGCCGATCACCGTGCGATGGAAGGGCAGGACCGAGGCGACCCCCTCGATGCGGAATTCGGCGAGGGCACGCCGGGCGCGCGCAATGGCCTCACTCCGCGTCGCGCCGGTGACGATGAGCTTGGCCATCAGGGAATCGAAGCTGCCGGGAACGGTCGAGCCTGCTGCGACGCCGGTGTCCAGGCGGATGCCGGGACCGGAGGGCGGCTCGAAGGCGGTGACGAGGCCGGGTGTCGGCAGGAAGCCGCGCCCGACATCCTCGGCATTGATGCGGAATTCCAGGGCGTGGCCCCGCGGCGCCGGTGTCTCGGTGAAGCGGAGGCGATGGCCATCGGCGACGCGCAGCTGCTCGACCACCAGGTCGATGCCTGCCGTCTCCTCCGTCACCGGATGCTCCACCTGCAGGCGGGTATTGACTTCCAGGAAGGAGATCGCGCCCGAGGCGCTCAAGAGGAACTCCACCGTGCCGGCGCTCACATAGCCGGCCCTGGCGCAGATATCGCGCGCCGCCTGGTGAATGCGGGCACGCTGTTCGTCGCTCAGGAAGGGGGCCGGCGCTTCTTCCACCAGCTTCTGGTTGCGGCGCTGCAGCGAGCAGTCGCGGGTGCCGAGCACCACGACGGTGCCATGGCTGTCGGCGATCACCTGCGCCTCGATATGGCGGGGGCGGTCGAGATATTGCTCGACGAAACACTCGCCGCGCCCGAAGGCGGTGACGGCCTCGCGCACGGCGGAGTCATAGAGTTCGGCGACCTCGTCCATGCGCCAGGCGACCTTCAGCCCGCGCCCGCCGCCGCCGAAGGCGGCCTTGATGGCGATCGGCAGACCATGCTGTTCGGCAAAGGCGAGGACTTCGCCGGCACCGCTCACGGGATCGGCGGTGCCGGCGACCAGGGGCGCGCCCACCGCCAGGGCGAGCTTGCGGGCCTGCACCTTGTCGCCCAATTGCTCGATGGCCGATGGGGGCGGGCCGATCCAGGTCAGGCCGGCATCGATGACGGCCTGCGCAAAGGCGGCGCGTTCGGAGAGGAAGCCATAGCCCGGATGCACGGCATCGGCGCCGCTGCGGCGGGCCACGGCGATGAGCTTGTCGATATCGAGATAGGTTTCGGCCGGCTTGTCGCCGCCCAGGCCATAGGCCTCGTCCGCCATACGGGCATGCAGGGCGTCGATATCGGCATCGGCGTAGACGGCGACGGAGGCGACGCCGTAATCGGCGCAGGCCCGGATCACGCGCACGGCAATCTCGCCTCGGTTGGCGATCAGGACCTTCTTGATGGGCATCACTGTTCCCCTGAGCAAAGCGCGTTGAAGCGGAAAGGCTGGTCTATTCTGGTTCTTTGGTTCGAGGCGCCTTTGCGGCTTCCGGCGATTCCGCCAAGTCGCAAGACGCTTCGGAAAATGGGGTGATCGGCCGGAAACGGATCTGCGTGCCGATCGGAATCTGGCCGGCGCGGTCGAGATGGTAGGGAGCGACCGCGGCGATGACGGGATAGCCGCCGGTCAGCGGATGATCGGCGAGGAAGAGCACCGGCTGGCCCGATGGCGGCACCTGGATGGAGCCCTGGATCGTGCCTTCGCTCGGCAGTTCCTTGCCTTCTTTGGCGGGCGAGCGCTTCAGCGCCCGTTCGCCGGCGAGGCGGATGCCGATGCGGTTGGACTGAGGCGTCACCGACCAGGACTGGTTCGCGAAGTCCTCGAGCGCCTGTTTGGAGAGCCAGTCGCTGCGCGGACCCATGACGACGTCGAGAATGACGGGTTCATCGAGCCTGGGCAGCGCGGGCGGCATGTCCGGCAGCGCCGTCACGGCGCCGGGCGGCGGCGCGAGCGCGGACAGGCGATCGCCGACCGCAAGGGCCGGCGGTCCAATCTGAGCCAGCGTATCGGTGGCCGCGCTGCCCAGCACAGGGGCGACGGCAAACCCACCGCGCACGGCAAGGTAAGAGCGCATGCCGGCCACCGGCTCCCCGAAATGCAACCTGTCGCCGGCAGCGAGTGGGATGGCGGCGTGACGGGGCACGGGATAGCCGGAACCTTCGGCGGTCTTCAGGGCGAGCGGACCGTCGGCACCGGTGACGGCGACCACCGTCTCGCCGAGGCAGAGGAGTTCGCAGCCGCCATAGGCGATCTCGATACAGGGCGAGGGGACGGGATTGCCGACCAGCCGGTTGGCGCTGCGCAAAGCGGTACGGTCCATCGCGCCGGAAACGCTGACCCCCTGCCGCGCCTGGCCGGGACGACCGAGATCCTGGAACAGCATCTGAGGACTTGGCTTGACGATCTCGAAGAGGGGGGCGGCGGGATTGCTTCCCTCACCGCCGGGTCCTCTCCCCACCGAGGGGAGGGGGCGGGGGTGTGGGCTCTTGCCTTTGCCGACCTCGACGAAACGCACGCGGTCGCCGGGTTGCAGCAAGGCAGGGCGTTCGCGCGCAAGGTCCCACATCGGCAGGTCCGTCACGCCGATGATCTGCCAGCCGCCGGGGCTCGCCTGCGGGTAGACGGCGCTGAAACGTCCGGCAAGGCCCACGGAGCCGGCCGGCAAGCGCGGGCGCGGCGTGGCGCGCCGGGGCAGATCGAAGCTCGGATGGCCACCGCTGAGATAGGCAAAGCCGGGTGCGAAACCGGTAAAGGCCACGGTATAGTCGCCGCCCGTATGGCGCCGGATCACCTCCTCGACCGGAATATCGAGGAGATCGGCGACTTCGGCGAGGTCCTCCCCGTCATAGCGGACCGGGATCTCGATCAGCGTGCCGCTTTGCTCGATCTTGGCATCGAGGCGGCGCCGGCCGATGGCGGCGATCAGGTCCCGCTGTGCGATGGCTGCCGGACGAAAGCGCACCAGCAGGGTTCGGGCTGCCGGCACGATGTCCTCGATGCCGGCGATGGGCTCGGCGCGCAGCGAGGCCTGCAGGGCCAGGGTCTGCGGCAGGTCTGGCAACTCCACCATGATGGCATCGAGATTAACCGGCAGGAAGCGCATCAACGCTTCTCCCCAGCCGAGGCCATGAAGGAGCGGATGGCGACCCCCGATCGTTCCAGCAAGACGCGGATCTCGCGGGCCATGGCGACGGCGCCGGGGCTGTCGCCATGGACGCAGATCGAATCCGCTTCGACGCGGACCGCGCTGCCGTCGATGGCGGGAACCGTGCCTTCGGTGACGAGGCGCAGCATGCGGGCCGCCACCTCTTGCGGGTCGTGGAGCACGGCGCCGGGCTCGCGGCGCGACACCAGCGAGCCATCGGGCATATAGCCTCTGTCCGCGAAGGCCTCGGCGACCGCGGTGAGGCCGGCGGCACGGGCCCAGCCGAGCAGGGGCGACCCGGCAAGGGCCACCAGCGTGAGCCCGGCATCGATCTGCCGGATCCCCTCGATGATGGCCTCGGCCTGCCGCCGGTCCTTGGCGATGGTGTTGTAGAGGGCGCCATGCGGCTTGACGTAGGATACGCGGGTGCCGGCGGCGGTGGCCAGGCCCTTGAGCGCGCCGATCTGGTAGATGGTATCGGCGATGAGATCCTCGCTGGCGACGTCCATATTGCGCCGTCCGAAACCGCCGAGATCGGGATAGGCGATATGCGCGCCGACGGTGACGCCCTTGGCCGTGGCGGCCCGCAGCGTGGCGAGGATGCCGGTGGGATCGCCCGCGTGAAAGCCGCAGGCCACATTGGCGCTGGAGACGATGGCGAGCATCGCCTCGTCGTCACCCATGCGCCAGGCGCCGAGGCTCTCGCCGAGATCGCTGTTGAGATCGATGTTCATGGCTCGACGCTCCCGATAATTTCACGCCGCTCCGCTGCCCGGCGGCTCAATGGATCTGCCCGCCACTCTCACGCGCGTCCTCCTGAACGCTAAGTGCGGTGCGCGTGAGGTGGCGGATCGCCTCGACCTGTGTCTGCAGCGCCAGGCTCGGCAGTCCGGGCCGGCGCGCGGCGTGTTCGGGCAGGCAGGGCACATGCACGAACCCGCCCCTGGTGCCGGCAAGCGGGCGTAGCGTCGCCAGCCGGTGCATCAGGGCGAAGAAGACATGGTTGCACACGAAGGTGCCGGCAGTGTTGGAGAGCGAGGCGGGCAGTCCCGCCGCCCTGAGGTCGCGCACGATCGCCTTGACCGGCAGGGAGGAAAAATAGGCCGCCGGAGCACCCGGTATCACGGGGATATCGATCGGCTGCTGGCCGGCATTGTCGGCAATGCGCGCATCGTCGAGATTGATCGCCACGCGCTCGGGCGTGATCTCGGCACGCCCGCTCGCCTGTCCCAGGCTGACGACGAGGCGGGGCCGCCATTGCCTCAGGGCCTCGTCCAACCGCTCGATGGCGTCCCCGAACACGCACGGCAATTGCACCGCGCGGACGAGAGCCGCCTCGCATATCGACCCGTCCAGCGCCCGGGCGACCTCCCAGGAGGCGTTGGTCTCATCGTTTTCGAACGCCTCGAAGCCGGTGATCAACACATTTGGCGACGTTTTGGGACTCATGGCTGCTTTCCGCGAATGATGGCCTAGAGCGGCATCAGGACATAGAGCAGTACGACATTGGCGGCGAGCAGCGCCAGCGCCGTCGGAATCTGGGCGCGGATCACCGCATTCTTGTCGATCTCCAGCAGGGCGGCCGGCACGATGTTGAAATTGGCGGCCATGGGGGTCATCAGCGTACCGCAATAACCCGACAGCATGCCAACGGCGGCGATCACCGCGGGATTGCCGTGATAGACGCCGATCAGGACCGGCACGGCGACACCGCCCGTCATCACCGGAAAGGCGGCAAAGCCATTGCCCATGATCACGGTGAACAGCGCCATGCCGACGACATAGAGGGCGACCGCCACCAGGCGAAGGTCCATGTTGACATAGCTGGTGGTGAGGTGGGCGACTGCCTTGCCGACACCGGCATCGGAAAAGACCAGGCCGAGCATGCCCAGCATCTGCGGCAGCACCAGGGCCCAGCCGAGCGCATCGGTGAGACGGCGGGATTCGCGCATGCCCTGCACCGGCGTTTCGCGGGTCAGCCAGCAGGCGAGGCCCAGCGCGACGATGCAGGCGATGCCGAGGGCGAGCAGGGTGGTATTCTTGGGATCGAATAGCGGCCTGCCGCCGATGATGACATAGTGGCCCGAAAGTGTGATCACCATGGTCAGCAGCGGAATGGCGAGCGCCGGCACGAAGAGCTTGTTGCCGAGGCGCTTTGCACTGGCCACCGCTTCGGCGACGCTGGGAATGTCATGGCGGCCAGCGCCGACCCCGCCGAAGCCGGCGATCAGCGCCAGCGCGACGACACCCGCGCCGACCACGGCCGGCGGCAGGAAATCGCCGACCAGGAAGGCCAGGGCGTAGAGGGCCCAGAACAGGGCGCTGCTGAAGCGTTTGGGATGGTCGCGGTCGGCCAGGGTCATCGCCGCCGTGATGGCCAGGATCGCGCCGACCAGGTAAAAAAGGTGGGAGAGCGTGAGGATCATGTCAGCTCTCCGGCGTTGTCTGAGGCCGCAGACCGGTCTCGGGCGGCGCTTCGGCAAGCTCGCGGGCAATGGCCGCATCCAGGCGCGATAGCCGGAAGGCATGGATGACGAAGGCCGCCGTGGCGGTGGGGATGCCCCACAAGGCGACATGGAGCGGCTCGACCTCGATGCCGGCCTCCCGCAGGAAGGTCGTCATCAGCACGATGGCGCCGAAGGCGACGAAGATGTCCTCGCCGAAGAACAGGCCGACATTGTCGGTAGCGGCCGCAAAGGCCCTGAGCTTGTGGCGGACCCGCTCGGTGAGCGCGCCATGGCGGACCTCGGCCGCCCCTTCCGCCATGGGCGCGATCAGCGGGCGCACCATCTGGGGATGCCCCCCGAGGCTGGTCAGGCCCACCGCTGCGGTCAATTGCCGGGCGGCCAGATAGACGATGAGCAGGCGGCCCGAAGTCGCCGAGCGTATCCTGCTGATCCAGGCCTGCGCATGCTGGCGCAGGCCATGGCGCTCGAGCAGGCCGACCACGGCGAGCGGCAGCAGCAGGATCGCCGCAAGATTGCGTGTTTTCAGGAAGCCGGTGCCGACGGCGGTGAGAACCTGCTGCGGTGGGAAGCTCGCGGCGAGAGCCGTGCCGATGGCGGCGACGATCACGACGAGCATGGGATTGAAGCGCAGGACGAAGCCCGCGACGATGATGGCCACGCCGATCAGGGGCCATAGGCTGATGTCACTAGGCACGATGGTCGCTCCCCGGGGACATTGGACGGTCTGGAAATCGATCGGCTTTTGTAGGGTGATATTTTCCGATCTGCCGGCAATATCATCCAAATTGATGCCTCGATCAAGGATTTTGATTGAACTGAAATAAAATATTGTTCAACAATAAATTGATACCTCCCGGACAATCGGGAAAAGAGACCCGAGAGAACCGGCCCTGGCCCGGGCTTCAGCCTGCATATCGGGCGGACCGTTGGGTTTCCAACCTGCTTCGGCGACGGGTCTTCGTGTGCCGGGCTGCACGCCGTGGCTCCATCGAGGCGGCTCGCCATTTCTCCCTGCCGAGATCGCAGGGGGCGTCGTTGTGAATCCCGAGGATTGCCCTACAATCCGGTGTGCTGTCGTGGACAGACGGAAGGGCAGCGTTGAGTGAAGATCGCACAATGGCACGAGGCACCGCCCCATGACGCAACCGGGTGATCCCCCTCCCGCCGCATCTGCCCTGACGCTCGGCGAACGTGTCGCCGAGCAATTGCGGCGCAAGATCACGCAAGGCGAATTCGCCCCGGGGCAGCGCCTGTCGGAGCAGGCGCTCAGCGATGATCTCGCCATTTCCCGCAACACGCTGCGCGAAGTCTTCCGGGTGCTCACCAAAGACGGCCTGCTCAGGCATGTTCCCAATCGCGGCGTGTTCGTGGCGGTGCCGAGCATCGCCTCGATCATCGATATTTACCGGGTCCGGCGCCTGATCGAATGCCAGGCCCTCGCCCAGGCCTATCCGCGCCATCCTGCCAAGAAACGCATGCGTGAGGCGTTCGAGGAAGCTCTGCGCTGCCGGGCGGCGGAGGATTGGCCCGGGGTGGGCACCGCCAACATGGCCTTTCATATGGCCGTGGTGGAACTTGCCGACAGCGAGAGGCTGAACCTGCTGTTCGCCCAGGTCCTGGCGGAGCTGCGGCTCGCCTTCGGCATGCTGCAGGATGCCGAATTCCTGCATGCACCCTTCGTCGACAGGAACCTTGCCATTCTCGAACTGGCCGAAGCCGGCCAGTTCGACAGAGCGGCGGCCATGCTCGGCGACTATCTCATCCATTCCGAACGCCTGGTCCTCGCCGTCTATGCGCGGCGCATGGCGGATGGCAGCATCGGAGACCTGTGAGGCGCCCGGTTTCGGACGGACCGTATCAGCGCCTGACGCCGAGTCTTACCAGGACCTCGGGTGGAATCTTGAGCTCGCGGATGACACCGCCATGGGAAGCCATGCCCATCAGTTCGCGCTGGATGAAATAGCCGTAGATGGCGTCGACGGCGTCGGCGAGCAGGCGGGGGCGGTCGGGATTCTCGGGCGCGGCCGCATGCAGGGCGGCCATGGCCTGACCGGCGGCTTCGCCCGCCCGTTCCAGCGAAGCGGCCTTTTCCACGCGGATCTCGGCGCCGAGGACATCAAGGGCCGTACGGGCGCTGGCAGGGGAGAAATTCTGGGGCAGGCGGACGCTCATGTCCTTATTCTGCCGCTGCCCGTAACGCTTGTCGATATCGTCGCCGTGCAAAGCCACGGCCGACGGCACCCGAGTCCGGATCCGAGGCTACAGCGCTGCCGCTGCCGCACGGCCGGCCTGCCGCCCGCTGAACAGGCAGCCGCCGAGAAAGGAACCCTCCAGCGCCCGATAGCCATGCATGCCGCCGCCGCCGAAACCGGCGGCCTCGCCCGCGGCATAGAGGCCGGGCAGGGGAGCAAGGTCCGGCCCGAAGACCCGGCCGTCGAGATCGGTCTCCAGGCCGCCCAGCGTCTTGCGCGTGAGAATGTTGAGCTTGACCGCGATCAGCGGGCCGTGGGCCCTATCCAGCAGGGCGTGCGGCCGCGCCGTGCGGACCAGCCGGTCGCCGAGATAGCGCCGGGCATTGCGGATGGCCATGATCTGGCCGTCCTTGCCGAAGCCGTTGGCGAGGTCGCGGTCGCGCGCCTCGATCAGCTGCCGTATCGCGGCGGCGTCGAGCAGGGGCTCCTGCGTCAGGGCGTTCATGCCGGCGACGAGACGTTCCAGGTCCTCCTCCACCACGAAATCGGCGCCGTGCTGCTTGAAGGCTTCCACCGGCCCGGTCGCCCGCCGGCCGATGGCGCGGCGCAGCGTCAATTTCCAGTCGCGGCCGGTCAGGTCGGGATTCTGCTCCGATCCCGAGAGCGCGAATTCCTTGCGGATGATGCTCTGGGTCAGGATGAACCAGCTGTGATCGAAGCCGGTGGCACGCAGATGGGCCAGCGTCCCCAGCGTATCGAAGCCCGGATAGAGCGGGCCAGGCAGGCGGTTGCCGCGCGCGTCGAGCCAGAGCGAAGAGGGACCGGGCAGGATGCGGATGCCGTGGCCGGGCCAGATCGGATCCCAGTTTCTGAGGCCCTCGACATAGTGCCACATGCGGTCACGATTGATCAGCCGTGCGCCGGCCTCTGCGGCAATGCCGAGCATGCGCCCGTCGACATAGGCCGGCACACCGGTGACCATCGCCTTCGGCGGCCGGCCGAGCCGCTGCGGCCAATGGCGGCGCACCAGGTCGAGGTCGCCGCCGATGCCGCCGCTGGCGATGATCGTCACCGGCGCCGTCAGGGCGAAGCGGCCCACCGCCTCGCGCGAGGTGGCGGCCCCGCGCGGCGCATCGCTGGGCGCGAGCAGGCTGCCTTCCACGCCGGCTACCGCCCCGCCTGCCCGGATCAGGCCGTCGACGCGGTGGCGAAACCGCAATACGAGCCTGCCTTCGGCCTCGGCCGCCAAGGCGCGCCGTTCGAACGGCTCGACCACGCCCGGACCCGTGCCCCAGGTGAGGTGGAAGCGCGGTACCGAATTGCCCGGGCCGCCGGCGCTGCCGCCACCCCGCTCGGCCCAGCCGACGACGGGGAAGATCCGATGTCCCATGGCGCGCAGCCAGGCGCGTTTCTCGCCGGCGGCGAAAGCGAGATAAGCCTCCGCCCAGCGCCGGGGCCAGTAATCCTCCTCGCGGTCGAAGCCCGCCGTGCCGATCCAATCCTGCAGGGCGAGGGCGAAACTGTCCTTGATGCCGAGGCGGCGCTGCTCGGGGGTGTCGACCAGGAAGAGCCCCCCGAGTGACCAGAAGGCCTGGCCGCCGAGATTCTGGCGCGGCTCCTGGTCGAGCAGGATGACCCGTTTTCCCGCGGCTGTGAGTTCGGTGGCCGCGACCAGCCCGGCCAGGCCCGCTCCGACGACAATGGCATCCGCATCGGCCATGGCCCCTCCCGCGACTCGCGACATCGGGCATCATGCAACGAATGCCGCAACGGCAGAACCCGGTGAATGTGACGATCATGGCATGTGCATCAGGCAGAGTGTATGTGGGGCCATGCTCCTTTCCGCGGCATCTTGCCCGGGCCGCCTTCAGGGGGTAAGTCAGGGCATGGCCGATGCAAACCGGACATTGTCGAAGCTGCGCGCAGGATTTTCCCGCCAGAGCCTCAAGGCCAAGCTGCTGACCGGCATCGGTGGCTTCGCAGCTGCCGCGATTTCGCTGGGCGTCTCGCTCTATCAGCTGCGCAATCCCGCGCCGGTTCCGAATATCACGGCCGGGCAGACGATCGAGGCGGGGCGCTGGCTCGTCACGCCGAACTCGGCCGCCCTGGCCACGGCACTGCCGGACGGCCGCCCGGTCAAGGCCGGCCGCCGCGCCGTGGTGCTCGAGCTCCTGCTTGCCAACCGGACCGAACGCACCTCCAATGCCGTCACCGGCATCCTGAAGCTCACCAATATCGCCGGCGCCGAAGGCCCCGATTTCTACCTCGTCCGGGACAAGGAGCGGCTGATGGCGCTGCAGCCCCGCCTGCCGGAGCGCCTGCAGGCCGTGTGGACCCTGCCTGCCGAAGCCGCCTTGCCCAAGGCGTTGGAGCTCACCGTGGCCGGTGCGACCTTCAAGCCGAAAGACAGTCTCTATGCCGCTCCGGGCTGGTTCAATCCGCACGATGTCGCCCGCGTGAGCGTGCCTCTCGATGCCGCCGGGAGCCCGGGATGAAACAGGCTGCCGCCACCGTAGCGATCGTGTTGGCCGGCGTCGCCATATTGGCGTTGCTGCACTGGACGACGCCCGGCTATGCGGTCCTCACCGGGCCGATCGAGATCGCGGGCAGGCAGGAGGCACCTGCCGAAACCGCCGAGTTCAGCCTCAAGGTCGACAAGCTCATCCTCTCGGAACTGCTGGTCTTCCAGCGCTACGGCAAGAAGGTCGAACGCGGCACCGGCGGCATCTGGGCCGTGATCACGGCCGATGCGTCCGCCACCCATCGCACGCTTTTGCTCGCTGGCGTCGCCCTGCGTGCCGCCAGCGGCCGCATCTATATGCAGAGCCCTCGCGTGGACGGCATGTCTCAACTGCTGTCCGGCAAGGAATTGCAGCCGGGCCTGCAGCAGCGCGGCCTCTTCGTCTTCGAACTGCCGGCGGACGAACTCCCAGGCGCGGAATTGGTGATTTCCCGCGAGGCCTTCCCGCGACTCACATCCCAGCTCGCCATGTCCCTGAACGAGGGTTCCGCCATTCGCCGCACCGTCCTGGAGATCGGCCGTGACCCCCTCTGAGCCGGCCTTCCCGGAAAGCCAGCCCGCCTCGCGCTGGTATTGGCGCAGCCTGATCGCGATACCCGTGCTGTTGCTCGCCGTCTTCGCGTTCGGCGCGCGTGTCGACATCATGGACTATGTCGCCTCGCACGAACTGCGCATCACCGCCGTCGAGCCCGGCGGAGCCGCTCCCTATGCGCGCGCCGACTGGTCGCTCGTTTCGGCCCGGTTCATCGATGGCGGCGAGGGCGCGCGCCTGCCCTTGTCGAAGGATCGGAAGCTCCTCATCGTCCGCCTCAAGGCGGTGCCGGAGGGCAAGGTAGCCGATGAGGCGCAGCGGCAGACCATCTGGATGGGCTGCAGCCTGACCTTGCTGGATGGCCATGGGCAGCGCTGGAGCCCGTTGTCCTTCGTGTTGTCCCGCGACATCAGCCGCGCGCTGGAGCCGACGGCAAGGCCTGTGCCGGGGTGCTTCGAGGCGGCCCGGTCCCTCGGCCTCGACGGTCAGCCGACGCTGGTCGAGGAGAAGTTCCTGCTTCCGACCGAGGCCAGCTCGGACCTTTCCGTGCGGCTCTCCTTCCGGTCGGCTCTGCCGGACGCCCTCAGCTTCCCGCTGGAACCGCGCTGAGCGGCTGGCGCGCACTGCGCCACTGCCGGCCCTGGGCAAAGCCCGTTTCCAGTCCCGCGGCAAGGAGGGTGATCTTCAAGGGCATGATCAGCGCGCCATTGCCGGGTGCGCTCGGGCTGCCCAGCAGGATGGAGAGGGCGTGGGCGATGATCTGCCACAAGCCTATCTCATGAGGTCCGATCAGGCGCGCGGCGCCATACCATGCCCAGGCCGAGCCCCAGTCCAGGAGACGAAAGGCAACGATGACGGCAATGACGATGGCAAGACCCGTGCCGAAGGTCAGCCCGACGCCCTCTGCCAGCGCGCGGTAGCGCTTGGCCGTACCGGCTATGAAATGGGTGAGAAAATCGCGCAGGAACCTGGGCAGCCTGTCCCAGTGTGCGATCGCCCGGCTCCAGCGGCCCTGGGCGGGCGTGCCCGTCCGCCCGATGTCATAACCATAGACGAGTGCCGCCAGGGTCAGCCAGACGGCGGGGTAGAGGGCATAGAGGAAGAGGGCCGACAGCATGTCCCACCAGGACGCGGGCGCAGCCTCGACAGGCGGGGCAATGCCTGCCGCGCGCGCCGCCGGCAACAGCGCAGAGTTCAGGGCCTCCGGCAGGCGGGCAATCCACGCCATGATCTCGCTATGCCAGCTCTGCAGCACATAGAGCGCGATGAAGGCCCAGTTGGCTTCGCACACCACGATCAGGAAGGGCCAGAATACATGCCTGGAACGCTTGTGCATGGATTTGGCGCCGAGCCGCACCAGCCAGGCAATGGCCACCAGCAATAGCAGCAACGCACCGCCGCTGACGTCGAGAATGCGGGCATTCTCGCCAAAGGGCGTCAGATCGAGCGCAAGCTTGGAATATTCACGCAATGTATCGCTGAGAAATCCCCAGGCTGCATAGAAGGCGAAGAACGGTACCAGGGCCAGGGACAGGGCCATGGTGAAGCCGGCAGGCCCGCCCTGCCGCGACGAGTCCTCCGGCGATTCGGCAGCGTTTACCGCCGCCTGCAGGAAAGGCAGTCCCGGCCGGACCATCTCGAACAGGGCGACGATCACCACCAGCTTGACCAGGACCACCAATGTGAGCGTCGAAAGACCGGCCAATCGGTTGAGAAAGCCGATACGCACGGCGATTTCGGTCAGTACGTCCTCGGCCAGCATGCCGATCAGCCAAAGTGCCATCAGATGCGGCCAGTAACGCCGCAGCAGCACCATCCAAGCGGGAAAAAGACCGGCGAGCGCCGACAATGTGCAACCTCCGATGCCGACACGCCGCGGTGCCCAACTCCGGCGCTGACCATAGCAATCGAAGATCTGGCTCGCCAGGGTCTGCGTGTCTGCATGAACGTCCTATAGCGTTTTGCGATTAGACGGAGGCACCTAGAATCGCAAAGACGCGTCAGAACAATGAGTTAGACCAAATTAGCGTTCACGCTTGAACGCGCTTTGCTCTAGTCCTCGTCGGTGGAGAAAATATCCTTCGATCGGTGTGCGATGGCCGTTCGGTTGATGACCTGCATCTGCTTCATGATTCTGCGGACATGCACCTTGACGGTGCTTTCGCTGATGCCGAGCTCCTTTCCTATTTGCGCATTGGTCTTGCCCTGCCGGATGCCGGTGACGACGGACAATTGCCGTGGCGTCAGCGGCTTCCATGCCTGTGTGCCGAACACCGTTTCGGGCGGGACGAAAGTTCCTCCTGCCATGACGCGGTGCACCGCGAGGATCAGATCGCCGACGGGCAGAGTGCTGGGCACATAGCCTCTGGCCCCCAGATCGATAGCCTGCACGATACTCGCCGCGTCGGTGGCATTTGCCAGGATGAGAACGGGGACGCGAGGTTTGTGAGCGCGGGCGGTCGCCAATGTTTTTGTGGCATCTATATACCCGCGATCATGTAGGATCACCAATCGGACCCGCACGGGTTGAGAAGAAAGACCCCATTCATCCGCGGCGGAAAATAACTGTATTCTATAATCAGGAAAATTAAGAGAAAGGATAAAATTAAGACAATCCCTTATCAATACATTGCCGCTGATCAAAGCTATATTTCCAACGTATCGTGGATCGTCCATATGTATCCCTTCGAGCAGCATATGTCCTTTTTACTTCAGAAGTGACGATTTTTAATTTTAAATTTTCTGATAGAAATATAAATTTGAATACATAATTTATTTATATATTGTAACTTCGGTGGCTTCAATACACATTGTTTAAGTCTTTAGGATTAGAATATATTTAAGTATTAGTATTATTTTACCTCAACCAATAAGTGTGTCCTGCTGCCCTGTCTTCAGGCTATGTTTTATTGCCTTTTCCTTCCGGGGTTCCCGTGCTCGCTGCCCGGAACTCTGCCGAGTCCCTCACGCCGGCAGGCCTTGCGGTGATAGACCGGAACGGTGATGGTTGAGAGCCTCACGGACCGTCCAGCCGCGGCGCCCGGAACGACTTTCGTCGTGCCGAGGTTATGGCCAAGCTGGGGCGCTGCGGATGGGGTGCGGAACCCGAATGGAGTAAATCGGGGGGAATGTGAGCTTTCGGCGCTAAATCGCCGCATTCAGGCCAAGAGATTTGGCCAAGAGATCTGGCCAAGAGAATAGCCAGGCCCATCCTGGTTGTCGAAAGGAGTGATGCCCTTGACGTCTCGGATCGAAGACTATGCCCTGATCGGCGATTGCGAAACGGCAGCCCTCGTTTCCCGCGACGGCTCCATCGATTGGCTCTGCTTTCCTCGTTTCGATTCGCCCGCCAGTTTTGCAGCCCTGCTCGGCACGCCGGAGAACGGGCGCTGGCGCATTGCCGCCACCGACAGGAAGGCCCGCGTCAGCCGCCGCTATCGGCCCGATACACTCGTCCTGGAAACGACGTTCGAAACGAACGAAGGCGTCGCCACGGTGATCGACTTCATGCCGCTGCGCGATGGCACCAACGATCTCATCCGGCTGGTGGTGGGGCAGGAGGGCAGTGTCGATTTCAGCACCGATTTCGTCGTGCGTTTCGACTATGGACGCACCGTGCCCTGGGTCACCCGCGCCGATGACGGCACCATCACGGCCGTGGCCGGACCCGATCGACTGATTCTCTCGACCCCCGTGCCGCTGGAGGGGGAAGACCTGCACACCGCCGGTTCCTTCCGGGTCAGCGCCGGCGAGCAGGTGCCGTTCGTGCTGACCTACAGCCCCTCCACGACGCCCCGGCCGACCCAGCCCGATGTCCAGGCCGCGCTGGCGAATACGGAAAGCTTTTGGCGCGATTTCGCCGCGCGCTGCCCATCGGTCGGAGCCTGGACCGATGTCGTCAAACGCTCCCTGATCACCCTGAAGGCGCTCACCTATATGCCGACGGGCGGCATCGTGGCGGCTGCCACGACCTCGCTGCCCGAACAGATCGGTGGTCCGCGCAACTGGGATTACCGCTATTGCTGGCTGCGCGACGCCACCATGACGCTGCAGGCCTTCATGAAGCTCGGCTATTACGAGGAAGCCTCCGCCTGGCGCGAATGGCTGATGCGGGCCATCGCCGGGGCCCCGGAGCAGATGCAGATCATGTATGGCCTGTCGGGCGAACGGAACCTGCTGGAATGGGAGCCTCATTGGCTCGGCGGCTATGAGGGGTCGCGGCCGGTGCGGATCGGCAATGCCGCCGCCGAGCAGTTCCAGCTCGACGTCTATGGCGAGGTTGCCGATGCCATGATGCAGGCCGCCGCCGGCGGCCTGCAGCGCCACCCCCGCACGCGGGCGCTCAGCGAAGTCATCATGAACTTCCTCGAAAGCGCCTGGCGTCGCCCCGATGAGGGGATCTGGGAGGTCCGCGGCGGAGCGCAGCATTTCACCCATTCCAAGGTGATGGCCTGGGTCGCCTTCCACCGTGCCGCCAACATGGCCATCAAGTCCGGCGACAGGCCCGCTTTTGCCGAGCGCTGCCAGCGTGTGGCCGACGAGATTCACGAAGATGTCTGCCGGAAAGCCTTCGACACCGATCTCGGCAGCTTCGTGCAGGCCTATGGCTCGAAGACGATCGACGCAAGCCTGCTGCAGATTCCGCTGGTGGGCTTCCTGCCGGCGGACGATCCGCGGGTGATCGGCACGGTCAAGGCCATCGAGACCATGCTGATGCGCGACGGCTTTCTGCTGCGCTACAACACCGACCATGTCGATGACGGCCTGCCGCCGGGGGAGGGGGCCTTCCTGGTCTGCACTTTCTGGCTGGCGGATGTCTATGTGCTGCAGGGCCGCGAGGACGATGCGCGGCGTCTCTATGAGCGGTTGGTGGGGCTTTGCAACGATGTGGGGCTGCTGTCGGAGGAATATGATCCGATCGCGGAGCGCATGCTCGGCAATTTCCCGCAGGCCTTCAGTCATATCGGGCTGATCAACACCGCGCTCAATCTGGCGCGGCGGACCGGGCCCGCCGAGGAGAGGGTCGAGGCGAGCGGCCAGCCGGTAGCGCAGGCGGACGCCGTCTGAAGGACGCCGCCGTCTTTCTTTACCCTCCCCTCGATGGGGAGGGTCGGCCCGCAGGGCCGGGGTGGGGTGATCATATGCAGGTGCCACAACACAGGCGGCTCAATGCTTGCCAAGAAGTAGCCCTACCCCGACGCTTAGCGTCGATCCAGGACTATTCAAGTGGAAATGGTCGCTCAATCGAGGAGGGCAAGGCGTGCTTCGCGGCATAGTAGACTTGACACACGATTAAATTAGGTAGATCGGTCTACCTAATCAAGGGGCCAGGAACATGACCGACCGCATGCCAGCCAGGGAACGCCTGCTGAAGGCCGCAGCCGAGCTGTTCTACAGCGAGGGGGTCGGCGCCACCGGGATCGATGCCATCACGGCACGGGCCGGGGTCGCCAAGATGAGCCTCTACAATAATTTCTCGTCCAAGGCCGATCTGGTGAATGCCTATATCCAGGAGAGGCGCACCGAATGGCAGGAGATCTATCGGGAACGGCTCAAGAGTGCAGCTACGCCGCAGGAACGGGTGCTGGCGATCTTCGATTCCTATCTGGACTATGCGGGCGCGGCTTATGAATGGGGCTTTCGAGGCTGCGGCTTGCTCAACGCCGCCGCGGAACTGCCGGTCGGCGATCCGGGCCGCGCCTCGGTCGCCTCGCAGAAGGAGGAGGTCGAGCGCCTGTTCAGGGCCTATCTCGGCGAGATGCGGCCGGACGCGGGCACAGCGATCGACGAAACCGCCGAACATCTTTCCTTCCTGCTCGAAGGCGCCATGTCGCGCGCCGGGCTGGACGGGCATGACGGGCGCCTGAAGACCGCACGCAGGATTGCCGCCTCGGTTATCGAACGGTTCTGAACCCGGATGCCCATGAGCGAGGCTATCAGCCCATCTCCTCCTCGGGAGAACAGAAGCACGGCGATTGCCGTGCTGCTCGTGCTCGAAGCGGCGTTGGTGATCTCTTGGAGCGCCGGCTTCGTCGGCATCCGGTTTGCGATCGATCATGCCCCGATCTTCCTGATCCTGCTGTGGCGCAGCTTGGTCTCCGGCCTGGTCCTGCTCCCCTTCGCACTGACCATGGGGCCTCCGCTGCGCTGGAAGGACATCCTGCCGCAGATTTGGTTCGGCGCGCTGGCCATGTCCGGCTATCTCGCCGGTTTCGCCCTGGCGATTGTCTTCGGCGTGCCGACCGGCCTCGTTGCCCTGATTGCCGACATGCTGCCCCTTGCGGTGGCCATCCTGTCCTGGCCGGTGCTGGGGCAGGCCTTGAGCGCGCGCCAATGGCTGGGCTCGTTCCTTGGCCTGGCCGGTGTCCTGATCGCCTCGGGCTGGTCCATCGACATGGGCCATGTCCCGCTCTGGGCCTATGGTCTGCCCGTGCTCGGCACACTGTCGCTGGCCCTGGCGACCTTGCTGCAGAAGCGCAGCCCGGCCGGCGCCATGCCCGTGCATCGGAGCCTGTGCGTCCAGTGCCTGTCCGCTTCGGCGATCTTCGCCATGTTCGCCTGGCATGAGGGCAGCGTCCTGCCCGTCCTGGACCGGGGCTTCATCGGCGGCGTCCTCTGGCTGGTCTTCGTGGCCACCTTCGGCGCCTGGAGCCTCTATTACATCGCCTTGCGCAAATCCTCGCCCACCCGCGTCACCTCGGTGCTGTATCTCAGTCCCCCGGTGACGATGATCTGGGCCTGGTTGATGTTCGGCGAGCCGCTGTCATGGGCCATGGCGGCGGGGCTGGTAGTTTCCCTGGCCGGGATCGTCATCGTCGCGCGGTCGCCGGCAACCGCAGCGCGCCGGATCCGTGATCCCTGAGCGGTGGATCATGGCATCAGCCACGAAGGCCCTGGCGTCCGTCCTGGCCGAAAGGTTCAGATTCCACTGATGCGTCGGTGCACGCCGTCGAGGCTCTCGGCGAAAGCCTCGAAGAGCTTGCGATCGGTCAGCTCGCGCAGGACCTGTTCGTTGATGCCGCCACGTGTCGCATATTCCTGTGCCAGATGCATGAAATCGGCGTCGGGCGCCGCCTCCGGCGCCTGGGCCAGGGCCTTGAACAGGGCAATGACATAGCCACGCGCTGTCGGGTCAGAAACGCCATGGCCCTGCAGCCAGCCGTGAAGGGTGTCGAGATATTTGAAATAGGTGGCGAATGTCGCGGTGGCGACGCTCAGCGCATCGAACTCGGCAACATCCTTCACCGCGAAGGCCTTGCCGAACCGGGCGAAGAAGGCCACGACGTCGGGATCGGGCGGATAGATGATCGTCGGCCCCTGCCTTTGGGCGACCATCGGCATCGGCAGCGCCTTGGTGACGCGCTCGGCCGGGGAGACCAGGGCGGCGATCTCCTCGAGAGACAGAGTGGCGATCAGACTGATGATGCGATGGGCGGGGCGAAACTGCAGGCCTGCCAGCACGTCATGGGCGATCTGCGGCCGGACGGCGAGCATGATCGTGTCGCAGGCGTCGAGAACGGCCTGATTGTCGGCCCCGACCCGCACATCGGCAAAGCGCGAGGCCAGGTCGGCGGCGACAGCCTCGTTGCGCGGCGACAGCACGACCGGCACGTCGTTGTCGGCAACGGATTTGAGGCCGGTCACGATAGCCGACGTCAGCGCTCCCGTCCCGATGAAGCCGAGCTTCACGGTACGTCCCGTGCTGTCATCTGCCGGGCAATGCGGCTGTCCTCGTTCATGCGCTCGATCAGCGCCTCGATCGAGTCGAACTTCAACTCGCCGCGGATATAGCCGACGAAAGCGATCTCGATCTCCTTACCGTAGAGATCGCCGGAATAATCGAACACGAAGGTCTCCAGCAGGGGCGGGCCGTTGTCGAAGGTCGGGCGGCGGCCGAAACTGGCGACGCCGGCATGCACGACGCCGTCGATCTCGGCACGCACGGCGTAAATGCCCAAGGCCAGGCCACATTGCGGATCGAGTGCCATGTTCGCGGTGGGAAAGCCGAGTTCGCGGCCGCGCTTCTCGCCGTGAACGACGGTGCCCAGCACGGACCATTCATGGCCAAGCAGGCGATTGGCGCGCGTGATGTCGCCCGCCGCCAGGGCGCGGCGAATGGCCGAGGAGGACACGGCCTCGCCGCTCTCGCGCGTCGGCGCCACGATGGCGATGTCGAGGCCGAGGGCACGCCCGTGCTGCACCAGGAATTCGGGGGTGCCGCGGCGGTCCTTGCCGAAATGAAAGTCATAGCCGACGGCGACGGCATGGGCGCCGAGCCGCCGCACCACCAGCTCCTCCAGGAATTCCTCGGCCGTCATGCCGGCAAGCGCCCGGTCGAAGGTGAGGGTGATCAGCGCGTCGAGGCCGGCCTTCTCCAGGAGGCGGGCCTTCAAGGCGGGCGGCGTCAGCCGGAACAGGGGCTCGTCCGGCCGGAACAGGCTGCGCGGATGCGGCTCGAAGCTGAGGGCGACGGCCGGGCGCGAGCGATGATGCGGTCCCGGCTGCGAGCCCCTGGCAAGCGCCTCGGCCGCATCGATCACGGCCAGGTGGCCGCGATGCACACCGTCGAAATTGCCGATCGCGATGGCGGCGCCGGCAAGATGGGCGGGCAGGGTGACGGGATCGAGAAACTGCTCGAAGGCCATGATGTCTACCAGATCAGCCGCGGCATGACCGCGTCGGGAATGACGCCCTTGTCGGCAAGGAAGGCAGAGAGCGCCTCGGGGTCGACGCCATCGCCTTCATGGCCGGCCTCGAGCGCATGGATGCCGCCGGAGATGAACAGCGCCCCGCAGCCGATGGCGGTGGCGCCCGCGAGATCGGTCCGCACCGAATCGCCGATCGCCAGGGTTTGCGCGGAGGAGGTCGGCTTGCCGCGGAGCGAGGCGGCAGTCTCGAAGGCGGCGTCGTAGATCGGCTTGTAGGGCTTGCCGCAGATGGCCACGTCGCCGCCGATGGCGCGATAGGCTTCTGCCAGTGCTCCGGCGCAATAGATGATGGTGCCGCCACGATCGACGATGAGGTCGGGATTGGCGCAGATCATCGGCACGTCGCGCGCCTTGAAGCCGGCCAGCATGCCCCTGTAGGTCTCCGGCGTCTCCGTGGTGTCGTCGAACAGGCCGGTGCAAACGACCACCTCGGCCTCCTCGGGCGTGTCGGCGAAGCGGATGCCGAGGCCGTCATAAAGCGGCCGGTCGCGATCGGGGCCGAGATGGAAGACCTTTTTTGCCGCCACGGCGGCGATCTGCGCCCGCGTCACGTCGCCCGAGGTGACGATGGCGTCCCAGCATTCGCGCGGCAGGCCGAGCCGGTCGAGCTGCGGCATCACCGACTGGGCGGGCCGCGGTGCGTTGGAGACCAGCACCACCGTGCCGCCCTGCCGGCGATAGGCGATGAGGGCGTCGGCAACCCCGTCGAACACCCGGTGGCCATTATGGATGACGCCCCAGATGTCGCAGAAAATCAGGTCATAGGCGCTGGCAATCTCGCGAAAGCCATGGATGAGACGGGGCGAGGAAACCAAGGCGGGGCCTTTCTGGTCGAAGGAACGATGCGTGGCGGGACGCAGCCCCTCACATAAGCCCTGAAAGACGGGCTGGGAAGAGACAAGGGGGTGGCAGCGTCGAAAGGGGCAGGAAAGAGCGCCACCGCCTTCTCCCTTTGCGGGAGAAGGTGTCCCGAAGGGACGGATGAGGGGAGATACGCAACCTGATTGGGAAATCGCTGCACCCCTCATCCCCCTGCCGGGACCTCTAGCCAACTCCTTCGGAGTTGGCGACACCCGCAAGGGGAGAAGGAATCTGGCTTATCCCCGCTCCAGCAAATCGCCGAGCCGCCGTTTCAATTCCTCCTTCGCCGGCCTCGCCAGGCGGAAGACCACGCTGGAGCGGGCGAAATCGAGAGCGCGGATGCTGCCGACATTGGGGCGGATCAGGATGTCGGGACGACAATGCGCCGCCTTGGCGTCGACGATGGCGGCCTGCATGATCTGCAGCGCGCCGAACATCGCCTCGAAGGTGCCGGGCATGTCGGTCTCCGTGGCAAGCGTGGCAGCACCGGAGACATCGACCCCGACCAGGATATCGGCCTTGCCGGCGAGATGGTCGAGCGGCAGGGGATTGACGGTGGCGCCATCGATCAGCACCTGGCCGTCGATGCGTACCGGCTGGATCGCACCGGGTATCGCCATGGAGGCGGCGACGGCCTGGCGCAGCGGGCCGGAGGTGAAGGCCCGTTCGCGGCGGCCGTAATAGTCGGTGGCCACGACGGTGAGCGGAATGGCGAGTTCGGAGAAAGTCTTGGGCACGGCCTCTGGCAGGAAGGCTTCGCAGAAGGCTTCGGCATCGATCATCACCGGATTGCCGAGGCCGGCGAACAGGTCGGCCAGCCGCCCGGTGCGGGCCGCCATCAGCTTGCTGCGTGTGCCGCGGCGATCGGCGAGGGTGGCAAGCGTGTAGGCATGGAGCTCGGCGGCCGACAGGCCGGCGGCATAGGCGGCGGCATAGATCGCCCCCATCGAGGTGCCGGCCATGGCGACCGGGCGGACGCCGAGCTCGTCGAAGACTTCCAGCATCGGGATATGGGCGAGGCCCCGTGCGCCGCCGCCGCCGAGTGCCAATGCCACGGTCTTGACGGGGCTCTTGACCCTGGGCGTCATGTCAGGCCTTGCCGATGGCACGCCAGCCGATGTCGCGGCGGCTGAAGCCTTCGGGCCAGTCGATGAGGTCGACGGCTTCATAGGCCCGCTTCTGTGCCTCCGCCACGCTCTTGCCGCTGGCGGTGATGCCGAGCACGCGCCCGCCATTGGCCAGGATGTGATCGCCCGAGCGCTTGGTGCCGGCATGGAAGACCAGCACGTCGTCGAGCGAGGCGGCCTTGGCGAGATCCCGGATTTCCGAACCGCGGGGGAAACTGCCGGGATAGCCCTTGGTGGCCATCACCACGCAGAGCGCCGCATCGCTCTTCCAGCGCAGCGAGATGGTGGAGAGCACGCCGTCCGCCGAGGCGATCAGGGCCGGCAGGAGGTCCGAGCGCAACCGCGGCATCAGGACCTGCGTTTCCGGATCGCCGAAGCGGACATTGTATTCGATCAGCTGAGGGCCGTCCCTGGTGATCATCAGGCCGGCGAAAAGCACGCCCTTGAAGGGGGTGCCGCGGGCGGCCATGGCCCGCACGGTGGGGCGGATGATGGTCTCCATCACGCGCTCTTCCATCTCGGGTGTCATGATCGGGGCGGGCGAATAGGCGCCCATGCCGCCGGTATTCGGACCCTTGTCACCGTCGAAGGCGCGCTTGTGGTCCTGCGCGGAAATCAGCGGAATGGCGGTAGTGCCGTCGCACAGGGCGAAGAAGCTCGCCTCCTCGCCTTCCAGGAACTGCTCGACCACCACCTCGTGGCCGGCCTCGCCGACGCTGCCGGCGAAGATGGCGTCGACGGCGGCAAGGGCATCCTCCAGCGTCATCGCCACCACCACGCCCTTGCCGGCGGCCAGGCCGTCGGCCTTGATCACGATCGGCGCACCCTGTTCGCGGACATAGGCGCGCGCGGCGGCAGCGTCGGTGAAGCGCCGATAGGCTGCGGTCGGGATGGAGAATTCCTGGCAGAGGTCCTTGGTGTAGCCCTTTGAGCCCTCGAGCTGGGCGGCGGCCCTGGAAGGACCGAAGGCCTTGATCCCGGCGGCGGCGAGATCGTCGACCAGGCCGGCGACCAGCGGTGCCTCGGGACCCACCACCACGAAGTCGATCTCGTTCTCGCGGCAGAAGGCGATTACCGCCGGATGATCTGTCGCGTCCACGGCGGCGCAGATGGCGCATTCTTCCATGCCGGGATTGCCGGGCGCGGCATAAAGCCTCTCGCAGAGCGGGCTCGCCGATATCGCCCAGGCCAGGGCATGTTCGCGCCCGCCCGATCCGATCAGAAGAATGTTCATCGTCACCGCCTGCAGAAATTCCGTTGGCCGGACCTTTGCCCCATCGGGGAGCAGGATGCAATGTCGAAGCGTATTCCCCCGGAGCGCAGGCGTTTCTTGCTCAGCCGATGACGGTGTCCACCACCCACCAGCCCGGCCGATGCTCCGCGATCGCCAGCCTTGCCTCGACCGCGGCCTCGACCGTCTCGAACAGACCGAACACGGTGGCGCCCGAGCCCGACATGCGGGCGAGGCGGCAGGCGGGCTGGTCGCGCAAGGCGCCGAGCGCTTCGGCGATCGCCGGGCGCAGGGCAAGGGCGGGCGGCTCGAGATCGTTGCCGCCGCGACGAAGATTGTCGATCAGCGTGACCGGGCTCTGCTCGCCTTCGATGGCCGCCGCCAGGGAAAGCTCGGAAGAAGCGACCGGCCCGACGGGAAGGGCGAGAGCCCGGAAGACGTCCGCCGTCGGCGTGGCAACGCCTGGATTGACGAGGATGGCGGGCAGGGGCGGCAGAGAGACCGGAGCCGACAGGCTCTCTCCCGCACCGCGCATCCAGCGGCTCACGCCTTCCAGGCAGACCGGAACGTCCGAGCCCGTGGCGCGGGCGGCAACCAGGATGCGCTCATCGGTCAGCGGCAGGCCGTTGGCGCGGGCGAGCAGGCGCAGGGCAGCCGCGGCATCCGAGGAGCCGCCCCCGATGCCGGCTGCCGCCGGCAAGCGCTTGTCGAGCCGGAAATGGCCGAGAACGAGACCTGGATGCCGCTCGCCAAGAGCCTTGGCCGCCTTGAGCACGAGATTGTCGGCAAGAGCGCCGGTCTCATCCGCCCGGGGACCGGAGACCTCCAGGGAAAGATCGGCCCCCGGTTCGAGACTGAGTTCGTCGGCGATGCCGGCAAAGGCGACCAGGCTGTCGAGCACATGAAGGCCGTCCGCACGCCGGCCCAGCACGGCCAGGGTCAGATTGACCTTGGCACGGGCTTTCTCGTTCAGCCGGCCCGGCGAAACTCCCGTTTCGCCGGCCGCCGGTAGGTCAGCCGCCATTGTTGTTGGACGGAGCTGCAGGCTTTATGGGCTCGGCCGGCTTCGGTGTATCGGCCGGCTTGGGCGCATCCATTGGCTTGGGAGCGTCAGCTGGCTTTGTCTCGTCTGCGGGCTTGGGAGCCTCAGCAGGTTTCGTCTCATCCGCCGGCTTGGGCGCATCCGCAGGCTTTTCGGGCTGCGAGGGCTGGACGGCATCCGGTGTCTTCGGCGCGTCGGCCGGCTTTGCCGCGTCCGCCGGCTTGGGAGCATCGGCGGGCTTGGGCGCATCCGGAGACTTGGTGGCGTCGCCGGCCTTGCCGGCATCGGCCGAGGCCGTGTCCCGCATGCCGTCCTTCAGCTTCTGCTCGATCTTGGCTTTTTCGTCCGGCTCGGGCTTGGCGTCGAGGGCATGGCGCCACTGGAAGGTTGCTTCCAGCTTGCGCCCGATCTTCCAATAAGCATCGCCCAGATGGTCGTTGATGGTGGGGTCGCTCGGTTTGAGGGAGACCGCGCGCTCGAGCTGTTCGACGGCCTCGTCATATTGGCCGAGCTTGTAGTTGGCCCAGCCGAGACTGTCGACGATGTAGCCGTCATCGGGGCGCTGATCGACGGCCTTCTTGATCATCTCCATGCCTTCCTGGAGATGGAGGCCCTGATCGATCCAGGAGTAGCCGAGATAGTTCAGCACCGAAGGCTGGTCGGGGAAGAGCTCGAGCGCCTTCTTGAAGTCGGCCTCGGCCTTGGGCCACTGCTTGGTGCGCTCATAGGCGATGCCGCGATAATAGAAGGTGGGCCAGTCATTGCGGGTGGGTTTGCCGATCACGTCGACGGCCTGGGAGAAGGCCACCGCCGCTTCGTCCCAGCGTTTGCGCTGATTGAAGATGCCGCCGAGCGAGATGATGGCGTCGAGATCCTGCGGATTGGCCGCGATGATCTTCTTCAGATGCGCCACGCCCTCATCCGTCTTGTCGAGTTCGTCCAGCGTGGTGGCGAGCTCGATTTCGGCATTGCGCTTGAGCGGCGAGGAAGCGGGCACGCTCTTGAACAGGGTCTCCGCGGTCTGGGGCTGCTTGAGATCGCTGTAGAGCTCGGCGAGGCCGATCAGCGCGGTGGCGTTGTTGGGCTCCAGATAAAGCGCCAGACGATAGAACACCACGGCATAGTCGGCGCCACCCTGCTTGGCGATACCGGCGGCGACCGACACCAGGATGTCGGCTGCACCCTGCTGGGCTGATGTCACGGCCGGCCCGATGCGCTTGCCGGCCTTGATGTCGGCGATCAGCGCCGTGACGATCGGCTGGCGGGGCACCTTGGCCGAATAGGCATCCAGCACCTTCAGCGCCTCGTCCTTCTTGCCGGCGCGCACCAGCGCGCGCGCATAGGCATCGACGATGGAGACGGCATTGGCGTCGCGCTCATGGGCATCCTTGAGCCGGGCGATCGCCTCATCGCGCATGCCGGCCATGTCGAGCATCATGCCGGTGGAGAAATTCTTGAAGGTGGAAAAGCCGTCATTGGACGAAATGTCGTCGCTGGCCACCACGCCCTTCTTGGTCTGGCCGGCTCCCGCATAGGTCCAGGTGGAGATCAGCGGCGTCGCCAGCTGCAGGATCGGCTTGTCGAGGGTGAAGGCGAGTTCGTCGCGGGCCTTGGTGTAGTCCCGTCCCTTCAGCGCCCGGATGCCGAGCACGAGATGGGCGATGGGGTTCTTCTTGTCGATCGCCACCACGCGCCGGGCGAAAGTGACGGCCTTGTCCATCTCGCCCGAGGTCAGCAATGCGATGAAGGTGCGGTTGGTCAGCTCCTGGCGGGCCTGTTCGTCCTTGAACAGGCCGCTGCTCAGCGCCTTGGCATAGAAGGAGGCCGCGTTGTCGTCGTCGCGCACATTGGCGGCCAGCCGTCCCGCCAACAGGCTGCCGGAGGCGGAGGTCGGCCGGAACGGACGCTCGACCGTCTTGGCCGCCAGTGCCGGCGCCATCAGGGTCGTCGAGAAGGCGATCGCCAGCAAAGCGGCGGAAAAGGACATGCGGGAAGACAGGGGCACTGGAAAGAAAACTCCGAATCAGCCGGCCGCCTCGACACAGGCGACGCAGTCGCGAATTATTCGCCGCTACCATGGCTGCTTTGAGGCGAGGGAACAACCCACTCGCCTCGCTAATCCGCCGATTTCGCCGGCCGATGCGCGCATCTCCAGCCGAGGTCGCCGGCTGTAACTCCAGACGGCGCCACTGCTGGCGGGTATCGGCCGTTCCCCCGGAATGGCCCGGGGATCCGTGCTTGACAAGCTGCCCCTGCGGTACGACCCCTTGGTCATGTCCGCTCCCGCCGCCTGTGCGCCGCCCGTGCCTCATGTCGCACGCGGTTCGGCCGCCTACCGCAAGATCAGCCTCGCTCTCTTCCTCGCCGGGTTCGGCACTTTTTCGCTCATCTACTGCGTTCAGCCCTTGCTGCCGCTGCTGGCCGAGGAATTCCATGTCGGCGCGGCCCAGAGTTCGCTGGCGCTCTCGCTGACCACCGGTGCCCTGGCCTTCGCGATCTTCGCCGCCGCCGCGGTTTCGGAGCGATTCGGGCGGCGCGCCTTGATGTTCGCGTCCATCGGCCTTGCCAGCCTGCTCAATCTTGCCGTCGCGGTCACGCCGGGCTGGCACGCCATTCTCGCCCTGCGCGCGGCGGAAGGCGTGGCGATCGGCGGCGTGCCGGCCATTGCCATCGCCTATCTGGCCGAAGAGATCGAGCCTGCCGGCCTCGGCTTTGCGATGGGGCTTTACATTGCCGGCACCGCGCTCGGCGGCATGTCGGGCCGTGTGCTGACCGGCATTCTGGCCGAGTTCCTGACTTGGCGCTTCGCAGTGGGGATCGTCGGTCTCGCCGGCCTCGTCCTGGCGCTCGGTTTCGTCCTGCTGCTGCCGCCGTCGCAGCATTTCACCCCGCGAAAGGGGTTCGACCTGCGCTATCATCTCCGGGCCTGGCTTTCTCATTTCGGCCGCGAAAAGCCTGGAGGCGTGCCGGCGAAGCCCCTGCTGTTCGCCATCGCCTTTTGCGGCTTCGGCAGCTTCGTGACCGTCTATAATTACGCCGGGTTCCGGCTGATGGCGCCGCCCTTCGACCTCGGCCCGACGCAGACGAGCCTGATCTTCACCGTCTATCTGTTCGGCACTCTCTCTTCCTCGCTCGGCGGCATGGCGGCCGACCGGGTGGGGCGGGCACCGGTGCTGATCGCAGGTCTCCTGACCATGGCGGCCGGCATCGGGCTGACATTCCTGCCCAGCCTTGTCGGCATCATCGCCGGCATTGCGGTGCTGACATCCGGTCAGTTCGCCTGCCACGCCGTGGCGAGCGGCTGGGTCGGACGGCTGGGCGGCACCAGCAAGGGCCATGCAGCTTCGCTATACATGCTGGCCTATTACCTCGGTGCCAGCATCGTCGGTTCGACCGGCGGCTGGTTCTGGAGTGCCGGGGGATGGCCCGCCGTCGTCGGCTTCACCCTGGTGCTGATCGTGCTTGCGATCGGAGGGGCGGCGGGGCTGATGCGCCATGAGCGGGGAGAGCGACTGGCGCGATGAGGCGGTGCTGAATGTCTCTCATGGCGGTGCGGGAACCCGCCAGCCCACCGTAGAGGAAAAAGCGTTCGGGCCAAGGCAAACCGGGACTCGCCTCAGTTGCAGGCGTGAGCAGCGGCGGCAGGCAGAGCCTCGCCGCCGATGAAGACACGTTCCACCTCGAGCTCCCTGTCGAGAACCACGATGTCGGCCCGCTTGCCCGGCGCCAGGCTGCCGGCTTCGCCGGCAATGCCGGTGAGCTCGGCCGGCGTGAGCGAGGCCATGCGGATGACGGCGGGCAAGTCCCCGCCGATGGCGCGCGCCATCGTCCTTACCATCCGGTCCATGCCATGCATCGAGCTCGCCAGGCTGCCGTCCTCGCCCCGAACGGAATGGCCGTCGCTCCAGACCCAGCTGCCGTCCTCGCGGGAACCGAAGCGATATTGGCCCGGCGGCATGTCCATGGCGCGGTTGGCATCGGTGACGAGGCAGCAGCGCCGGGGTCCGATCAGGCGGAAGGCGAAGCGCAGCAGGTCGTCGGAGAGGTGGATGCCGTCGGCGATCACCTCGGTGCTCATCGAGGTGTTGGCGAGGACATATTGCTCCATGCCGGCCTGCATGGGCGTGCCGAAGCGCCTGCGCAGGGAGGCGACCGAACTCATGGCACACCAGAAATGGTCGACATGGCGCATGCCGTGCGCGAAGGCCGCCTCCAGCTCGCTCCAGCAGGCATTGGAATGGCCGCAGGTGATGAAGCAGCCCTGTTGGCGGGCATGGTCGAAGAAAGCGAGGGCGCCGGGCAGTTCGGAGGCGCAGGTCGCGATCCTGATGATCTTCCGGCCGAGGAAATATTCGTATTCCTCCCGCACCGGGTCGCGCCGGCCTTCCGGCGCGTGGATGCCGACCTTGTCCTCCGCGAAATAGGGACCGTAGAAATGAAGGCCGGCGATGCGGGCGCCGTCCGCGGGCGTCCAGGAAGCCTGCACGTTTTCGCACGCTTTCACCATCGCGTCGAGCTGGGCGAAGGACCCTGTCGTGGTGGTCGGAAAGATCGAGGTCGTGCCGTGCCTGGCATGGGCGACATTGGTCCGCCGCACGGCATCGACGGTGCCGTCCATATAGTCGGCGCCGGCGCCGCCATGCACGTGAATGTCGACGAAGCCCGGCGACAAATAGCGGCCGCTGAAATCGAGTAGGTCTTCGCCTTCATGCGCGGAAGCATAGGGTTCGATCGCGGCGATCCGGCCGTCGACGCAGCGGATCACGGCGTCTTCGCGAATGGCGTCTTCGAGAATGACATTCCCCTTCAGGAGGAGCTCTTTCATGCTGGATCCGTCGACAGAGGTTGTGATAGGAATGCATGTTTCTAGCGATATCGTCATAAACGTGCAATCGAGGACTCGCCTTGTCGATTGAATCCACGCCCGATGAGCGGCGCGCCTTCATCCTGTCGACGCTGAAGGCCAGGGGCAGGCTGTCGACCCAGGAGGTCTCGGCCCATTTCGAGGTTTCCGAGGACACCATCCGGCGCGATTTCCGGGACATGGCGGCCGAGGGCCTGATCAAGCGAGTCCATGGCGCCGCCCTGCCGGTCTCGCCGGGAGAATTGCCTTTCCAGGGGCGCTTCAAGATCGCAGCCGGCTTGAAGACGCGCCTCGCCCGGGTCGCGGCCCGGCTCGTGCTGCCGGATCAGGTGGTCGTCATCGACGGGGGCACCACCAATCTCGAAGTGGCCAGGCAGCTGCCGCGTGATCTCAGGGCAACCATCGTCACCAACAGTCCGCTGGTGGCGACGGCCACGACCGAGCATCCGCATCTGGAGGTCATCCTGCTCGGCGGCGTCTTCGACAAGCGCAGCCAGATGGTGCTGGGCGCGCGCGTGCTCGACCAGCTTCAGGCCGTCAATGCCGATCTGTGCTTCATCGGGGTGCACGGCATCCACGAGGAGTTCGGGTTGACCACCGCCGGCTATGACGAGGCTGCGATCAAGGCTGCGATGATCCGGGCGGCCGCCGAGGTCGTCGCGGTGGCGACCCCGGATAAATTCGGCACCGCGGCGGCGCACCATTTCGCTGCGCTGTCGTCGATCGATACGCTGGTCACCGAAGATACCACCCGCACGCGCGACTTGCTGGGGAAGGGAGGCATGAAGGCGATCTATGCCTGAGGCAGTGTTCGGCGGGCGGATCTTGAGACTCGCTCCCGCTTGGTGCCTATACGGCCCGCTTTTTCGACTGCCGGAAGGCGGCGGCAGCCGCACCTAGGGCACCGATGCCGGCGCCGATCAGGGCGCAATTGAGCAGGATGCCGACGAGACCGGTGCGATTGGCGGCCGCAATCGACTGCGCCGCCTGCTCGGCGCCGGCGCCGCTGGTCCTGGCATCCATCATGGCGACCATGCCCGGCTCGCCGCATTTGGGCAGGAGCGTTGATTTGGTTTCGTCGCTGCCGCCATAGACCTTCTCGACAGCCTGCTCGCAACGCGACCGGTCGGCCAAGGAAACCCCGGCCATGCCGAACTGCAGATAGAGGCCGATGCCCAGGAGAACGGCCCCGAGGCCGGCGTAAAGGAACGCTTTCATCCGGCGAGGCGCGCTTACATGTTCGGATAGTTCGGGCCGCCGCCGCCCTCCGGCGTCACCCAGTTGATGTTCTGGGCCGGATCCTTGATGTCGCAGGTCTTGCAGTGCACGCAGTTCTGCGCGTTGATCACGAAGCGCGGATCCTTCTTGGCCGCCTCGTCGCCATAGACCACCTCATAGACGCCCGCCGGGCAATAGAGCCGGGCCGGCTCGCCATAAAGGGGCAGGTTCTTTTCGATCGGGACCTTGGGATCCTTCAATGTGAGATGGATCGGTTGGTCTTCCTCGTGGTTGGTCGAAGAGAGGAAAACGGAGGATAGCTTGTCGAAGGACAGCTTGCCGTCCGGCTTGGGATAGTCGATCGGCTTGCTCTCGGCGATCGGCTTCAGCGTGGCGTAATCGGGCTTGCCATGCTTGAGCGTGCCGAACAGGGAGAAGCCGAGCTTCTCGTTGAGATGCATGTCGATGCCGCCGAGCACCACGCCGGCGATGGTGCCGAGTTTGGACCATAGCGGCTTGACGTTGCGCACCTTGTAGAGGTCGCGGCCGATCTCGCTGGAGCGCCAGGCCGCCTCGTAGGAGGCGGGCTCGTCATGCGAACGCCCCTCGGCCAGGGCCTTGGAGAGGTGTTCGGCCGCCAGCATGCCCGACAGCACGGCGTTGTGGCTGCCCTTGATACGCGGCACGTTGACGAAGCCGGCGGCACAGCCGATCAGGGCGCCGCCCGGGAAGGAGAGCTTGGGTACCGACTGGTAGCCGCCCTCGGTGATGGCGCGCGCGCCATAGGCGATTCGCTTGCCGCCCTCGAAGGTCGGTGCGATCAGCGGATGGTGCTTGAAGCGTTGGAACTCGTCGAAGGGCGAGAGATAGGGATTGGTATAGTTGAGGTGGATGACGAAGCCCACCACCACCTGGTTGTTTTCGAGGTGATAGAGGAAGGAGCCGCCCCCCGTCTTCGAATCCAGCGGCCAGCCGAAGGAATGCTGCACCCGGCCGGGCACATGCCGGGCCGGATCGATCTGCCAGAGTTCCTTGATGCCGATGCCGTATTTCTGGGGCTCGCGGCCGTCGGCGAGATTGTATTTGGCGATCAGCGTCTTGGTCAGGCTGCCGCGGGCGCCCTCGGCGAACAGGGTGTATTTGCCGTGCAGTTCCATACCGCGGGTGAAGCCGGATTTGGGCTGGCCGTCGCGGCCGATGCCCATGTCGCCGGTGGCGATGCCCATCACCGCGCCCTTATCATCATAGAGCACTTCGGCGGCGGCAAAGCCGGGATAGATCTCGACGCCGAGCGCTTCGGCCTGGACCGCCAGCCAGCGGCAGACATTGCCGAGCGAGCCGACGAAATTGCCGTGGTTCGACATCAGCTTGGGCATGCCGAAATTGGGCAGGCGCAAGGCGCCGGACGGGCCGAGATAGAAGAACTGGTCCTCGGTGACCTCCGTCACCAGCGGGCGGTCATCGGCCTCGCGCCATTCGGGCAGCAGCTTGTCGAGGCCCACCGGATCGATCACCGCTCCCGAGAGGATATGGGCGCCGACCTCCGAGCCCTTCTCCACCACCACCACGCTGGTTTCGGGATTGAGCTGCTTGAGATGGATCGCTGCCGCCAGACCGGCAGGTCCGGCGCCGACCACGACGACATCATATTCCATCGCCTCGCGGGGGCCGAGATCGGCACTGTCGGTCATCGAGAAGTCTCCACGTTGAGTAATCGTGCTTTTTTCACGTTTTTGGAATGGGTGCAAACAATGCTGCGACGGCTTGCCGAATTAAGTAACCAATTGGTGCGTTAATGTAACGCTCGGCGGAGCCGAACGTTCCATTCCGATGCAGCGAGGTTCAGGATCACGGTCTCACCTCCTGTCGCCGGCCGGCTGGGGGACACGAAAAGACGATATCGATTCCGGCGATGCCCTTGATCCGTCACGGATTGTCATATTCTCCCACAAAAAAGACAGGAGGCCTGCGGCATCCGTCTGCGGGGAGCTGGTCCTGTGCATTTCTATAGTGATACGGACCATGACTGTCCCTTGGGTTACTCTTTCTCATTGCCACCGATGCTAGGTAGAGTAGGCTATCTATGGCTTGCGGATCCGTCGGTGTGGAGCATACGGGCATGGGCATTCTGGACTTCATCTCCAAGCAATTTATCGATGTCATCCAGTGGACGGCCGAGGAGCCGGGCCTTTTGGCCTACCGTTTCCCGATGTCGGGCATGGAAATCCAGAACGGCGCCCAACTCGTGGTGCGGGAGACGCAGAAGGCGGCCTTCTTCAACGAGGGCAAGATTGCCGACATTTTCGGCCCCGGAACCTATACGCTCACCACCCAGACCCTGCCGGTGCTGACCTATCTGAAGAACTGGGACAAGTTCTTCGAATCGCCCTTCAAGTCGGACGTCTATTTCTTCGACACCAAGGACCAGATCGACCGCAAATGGGGCACAACCCAGCCCCTCACCATCCGCGACAAGGAATATGGCCCGATCCGCATTCGCGCCTTCGGCAATTATTCCTATGCCGTCGGCGATGTCGGCGCGTTCTGGTCGCGCCTGGTCGGCACGGCGGAGCGGTGCACCACCGAGATGATCGAGGGGCAGTTGCGCGGTGCCGTGCTCACCGCCATCGCCTCGACCCTCGGCCAGAGCAATGTCGCCTTCATCGACATGGCCGCCAACCAGGAAGCTTTTTCGCAGAAGCTGGCGGAAGCCATTCGTCCCGCGCTCCGGGACTATGGCATCGACGTCAAGAGCTTCTACGTCCAGAGCCTGTCGCTGCCCGAGGAACTCCAGCGCATTCTCGACAAGGCCAGTTCCATGAACATGTTGGGCGATCTCAATCGCTACGCCCAGTTCCAGACGGCCGAATCCATTCCTCTTGCCGCCGAGAACCCGGGCGGCCTGGCCGGGGCGGGGGCAGGGCTCGGCGCCGGCATGGCGATCGGCCAGGCCATGGCGCAGGGCTTTGCCAATGCGGCGCCGACCCAAGCCCCCTCGGCACCGGCCGCGCCCGCGCAGCCGGCGGAGGATCCGATCCAGCTCCTCGAAAAGCTCGGCGGGCTGTTGGCCAAGGGCATCCTGACACAGCAGGAATTCGACGCCAAGAAGGCCGAATTGCTGTCACGGATCAAATAGACCCGACTTCAAAGCAGTCGTCCTCCCCGGCCGAGTTTCTCGCGAGCGTAGCGAGAGACGGCGAGGGAAGGGATCCAGGGCCCATGGATGTGTTTCATAGCCACTGGATCGCTTTCCTCGGCCCCCGGCCCCGCCTGGGACGACAGAACCCTTGTCTCGGAGCCGTGCCTCGACGCAGGAGGCCGGCCAATCCCGTGATCCATACGAGGCCCAATGCGTAAATTCGCCTGCCCTTCCTGCGGAGCGGATGTCGTGTTCCGGTCGGCGCAGTCGGTCTATGCCGTCTGTGCCTATTGCCAGTCCATGGTGGTGCGCACCGATGTCGACGTGGCGTCGCTCGGCGTGATGGCGGCTCTGCCCGACGACATGAGCCCTCTTCAGCTCGGCACCGGCGGTATGTTCGACGGCCAGTCCTTCACCATTATCGGTCGCCTGAAGATCGGCTGGAGCGACGGGCTGTGGAACGAATGGCGCATGCTGATGGATGATGGCCGCGAAGGCTGGATCGGCGAGGCGCAGGGGTTCTTCTCGGTGAGCTTCAAGGCGGAGGAGAAGTCCTGGAACAATGTGCGCGAAGCACTGGATCGCTGCCGGCCGCTGCTGAAGGAGAGCGAGGACGGTGCCACCGACGTAAGGCCGGGCTTCTCGGTGACGGTGAAGGGCGTTCAGCTCAAGGCCGTCGATATCAAGCTGGCGACCTGCCTGGGGTCGGAAGGTGAATTGCCCTTCGCGGCCCCCAAAGGCCGGCGCACCGTGTCGATCGATTGTATCGGTACCGATGGCGAATTCGCCACGCTCGAACATGATGGTGTGGAGGCCAATGTCTATTTCGGCCGTTATCTGGAATGGGACGCCTTGCGCTTCTCCAATCTCAGGCCACTGGAGGGCTGGTGATGGATGAGCCCCTTGCGCCGCCGCCATCCCCGTCACCGGCCGCACCTGCGCCACGGCCGCCCGGACGGCCGCGAACCTTTGCCTGTCCCAATTGCGGCGGGTCGGTGACGCTGCGCGCCGTCGGCCAGTCGATCAGCGCCACCTGCAGCCAATGCTCCTCGCTGATCGACGTCGCCGACGAGAATTTGCGCATCATCCAGAAGGCGCAGGCTGCGTTGGAGCCCTCGGAAATTCCGATCGGCGCCCGCGGGCGGCTGCAGGACGTCGAATGGGAGGTCGTCGGCTATATGCGCCGGAGCGACCGGACAGGATATTACGAGTGGATCGAATATCTCCTCTTCAATCCCTATCGGGGCTATCGCTTCCTGGTCCGGGAAGCCGGCCATTGGACCTTGGTGAAGATGCTCACCCGCGACGTCCCGGCGGCCGGCAGCGCCGTCGACATCACGGTCGAGGGGCGGCGCTATGCCTTCTTCAGCAAGGGACAGGCGCTTACCAAATATGTCGCGGGCGAATTCTATTGGCGCGCTTCCACGGCGGACGTCACCGAGACGACGGACTATATCGCCTCGCCCCATCGGCTGATGGTCGAGAGCAACGATGAGGAAATCATCGTCTCCGAAGGCATCTATCTCGAACCCAGCCAGGTGGCCGAAGCCTTCAAGCTGCCGCTGGCGGACGAGCGCTATGGGCCCGGCGTCAACCAGCCCAATCCGCACAAGCGCTGGCTTAGGGTGCCGCTCGCCGCCCTTGGCGTGGCGACGCTGCTGCAGTTTGGCTCGCTCGCCCTCTCGCCCGGACGCCAGGTCGTCTCGCAGACCTTCACCCTGACATCCGCCGACAAGGGCAAGACCTTCGCTTCCGAACCGTTCCGCCTGGAGGGCCGCGGCAATATCGAGTTCGAGACCAGCGCCGAGCTCAAGGATGATTGGCTGGAGCTCGACGTCGCCCTGGTCAATGTCGAGACCAACCGCAGCTATCACGCCTCCCAGGGGCTGGAGAATTACAGCAGCGGGCGGGTCACCGAGCGCACCAGCGAATTGCTGTCACCGGTGCCGGCCGGCACCTACAAATTGCTGATCGACACCAATGCCGGCCTGTTCACCAAGGTGCCGGAGACCGTGCCGATGGTGGCGCGGGAGGATTATCTGCAGACCTGGCTGCGCAACAATGGCCAGGCCGGGAGTGCACCCGCCTCGCAACCCGCCGTTGCTCCCGCGCCCGCCAATCCCCTGCCTTCGGAAACGTTCACGGTCACGGTACGGCACGATGTGCCGATCTGGTCGAACTATCTCGGCGCCGTCGGCCTGCTGGCCCTCGGCGCCGGCTTCGGCTTCTTTCGCGACCGGCGCTTCGAGCGGTCGCGCTGGGAGCAGGGCGGCATCGATGAGGAAGCACCATCGCTGTCCGGCAACCTGGCGGCGGGCGGTTTCGTCGCCGCCGCCGCCGGCACCAGCAACTCCGATTCCGGGACCGATGATTGGTGGTCGTCGAGCGATGACGACGACAGCGACAGTTCCTGGTCGAGCGACGACTTCAGCAGTTTCGGCAGCGAGGACACGTGAGCAGGATTCAGATGATCTTCGCCGGGGCCGTCGTGTTCGGCATGGCGCTCGGCAATTTCGGCGGCTATTCGCTGGCCAATATGTGGCACGGCAAGCAGACCACCAGCCGCGGCCTCAGAAGTAGCGACGGCGGCTCCTCCGGCTGGTTCGGCGGCGGGGGCAGAAGCTCTGGCGGCGGCTATTCATATCATAAATAGGGGTCATTCATGGACGTCTCCGGCCTGATCGAACTGAAATTCGTCGTTGCGTCGCTGGTCTATTCGGGCATCGGCATCCTGGTCTTCGTCGTTGCTTTCGTGCTTCTCGACCTGCTTACCCCGAAGGTGCAGGTGTGGAAGGAACTGTGCGAAAAGCGAAACATGGCCCTGGCTGTCTTCCTGGGCTCGGTGGCTCTCGGCATCGCCATCATCATCGCCTCGGCGATCCATGGCTGACGGCATGTCAGGCGGGACTGTCATGCTTGGCCTTTCAGTCATTGCGAGCGTAGCGAAGCAATCCAGCCGGTCCCATTCCAGGGCCTTGAATTGCTTCGCTGCGCTCGCAATGACGTGAGGTTTGGGTGGTAATCCCGCCACAACAGTAATCCGAAGGCGCGTTCGTGGAAATCCTGCTGCTCTTCTCGGCCTTCGTGATCGCAACCTGCGGGCTGATCTACGAACTGATCGCCGGTACGCTGGCGAGCTATCTGCTTGGCGATTCCGTCACGCAGTTCTCCACCATCATCGGCACCTATCTCTTCGCCATGGGCGTGGGCTCATGGCTTTCGCGCTATCTCGAGCGTGATCTCCTCGGCCATTTCGTCCGCATCGAGCTGCTGGTCGGAGCGGTCGGCGGCAGTTCGGCGGCGGCCCTCTTCGTCCTGTTCGACCACGTCGCCTCCTTCCGGCTCTGGCTTTACTCGCTGGTGGGGGTGATCGGCATTCTGGTCGGCATCGAGATTCCGCTGCTGCTGCGCATCCTGGAAGGGCGGCTCGCCTTCAAGGATCTGGTCTCCAAGGTCTTCACCTTCGACTATATCGGCGCGCTCTTCGCCTCCCTGCTGTTTCCGCTGGTGCTGGTGCCCTATCTCGGCCTGATCCGTTCGGCCTTCCTGTTCGGTATCCTCAATACGCTGGTGGCAATCTGGGTACTCTATGCCATCGAGGCGCCCATCCTCCGGCGCGGCGCGCACAAGGCCGCGGCCTTCGCGGTCCTGGCCCTGCTCGGCGCTGGTTTCATCTGGTCCGAGCGCATCCAGTCGATGGCGGAGGCGAGCGCCTATCCGGGCACGGTAATTTACGCAGAGTCGACGCCCTATCAGCGCATCGTGGTCACGCGCCAGCAGCGCGATGTCCGCCTCTTCCTCAATTCGAACCTGCAATTCTCCTCGCTCGACGAATATCGCTACCACGAGGCGCTGGTGCATCCCGTGATGAGCGCCCTGAAAGCGCCGCGCAGGGTGCTGATCATCGGCGGCGGCGACGGGCTGGCGCTGCGGGAGGTGCTGAAATATCCGGCGGTCGAGGCGGTCACCATGGTCGACCTCGATCCCGCCGTGACGCGCCTGTTCTCGCACAACGAGATGATGACCGGTCTCAATGGCGGCTCGCTGGCTTCGCCCAAGCTGACGCTGATCAATGCCGACGCCTTCCTCTGGCTGCGGGAGCAGAAGCCGGCCGACGCACGTTTCGATGCGGTGATCATCGACCTGCCCGACCCCTCCAATTTCTCGATCGGCAAGCTCTATTCGCTCACCTTCTACCGCCTCCTGAAATCGGCGGTGAACCAGGACGGGCTGGTGGTGATCCAGAGCACCTCGCCTTTGGTCGCGCGCAAGTCCTTCTGGTGCGTCAACAACACGCTGGCGGCGGCGGGCTTTCAGACCGCGGCCTACCACCTCTTCGTGCCGTCCTTCGGGGAGTGGGGCTTCATCATCGGCTCCTTCTCGCCCTATCGCCCGCCGGACCGCCTGCCCGGGGGGCTGCGTTTCCTCGATGTGACCACCATGAAGGCGATGTTCCAATTCCCGCCCGACATGGCCCATGTCGCCACTGCCATCCAGCGCCTCGACGATCAGCCGTTGGTGCGCTATTTCGACGAGGAGTGGGGCAATTACCTCATTTATTAGACATTCGGCTTCGATTTTGCCGGCCGTCATTGCGAGCGTAGCGAAGCAATCCAGCTTTGACCCGCCCGAGGGATTGGATTGCTTCGCTGCACTCGCAATGACGTTTTCAGGGCGACCTTCGCCATGACCCGGATCAGCCGCAAGCAGTTCCTTGCCCTGGGGGCCGCCTCGCTCGGCCTGGCCGGCGCCGGGCTGGTCGGCGGAGAATTGCTGGCGGGCAAGGCGCTGCCCGGCGGCGGCGGAGGCGGTTCCCTGCCGGGGGACCTGGTGGGCGCGTCGTCCCGTATCGGCCACAGGCTGCGGAACGGGTCCTTCCCGGTTGCCGGCGAGATCCGCAAGACCGGCGTCGTCATCGTGGGCGGAGGGATTGCCGGCCTCGGCGCCGGCTACCGCCTCGCCAAGGCCGGCTACGACGATTTCCTGCTGCTCGATCTCGAGGCCTCTCCCGGCGGCAATGCCGCCAGCGGCCGCAACGAGGTCTGCGCCTTCCCGTGGGGCGCTCATTACGTGCCGCTGCTCACCGAGGAGGCCAGGGCGGTCAGGGCGCTGTTCCAGGATTTCGGCATCATCACCGGTTACGACGCCAAGGGCACGGCCATCTATGATGACTATGCTGTCTGTGCGGATCCCTCGGAGCGGCTCTATCGCTATGGACGCTGGCAGGAGGGCCTGATGCCCGCCATCGGCCTCGATGCGGACGAGGAGGCCGATGGCAGGCGTTTCTTTGCGGCGATGAAGACGTTTCGTCAGCGTATCGGCCGTGACGGCCGGCGCGCCTTCGCCATTCCGCTCGACCTGAGCTCGCAGGACGCCGATTTGATGGCGCTCGACGGCATCACCATGACGGCCTGGATGGAGAAGGAGGGCTATCGCTCGCCGTCCCTGGCCTGGTATGTCGACTATTGCTGCCGCGACGATTATGGCGCGCGCGCCCAGGATGTTTCGGCGTGGGCCGGCATCCATTATTTCGCTGCCCGCAACGGCCGGGGCGCCGACGCGGACGATCAGGGCTTGGTCACCTGGCCGGAGGGCAATGGCTATCTGGCGCGCCGTCTTGCCGAAGCGCTCGGCTCGCGCATCCGCACGCAATCGCTTGCTTATGCCGTCGAAGAGAAGGGCAATGGCGTGGCCGGTAACGCTGGCGTTACCGTCGACGTCTGGGATGCGGCCGCCGACAAGGCTTTCCGCATCGAGGCCAGAGCCGCCATCCTGGCGACGCCGCATTTCGTCTCGGCGCGGCTCATGCGCGATCCCGGCCGCGCTGCCGGTTTCTCCTATGCGCCATGGGCCGTTGCCAATATCACGCTCGGCCGCCTGCCCGGTGGTGTGGGCGCCAGTCTCGCCTGGGACAATGTCGTCTTCGACAGCCCCTTGCTCGGTTATGTCGTGGCAACGCACCAGATCCCCCAGATGCGCCCGACCAGGACCGTGCTGACCTACTACTGGCCGCTCAGCCATCTGCCGCCGGCGGAAGCACGCCGCGAGGCATTGGCCCGCCCCCTGAACGAGTGGCAGGCGATCTTCCTCAAGGAACTTCTCGCCGTGCATCCCGAACTCGAGGGCCATGTCGAGAGGGCCGACGTCTGGATCTGGGGCCATGCCATGGTCAGACCGGTGCCCGGCTTCATCTGGGGCCCGCAGCGGCGTGCCGGGCTGAACCAGAAGCCGCCGCTCTTTACCGCTCATTCCGATATGAGCGGCATCTCCATCTTCGAGGAGGCCTATACGCATGGGGTGCGTGCGGCTGAGAACGCCATGGCCTATACTGGCCATCGTTACGTGACGGTGCTGTGATGGCGCAAACCCTCCTGAAAGTGCAGCCCTGGATCTTTTCGGCCCGTTTCGACCTCAGCTTCATCCTGGCGCCCGCGGTGCTGGTGACGCTGGCTGCCCTGGCCTGGCCCTTGTTCGGCAATGCTGCCATCGGCGAGACCTCGCCCTGGCTCTGGCTGGTGCTGGTGGTGGGCGTCGATGTCGCCCATGTCTATTCCACCCTGTTCCGTACCTATCTCGACCGGGCCGAGCTGACGGCACGGCCCTTGCTCTACGGACTGACGCCGGTGTTGGCCTGGCTTGGGGGCTGCCTGCTCTACTGGTGCGGCAGCCTGGTGTTCTGGCGCGTGCTCGCCTATGCGGCCGTGTTTCATTTCGTGCGGCAGCAATATGGGTTCATGATGATCTATGCGCGCCGTGAACGGGGCTTGCCGGTCCTGTTTCGCCGCATCGACAAGGCGGCAATCTATGGCGCCACCCTCTATCCGCTGGTCTACTGGCATTGCCACAGGCGGCAATTCTCGTGGTTCGTGGACGGCGATTTCATCCGCCTCGACCTGCCGTTGCTCGCAACCGTCGCCGGCATCGTCTATGGCGCCATTCTCGTTGCTTATGCCGCCAAGGAAATGATCTTGATCAGGCGCGGCGCCGGCTTCAACCTGCCACGCAATCTCCTGCTCGTCGGGACGGCAACGTCCTGGTTCATCGGCATCGTGCTGTTCGACAACGATCTCGTCTTCACCGGGACCAATATCATCGCCCACGGCATTCCCTACATCGCCTTGATCTGGGGCTATGGCCGCAACCAGGCGCGGTTGCAGGGCGCACGCAGTTCCTTCCTGGCGCCGTGGATCGCCCGCCTCTTCACCTGGCGGGCGGTGCCCGTTTATATGGCCATCCTCGTCGGCCTCGCCTTCCTGGAGGAGGGGCTATGGGACGGCTTCGTCTGGCGCGAACATGGCGGCCTGTTCGGCCTCTTCGAGGCGCTGCCGTCGCTGGAGGGGTCCGATACCCTGATCTGGCTGGCGCCATTGCTCGCCATGCCCCAGGCTACCCATTACATCCTCGATGCCTTCATCTGGCGCATGCAGACCAAGGACACCAATTGGAAGCAGGTGCTGTTCGCGCAGGAGCGCGCCGTGCAGCAGCACGCCGCACAACAGCCGGGGCGGCCGTGATGGACGACGCCAAGCGCGATCCGGGCCCAACCACCCCCACCGTCGCAGTCCCGGCTTTCGCGCCCGGCCTGCATCTTCTAGTGGATTTCTGGGATTGCCGCGGCTTGCGCGATGCCGAGGGAATCGAACGCGCCTTGCGCGAGGCGGCGGACGCCTGCGGCGCCACGGTGCTTGCCGTCACGCTGCATGGCTTCGGCGATACCGGCGGCATCACCGGCGTCGCCCTGCTCGCCGAATCCCATATCAGCATCCACACCTGGCCCGAGACCGGCTATGCCGCCCTCGACATCTTCATGTGCGGGCGCTGCGACCCCCGCCGGGCGCTGCCTGTGCTGGAAACCCATTTCGCGCCGGGGCGGGTGACGGTGAGCGAGCATCGGAGGGGATGAGGCAATCGCCCTGCAAGCCTCACTCCTCCACGCCCATATCGGCATCAGTAAGGTAGACCGTCTCGATAATCCCCGATGGATCCACGCAATACCAGCTATAGGGGTTCAGTTCCTCGTCGGTGATGATCGAGCGGCAGTTGGCTGCCTTCGAAAAATAGATCGCGAAGCGCCGCTCCTCTTCGAGCGAGTCCGGGCCGGGCTGCCAGACGTCGAGCAGGAGAGGATAGGTCTTGCTCAAGGGCGCGATGACGACATGGACATCGAGCGGCCTGTCGCCACCGGCGCCCCAGCTTTCATACATCTCCTCCTTGGAGACGAAATAGGCGATCGCCCGCTCCGACCCGAAATAATGCCGGATGGCACTTTTGATCGTCTCGATGTCGAGATGGCGGTCGATGAAGAGCTGGAAGAAGCCCATGCCTGGCCCGGTGCTGTGAAAATCCCGCAGGGCCCGCGCCGGCGGGAATGATCGTTTCCTATTCCGCCGCGTCCTTGATCGGCTCCGGCTGCGTCCAGCGCAGCACAGGTTGGCGGGCGGCACGGGTCTCGTCCAGGCGCCGGCGCGGGGCATGGTAGGGCGCGCCGGAGAAGCGCTCGGTCTCGCCGCGCCTGGCGGCCAAGGCGAGGTCGCGCAGCGTGGCGATGAAGAGGTCGAGCGAGGCCTTGGATTCGCTCTCCGTCGGTTCGATCAGCATGGCGCCGTGCACCACGAGGGGGAAATACACCGTCATCGGATGATAGCCCTCGTCGATCATCGCCTTGGCGAAATCGAGCGTGGTCACGCCGGTATCCCTAAGCCAGGTGTCGTCGAACAGGGCCTCGTGCATGCAGGGCTGGTCGCCGAAGGGGGCCGACATCAGGTCAGCGAGGCTGGCGCGGATATAGTTGGCGGAGAGCACCGCGTCTTCGGAGGCCTGCCGCATGCCGTCGGCGCCATGCGAGAGCATGTAGGTCAGCGCCCGCGTGAACATGCCCATCTGGCCCTGGAAGGCGGTGAGGCGGCCGAAAGGCGTCTCGCCGTTCATCACCTCTTCGGCCCGTTCGACCAGCACGCGGGCATTGACGACATAGGGGAAGGGCGCGAAGGGGGCGAGCTTGTCGGAGAGCACCACCGGCCCCGCGCCCGGCCCGCCGCCGCCATGGGGCGTCGAGAAGGTCTTGTGCAGGTTGATGTGCATGGCATCGATGCCGAGATCGCCGGGGCGCACCTTGCCGACGATGGCGTTGAAATTGGCGCCGTCGCAGTAGAAATAGGCGCCCGCCTCGTGCACCACATCGGCGATCGCGCTGACGTCACGCTCGAACAGGCCGCAGGTGTTGGGGTTGGTCAGCATGATCGCGGCGACATGCGGACCCAGGGCCTTCTTGATCTCGGCGGGATCGACGGTGCCATCCTCGCGCACGGGGATCGATTCGACCGTGAAGCCGATCAGGGCGGCGGTGGCCGGATTGGTGCCATGGGCCGAGTCCGGCACCAGCACGACCTTGCGTGTCTCGCCTTCACCCCGGGCCGCGATGGCGGCCTTGATCGCCATCATGCCACAGAGCTCGCCATGTGCGCCGGCTTTCGGGCTCATCGCCACCGCCGGCATGCCGGTGAGGGTCTTGAGGTAATGGGCAAGATGATCGATCACCGCCAGCGCGCCGGGCACGGTGGAGATCGGCTGCAAAGGATGGATGTCGGCGAAACCCGGCAGCCGCGCCACCTTCTCGTTGAGCCGCGGATTGTGCTTCATGGTGCAGGAGCCGAGCGGAAAGAGCCCGGTGTCGATGCCGAAATTCTTCTGGCTCAGGCGTACGAAATGGCGCATCGCCTCCGGCTCGGAAAAGCCGGGTAGGCCGATCGGATCCTTGCGCTCGAAGGCGCCGAGCCGCGGCTCGAACTCCTCCACCTCCTCGACGTCGACGCCGGTCACATCCGTGCGGCCGATCTCGAACAGCAAGGCTTCCTCGATGACGAGGGCGCGATTGCCCGTGAAAGTGGGGTGGACAGCCTCGGCGCCTTCGCCGGAAGAAGAGGGGCGTCCCTGGCGGTTCAACATCAGACCAGCTCCTTCAGGGCGCTGACGAGGGCGGTGCGGTCCTCGTCGGTGTTCACTTCGGTGGAGGCGATGATCAGGAGATCCTTCAGCTCGGCGTTGGGCGACAGGCGCGAATAGGGCACGCCCCCCAGAATGCCTCGGGCTGCCAGCTTCTCCAGCAGCGAGGCGGCACTACCAGGTACCCGGATGGTGAATTCGTTGAAGAAGTTCTTCTGGATGAGCTCGATGCCCTTCACCTTGGCCAGCATGTCGGCCAGCTTCACCGCATTGGCGTGGTTGACGAGGGCGAGCTTGCGCAGGCCCTTCTCGCCCAGCAGCGCCATGTGGATGGTGAAGGCGAGCACGCACAGGCCGGAATTGGTGCAGATGTTCGAGGTCGCCTTGTCGCGGCGGATATGCTGCTCGCGGGTGGAGAGCGTCAGCACGAAACCGCGCCGGCCCTCGGCATCCACGGTCTGCCCGCAGAGGCGCCCGGGCATCTGGCGCACATATTTCTGCCGCGTGGCGAACAGGCCGACATAGGGCCCGCCATAGTTGAGGGCATTGCCGATGGACTGGCCCTCGCCGACCACGATATCGGCGCCCATTTCGCCCGGCGATTTGATCAGGCCGAGCGAAACAGCCTCGGTGAACACGGAGATCAGCAGGGCACCAGCCTTGTGGCAGGCCTGCGCGATCGGAGTGAGATCGCGCAGATTGCCGAAGACATCAGGGTTCTGCACCACCACGCAGGAGGTCTCGCCGTCGATCTTAGCAATCAGGTCCTCGCTGCCGTCCACATCGGCGGGCATGGCCACCTCGGTATGGCCGGCCATCTTCGAGATGGTGTGCACCACGTCGGTATAATGCGGATGCAGGCCGCCGGAGAGGATCGCCTTGGAGCGGCGGGTGACTCGATGGGCCATCAGCACGGCTTCGGCCGTGCCGGTCGAGCCGTCATACATCGAGGCATTGGCGACTTCCATGCCGGTCAGCAGCGCGACCTGGGTCTGGAACTCGTAGAGATATTGCAGCGTGCCCTGCGCGATCTCGGGCTGGTATGGCGTGTAGGAGGTGAGGAATTCCGAACGCTGGATCAGATGGTCGACGGTCGCCGGCACATGATGCTTGTAGGCGCCGGCGCCGACGAAGAAGGGTACCGAGGATGCCGTGACATTGCGCGAGGCGAAGGCGGTCATGATCTTCTCGACCGCCATTTCGCTCTTGGCGTTTGGCAGCACTGGCGGCGCCTTCAGGAGCTTGTCGGCGGGGACGCTGGCGAAGAGATCGTCGATGCCGTTGACGCCGATCTTCGCCAGCATGGCGCTGCGATCCTCGGCGGTCAGGGGTAGATAGCGCATGGATCAGGCTCCGATATGGGCCTTGTAGGCCGCATCGTCCATGAGGGCATCGAGTTCGTCCGGGTTGGAGAGCTTGATCTTGATGAACCAGCCCTTGCCGAGCGGATCCTCGTTCACGGTGGAGGGCGCGTCGGGCAGGGCTTCGTTCACTTCCAGCACCTCCCCGGAGACCGGCGCATAGACTTCGCTCGCGGCCTTTACCGATTCCACCACTGCGGCTTCGTCGCCCTGCTTGAGCACCTTGCCGGCAGCCGGGAGTTCGACGAACACCACGTCGCCGAGCTGCGACTGGGCGTAGTCGGTGATGCCGATCGTGGCGACATCGCCCTCGACGGATACATATTCATGGTCGCTGGTGAATTTGATCGTGGCCATGGTTTTCCTCTGGTGGTTTACACACCCTCCCCTGCAGGGGGAGGGTCGACGCGCCAGCGTCGGGGTGGGGTGATGAACTATCGATCGGTGAAAACGGGGTGAGGAATTGTGCGGAAGGCAAGTACCGTCACCCCACCCCGGACTTCGTCCGACCCTCCCCCTCCAGGGGAGGGTGAAATTTCGCTCTCCTCTACGACCTATGGAAGCGGTGTGGCGCGAATGGCAGTGGCGCGACCTGTATCGGCACGTCCTTGCCGCGCAATTCGACGGTGAGGCCGGTGCCTTCAGCCGACAGGGCAGGGGGCACATAGCCAATGGCGATGGGACCGCCCACGCTGGGGCCGAAGCCGCCGGAGGTGACGATGCCGACGGTTTGGCCAGCTGCATTCTTCAGTGCCGCGCCCTCGCGCACGGGCGCGCGACCCTCCGGTTTGAGGCCGACGCGAACCCGCGCGGGCCCCGAAGCGATTTCGCGCTGAATGCGGGACGCACCGGGAAAGCCGCCCTGTTCGCGGCGGCGCTTCTGGATCGACCACAGCAGGCCGGCCTCGACCGGTGAGATGGTCGGGTCGAGCTCATGGCCATAGAGACACAAACCGGCTTCCAGGCGCAGCGAATCGCGGGCGCCGAGGCCGATCGGCTTGACCCGCTCGTCGGCCAGCAGCGTGCGCCAGAGGGTGACGGCCTTGTCGTTGTGAACCGAGATCTCATAGCCGTCCTCTCCGGTATAGCCCGAGCGGGAGAGGCCGACCGCGATGCCGTCGAAGGTCGAGCGGCGGGAGGCCATGAAGGGCATGGCGGCTGCGTCGGGGCTATGATCGGCCAGCACGGCAGCCGCGAGCGGACCCTGCAATGCGAGCAGGGCGTAGTCGGCAGCAATGACCAACTGGGCGCTGTCGCCGATCTTGTCGCGCAACAGGGCAAAGTCGGCCTCCTTGCAGCCGGCATTGACCACCAGGCCGAGCTTGCCGTCTTCGGCGGGGTCGGTCGAGCGCGTCACCATCAAGTCGTCGAGCGTGCCGCCTTCATCGTTCAGGAACTGGGTGTAGCGCTGGCGACCCGGGGCGAGATTGAGAATATCGGCCGGCACCAGGGTTTCCAGGGCCGCGGCAACGGCTTCATGGCTGTCGGCGATGAGATAGGCCTGCCCCATGTGCGACACGTCGAACAGGCCGGCCGCATTGCGCGTATGATTGTGCTCGGCGATGATCCCGGTGGGATACTGGACCGGCATGTCATAGCCGGCAAACGGTACCATGCGCGCGCCGAGGGCGACATGCTCGGCATGAAGGGGGGTCTTCAGGAGCGTTTGCTGATCTGGGCTCGCGGCTGGCTCGGCCATGGGCACTCCGGCAAAAGGTTGCACGCCGGACGGATGTCCGGTTGTGCCCCCTCTGTCGCGGTTACCTGAGAGATTTCGCGACCCCCGCACCCAAATTTCAGGTGATAAGAACTGGGGGTAGCTTGCGCCCTTCGGTGAGCCCGAATGCTCGCGCATTCGTGCCGCTTTCCAGAGTTTCGTTCCCCCGCGGTCCGGTTGCCTGAGAGTTTCCGGGGCGGTTGCTCCTTCGGCGCCGGTCCGTGATTCCTCAAGGGAATCAGACCGAACTCTTCCGCGGGGATCGGCCGAATGCCGGGAAGCTATCCCTCGCCTCACCTGTCGTCAACCCAACAGAATGGGGCGCGAACAGAAAAGGTCAGAGGAATTTAAGACCCGCTCAGCCCCGGCGCTTTTTCTTGGTGACAGTGCCGCCCTTGCCATCGAAACCGACCACGATGTCATAGGAACTGAGCGGCTGTTCGAGGCCGATGGTGATCGGTGCCGAGGTATCGACCACCCGGAAACTGCCGGGGCCGCCGCCGGGCGTCGCCGACGCGGTGGCGCGGATCACCTTGGTATAGACGGGCTTCTCGTCGCGGTCGCGGATGGTGATGCGCACCGGCGCCGAATAGCCGCCGCCACCGCCGCCCGCCACGGACACATGTCCCTCGACGCCGATCTTGATGGTGACGGTGTTACCGCTGGCAAGATCGCATTCGCGGGCAAAATTGGTGATCGAGAACTGCGCGCTGGGAGGGCCATAGGCTGCGGCGCCGGTGGGAATGTTGATCTGCGGGCACTCGGTATCGGGATCGAAATCCACCCGCAGCGGCCCTTGGGAAGCGGTCTGCGTCTGTTGCGGCGCGGCCGTTTCCGTTGGGGTGCCATAGACGCCGGTGATGACGCTGCTGGAGCAGCCGCCCAGGAGGAGCGCCGGGGTGACCACACCTGCCAACAGGGCGCTACGAGCCGCCCAGACGCCATACTGACTGCCAACCATCGTCACGCTCCGCTGAATGTACGGCGTCCTTATAGCATGCCGTTCGGCTTCGGCCAGTCCGTCGGGGACCCGCTATGCACAGGCTCCCCTCACCAGTCGGTGCGCTGCAGGAAGCGTCGCAGGATGTGGTGGGAGTAGAAACTGGCGACCGTGGCGAGGAAGGCCGGGAAATCGACATGGGCATTGTCGTCCGCGCTGTCGGAGATGGTGCGCAGTACGCCGCAGGGAATGCCGTAGTCGTGGCAGATCTGGGCCACCGCTCCGCTTTCCATCTCGATCGCAAGGGCGTCCGGGATGTCGTCGCGCAGGGCTGCGACCGCCGCGTGACCGTTGACGAACTGGTCGCCGCTGATGATCAGCCCACGATGGAGGCGGGGAGCGGCGAGGGCGAACCGTTCGCGAATCTCGGCGGAAAGCTGCGGCAGATCCTCGGCCAGGAAGGCTTCGATCGCCTGCGACAGGCTGTTGCCGATGGCCGCATCGGCGGCAAAGCGGGACATGCCCGTGAGGGGCACCTCATAGCGCGGGAAGATCGGGCGCGCGTCGAGATCGTGCTGGAGCATCGCATCGGCCACCACGATATCGCCGACCTTTACCGTTGCCGCCGCACCGCCTGCCACGCCGACATTGAGGATGGCGCCGACCTTGTAGGCATGGATGAGGCCGGCGGCGGCGGTGGCGGCGGCGACCTTGCCGACCCGAGACAGCGTCAGCACGCAGGGGCGCCCGAAGAGGTGGCCGCTATGATAGTCCCGGCCGCCGATGCGCTGCGTGTGCGTGGCACCGTCCTGCTTCATCAGGGCGAAAAGCGCTTCGGCCTCCTGGGCGAGCGGGACGAGAATGCCAAGGGGAGAGGTAGAGGAGACTGTCATGCAAGCTTCCGGGGCAGGCGGGTTCAGCGAAGGCGGGAATGGATACCATAGCCATTCGTTCATCGCCTTGATGTCAAGCCATTCCCATGTGGCGGCGCGCCCCGCCAAAAGAAAGGCCGGGACTGAGCCCGGCCATCTCGTCGCGTTCTTGGGGGAGGTGCGGCCTCAGACCGCGATACGCTCTTCAATCTCGTTGGGCTCGCGCAGCACATAGCCGCGGCCCCAGACCGTCTCGATGTAATTGGTGCCGTTGGTGGCGTTGGCGAGCTTCTTGCGCAGCTTGCAGATGAAAACGTCGATGATCTTCAGTTCCGGCTCGTCCATGCCGCCATAGAGATGGTTGAGGAACATTTCCTTGGTGAGCGTGGTGCCCTTGCGCAGCGAGAGCAGCTCGAGCATCTGATATTCCTTGCCGGTCAGATGCACGCGCGAGCCATGGACCTCGACTGTCTTGGTGTCGAGATTGACCACGAGGTCGCCGGTGGCGATCACCGATTGGGCGTGGCCTTTTGAACGGCGGACAATGGCGTGGATGCGCGCGACCAATTCGTCCTTGTGGAAAGGCTTGGTCAGGTAGTCGTCGGCGCCGAAGCCGAGCCCCTTCACCTTGTCCTCGATGCCGGCGAGGCCGGACAGGATCAGGATCGGCGTCTTGACCTTGGCTACCCTGAGGGAGCGCAGGACTTCATACCCCGACATGTCGGGGAGGTTCAGGTCGAGCAGGATGATGTCGTAATCATACAGCTTGCCGAGATCGACACCTTCCTCGCCCAGATCCGTCGTATAGACGTTGAAACTCTCTGACTTGAGCATCAGCTCAATGCTTTGCGCCGTGGCGCTATCGTCTTCGACAAGAAGTACGCGCATCTCAATCCCCCACTGCGGCCTCGGAGGGTCGACCGCCGTCGCGAATGCGCAGACGGCACGGTGAAGTCACCTCGTCGATGATCAACCGCGACGCTACGCAGGCATGGTTAACAAATTGTGATTCTCTCATGCAAGCGAAACTTGAAAACAAGGTCCAAAACTCCCTGTAACACATTGCCTGAAAGACAGATTCGGTGAGCGGCAAGCGTCAACATTCACATGAAGAAACTTGCCTAAGCGATTCAACCGACTCACCCATTCGCCGCAGAATTTGGACAAACGTGGCGGTGAGTTCGTTGACCGTTGTTAGGGATCATTAACGAGGCAGGTAAATTAATGGTTACCGTCGGGGGAGCTTCTTAGTGATTTAGGGCGAATCAACAGCTTCCTCGAGCGGCCATGCTCGATGGTGGACGTGAGGGCTTGCCTCGCCGGTGTCGAAAGAGGCAGGCCGGTTCACAGCGATGCTGCCTCGTCGAATCCGCTTGCTTCTTCAAGCTGTTAGAAACATGTGAACGCAGTATTAAGCCCGCTCTTTCCATCCGGCGTGAAGCATAGCTTCAGCTGGAGTCGGTACTCTTACTGCAGCCTGGTGCTCCCGGGAGAAATCTTAAGAAAAGCGGCGGGAGCATGCAGAAATGATGCGCCGACTTGATAAATCTTGGCAGGTGCTTTTCTTGATCGTCGACTGTCCCGCCTTGGTTCGCGGCTTTTTTGCGGCGAGTAAGGAAGAATTCACGTCCATGCCGGATGGTGTGGGTCTTCGCCGGGCCGATGGCCTGGCGATCCGATTGTGCGGCCTGTCCTCCACGGTAGGGGCGGCGGGCCGATGCGGCTGATGGAGTAGTGAGTAATGAAGTCGCGCGACACCCTTATTCGTCTCAAGCGCTTCCAGGCAGACGAGAGACGCCGCCAGGTCATCCAGATCGAAACAATGGTGGCAGAGTTCGAGCGCATGGCAGGCGAGCTCGATCGTGAAATCAAGGCCGAGGAAGCCAAGGCCGGCATCACCGATCCGAGCCATTTTGCCTATCCGACCTACGCGCGTGCGGCCACGGCGCGCCGTGACAATCTGCGTGGCTCGGCCGACGATCTGAAGGGCAAGCTGGAAGACGCCAGGAGCGCGCTCGCCGATGCCCTGGACGATCTGAAGATGGTCGAGACGCTCGACGATCGCGAAAAGGCAAGCGAGCGCAGCATCGCTGCCCAGTGAGACTGATTCCGGGCAGGCAAATCCTGATCCACTCTGACTTGGGCAGCCGATACGGTAAGGGGCCGCCGCTCATTGCTTGGGCGTCGGCGGCTTGGTGCTGGTGCAGCGCAGATCCTTGCGCAGGCAGGCGATGCCCGGGGTCGAACACATCGGCTTGCCGTTCACTACGGCGCAGATGATGCATTCGTCGGTGATTTCTGTGCAATCGGGATTGCCGGCGGTGAAGGAAAGCACGCGCTGGTCGGGGGCAATCGGCTTTGAAGGGGCCGGAGGTTCCGACGGCCTGGCCTGATTATCCTGCGCCCGCACCGGCCGCCCTTCCAGGCCGACAGTCAGCAGGGCAGCAGCCAGACACAGGCAGAACAGCACGCTGCGCATTCAGGCTCCCTCCCTGCGATCGGCCTTGAACAAAGACTTAAAGCAAAATCCCTCAGCCGCGAAACGCCGTGACCTCGATCTCGACCTTCATTTCGGGCTTGATGAGATCGCAGATCAGCATGGTGGCCGCGGGCCTGATAGCGCCGAAGACCCGGCCGGTGACCGCCATCACGGTCTCCACATGGTCGGTGCTGGTCACATAATAGGTCGCACGCACGACCTGGTTCATGGCAAAACCGCCCTCGGCCAAGGCCTTTTCGATGGTCGCCAGCGTGTTCTCGGTCTGGGCGCCGACATCCTCCGGCAGCGTCATGCTGGCATAGTCATAGCCGGTTGTGCCCGAGACGAAGCACCAGTCACCCTACACGACGGCGCGGGAATAGCCGGCGCTGCGTTCGAGCGGGGAGCCGGTCGAGATCAGTTTGCGGGGCATGGAGACGTGCTCACACTGGCGCGGCGGCGATGCGCACGCCGCCATCGATCGTCTCGACCGTCACGGACATGCCGGCAGCTCGGGCAATCAGCCCGGTGTAGTAGGGCTGGATCAGGTGGCTATCGAGCGTGCCGTTTTCGGGTTCGCCCGCCAGCAGGCTGATCAGGCCGGGCGGAATGCGCGAATTGCCGCCCAGCGAGATGACCTCGAAGGTGGGCATCTCCGGATCTCCGGTCACCTTGGCATTGATCGAACCGCCGCGCGGAATAGTGGTGGTGGCGACCACGAGCAGGTTCAGCAGCAGCTTGACCTTGTTCTTGGGCATGAATTGGCGCGGCGCAGACCAGCTGAGCGTCACCTTCTCGTCCTGGATGAAGCCGCGCGCCACGTTCTCGGCATCGCCGAGATCGATCGAGGCCCCGGCCGAGCCGGCCGCCCCGAAGGCAATCCGCGCAAATTGCAGGCGGGCCGAGGCATTCCGGGAGCTCTTCTTGATCAGGTCGAGGGCGAAAGCCTTCATCGAGGCATCGTCCTCGTCCTCGAGGACTTCGAGCCCGTTGACGATGGCGCCGACCGGATTGATCACGTCATGGCAGACGCGAGAGCAGAGCAGGGCGGCCAGATCAAGCGCATCGAGTTGAAAACCAGCGGTCATCGCAGCACCCAGAATAAATCAGGAGAGAAAGGCAAATCAGGAGAGAATCAGATCTCAAAACCTGTTTTTCAGATAGACTCTGTGGCGCGGGATGTGAAGGCGCGAGGGGCCGGCATGTCCTGTTACGCCCTCTTTGCAACCCTGGGCCGCGATTGCGAAGGGGATGCGCACAGCGCCCCAAGACCCAATATTCTTGCGGTAGGATGCCAATCAGGACTAAACAGGCCGCTGCTATCGGAGGCCCTTTTGACCCAGACCGCTCAGACTTCGCCCTCGCCCCTTTCCAGCCCGGACGCCATTGCGCAGGCCTTTGCCGAGATCGCCCGCGAGGCGGGTGCCGCGATCATGCAAGTCTACGCCAAGGGATGCGACGCCCGCATCAAGGACGACCGCTCGCCGGTGACGGAAGCGGACGAAGTGGCGGAGGCGATCATTCTGCGGCGGCTGGCGCATGTGATGCCGGATGTGCCTGTGGTGGCCGAAGAGTGCGCCGCCAAGGGGGTGATTCCGGATGTCGGCAGGCGTTTCATCCTGGTCGACCCGCTGGACGGCACCAAGGAATTTCTCAACCGCAACGGCGAGTTCACCGTCAACATCGCGCTGATCGAGGACGGCAAGCCGGTGGCGGGGTGCGTCTTTGCGCCGGCCGTGAATGCGCTCTATGCCGGCGGTGACACGGCCTGGCGCGTGCGGGACGGCATCGAAGAGAGGATTTCCACGCGAGCCTATCCCGCCGAGGGCCTGACGGCGCTGTGCAGCCGTTCACATCCCGACGCCAAGAGCGAGGCATTTCTGGCCGAATATGCCATTGCGGATCGGCGCGAGGCGGGGTCCTCCCTGAAATTCTGCCGGGTGGCGGAAGGTGTCGCCGATGTCTATCCGCGCTTCGGACCGACCATGGAGTGGGACGTCGCAGCCGGCCATGCCGTGCTCTCCGCCGCGGGAGGTCAGGTGCTGATGCCCGATGGCGAAGATTTTCGCTATGGCAAGGCCGATGCCGGCTTCCGCAATGTCGCTTTCGTGGCCTGGGGCCAGGACGCTCCTCAAAAATAGCTATTGCCGAGTGGTCGGGCCCGCTGCCGGGCCGCCGCCTCGCTGCGCCCGCTCCCTTGCCTCAATCCTGCATGAATGCGGCCATGCTTCCGGGCGTTTTGCTTGCTGCTATCGCCACCTCGCATCGCGTCGGCGTCTTGTGATTCACGGTGGTTCCACCGGGACGCCCAGACCCGCCGAAGTGAGCAGGGGGAGGCGCGGCAACGACATCGTTCGAACGCGTTTGCTCTTGGAAGCAATTTCTTAACGCTGTTGGGCCACAAAATAGGGCTCACAGAGGCCTGGGCCTGTCGTCAGGCCCTCAGCCAACGAGGCTCGCGATGAACGACATTCTTCCCCGCCGCAAGGCTCTTACCATGATGGCCGGCATGGCTCTGTCCGCAACCGGCTTCGTTTCTCCCTCCCTGGCGCTGGCGCAGTCGGAGCGGCCGGAGCGCATCTCCTCCAACGAACTCGTCAATTCCGGCCACCGTTTCTTCGGCACCGTGTCGAGGGATCTGGCGCTCACCATTCAGAAGGCCGTGGCGCGCTGGGGTGAACCCAACGGCTACATCCTGGGCCAGGAAGGGTCGGGCGCCTTCATCGGTGGGCTTCGCTATGGCGAGGGCACGATGTTCACGCGCAATGTCGGCGACCGCAAGGTCTATTGGCAGGGCCCCTCCGTGGGCTGGGATTTCGGCGGCGACGGCGCCCGCACCATGATGCTGGTCTATAATATGGATCGGGTCGACGAGATCTACAGCCGTTTCCCGGGGATCGCCGGTTCGGCCTATATCATCGGCGGTTTCGGCATGACGGCGCTCGGCGACGGCAATATGATGGTCGTGCCCATCAAATCCGGCGTCGGCGCCCGTCTCGGCATCAATCTGGGTTATCTCAAATTCACGCCGTCGGCTACGTGGAATCCCTTCTGATCGCACGCAACTGTGCGGCAGCACGGGGCAGTTGCTGGCTCTCATCTCGCCAAGAAAATGCAGTTACCAGCACTGCTGCCAGATCATCTGGATAAACCGTACGCAAGGGATTCCGGCGGGACATCAAAGTGCGATTTTAAGCACGCTGTGCGTTTTCATCCTGCATTGTCGTCGAATTGACGTATAGTACGGCGAAGATATCGCCGTACTGAGACCCTGCCGTGCTCGATTATGCGATTGCCTTTTTCCTCGGAGCAGCGCTCGCTGCCCTGGCCGCACTGGCCATGGTGCCTGCGATCTGGGGACGTGCGCGTCGCCTGATCCGCCGTGAAATGGAAACGGCGCTGCCCCTGTCGATGGCACAGGTGCGGGCTGCCCAGGATCATGTCCGGGCGGAAGCGGCCCTGCGGCACCGCCGCCTCGAACAGAAAGCCGAGCATGAGCGGGCCCGCCGACATCAGTTGATGGCCGATTTTGGCCGGCAGAGCGAGAAGCTGCGCCGGCTCGAAGCCCTGCTTGGGGTCGATGCTGCCAGGCTCGGCCGGATGGAAGACGGTGCAGCCAACGCCCAGCGCGACGTGCTGGCCGCCCAGCAGGAGGTTGCGGCGCTCAAGGCGGAACTGGCGGCGGCGCGGGTGACCATTGCGCTGCGCGACGACGAAGCCATCGATCGCGACCGTGAGCTTGCCAGCGCGCGGGAAAGCAATGACGGCCTGCGCCTCGAACTGGTTGCCCTTCGCACCAAGCTCGGTGCGGCGGAGGATGGCGCGGTGCTGCACCAGCACGAATTGCAGGAAGCGCTGGAACTGGCCTCCGGCAAGGATGATCGGCTGGCCACCCAGTCGATCGAGCTGATGCGGCGCGACACCGCGATCGCCGCGCTCGAGGCGCGCACGGCCTCGCTGCAGCGCGAATTGCAGGCGATGACCGACAAGAGGCAGCTGGCCGAATTGGAGAAATTGGACAATCAGGACAGGCTTTCTGCTTGGGAGGCGGATCTGCGCCGCAAGGATGCCCTGCTGGCCGAGCGCGATGCCCGGTTGGCACTGGCCGCCGGACGGGAGGCCGAACTGATCGCCGAACTCAACCGCCTGCGGCGCAGCGCGGAGCCGAGCGCTGCCGAGGAAGAAATCGGCGCTTTGAAGATCGAGCGGGCCCGCCTGCAAGCCGAGCTTGCCGCTCTTCGCGAGGAAGCCCACGAATCCTGGCTTCGCATCGAGGCCGACAATAGCCTGTTGAGGCGTGAAATGGCGCAGGTTGCTGCCGAGATCGCCCGCGAGGCGGCGACCCGCAGGGCCGTCGGCGTTGTGCCCGGACCGGAGCGCCAGGCAGCGAACGATCCGGCAATGAAGGACCCGCCGGCGCAAGGAAGCCAGGAAGCCCGGCCACGCTGACCACGCTCCCCATGTGTTCGACGGCTTGGCCGTCTAGAGCAAAGTGCGATTTCTCCGAATCGGGCTTTGCTCTCTAATTCCTTGTTTTGACGCGTTTTCTTAATCGAAAAGTCTATCGACTTTTCTGGAAAACGCTCTAGCGAGGGAGAGGAGTGTCTACGGGGAGCAAGCCATGACCAAGCTGAACGGCATCGTGCCGTGCCTGACCATCGATGGGGCCAAGGCGGCCATCGACTTCTACAGGAATGCCTTCGGTGCCGAGGAGGTCAGCCGCGCCGACCATGAGGACGGCAAGCGGCTGATGCATGCCCATATCCGCATCAATGGCTGTGACGTGATGATGTGGGACCTGTTTCCGGAATTCGGCATGGCCGCCACGCCGCCCCATGGCGTGACCATCCATATCGAGGTCGATGATGCCGACCGATGGTGGCAGCGCGCGCTCGATCATGGCGCCACCGTCGCCATGCCGATCCAGGACATGTTCTGGGGCAGCCGCTACGGGCAGCTCAAGGATCCCTTCGGTCACACCTGGTCGATCGGCGCGCCGCTGAAGGCGTAGAATGACGGGAGCATTCGGCGCTCCCGCCAATGACCGCGCCGATATTACAGCGCGGCGGCGATCTTCGCCGCCAGGCGTGCATTGTTCTCCACCAGAGCGATATTGGCGATCAGGCTGCGCCCCTGGGTAAGGTCGAGCATGCGCGAGAGCAGGAATGGTGTCAGCGCCTTGCCGGAAATGCCCATGGCATCGGCTTCGTCGACCGCCGCTTCGATGGCGGGATTGATCTCGTTGGCGGCGATCTCATCGGCCAGCGGGATCGGATTGCCGACCAGCACGCCGCCGTCGAGCCGCAATTCGGCGCGGGCACGGATCAGGGCGGCGATGTCGGCGGGGTCGTCGAGGCGCATCGGCGCCGCCAGGCCGCTCCTGCGGCTCCAGAAGGCCGGGAACTCGTCGGAGCCGTAGCCGACCACCGGCACGCCGAGCGTCTCCAGCGTCTCCAGCGTCTTGGGCAGGTCGAGAATGGCCTTGGCGCCGGCGCAGACGACGCAGACCGGCGTGCGCGCCAGTTCCTGCAGGTCGGCCGAGATGTCGTAGGTCTTCTCCACGCCGCGATGCACGCCGCCGATGCCGCCGGTGGCGAAGACACGGATACCTGCCCGATCAGCGGCGATCATGGTGGCGGCCACCGTGGTGGAGCCGTTCTTGCGGGTGGCGACGGCATAACCGAGATCGGCACGGCTGAGCTTCAGGAACCCTGTGGCCTTGCCCATGGCCTCGAGCTGGCTGTCCTCCAGCCCGGCATGGATGACGCCGTCGAGCACGGCGATGGTCGCCGGCTCGGCGCCGCCCGCCCTGACGGCCGCTTCGACCTTGCGGGCGGTCTCGACATTCTGGGGCCAGGGCATGCCATGGGTAATGATGGTGGATTCCAGGGCGACGACTGGCTTGCCGTCCCTTAGGGCGGCTGAGACGGCGGCGGAATGGGCAATGGACGTCATGATGCTATCGTTTCGGTTGGATGGGAAAGGGCATAGCGGGCCAGCACGGCCTGCATGGTGAGGTCGGAACGCACGGTCTGGGGCGATTCGACCGTGAGGGCGGCCGCTGCCATGGCGCGGCGGGCCGCCATGAGGAATTCGTCGCCGGCGGCAAGGCGTGCCAGCGTGGCGCCGGCCAGCGCGTCGCCGGCCCCATTGACATTGGTCGGGCGGGAGGTCAGCGCGGCGATGGGGGTGACCTTCCCCTTCTGCCAGGCGAGCGCGCCCCGCGGGCCGAGCGTAAGCAGCCCACGCGGCACCGGGCCCGTTGCGAGCCTTGCCGCCAGATTCTCTGCTTCATCCTCGCAGCCGAGCAGCGCGCGCGCCTCGTAGAGATTGAGGAAGAGGATATCGATCGCAGCCAGGATGGGCACGAGCCTGGCCAGTTTCTGCACCGAGACGGGCACGCAGGCGAGGGCGCGGGGTCCTTTCGCTTCGGCCACGGCCTGCAATGCTGCCGGCGGCAGGTTGGCGTCGGCGAACAGGTAGCCTTCCGAAGGGAAGGCCGCCATGCGGGCGGCAATGGTTTCGGGGGCGATCCGGTCGAAGATCGCCATGTCGGCGAGGCCGATCACCAGTTCGCCCTCGCCGCTGAAGATGGCGGTGTAGGAGGCGGTGGTGGCCCCGGCAGCCGGCGTGACGGCGCTCATGTCGATACCGGCCCGGCGGCTTTCTTCGACAATGCGGCGGCCTTCCAGGTCATCGCCGACCAGCGAGACGAGACCGACATCGACCCCCAGACGCGCCAGATTCTCCGCCACGTTGCGGGCGACGCCGCCGAGGCTGGTACGCATCGTGCCGATGTTCGAGGTGTAGAGGCGCTCCTTCGCATCGGCGGTTTCGCCGACACGGTCGATCACGCAGCCGCCTGCACACAGAACGGGACGATAGGCCATGCTTCCTCGCGACGGGACCATAAGCCCGAAAGCGCATCCCGTGCCACAGATTCGCAGCCGCAACAATGCAACGCTCCCTCGGTTGCCGCTTTCCTCTTGCGTCACGCCGTGATTGCAGTCATGAGAAACCCGCCTTCCAAGCGCATCTCGGGCAGGCCTTGCTCTTTCCCGGCAACCGCCACATTTTGCGCATTCTTGTTTGGCTTTTGTGGCTCTTCTTCCCTCCGAGATGGTTTCATGCGCACTGCCCCCTTGCTTGCTGCCTTGTTGCTGATGGCCTCGCCGGCCCTGGCCCAGACGGAGCCGCAACCTTCGCCGCCTCAGGCCCAGCCGCAATCCCAGGGCCAACCCGACCCCCAAGCCCAGCCGCAGCCCCAAGCCCAGCCGCAGCCCCAAGCCCAGCCGCAATCGGGAGCCCAGCCTGCCGCACAGCCCCAGCCGCAAGGTCAGGCCCAGCCCCAGACCCAGGCCCAGGCCTGCACCACGCCGACCGATCCCGCCGGCTTTCCGGCCTGGCTGGAGAATTTCAAGAAGGACGCCGCGGCCCGGGGCATCGGCGCCGAGGGGCTGGCGGCCCTGGAAGGCGTCTCCTACGATCCGAAGGTGATCGGGCTCGACCGCGCCCAGCGGAAGACCTTCTCGCAGACCTTCGAGGAATTCTCCGGCCGCATGGTCAATGCCTATCGCATCAAGCGTGGCAAGCAGGTGATCAAGAAATATCAGGCCGTGTTCGACAAGGCCGAGGCCGAATATGGCGTGCAGGCCCCGATCATCGCTTCCCTTTGGGCGCTCGAGACCGATTTCGGGGCCAATGTCGGCAAGTTCGAGAGCATCCGCTCGCTGGCGACCCTCTCCTTCGACTGCCGGCGCGGCGACAAGTTCCGTCCCGAATTGTTTGCCGCCCTCACCATCGTCGACAAGGGCGATGTGCCGCTGCACGAGATGCGCGGCGCCTGGGCCGGGGAGATCGGCCAGGTCCAGTTCATGCCGACCTCCTATCTCAAGCATGCGGTGGATTTCGACGGTGATGGCCACAAGGATCTGGTCAAGAGCCAGGCCGACGTGATCGGCTCGGTGGCCAAGTTCCTGTCGGGCCGCTGGCAGCGCGGTGCCGGCTGGAATCCCGGCGAGCCGAATTTCGATGCCCTCAAGGCCTGGAACGGCAGCGAACTCTATCGCAAGACGGTGGCGCTGCTCGCCAGCAAGATCGCGGAATAAAAGCGGAGCGCGGGCTTCTAGCCCGCTTCTTCCCTTCCCCTACGAGCCGCCGCAAGGGCGGACGTCGCGACATGCAGGCATGTCGCTGAGATGTCCCCGCTCCGGCCTTTTCCATGTGGGGACCGCGAAAATACCCTGTTCGGCATGAAACCCGCGTGGCAAGGTTGCGCCTCGAGCTTGCCACACCGGAGTTTCCCGATGCTTCGCCGCACCTTTCTCGCCCTTGGCGCCCTTGCCGCCATGGCCGTTCCCCTTGGATTGGCCCAGGGGCGGGCCGAGGCCCAGACGCTGCCCGACCTCAAGGGCCGCACCATCGTCGCCGTGACCGAGAACGCTTACTTCCCGCTGAACTTCACCGATCCCAAGACCGGGCAGGGCATCGGCTGGGAATATGATGCGATCAACGAGATCGGCAAGCGGCTCAATGCCAAGATCGAGTGGAAAACCTCGTCCTGGGACGCCATGATCCAGGCGGTGCAGAACGGCCAGTTCGACATCGGCATGGACGGCATCTCCATCACCGACGAGCGCAAGAAGCAGGTCGCCTTCACCGATCCCTATATGGTGTCCGAGCAATTCATGCTAGTGAGGGCCGACGAGAAGCGCTTTTCCGATGCCAAGAGCTTCGCGGCCGATGACAAGCTGCTCGTCGGCGCGCAGTCCGGCACCACCAATTTCTTCGTCTCGGTCACCGATCTGCTCGGCGGCAACGACAAAAGCCCGCGCCTCAAGCTGTTCGAGACGTTCGGGGCCTCGGTGCAGGCGCTCAAATCGGGCGACGTCGACACGGTGCTGATGGACAAGGCCGGCGCCGAGGGCAACATCGCCGCCTCGCCGGATAGCTTCAAGATCGTCGGCAGTGGCCTTGGCCATGACGAGTTCGGCTTCATCCTCAAGCAAGGCTCCGATCTCATCGGCCCGGTCAACGCCGCCCTGGCCGCGATGAAGGCGGACGGGACGCTGAAGGCCCTCGATAAGAAGTGGTTCTTCGACTACAAGACCGCGAACTGAGCCCGGATCGGTCTGCCGCAATGACGAAAATGTCCATCGGCGCCGGTGCTTGAGCCGCCTGCCTTACTCCAGGATCTCCCCGCCTTCATATGACGACGTCTCACGCGCCACCGCCGCCGCCCTCCTTTCTGTCGAAAGTCCCCTGGTGGCTGGTGATCCTCATCATCTTGGGGGCCGCCGTCCTGATCGGCGGTCTCGCCAGCGAGCAATATCGCATCATCTTCGGCGTGGTCGGGCAGGGCCTCTTCGTCACCATCCGGGTGACGGTGATCGCCTTCGCCGCTTCGCTGGTGCTCGGCACCATCCTGGCGCTTGGGCTGGTGTCGCAGTCGCGCTGGCTGGGGGAGGGGCTCAAGGCCTATGTCGAGATCATGCGCGGCGTGCCCATGATCGTGCTGCTCTATTATATCGCCTTTGCAGTCGGACCGGCCTTGATCGAGGGTTATGTCACCCTGTTCGGCCCGGCCATCGCCGCCGGCTTCATGCCGCAGGTCACCATCCGTGATTTCAGCTTCGAATGGCGGGCGATCTTCGCGCTGACGCTGGCCTATTCGGCCTTCATCGCCGAGATCGTGCGCGGCGGCATCCAGTCGATCCCGGCCGGGCAGTTCGAGGCGGCCCAGGCACTCGGCCTGACGCGCTTCAAGACCATGCGGCTGGTCGTGCTGCCGCAGGCCTTCAAGACGATGACGCCGCCGCTCGGCAACGACCTCGTCTCCATGCTCAAGGATTCCTCGCTCGTCTCCGTGCTCGGCATCGCCGACATCACCCAGAACGGCAAGACCTACACGGCCTCGACCTTCCGCTTTTTCGAAACCTATACGGTGGTCGCTTTCTTTTATCTGGTGATGACCATCGGCCTGACCCTCCTGGTGCGCCGGCTGGAGCAGCGCATGCGCCGCAACGAGGTGAGGCAGGACTGAGGGGTAGCGGAGGGTCGATCTCCAGATCGACCTCTTTACCCGCACGCTCGGCGTTTCCAAGAGGTCGATTTGGAGATCGACCCTCCAAGGCGGTTGAAGACCCGTACTCCCTTGCATCCGCTTGGCCAGGCTGCCACACTCCGTCAAGATCATGCCAAACATGCCCTCCCTCACCGGCCCCCTCGTGGCCGTCCTCGTCTATGACGGCCTGTGCACCTTCGAATTCGGGGTTGCCTACGAGGTCTTCGGCCTGCCGCGCCCGGAGATGGGTCCCTCCTGGTATCGCTACGCCACCTGCGGCATCGAGTCCGGCCCGCTGCGGGCGGCAGGCGGCCTGACTGTCGAACCCCACGCCGGGCTGGACTTGCTGGACGAGGCGGATCTCGTCGTCGTGCCGGGCTGGCGCGGCATCGACAGTCCGGTGCCGGCGGATCTCACCGCCAGGCTTCAGGCGGCACACCGGCGCGGCGCTCATCTGATGTCGTTCTGTTCCGGGATCGCCGTGCTGGCGGCCTGTGGCCTGCTCGACGGCCGGGAGGCGACCACGCACTGGCGCTATGCCGCCACGATCTCTGCCCGTCATCCCAGCATCGCGCTCCACCCCGACCGGCTCTATGTCGACCTCGGGGATGTGCTGACCGCGGCCGGCAGCGCAGCGGCGCTGGATCTGTGCCTGCATGTGATCCGGCGGGACTTCGGCCCGGATGCCGCCAATATGGTGGCACGCCGGCTGGTGGTGCCTCCGCATCGCGACGGCGGCCAGGCCCAGTTCATCGAGCGGCCGGTGCCGCGTGAGCGCGAATCCGCGCGGCTTGCGCCGGTGATCGACTGGCTGCGCCAGAATTTGGCTGCGCCCCATCGCATCGAGACGATCGCTGCGCGTTCCGGCATGAGCCAGCGTACCTTCCAGCGCCGCTTCGAGGAAACGACGGGGCTGCCGCCTGGCGAATGGCTGGTGGCCGAGCGCGTGCGACTGGCCCGCGAACAGCTCGAACGCAATCTCGGCGCTTCGCTCGGGGACATTGCCGCAAGCTGCGGTTTCAACTCGCTGGAGACGATGCGTCATCATTTCCGGCGTCGGGTGGGCGTCAGTCCTGCCGCCTATCGGGCGCGCTTCTGCGCGGAGTAACTCTTGGGATCGCAGGCTTCCAGCCTGCCTCTTCTTCGCCAGGGCGTCGCCAGGAGCAGGCTGGAAGCCTGTGGTCCTAAGAGAATTAGCCGGCAAACTTCAGCACGGACTGCAGCAATCCCGGGAATTTCTCCTCGACATCCGGACGCAGGGCAACGAAGCAGCGCGTGCCTTCCTTGCGATGGTTGACGATGCCGGCCTCGCGCAATTGCTTGATGTGATGGCTCAGGGTCGAGTTGGCGACCTGGCAATCGAATTCCGTCGATCCCTTTTCGCCTTCCTCGATCAGCGTGGTGACGATGTGCAGCCGCACCGGATCCCCCAGGGCGGCCAGAACGCCGATCAGATTGATGTCGTTCACATCAGGGTGAGGGTGTTGCTTCATGCGCTCTTCTACCTATATTCGACGAACATCGAACTTTGAAACTTTAACGCCTCGGCGAGCCAACCACCAGTTAAGTCTGTGTAAGCCAGGTGCAGGAGTGTCAATCGATCGCCCAGAAAAGCCATTTGGAACAAGGTTCTTCCAATGCCCTCCTTACTTGATCCTATTCGTATCGGCGCGCTCGACCTGCCCAACCGCGTCATCATGGCCCCACTGACCCGCACCCGGGCCAGCGAGGGCCGCGTACCCAACACACTGATGCGCGATTACTATGTCCAGCGCGCCTCGGCCGGCCTGATCCTGACCGAAGCCACTGCCGTCACGCCGATGGGCGTGGGCTATCCCGACACCCCCGGCATCTGGTCGCGGGAGCAGGTCGAGGGCTGGAAGGTCATCACCAAGGCCGTACATGAGGCCGGCGGGCGCATTGCCCTGCAGCTCTGGCATGTCGGCCGCATTTCCGATCCGATTTATCTCGACGGGGCCCTGCCAGTCGCGCCGAGCGCCATCGCTCCGGCGGGTCATGTCAGCCTGATCAGGCCAGAAAAACCCTATGTCACCCCGCGAGCGCTCGAACTCGACGAAATCCCCGCGATCGTCGACGCCTATCGCCAGGGTGCGGCCAATGCCAAGGAGGCCGGCTTCGACGGCGTCGAAATCCATGGCGCCAACGGCTATCTGCTCGATCAGTTCCTGCAGGATTCCACCAACAAGCGCACCGACGCCTATGGCGGCTCGATCGAGAACCGGGCCCGGCTGATGCTCGAGGTCACCGATGCGGTGATTTCGGTCTGGGGTGCCGATCGCGTCGGCATGCATCTCGCTCCGCGGGGCGATTCGCATTCGATGGGCGATTCCGATCCGCCAGCCTTGTTTGGCTATGTCGCCCGGCAATTGGATGCCCGCGGGATCGCCTTCATCTGTGCTCGCGAATATACCGACGGCTCCAGCGTCGCGCCGGTGATCCGCGGCAATTTCAAGGGTGTCTTCATCGCCAATGAGAAGCTGACGGCGGAAAGCGCCGAAGCCTTGGTCGAGAGCGGCGCGGCCGACGCGGCGGCCTTCGGCAAGCTCTTCATCTCCAATCCGGACCTGCCCAGGCGCCTGTCCCTCGGCGCGCCGCTGGCCCCGTGGAACGCCGCGACCTTCTACGCCAAGGGCGCCGAAGGCTATACGGACTATCCGGCGCTGGAAGAAGTGCCGGCGTGATCTTCCTGGGAGCGCAGACACCTAGTCCATGAGCGCTAACTTAAGTCGGACAAGGCATGACCATACCCTCCCCTCGATGGGGAGGGTCGACGCGTAGCGTCGGGGTGGGGTGACTTCTTTGCAAGAATCTACCGCTTCCGCTGTGGAGACCTGCGTATTTTCACCCCACCCCGGCCTTTCAGGCCGACCCTCCCCATCGAGGGGAGGGTAAAGAACCCGCGCCTCCAACCTTATGTTAGCGCCTATGGACACCCAGTCCGCGCTCCAGAAATCACTTCGCCTTCTTCACGTCCTTGATGTCGGCGAACACGATGGAAGGCGAGCGCTCGCCCTGGTAGCGCAGGTCGAAGGCGGATTTGGCCATGAATACCGGATCGCCGTCGAGATCGTCGGCGATCGAGAAATTATGGGAGGTGACGAAGCTGTCGAGTTCGGCCTTCGTCGGTGCCGAGATCCAGCGCGCCAGCGCGAATTCGGACGGCTCGAAGCGGATCTCCAGCCCATATTCGGCGGCAAGTCGGCCCTGCAGCACGTCGAGCTGCAGGGCGCCGACCACGCCGACCAGCGCCGGCGAGCCGTCACGCGGGCGGAAGACCTGCACCACGCCTTCCTCGGCAAGGTCCTGCAAGGCATCCTTGAGCTTCTTGGCCTTCATGGCGTCGGGCAGGCGCACCCGGCGCAGGATTTCCGGGGCGAAGCTGGGCACGCCGAGGAAAGCGATCTCCTCGCGCTCGGTGAGCGTGTCGCCGATGCGCAGCGCCCCATGGTTGGGAATGCCGACGACGTCGCCCGCATAGGCTTCCTCGGCCAAAGCGCGATCCTGGGCGAAGAAGAATTGCGGCGCGTTGAGGCTCATCGACTTGCCGGTGCGCACCTGCTTCACCTTCATGCCGCGCGTCAGCTTGCCCGAGCACAGGCGTACGAAGGCGATGCGGTCGCGGTGATTGGGATCCATATTGGCCTGGATCTTGAAGACGAAGGCGGAGAGGTTGTCCTCCGTCGCCTCGACCATGCGGGTGGCGGCTGCCTGGTCGCGCGGCTGGGGCGCGTAGTCGCCCAGGCCCTTGAGCAGGTCGCCCACGCCGAAATTCTTGATGGCCGAGCCGAAGAACACCGGCGTCATATGGCCCTCGCGGAAGGCGGCGAGATCGAACTCGCCGCAGGCTTCCTGCACCAGCGCGATCTCCTCCGAGGCCGCCTCGGCGTCGATGGAGGGCACGGCGCGGGCCAGCGCGGCCGCATCGCCGGCCTCGACCGGGATCGGCGCCGTATCCTTGTCGAGCAGGCGCACATGGCTGGCCGTCAGATCATAGGTGCCGGCAAAGTCCCGGCCGCGGCCGAGCGGCCAGGTCATCGGCACGGTGGAGAGCGCCAGCGTCTTCTCGATCTCGTCGAGCAGTTCGAAGGGGTCGCGCCCCTCACGGTCCATCTTGTTGATGAAGGTGACAATGGGAATGTCGCGCAGGCGGCAGACCTCGAACAATTTGCGCGTGCGCGCCTCGATACCCTTGGCCGCATCGATCACCATCACCGCCGAATCGACGGCCGTGAGCGTGCGATAGGTATCTTCCGAGAAGTCCTCGTGGCCCGGCGTATCGAGCAGGTTGAAGACCAGGCCCTCATATTCGAAGGTCATCACCGAGGTGACTACGGAAATGCCGCGCTCGCGCTCGATCGACATCCAGTCCGAGCGGGTATTGCGCTTTTCGGCCTTGGCCTTGACCTGGCCGGCGAGCTGAATCGCGCCGCCGAACAGCAGCAGCTTTTCCGTCAGCGTGGTCTTGCCGGCGTCCGGATGGGAAATGATGGCGAAGGTGCGCCGCCGCTCGACTTCACGGGCGAGGGGGGTGAGGGCCGAAGTGTGTGACAGATCGTTCAAGGCGGACCTAAGCAAAAGTTTGAAGCCCGGAAGGAGGGCCGATCATCGGGAATTGGCGCGCTTTTGGCACGAAACGGGGCTCGCGTCACCCCCGGCGATACCAGCGCAGCCTGTGGATTGATCACGCAATGCAAAAAAACTGAAACTTGCCTGTTGCAATCCGTCACGGGCTTTGGCATAGAGCGCCCACGCCGATGCAACGAGCATCTGCGGCCCACGGAAGCGGGTGTAGCTCAGGGGTAGAGCACAACCTTGCCAAGGTTGGGGTCGAGGGTTCGAATCCCTTCGCCCGCTCCAGTGGTCCCTTCGGGGAAAAACAAAAAAGCGGTCCTTCGGGGCCGCTTTTTGCTTTGGGGGGGCATGCTCGCGAACGCTCGCGTATGCGATCCGACGCGGCAGCAATGAAGTTACCATTGTAATCTTCCGGTTCACTGGTAGATTATATCTATGGCTGATAACCCGAAGAAATTGCGGTACACCACCGGCGATCTTGCCATGCGGGCCGGCGTGTCGGAGCGGACAGTCCGCTATTACCTGGAGGAGGGCCTCCTGCCGGCGCCGGCGGGCCGGGGCCGCGGCGCCCATTTCGGCGAGGGGCATCTGGTTCGCCTGCGGCTCATCCGGGCCATTCAGCAGGCCGGCAATGACCTTGAGACCATACGCGAATATCTGGACGAATTGGGGCCAGAGGATGCAAAGGCTGAGGCTGCCTTGCATGTCTGGGAATACCGCCAGGAACAGGCGCAATGGGGCGAGGCTTGGCGTGAAAGATTCGGAATGCCGGCCACGCTCTACCGTTACCGCATTGTCGACGGCGTCGAACTCCTGGTGGAGAGCAAAGCGGCGCCGAGCCGCGAGCAGATGCTTGCCATTCTGCGCGATCTTCGAAAGTCCTTTGCGGACGAGGAATGAGTCGTCATCCGCTATCGGCCGTTTGCCGCCACGTCTGCCATTTGCCGCACCGCTGCAAGAGTTCGCCGTGGTGCGCGCCAGGGTAATTGTGCAGAGGTTCGGGCTTGATTGCGCCCAGTCGCCTCACGGCCCGATCTGCCGGGCCTTGGCGAAGGCTTCGGCCTGCCGTTCTGCCTCTTCGCGCTCCGCCGCCAGGCGCTCGGCACGCTTTTCGCGCCGCCAGGCGATCAGGCTGTTGATGGTGAGCGCGGCGAAGCCGAGCGTGTAGACCGCAGCGACGAAGGCGCTGAACCAGGCATTGTTGTCGCCGGTCCGCAAAGCGCGCTGGATCTCGATGGTGGTGGCGATGCCGTAGATCAGCACCACCAGCATGATGAAGTTCTGCACCCGCGCGCCGAAGCGCCGGAGCAGCAAATGCAGGCACAGATAGAAGAACGGCATCACCACCGCATTGGCGACGATGCGGCCGATCGGGTGGAAGACCGCGGGCAGCATCTCGCCGAGCCAGCGTGCGCCGAAAAACGGGACGGCCAGGAGCAGGGCGTAGAGCAGGCCGAGGCCGGTCCAATCCAGCAGGCGATTGGAAAATGCCGGTCTCGTCGGTTCTGCCGTCATGTTCCCGTTCCGTGGACTGTAGCTGCTCCGGATTTAAGCACATTCCGGAGCTGATAACAGAGGAAACAGGGCCGTTGCGATCAGGCCGTGCCAGCTTCGCGGATGACGCGGCCGAGGCGCTCGATGCCTTGGTCGATCGCGGCATCATTGGCCAGCGAAAAGCTGAGCCTGAGCGTGTTGGCGCCCGAACCATCGGCATGGAAGGCCCGGCCCGGCACGAAGGCGATGCGGGCGGTCTCGATGGCGCGGGCGAGAAGGCGGGCACCGTCCATGCCGTCCGGCAGCGTCACCCAGACGAACATGCCGCCCTCGGGGCGCGACCAGTGCACACCCTCGGGCATGTGGCGTTCGAGGGCGGCCAGCATGCGGTCGCGCCGATGGCGATAGGCACCGCGGATCTTCTCGACCTGGGCGGGGAAGGCGTGCTCGGCCACATGGTGCATCACCATCTGGTTGATGGTGGGGCTGTGCAGGTCCGAGGCCTGCTTCATCAGCACCAGCTTGCGGATCACGCCGGCGGCGGCGCAGATCCAACCCATGCGCAGGCCCGGTGCCAGCGTCTTGGAGAAGCTGCCGCAGGAGATGGTGCGGGTCGAGTCGATATGGCCCTCGCGGGCAATGTCGAGCGCCAGGATCGGCGGCACGTCGGCGCCGTCATAGCGCAGCGACTGGTAGGCCGTATCCTCGATCACCACGATGTCGAGCTCGCGGGCGAGATCGAGCACGCGTTCTCTCCCGGCCCGATCCAGCGTCTCACCGGTGGGATTGGCGAAATCCGGGGTCAGATAGGCGAACTTCACCCGGCCGCCTGCCTTCGCGGCAGCGTCGGCATAGGCGGAAGGCGTCATGTTGCCTTCCACCGGTGCCAGCCTGTCATAGCGCGGCTCATAGGCATTGAAGGCCTGCAATGCGCCGAGATAGGTCGGCCAGGTGACGAGGGCGGTGTCGCCGTGCGAAAGCAGCAGTTTGCCGAGATAATCGAGCGCCTGCTGCGAACCGGAGGTGATCAGGATGTTCTCCGGGCCGCAGGCGACACCAATACGCTGCATCTGCCTGACCACCCAGTCGCGCAGCGGCGGAAAGCCTTCGCTGGTGGAATATTGCAGCGCTGCGCCGGCGCTGGCATCGCCGAGCACGCTGGCATAGGCGGCTCGGAAGGCTTCGTTCGGAAACAAGGCGGGGTCGGGAATGCCGCCGGCAAAGGAAATGATATCCGGCTGCTCGAGCAGTTTCAAAAGTTCGCGGATTTCAGAGGCACGCATCCGTCCCGCCCGCGTGGCGAAGATCGCTTCCCAGTCCAAGGTCCAGTTCTCCTGACAAACGGCGGCAAGGCGCATGCCGTCATACGATCACGGCATCGTTTCCTGGCGGGATTTGCCCCTTTTCTGGGCGCGATGCTCATGTTGCGTGCAGCATCCTCCCTGCGAAAAAATATGTCAATAATACTGACATATTTTTTCGCTTGTTGCGCTGCAAGGCCGCAGCGCGGCCGGTCAGGCCTTGACCGTCACGAGATAGTCCGCCTCCAGCCAGGGGCCGCCGATCGGGGCGAGGCGGAAGCGGATCTCGCTGCCCTCCGGCAGGGGCGAGGTCGGCAGGTCGAGGACATGGAGGGAGAGGCCCGCGTCATGGGTTCTGCCTTCGTCATGGCTCGCCCATCCGTCGAAGCTCCAGCGAATCGCCGAGAGGTCGGCAAGCTCGATGCGCAGGATCTGGCCGGGGGCAATGGCTCGGCGCCGATGGTTGAGCCGCCAGAAGCGGCGGTTGCTGATGGTCTTGCGTGTGAGATAGCGCTCGACCGTCTGGGGCGGAGTGTCGAACACGGCGCCGTCCCGCAGCGAGCGCAGCAGCTTGATATGCTCGCCATGGGCCCAGACCAGCGGCATGGCGCTGCCGGTCGGCTTGCCCAGGAAGAGTTCGTGTTCCGGCCTGTCGGTGCTGTCCCAGATCTGCTCGGGCAATTGGCCGCCGGGACCTGCCGACGCCTCCAGCGCGGCCAGCAGGCGCCGGGCTTCCTCGGGCCGGCCGGCGGCGAGTTCGTAATGCGCCCTCTCGCCGGTCAGAAGCGGCCAGAGCCGGCCGATGCCGGTGCCGTCGAAGGCAGAGCCGTCCTCATGCTCGCCATAGCCGTCATTGTTGTAGCGATACCAGCAGGGGCCGTTGGGCAGGTCGCGTTTCAACAGATGATCGATCGCCTTCACGGTCGCCACCATGCGCGGGTCGTCGGCGGCCCTGAGGCCGAAGCGCACCAAGGCGAGGGCATCGGGACTGAGCAGCATCTTGGCACTGAGCACGGCCTCCTGGGCGGAGCGGTTCTTGATGGCGACGTTGCCGCCGAGGCCGGGCCCGTCCTCGCCGTCGCCCGGACCGATGCGGACATAATAGCCGGGAATGTCGAGCGCCCTGGCAAGCTCGGTGTCGCTGGCGAAGGTCCAGTCGTCGATTTCGGCATGCCATGCGTCGGCCGTCTCGCGCAGCAGCGTTGCGGCGTCAGGGCGGTCCGCCGCGTCCATGGCGTCGGCGGCGGCGAGCAGGGCGGCGATCTCCACGGCAAGCGTGAAGGGCGAATAGCCGGCATCTTCTTCCCAGCGGTCCTCGTCGGTGACGGCGCCGTTGCGGAGCACGAAGCTCGCTGCGCGCTCCACCATCGGCAGGAAGCGCCTGGCCTCGCCGGCATCGAGGCTGTCGGCGCGCACCAGCATGTCGAAGAGCAGGATGGGAAAGGCGGTCTCGTCCATCTGGATGCCGTCCCAATAGGGATGGCCGTCGATCCAGTTGTTCTGGGCCCAGTGGCCATCGCCTTCCTGGATGGCGGCGAGATAATCGAGAATGCCGCGGGCGTCGGCGGGGCTGCCGGCCGCCAGGAACCCTCCGGCCGTCTCGACCAGGTCGCGCGGCCAGACCAGGTGGTAGCCGCCGAGGTCGTTGTCGCCCTTGTTGTAGCCCCAGGGCGTCGACAGGCTGGCGATGGCGCCGCCCGTGAAGGCGCCGGTGCGATGGGCGGCGAGCACGGCCGTGCTGGTTCGGTAAGTAGTGCCTCGGGCGGGGCTGACATGGTCGAGATCCTCGAGGCCCGCCTGCCAGCCCTGCCAGATGGCGCGCACGCGCCGGCGCGCGGGCTCGAGCCCCTGCTGCAGGCTGGAGATGGCGTTGAGGGCGGCCTCCTCCGGCCTGAGGCCGAGGCCCAGGGTGAGCAGCACGCGGCCCTGGCTGCCGCGAAGGTCGAGCGTGCCGCTCAGCGCGACATTGCCGTCCTCGGCGCGGAGCCAGGCGGAATTCACGCCTTCGCCCCGTTTGAGCGTCTGCCAGCCGTCGGAAAAGCCGACATAGCCGGCCGAGCGCGCCTGCCAGGGAACCGAGGCGGCGAGAGCGAGCGAATAGCCATAGCTGCCGCTGGCCATCAGCAGGCCGTGGCCCTTGTAGTCGTCGACCCAGGCGGTGTTGCGGCTGCCCTGGTTGATCAGATGGGGCGACAGCAGCACGTGCAGGCCGTAATCCTCGGCCTCGCCCTTCAGGGCATCGAAGCGGATGTCCTGCAACAGGCTGTCGCGAAAGGGATCGGCCAGGACGGTCTTGGTGATGCGGTAGCGCCCGTCCTTCGCCGTGTTGACGAGTTCGAAGATCGGGATGCCGTCGCTCTCCATGCGGATATCGCCGTCGGCGTCGCGCTTTTCTTCTGAAAAATAATCGGCTGCCGTGACCAGGAGGCCGCAATCCCGGATGCAGGCAAGGTCGATGCGTGGATAGTAGATCTCGTTGAGGATGCCGTGGCTGAGGGCGAACCAGACGCGGCTCGATGCGGAACCGGCCGTGCCGATGCCGCTCTTGGCGGCCGAGGTCCAGCGCGGTTCGACACCCGGGGCTCCGGGCGGTGGGGCGGTTTCGCTCATGCCTTGGCCTTCTTGCGGGCCAGGGCGGTCTTACCGGCTGGCTTGGCCCTGCCGGACGCCCCTGCTCGGGCGGGCGTCGAGGCCTTGGCGGCCGTCCCGGTCCTGGCGGTCATCCCGGTCTTGGCCTTCGTCTTTGCCTTGGCGGGCGCTTCGACCCTGGGGGAAGTCTCGGGTGCTTCCTCGGATTCGTGGAAATTCTTCAGGCGCCAGAGGGCAGCGCCGCCATCGAGGCCGGCATCGTTGGAGCCGAGCGTGACATTGGCCGGCAGAGCGAGCTTCACATGCTTGGTGTTGCCGCCGCCGAGATAGAGATGGTCGTAGTGGAACAGCACGAAGAGCACGTCGATGACGTGCTTCAGCCGCTTGTTCCAGCGCTTGTTGCCGATCTTCTCGCGGGCCGCCTCGCCGATATAGTCGTCATAGGTCTTGGAGCGGGTGATGGGGTGGTGAGCCAGCTCCATATGCGGCATCAACTCGCCGTCGCGGAACACGGCCGTGCCCGCGCCGGTGCCCAGGGTCAGGGCAAGCTCGATGCCCTTGCCCTTGATCAGCCCGAGGCCCTGGACTTCCGCGTCGTTGATCAGTCGTATCGGCTTGTTGCCGAGACGGGCCGCAAGCTTCTGGCCGAGCGGGAAGCCGGCCCAGCCATCGGGCGAGAGGTGCGGTGCGGTGAGGATGCGGCCATGCCGCACCAGGCCCGGAAAGCCCACCGAGATGCGGCCATAGGCCGGCAGGCTCGCGACCAGCTCCGCCAGCGTCTCGACCAGCAGATCGGGCGGGCAGGGATGGGGCGTGGCGACGCGCACCCTTTCTCCCTGCATCTGCCCGCTTGGATCGATGATCGCCGCCTTGAGGCCGGTGCCTCCAATGTCGATGGCGAGGATGTCGGATGTCTCCTTGGCCACGGGCAAGCTCCCTGATTGACGGCGATCCCAGCCTTACCGGATTTTATCGATGGAAAGGTGCAATTGTGGCTGGCTTGTGTTGCCGGCTTTATTTCGGTGACCATCCTAGCAGCTTGGTTACCCCTGCGGCAATTCGGAGGCGGAATCCGCCTCGCATCGCGCCGGGCATTCGATTGAGGCGGAATGTTGCCCTATTGCTAAGCGCTATGCACAAAATCCATGCAACCGCCGCATAGCGGGCATACGCGCCGGTCTGTGCGATTTTTTACCGTGCGGTGCAAAAGAGGAGTATATGCACTGCAACAAATCAATGTCTTCGGAAAGTAAGTGTCATGGTTCTCTTCGGTTTCGTTTCTTCGATCGCTTCTCGTTTCACGGCCTACCGCAATTATCGCCGCACTCTCCAGGCTCTGTCGGCTCTCGATGACCGTGAGCTGGCTGATCTCGGCATCTTCCGCGGCCGTATCGAGGAAATCGCTCGCGGCGCCGCTCGCTAATCAAGCTTAGCGTCCGCTACGGAAAGCAAAGCCGCCGGGATAGTTCCCGGCGGCTTTTTCTTTAGGCTCTGCTCGAAGCGATTTCGTGGAAAATGCTGGAACAGCCTATGCTGCACATGCGAAAAAAATGGGCTGCGTCCGTCACTGCCTAGACAATAGGCGCCCGCGCCCTGCGCATAGCTCGCTCAATGACAGCGCGCGTCTTCTTGAACGGTCCCTTAGGAGTCCAACTGGCGCTCGAACCAGGCCAGAGCTGGTTCGGCCTCGGTGAACTTGGCTTCTTCGTCCTGCTTCACCCGCTCGCCACCCTTCTGTTCGAAGAGGCGGCCGCGATAGAAGGTCGCCACGCCGCCGCCCGGAAGCGGCTTGTCGAGCTTCCACAATTCCGCCCTGGCGTTCTGGCGGATCCGGACCCAGCGCAGTGTCGTCACAGGCCCTCAATCCGCATCAGCGCCTCGAAATGCAGCTTGGCCTGGTGGTCGAGCACGGTCATCCATTCACGGGCGGTGCTCTCGATCACCTGCTGGGGAATGAGCTTGAGCGGCCGGCCGGTCGACATGGCCAGCACCTGCTGGCGGCAGGCGCGGTCGAGATAATAGAGGTCGTCGAAGGCGGTGGCGACGGACGGGCCGCCGACGATGACGCCATGATGGGCCAGGAAGACGATATCGGCCTTCTGATCCGACTTGGCCGAGCTGGCGATGCGCTCGCCTTCCTTCTCGCCCGAGGCGAAGCCGCCGAATTCGTCGTTGTAGGCGGTGCGGCCGTAGAAGCGGGCGGCCGTCTGATGCGCCATTTCGAGCCGGCCCCCTTCGATCATGGTGAGGCTGGTGGCCCAGGGCATGTGGGTGTGCAGCAGGCAGAGATGGCGCGGATTGGCACGGTGGCCGGCGATGTGAATGTTGCGCGCCGTCGCCTCCAGCTCGCCTTCGCCCTCCAGAATCTGTCCCCGCCCATCGACGAGAAGTAGATCGGCCGGCCGCATCTCCGACCAGTGGACCCCATAGGGATTGAAGAGATAGCGCTCTTCGGCGCCGGGGACCTGCACCGAGAAGTGGTTGCAGATGCCCTCATTGAAGTCGAACTTCGCGGCGAGGCGGAAGGCGGCCGCGAGTTCGCGGCGATAGACGTCGATATCAGGCATTGCATTTGTCCGATCACGGGATGGAAAGCTTCCTTATCTCGTGATGCCAGGCGAACGGCAACGGCTATGTTGCCGCATTGCCCTATGTGGCCGTCCGGCCGCCCCCTACTGGCTCCCGATCAGGATACCGGTGAGCAGCACCAGGATGCCTCCGAGGACGACCTGCACGATCGCGGAGGTGAAGGGCGTGGCCATGAAGCGGGTACGGATCCAGGCGATGGCGATGAGCTCCAGCACGACCACGCAGCCGGCGACGCCGGTCGCCACCCAGAAATCGGGGATGAGGTAGGGCAGGGTGTGGCCGAGGCCGCCCACCGTGGTCATCACGCCGCAGGCCGCACCACGTACCCAGGGATGGCCGCGCCCGGTGATCTCGCCATCGTCCGACAACGCTTCGGTCAGGCCCATGCTGATGCCGGCGCCGATCGAGGCGGCAAGGCCCACCAGGAAGGCGTCCCAGGAGTTCAGGGTGGCGAAGGCTGCGGCGAAGATCGGAGCGAGGGTGGAGACCGAACCGTCGATCAGGCCGGCCAGGGCAGGCTGCACGATCTGCAGCACGAACAGGCGCCGGGAGGTCTCGTCCTCGCTGCGCTTCTGGTCGGCCGGAAGCTTGGACTCCAGCGTCTCGGCCAGGCTTTCATGGCGCTTTTCCTCTTCGGCGAGATCGGCCAGCAGGGTGCGGATTTCGACGTCATGAGCCCGTTCCGCCGCCTTGGCGTAGAATCGGGCGGCTTCCAGCTCCATGGTCTCGGCCTGCTCGCGCACGGTCTCGATACGCAGATTGTCGAGCAGCCAGATCGGGTTGCGCTTGAGGAATCCGCTGACGTCCTGGCGGGTGATGTAGGGAAGGGTATCGCCGAACTTGGCCGTGTAGGTCTCCAGCAGGCGGTGGCGATGGCCATGCTCTTCCTCCGCCATCGCCTCGAAGATCTTGGCGGAGCCGGGAAAATCGGCGCGCAGGCGATTGGCGAATTGTAGGTAGATGCGCGCATCCTCCTCCTCGTTGGAGATGGCGAGCGCCAGGATCTCGGCCTCGTTCAGGTCGGAAAAGCGTTTCATGGCGAACTCAGATTAGAATAATTCTAAATTAAGCCTCTTCTATCCCGCCAGTCGGTTTCTGTCGAGACAAATCCCTCATCCCGGGAAACCAGGCTGCACGAACAACGCCGCCAGCATCGAGCCCACCAGATAATTGAGGAGCAGGCCGATCAGCACCACCGCGATCGTGTAGATCGGCGCCTTCATGGCGGGGAGCCGCATCAGCACGGGAGCGCCGATGAACAGGAGATAGACGCTGTAGAGACCGACGATGGCGAGCAGGGCCAATGCCGGAATGATCGTGAAGACGTTGGCGAGCCAGGCCGCCGTCATGCTGTAGGCGGCAAGCTTGAAGGCGCTGAGGAAGTCGGACCTGCCGCCGAAATGGGGCGCCAGCCGGTCGATCACGATCGCCATGACATGAAGCATGGCAAGGGTGATCCCATAGCGCAGGACGGCCAGCACCAGGCCGCTGGCCAGGCCGATGCGGGCGCCTGCGATGCCGATCAGCGAGGTGCCGATGAAGCCTGCGATCGGCCCGATGGCAGCGAGATAGAGGACATAATCCCGATAGATGCGCTCGACGCTGGTCGCCTCGGCGGCGATATTTCGCCATTCCGCTCCCGGCGACAGCAGCAGGTTTCGGGCTCGCGCCACGATATCCATGACCATGGGGATGACATCTCCGATCGACCGCTCCCCCTGCATAGCACGGGGCGTGGCGACGTCATGGTCCGTCGCGGGTGCTTGGGGAGTTATCCAATACCGTTCAGGGCGCAGAGCAGCTTCATGCGATGGGCCGCCTTTTCGGGATCGATGAGGAGCTGGGCCTTGTCCGCCAGCCGGAAGATGTCGGCGTAATGCGCGATGCCGCGCGCCGATTCGGCGCCGCCCACCATGCGGAAATGCGACTGGAAGCCGTTCAGCCAGGCCATGAACACCACGCCGGATTTGTAGAACTGAGTCGGCGCCTCGAACAGGCGGCGCGCCAGGCTCACGGTCGGATCGAGGATGACGCGATAGCCTTCCTCGTTGCCGGCGGCGAGCCGGTCCATCGCCGCGGCGGCGGCCGGTGCGATCGGATCGAAGATGCCGAGCAATCCATGCGAAAAGCCCTGCAGGTCGCCCTGGATCAGTTCGGCATAGTTGAAATCGTCGCCGGTATACATCACCACGCCCTCGGGCAGCAGCCGGCGCAGGGTGATTTCCTTTTGGGCGTCGAGCAGGGAGATCTTGATGCCGTCGATCTTGCCGGCATGGCTGCGGATCAGTTCGAGCACCGTCTGCATGGCGGGCTCGAAGGCCTGCGAGCCCCAATAGCCTGCGAGCGCCGGATCGAAGGCTTCGCCGAGCCAATGCAGGATGACCTTGTCGCTGACCTGGCCGATCAGGCGGCCATAGACGGCGAGATAATCGTCGGGGCCCTTGGCGACACGGCAGAGCGCCCGGCTTGCCATCAGGATGATGCGGCCGCCATGCTTCTCGACATGGGCGATCTGCTCCTCATAGGCGCGGATGACGTCGTCGAGCGTCTCGGCGCCCTCGGGGGCGAGCTGGTCGGTGCCGGCGCCGCAGGCCAGATCCGCCCCAGGAACGCCGCGAGCCTCGGCCAGCGAACGCTCGATCAGCTCGGCGGCGCCGGGCCAGTCCAGGCCGAGACCGCGCTGGGACGTATCCATGGCCTCGGCTATCTTGAAGCCGAGCCCCCACAGGTGATGGCGGAAACGCAAGGTCGCATCCCAGTCGATCGCCGGTTTGCGCCAGGGATCATCGAGTCGGCGAGGATCGGCGACGACATGGGCGGCAGCGTAGAGGGTGCGCGGGAAATTGCCGGCATGGACAAGGGGATAGGGAGAGGAGGGGCCATAATGGTAGGCCTCCAGCCCGCCATCGACAGTGGGCAATATCAGTGCGCTCATCGGGCTCTCCTCGTTCCTCTCTCATCCGGCTTCTTCGACGTCCCGGCGATTTTACCGGTCGCGGGATTGTCGGGCAGAATCTGCTCTAAAGCAGGATCCAACACATCGTCCCAGGATGTCGGTGAAAATTGGCCAAGGCGTCGCGACCTTGGGGACAAACATGTCAATTAGAACGTTCCAAAGTCAAGAATATTTCACTTTGGATAAGATTTATTCTTTTGCATCAATAGGTTCCCCTCCAATCGAAAGCGGTATTGACAGAGCTGTAGGAACGTTCCAAAAATATTGCTCACCGGCCCGGTTAGAGGCCGGCCGAGGGAGCGCGAGGATGGGCGGAGGCAAGCGCGGCGTAAGCCGGGCCACGACGATCATCGATATTGCCAGGGCCGCCGGCGTGTCGAAATCGACCGTGTCGCTGGTGCTCAAGGAATCCCCGCTCGTCAAGTCGGCCACACGCGATCGCGTCATCAGGGCCATCGACCAGCTCGGCTATGTCTATAATCGCTCGGCCGCAAGCCTGCGCACCGCCCGTTCGAGCTTCGTGGGCATGGTGATCTCCGACCTGATGAACCCCTTCTTCACCGAGCTTGCCGTCGGCATCGAGGACGGGCTGCACAATATGGGCTTCGTGCCCATCCTGGCCAACACCAACGAAGACGTCGAGCGCCAGACCCGCGTGCTGCAATCCCTGCGCGAGCATGGGGTTGCCGGCATCATCATGAGCCCGGCTCGCGGTACCGATGTCTGGTCGCTGGCCGAGACCCTGCCGCGCTCCCTGCCGATGGTGCTGACCATGCGCCGGGTCGAGGGCAGCAGCCTGCCCTATATCGGCCCCGACAACCGCACCGGCGCGTGCGAGGCCGTGAGCCACCTGATCAATCTCGGCCATCGCTCGATCGCCTTTCTCGGTGGCTTCGGCACCATGACCACCCAGAATGAACGCATTTCCGGCTATCGCGACGCGATGATCGCAGCCGGCCTGCCGCTGCGGGACGAACTGATCTTCGAAGCGATGCCGACGCGTGCCGGCGGCGCCGAGGCGATCACCGCGGCCTTGGCCAGCATCCACAAGCCGACCGCCGCCTTTTGCTACAACGACATCGTGGCGATGGGAGCGACCCGAGCCCTCGGCTTGCGCGGCATTCGTGTCGGCATCGACTTCGCCGTGATCGGCTTCGACGACATCGTCGAGGCCGAGCACAATGCGCCGCCCCTCACCACCGTCAATGCCGATACCAGGATCATGGGCACGCGTGCGGCCCGCAGCCTGCTGGGCCTGATCGACGGAGCCGATCCCGAGGCGATGTCCTTCATCGGCACGACCCGCCTGGTGGTCCGTGAATCCTGCGGCGCTCATGGACGTACCATCCTCAAGGAGACGGCATAATGGCCCAAGGCGTAACGAGAAGAGGCTTGCGCTGGGGAATCGTCGGCGCCACGACGATCGCCAAGGAATGGATGATCGGGGCCATCCGCGAGACGGGCGGCGAGATCGTCAGCGTGATGTCCTCCGATGCCGAGCGCGGCAAGGCCTATGCCAAGGCAAACGGCATCCCCCACTCGACCCGAAGCCTGGCGACCCTGCTCGCCAAGGATATCGATGCCGTCTACATCGCCACAACCAACGAAAAGCACAAGGCGCAGACCCTGGCCGCTGCCAAGGCCGGCATCCACGTGCTGTGCGAGAAGCCGCTGGCGCTCAAGCTGTCCGATGCGCACCGCATGGTCGCCGCCTGCAGGGAAGCCGGCGTCCTCATGGGCACCAACCACCATCTGCGCAATGCCGCCGCCTTCCGCGCCATGCGCGAGGCCGTCGCCTCCGGCAAGATCGGCAGGCCGCTGTTCGCCCGGGTCTTCCATGCGGTCTATCTGCCGCCCCATCTGCAGGGCTGGCGCATTAGGGATGCCAAGGCCGGCTCCGGCGTGGTGATGGACATCACCGTGCACGACGCCGACACGCTGCGTTTCGTGCTCGGCGAGGAGCCGGTGGCGACAACCGCTTTCACCCAGCAGGGCGGCATGGGCGGCGCCGGCATCGAAGACGGCGTCATGGGCGTGGTGCGCTTCGAAAGCGGGCTGCTGGCTCAGTTCCATGACGCCTTCACCACGGCCTATGCCAATACGGGCTTTGAAGTGCATGGCAGCGAGGGCTCGCTGATCGGCACCAATTGCATGACGCAAAAACCCGTCGGCGAGGTCGTGCTGCGCAATGCGTCCGGCGAACACAAGCTGCCGTTGGAGCCCGAAAACCTCTATGTCCGCAGTGTCGCCAATTTCCAGAACGCCGTGCGCGGCAAGGGAACGCCGTCGGCCACCGGCGAAGACGGCATCCGCTCGATGGCACTGGCCTTGGCCGTGCTGAAATCGGCCCAAACCGGCCGCGAAGTCGCCGTCGAGCCGGGGCTCTGATCCGATGGCCTTCCCGAAAGTCCTTTCCGCCGACCAGGCTGCCGCGCTCATACCCGACGGTGCCGTGGTGACCGTGTCTTCCTCCTCCGGCCTGGGCTGCCCGGACGCGATGCTCGCCGCCATCGGCCGCCGTTTCGATGCAACAGGGCACCCGCGCAACCTCACCACGTTGCACCCCATCGCGGCCGGCGACATGTGGGGCATCAAGGGCGTCGATCATATCGCCAAATCAGGCCTGCTCGCCCGCATCCTCGGCGGCTCCTATCCGTCCGGCCCCTCTTCGGCGGAGCCGCCGGCGATCTGGAAGATGATCACCGGCAACGAGATCCCCGCCTACAACATCCCCTCCGGCATTCTGTTCGACATGCATCGCGAGGCGGCTGCCAAGCGGCCGGGCGTGCTCACCAAGATCGGCATGGACACCTTCGTCGATCCGGCTCGCGAAGGTTGCGCCATGAACGAGCGGGCGGCCGAGACGCCGATCGTGCGCAAGGTCGAGTTCGACGGCGAGGACTGGCTCTATTTCAAGACCATCGTGCCCAAGGTCGCCATCATCCGCGCCACCACGGCCGATGAGCGCGGCAATCTCTCCTATGAGCATGAAGGCGGCTATCTCGGCCCGCTCGACCAGGCGCTGGCCGTGCGCAACAATGGCGGCCTCGTCATCGCCCAGGTGAAGCGCCTTGCCGAAAGCGGCACGCTCAAGCCCCAGAATGTGCTGGTGCCGGGCGTCCTGGTCGATGCCATCGTCGTCGCGCCGGACCAGATGCAGACGACGCAGACGCCCTACGAGCCGGCAATCTCGGGCGAGATCTTCCGCCCTCTGTCGAGCTTCGAAATCCCCGAATTCGGCGTTTCCAAGGTGATTGCCCGCCGGGTGGCGCAGGAATTGCGCCATGGCGATGCCGTCAATATCGGCTTCGGCATTTCGGCCAATGTGCCGCGCATCCTCATCGAGGAGGGGCGGCATGGCGAGGTGACCTGGGTGATCGAGCAGGGCGCCGTCGGCGGCGTGCCGCTGCTCGATTTCCAGTTCGGCTGCGCCTCCAATGCCGAGGCGATCATGCCGTCGCCCTATCAGTTCACCTATTTCCAGGGGGCCGGCTTCGATGCCTCGCTGCTCTCCTTCCTGCAGATCGACCGCGAGGGCAGCGTCAACGTCTCCAAGCTCGGCGTGCGCCCGCATGTGACGGCCGGGGCGGGCGGTTTCGTCGACATCACCGCGCGGGCCCGGCGCATCATCTTCTCCGGCTTCTTCACGGCTGCCGCCGGCCTTGCCGTCGAAAACGGCGCGCTGGTGATTTCCAGGGAAGGCAAGGTTAGGAAGCTGGTCGAGGCCGTGGAGCACGTCTCCTTCTCCGGCCGCCGTGCGGTCGCGCAGGGACAGGACATCACTTATGTCTCCGAGCGCTGCGTGCTCAAGCTGACCGATAAGGGGATCGTGGTCACGGAAATCGCGCCCGGCGTCGACCTCCAGCGCGACGTGTTGGCCCAGGCCGAGTTTCCGCTCGGTGTCGCCGACGGCCTCAAGGTGATGGATGCTGCGCTGTTCCGGCCGGAGCCAATCGGATTGGATCTGGGGGGAGGACAGCTGTGATGGGTCGGCGTTTTTACCCCTCATCCCCCTGCCGGGACCTTCTCCCGCAAGGGGAGAAGGCATTGGATTGGGTAGGGTGGTCGCGTTTGGTCGGCTTTCAACCTGCTTTTCGCCATCCAAATAAACCTCCTTCTCCCCTTGCGGGAGAAGGTCCCGGCAGGGGGATGAGGGGTGTGAGCGCGACACCGTCGAGGATTCGATATGTCTGACCCCATCCGCCTCGACATCGAAGACAGCATCGCCATCATCACTTTGGCGCGGCCCGAAAAGCTCAACGCCCTCGACGAGGCGATGATTGCCGGCCTTGCGGCAGCGGCCGAGCGTATCGATCGGCACGGCTCCATCCGGGCCGCGATCCTCACCGGTGAGGGCAAGGGCTTCTGCGCAGGCGGCGACATTGCCGCCTGGGGCAAGGTTTCGCCCCTCGACATGGGCCAGCGCTGGGTGCGCGACGGCCATCGTGTCTTCGACGCCCTGACACGGCTGCGCGCGCCGCTGATTGCCGCGATCAACGGGCATGCGCTGGGCGGCGGCCTCGAACTGGCGGCGACGGCCGATATCCGCATCGCAGAGGAACAGGCCAAGTTCGGCCTGCCGGAGACCGGTATCGGCATGGTGCCGGGCTGGTCCGGTACGCAGCGCCTCGTCACCCGCTTCGGCGCGGCCGCGGTGCGCCGCCTTGCCCTCACCGGCGAGATCGTCACGGCCGAGCGGGCCCTGCAACTCGGCCTGATCGACGAGATCGCACCCAGGGGGCAGGGGCTCGAGCAGGCGCGCGAGCTCGCGCGCAAGATCTCGGCGCGCGCGCCCGTCGCCAACGCCGTGGCCAAGCAGATGATCAATGCGGCGGAGGGCGAGGATGCCGCCGCCGCCATCGAGATACTCGCCGGATCGCTGGTTTCCTACACCGACGATCTCAAGGAGGGCGTCGCCAGCTTCGTCGAGAAGCGCCCGCCCCAGTTCAAGGGACAATGACCGTGACGATCGCCGTCCGCCTCGACAAGGCTCGTTTCGCCGCAGCGCTCGCCGGCATTCCCCGCGAGCATCAGCTTTTCATCGCCGGGACCTTCGGGCCTGCCGCCGAGGGGAAAACCATCGAACGTCTCAGCCCCGGTCATGGCGAGCGGGTGGGCCTCTATCCGCAGGCGGGCGCCGCCGATCTCGATCGTGCCCTGGCTGCCGCGCGCAAGGCCTTCGACGAGGGGCCGTGGCCTTCGATGACCGGCGCCGAGCGCTCGCGCCTCATCCACAAGGTGGCCGACCTGATCGAGGAAAGGCTCGAGATCTTCGCCACGCTCGACAGCCTCGAAGCCGGCAAGCCGATCAGCCAGGCCCGCGGTGAAATGGCCGGCGCCGTCGACATCTGGCGTTATGCGGCAGGCCTAGCCCGCGACCTGCATGGCGAGAGCTACAACACCATCGGTGCCAACAAGCTCGGCCTGGTGATGCGCGAACCCATCGGCGTGGTCTCCATCATCACGCCCTGGAACTTCCCGTTCCTGATCGTCAGCCAGAAGCTGCCTTTCGCCCTTGCGGCCGGCTGCACGGCGGTGGTCAAGCCGAGCGAGATGACCTCGGGCTCCACCCTGCTGCTCGGCCATCTGCTGGCCGAGGCCGGCCTGCCCGAAGGTGTGGCCAACATTCTCTCCGGCTACGGCCCCGAGATCGGCGGGCCGATGACCACGGATCACCGTGTCGACATGGTCTCCTTCACCGGCTCCACCCGGGTGGGCAAGGCGGCGATGGCGGCGGCCTCCGGCACGCTGAAGAAGCTGTCGATGGAGCTTGGCGGCAAGAATCCGCAATTGATCTTTCCCGATGCCGATCTCGATGCGGCGCTCGATGCCGCCGTGTTCGGCTCCTATTTCAATGCCGGCGAATGCTGCAATGCCGGCAGCCGCCTCCTGGTGCACCAGGACGTCGCGGCCGAGTTCGAGGCCGAATTCGTCAAGCGCTCGCGCGAGGTCGTGGTCGGCGACCCGCTGGATCCGGCCACGCTCGTCGGCGCGCTGATCTCCCCGCAGCATCTCGCCCAGGTCGAGGGGCATGTCGCCGCCGCCAGGGCGGAGGGGGCCGAGATCGCGCTGGGAGGCAGCCGGCTCGAGAGTGATGCCGGCCAGTTCATGGCGGCCACGGTCGTCGCCGGCGCGCGCGCCTCCATGGCGATCGCCCGCGACGAAGTGTTCGGGCCCGTGGCGACGGTGATGCACTTCGCCCGTGCCGAGGAGGCCATTTCCATCGCCAATGGCGTGGATTACGGTCTGTCGGCCAGCGTATGGAGCCGGGATTTCGACACGGCGGTCGGGGTCTCCAGGCGACTCAAGGCGGGCACGGTATGGACCAACACCTTCATGGACGGCGCTGCCGAGCTGCCCTTCGGTGGCTTCAGGCAATCGGGGATCGGACGGGAACTCGGCCGCAATGCCGCGGCTGACTACACCGAGGAAAAGACGATGCATCTTCATTGCGGACCGCGTACGGCCTGGTGGCTGCCACGGTAGGCGATTGAGACGTCGCCGGAACGTATCCGGCAATCATGGTCATGGGAGGATTAGATGACCGTTCGTACCAAACTGATCGCAGGCGTGGCGCTTGCCGCTGCAAGCCTTGGACTTGCGAGCCTGGGCCTTGCCGGCGCGGCGCAGGCGCAGACCAAGGAAGTGCAGATGCTGCACTGGTGGACCTCCGGCGGCGAGGCCGCGGCCCTCAGCGTGCTCAAGAAGGATCTCGCCGCCGAAGGTTATGCCTGGAAGGACGTGCCGGTGGCCGGCGGCGGCGGTGACGCTGCCATGACCGCGCTGAAGGCCATGGTCGCCAACGGCAACAACCCGACCGCATCGCAGATGCTCGGCTATACCGTGCTCGACTATGCCGCCGCCGGCAAGATGGGCGACCTGACCGAGCTTGCCAAGTCCGAAGGCTGGGACAAGGTCGTGCCGGCGCCGCTGCAGAAGTTCGCCGTTTCCGACGGCAAGTGGGTCGCGGTTCCCGTCAATGTCCATTCGGTCAACTGGCTGTGGATCAACAAGGCGGTGATGGACAAGATCGGCGGCACCGAGCCGAAGACCTTCGACGATTTCATCGCGCTGCTCGACAAGGCCAAGGCGGCCGGCGTGACGCCGCTCGCCCTCGGCGGCCAGGATTGGCAGGAAGCCACCATGTTCGACTCGGTCGTGCTCTCCACTGGCGGCCCCGAGTTCTACAAGAAGGCGATGAACGACCTCGACGAAGCCTCGCTGAAGTCGGACACCATGAAAAAGGCCTTCGACAACCTGGCCAAGCTCAAGGCCTATGTCGATCCGAACTTCTCGGGCCGTGACTGGAACCTGACCACCGCCATGGTGATCAAGGGCGATGCCCTGGTGCAGGTGATGGGTGACTGGGCCAAGGGCGAGTTCAAGGCTGCCAGCAAGACCCCGGGCACCGACTATATCTGCATGCGCTTCCCCGGCACCGACGGCAGCGTCGTCTACAACTCCGACATGTTCGGCATGTTCGCTGTTCCGGACGATCGCAAGGAAGCCCAGGTCGCGCTCGCCAAGGCGACGCTGTCCAAGTCTTTCCAGTCCTCCTTCAACGTGGTCAAGGGCTCGGTTCCAGCTCGTACCGACGTGCCGGATACCGACTTCGACGCCTGCGGCAAGAAGGGTATCGCCGATCTGAAGAAGGCCAATGACGGCGGCACCCTGTTCGGTTCGCTCGCCCAGGGCTATGGCGCCCCGCCCGCCATCGCCACTGCCTACAAGGACGTCGTGGACAAGTTCTTCAACGGCCAGATCAAGACCTCGGACGAGGCCGTCGCCCAGCTCGTCAAGGCCATCGACGAAGCCAAGTAAGCGTGACCGAGAGCTCTTGTGACATCGAGAGCCACGGAATTCGAGATCGTCATCCCCGGCGCCACCTGCGGTGGCGCCGGGGATGACAGCGCGCCTTTTGCGGGTTGGGCTCAAAGAACAAAAAGCGGGGAACCTTCATGACATTGGCTACGACGAGCGCGCCGCCTCGCGCGGGCTTGCGCGAGAAACTTCAGGACGCCTTGCCCAAGATCGTGCTGGCCCCGAGCTTCGCCGCGATCCTGGTGTTCGTCTACGGGTTCATCCTGTGGACGATCTATCTGTCCTTCACCAATTCCAAGACCTTCCCGAGCTATGAGCTGACGGGAGGCCTCGCTTATCAGCGCCTGTGGGGCTGGAGCTTCGAAAGCGATCCGCCGTCCAGCTGGTATTATTCGATCACCAACATGGCGGTCTTCGGCGTACTCTATGTCGGCATCTGCATGGTGCTCGGCCTGTTCATCGCCATCCTGCTCGACCAGCGGATCAGGGGCGAGGGCATATTGCGCCCGATCTATCTCTATCCGATGGCGTTGTCCTTCATCGTCACCGGGGTCGCCTGGAAATGGTTTCTCGACCCCGGCCTCGGCCTGGAGGCGACCCTGCACAATCTGGGTTGGACTAGCTTCCATTTCGACTGGATCAAGAACAAGGACCGGGTGATCTACACGGTGGTGATCGCCGGGGTCTGGCAGGCTTCCGGCTTCGTGATGGCGATGTTCCTGGCCGGCTTGCGCGGCGTCGACGGCGAGATGCTCAAGGCCGCCCAGATCGATGGCGCCTCGACCTTCCAGGTCTATTGGCGCATCGTCATCCCGATCCTGCGCCCGGTCTTCCTGTCCGCCTTCATCGTGCTCGCCCATATGGCGATCAAGTCGTATGACCTTGTGGTCGCCCTGACCTCGGGCGGGCCGGGGGGCTCGGCCTGGCTGCCGTCCAACTTCATGTATGAGTACACCTTCAAGCGCAATCAGATGGCGATCGGCTCGGCCAGCGCCGTGATCATGCTGATGACGATCAGCGCCATCATCGTGCCCTATCTCTATTCCGAATTGCGGGAGAAGAAGTGATGAGCGCCGCCACCCGGGACGTTTCGGGGCCGGTCGGCTCCAATTGGGTCAGCCGCGTCGTGATCTACGGCCTCCTGCTGATCTTCGCCTTCGTCTATCTCGTGCCCCTGTTCGTGATGCTGACCACCTCGTTCAAGACCATGGACGAGATCCAGGGCGGCAACATGCTCGCTCTGCCGACGTCACCGACGGTGCAGCCCTGGCTGAAGGCGTGGAACGAGACCTGCGTCGGCCTCACCTGCGCGGGGATCAAGGGCTATTTCTGGAACTCGATCAAGATGGTGGTTCCCGCCGTGGCGATCTCCACCATACTCGGCGCGCTCAACGGTTACGTGCTGACGAAATGGCGTTTTCCCGGCCACAAGCTGGTCTTCGCCATGATGCTGTTCGCCTGCTTCATCCCGTTCCAGTCGGTGCTGCTGCCGATGGCGACTGTGCTCGGCAAGTTCGGTGGTGTCGGCTCCTTCCTGCAGTCGGCCATCGGCACCTCGCTCGGCTTCGGCTCCTCCACCTTCAACCTCGTCTTCGTGCATGTGGTCTATGGCCTCGGCTTCACCACCTTGTTCTTCCGCAATTACTACGAGGCGTTCCCCAACGAGCTCGTGCGGGCGGCGATGGTCGACGGCGCCTCTTTCTTCCAGATCTTCCGGCGCATTCTCCTGCCCAATTCGATCCCGATCTTCGTGGTCACGGTGATCTACCAGTTCACCAACATCTGGAACGACTTCCTGTTCGCCTCCGCCTTCGCCGGCACCGGCGACGTGATGCCGATGACGGCGGCGCTCAACAACGTGGTCAACACCACCACCGGCGCGGTCGAATACAACGTCAACATGGCGGCAGCGATGATCGCCGCCCTTCCCACCCTCTTCGTCTATATCGTCGCCGGCCGCTATTTCGTGCGTGGCCTGATGGCGGGCGCTGTGAAAGGCTGACCCAATGGCGTTCCTGGAAATCAACAATCTCAAGAAGCGCTACGGCGCCGTCGAAATCCTCAAGGGCATCAATCTCGACCTCGACAAGGGCGGCTTTCTCGTGCTGGTCGGCCCCTCCGGCTGCGGCAAGTCGACCCTGCTCAACACCATCGCGGGGCTGGAGAACATCACCGAAGGCGAGATCCGGGTCGACTCGAACAAGATCAACGACCTGCATCCTTCCAAGCGAGACATCGCCATGGTGTTCCAGAGCTACGCGCTCTATCCCAACATGACGGTGGGGCAGAACATCGCCTTCGGCATGGAGATGCGCGGCGTTCCCAAGCCTGAGCGCGACAGCGCCGTGGCGCAGGTCGCCAAGACGCTGCAGATCGGCCATCTGCTTGACCGGAGGCCCTCGCAGCTGTCGGGCGGCCAGCGCCAACGTGTCGCCATGGGCCGGGCCCTGGTGCGCGATCCCAAGCTCTTCCTGTTCGACGAGCCGCTTTCCAACCTCGATGCCAAGCTGCGCGTCGACATGCGCGTCGAGATCAAGCGCCTGCATGCCACCACCGGCAAGACCATCGTCTACGTGACCCATGACCAGATCGAGGCGATGACGCTGGCCACCAAGATCGCCGTGCTCAAGGATGGCGAGTTGCAGCAGGTGGGTACCCCCGCGGAGATCTACAACAAGCCCAACAACCTCTTCGTCGCCGATTTCATGGGGTCGCCCGCCATGAACCTGATCCAGGCCAAGGCGGCGCGGGAAAACGGCCGGACGGTGCTGAAGATCCTCAACAAGAGTGGAGGCGGCGTCAGCCTGCCGGTGCCCGAAGAGATCGCCGGCGAGCCGCTGGAGGATGGCCGCGAGCTGATCTTCGGCATCCGGCCCGAAGCGATCACCGACCATGACAGCGCCGATCGCAATTCCAGGGCGATCGAGACGGTGAGCGCGGTGGTCGACGTGGTGGAACCTGCGGGGGCCGACACCTTCGTCGTCACCCATCTCGGCGGCAAGGAGGTGACGGCGCGCATGCGCTCCGACGCCGCGGTGGCGCCGGGACAGGAACTGCCCTTCGCCTTCAATCTCGACAAGGCCGTGGTGTTCGATCCGGCGAGCGGGAAGAGGCTGTAATTCACTCGTTACACCACTTCCATGCGGATAAGAGGTAGCTGAAGGGTTGAGCGAGATGGCAGGCCAAAGAATATGGCTGGACGTTTGCGCCTCCTCGCCCCGTTTACGGGGAGAGGATAGAGGTGAGGGGCGGCGCAATCCTCTATTCTGCACGCGCTATACGGCCCCTCATCCCTCGCCCCTGCGAAGCAAGGGCGGACTTCTCCCCGCAACAACCGGGCGAAGGACGCGGCTGGCGTCGCGTTCTTCATCACCTGCGAGCGCCGATTGGAATCTGCATGCCTTCGCCTGATATCGTCATCATTGGCGCCGGCATGGGCGGAGCGACGATCGCTCATGCCCTGGCGCCGAGCGGGGCGGAGATCCTCATCCTCGACAAGGGTGGCCAATTGCCAGCCAGGCCCGAGAACCGGGATGCCCGCGCGATCTTCCAGCGGGGTTTCTTCCGCCCCGAGGAGAGCTGGTACGACAGCGACGGCCGGCCGTTCAATCCGGGCAATTACTACTGCAATGGTGGCAACTCGAAATTCTACGGCGCGGTGCTGCTGCGCTACCGCGCCGAGGATTTCGACGGCATCGCCCATGCCGACGGCGATGCTCCCGCCTGGCCGTTCCGCTATGGTGAACTCGCGCCTTACTACGATGAGGCCGAGCGGCTCTTCAAGGTGCGCGGCAAGGCCGGCGAGGACCCCACCGAGCCGCCTCGCAACGGCGACTACGCCTTTCCGCCCGTGCCGGACGAGAGGGCGATCGCCGAAGTGCGTGAACGCCTTTCCCGCATCGGGTTGAAGCCGTTCTCCCTGCCGCTCGGCGTCGATATCGACACCTGGCTCTCCCATGGCCGCACACCCTGGGACGCCTTTCCCGATGCGCGCACCGGCAAGATGGATGCGGAGACCTGCGCCCTGCTGCCGGCACTCGAACATGCCAATGTCCGGCTGAAGAACCATTGTGAGGTGCGCCGCCTGATCCCGGCCTCCGACGGAAGGCGCATCGAGGCGGTGGAATATCGGGAGGCGGGCGAACTCAAGCGCGTCACACCGCGCCTCGTCGTGCTGGCCGCCGGGGCGGTGCGCTCGGCGGCGATCCTGCTGGCATCGTCGCCCGAGGGGCTCGCCAACCGCTCCGGCATGGTGGGCCGGCATTTCATGAACCACAACCTGTCGGCGATGATCGGCGTCGATCCGCGCTTCACCAACGATTCGATCTACCAGAAGACCTTCGGGCTCAATGATTTCTATCTCGGGGACGGCAAGGGCGGTCCGCCGCTCGGCAATGTCCAATTGCTCGGCCGCGTCTCCGGGACAATCCTGAAATCGGACCTGCGCAAGGTGCCCGAATTCATGCTGAACGCGGTTGCCCGCAAGACCATCGACTTCCTGATCATGAGCGAGGACCTGCCGGATCCCTCGAGCCGCGTCCGGCTGGACGGTGAGAAAATCGTGCTGGAATGGCGCCGCTCCAACATGACCGCGCATGAGGGGCTGAAGGGGGTGATGCGCCAGGCGCTGAAGCAGGCCGGCTTTCCGATCGTGCTTACCCACCTGTTCGATCGCAAGACCCCTTCGCATCAATGCGGCACCATCCGTATCGGCGTCGATCCCCGGGAGGCGCCGCTCGACCCCTTCGGCCGGGCCTTCGACCACCCCAATTTGTTCGTCGCCGATGCCTCGACCCTGGTAACCTCGGCCGCCGTCAATCCGTCGCTGACGGTGGCTGCCCTATCCCTGCGGACCGCCAGGCATATTCGTGAACATGCATATTCGTGAAACGGAGCTGAACCGATGAGCCGTCCCGTTGTTCTCGTCACCGGTGCCCGTCGCGGCATCGGCCTTGCCATCGCGGTGGCCTTCGCCGAAGGCGGCTATGACATCGCCTTCACCGATATCGTCGACAATGACGACATCGACGATGCCGAGTTGGCGATCGGCCAGGCAGGCGGCGCGGCGCTGTTCTTCCAGAACGATGTCGCGGACCTCGCCAGCCATCAGGGCCTGGTCGACGAGGTGCTGTCGAGCTATGGCCGGCTCGACTGCTTCGTCTCCAATGCCGGCATCGGCTCGCCGGTCCGAGGCGACCTGCTCGACCTCGAACCCGGCAATTTCGACCGGGTGATGAACGTCAACATGCGCGGGGCGATGTTTCTCAGCCAGGTGGTTGCCCGCACCATGCTGAAGCTGCCGCCGCCGCAAAAGCCCGTGCGCAACCGCTCCATCCTGTTCATCACCTCGGTCAGCGCCGAAATGGCCTCGCCCGAGCGGGCCGACTATTGCGTCTCCAAGGCGGCGCTTTCGATGTGGGTGAAGAATCTCGCCGTCCGCCTGGCGCCGGACAGCATCCCCGTGTTCGAGATCCGCCCAGGCGTGATCCGCACCGACATGACGGCCGTGGTCGCCGACAAGTACCAGGCCGTGATCGACCAGGGCGTGGTGCCGGCCCGGCGCTGGGGGGAGGGCGCTGACGTCGCCCAGATGGCGCTGGCGCTCGCCGGCAGCTCCTTTGGTTTCGCCACCGGCAGTGCCATCGCCTGCGACGGCGCGCTCTCGATATCGAGGCTGTGATGACGCCCGGGTGCGCGGACATCTTGTCCGCCCTTCCAATGCACAAGCGCACCGTTTCCAAGAGCGGGCAAGATGCCCGCGCACCCGGAGAGCGCGCGCCATGACCGACTACATCATCGTCGGCGCCGGTCCCGCCGGCTGTGCCCTGGCGGCAAGGCTGAGCGAGGATCCGGGCGTCAAGGTCCTCTTGATCGAGGCGGGCGGGCAAGACAGCCACCCCTTCTTCCACATGCCGGCCGGCTTTGCCAAGATGACCAAGGGCATCGCCAGCTGGGGCTGGTCCACGGTGCCCCAGAAGCATCTGGATGGGCGGGTGCTCTGGTACACCCAGGCCAAGGTCTTGGGCGGCGGCTCGTCCATCAATGCGCAGATCTATACCCGCGGCAATCCGAGCGACTACGATCTGTGGGCCTATGAGCATCGCTGCGCCGGTTGGAGCTATGCCGAGGTCCTGCCCTATTTCAAGCGGGCCGAGGACAATCAGCGCTTCATCGACAGCTACCATGCGGCCGGCGGGCCGCTCGGCGTCTCCATTCCCATCAATCCGCTGCCGATCAACGAGGCCTTCATCCGGGCCGGCCAGGAATATGGCCTGCCCTACAATGCCGATTTCAACGGCGCCAGCCAGGAAGGCGTGGGGCACTACCAGGTGACGGTGCGCGATGCCAGGCGTTCCTCCGCCGCGGCAGCCTATCTGAAGCCGCTCAAGGGCAAGCGGCCGAATCTGAGCATCCGTACCGACGTGATGGTGACCCGCATCCTGGTCGAGAAGGGGCGGGCCGTCGGTGTCGAGATCGCCGGGCAGGGCGGCAGGAGCGAGCTGCGCTGCGAGCGCGAGGTCATCGTGTCCTCCGGCGCCATCGGCTCGCCGCGCCTGCTGATGCTCTCCGGTATCGGTCCGGCCGCGCATCTGGGCGAGGTCGGCATCGAGGTGGTGCACGATCTGCCGGGCGTCGGCGAGAATTTGCAGGACCATCTCGACCTCTATGTCATCGCCGAATGCACCGGCGACCACACCTATGACAATGTCGCCAAGCCGCACCGCACCGCCTGGGCCGGGCTGCAATATCTCTTGTTCAAGAAAGGGCCGGTGGCCTCCACTTTGTTCGAGACCGGCGGCTTTGCCTATGCCGACAAGGGCGCCCGTTCGCCCGACATCCAGTTTCATCTCGGTTCGGGTTCGGGCATCGAGGCGGGCGTCGCCCGGCTGCGCAATGCCGGCGTGACGCTGAATTCGGCCTTCCTGCAGCCGCGCTCACGCGGCACCGTGCGGCTCAGATCCGCCGACCCGGCCGATCATCCGCTCATCGATCCCAATTACTGGTCCGATCCCTACGACAAGGCGATGTCACTGGAGGGGCTGCGCATGGCGCGCGAGATCCTGCGGCAGAAGGCACTCGCCCCCTTCATCCTGGCCGAACGCATGCCGGGCCCCGACAAGGTCAGCGAGGCGGATCTGAGCGACTATGCCTGCCGGACCTGCAAAACGGACCATCATCCCGCCGGCACCTGCAAGATGGGGATCGACGATATGGCCGTGGTGACGCCCGAACTCAAGGTGAGGGGGCTGGAGGGATTACGCGTCTGCGATTCCTCCATCATGCCGATCGTCAATTCCTCCAACACCAATGCGCCGACCATCATGATCGGTGAGAAGGGGGCCGATCTCATTGCCGGCAAGCAGCCGCTCCCCGCCGTCAATTTCGGACCCCAGCGTGTTTTCCAGAGATAGGCTTTTCGTTCAAGAAATCGCGTTAAAACAAAGAGTTAGAGGAAATGACGATTCGTGGAAAGTCATTTCGAACTGAGTAGGAGAGCACCATGATCCGCCATATCGTTCTGGCCCGCCTGCGGACGGATCTGCCGCAGGCCGAGACCGAGGCCTTGCAGGCCGCCATCCGCGGTATGAAGACCGAAATTCCGGGCATCCTGCAGATAGCGGTCGGTGCCGACAACAGCCCCGAAGGCCTGGCGCGTGGCTATAGCCACGCCTTCACCGTGGACTTCGTCGATGCTTCGGCCCGCGACGCCTATCTGCCCCACCCGCATCACGCCAAGGTGGCCAAGGCACTCGTCGCCGCGACGCAAGGCGGTGTCGATGGCCTGCTGGTGCTCGACTTCGAAGCCTGATCGCGAGTTCGGGCCCGTCTCTATCCTCATCCTCCGGCCGGGTACTCGGCCTGGCTGAGTCGAGTGCCGGGGCCACAACTCCCTGTTAACTGCGATATCAAGCGCCTCTCGCATTGCCGAGGGGCTTTTTGCGCTGGTTTCGGTGAATCTGGCGGGCGTTCTCGCGCGGATGTACGCCTTTCGCCTTATTTCCGCCGCTGCTTGAGAAGCATGATCCCGCCCGGTCGTAAGGGTGTGGCTTGGCTTCCTGCACAATCTCTGATAATGAGAATGAACGTTCATTCTCATTAGAGGTTGCGATAGTGGCGATCGAAGCAGGGGTGGCACCGCCGCTGCCCGCGGGTGCAAAGGGAATCGACGCGCGTCGAAATCACATTCTCGATGCCTTCGAGGTGTGCATCCAGCGCACCGGATTTCACCGCACCACCATGCAGGACGTTGCCAGGGAAGCCGGCATGAGCGCCGGCAATCTCTACCGCTACTTTTCCTCCAAGGAGGCTTTGGTGTCGGGCCTGATTGAGCGCGATCGCGAACGTTTCAGTGCCGATTTCATGAATGTGGCGCGTTCCAGCGATGTTATGGGGTCCTTCATCGCGCTGGGGCGCAAGCATTTCCTCGAAACGCCGCGCGAGCGCTGCGTTCAGTTTATGGAGATCTGGGCGGAAGCCAGTCGCAACCCGCAGGTCGCGGAGATGTGTGCGGCGGTCGACAGGGAGGTGAACGACTTCATGGTCGCGATCCTGAATGCGGCCAAGACCTCCGGCCAGATACCTACATCGGTGGACAGCGCCGCCGTGATCACCGTGCTTTCGGCGATGGGAGACGGGCTGTTCACCCGCCGCGCCCTCGAACCCGATTTCGACGTCGAGGAAGGATTCCGGCTTTTGGTGAACGTCATGGACGCCTTGCTGTCGGGAAAGATCGAGCTCGACCGTCCTTTGTCTGCGATTTCAGATTCTTCGGGCGCACCGCCCGTTTCGGAAGGAAACCCTCATGTCCGCGGTTGAAAAGCAGAACCGGCCCGTGCGCGATGGCGAGCGGCAGCGGCGGGAGGAAGGCTTTGCCGACGAGGCGAGCCTGGCGGCGATGCGCCTGTCCGGCCGGTCCCATGCGGAGGCGGGGGAATATCGCCGCACGCCTTGGTATACCAAGCTTACCATCCTGATGCTCGTCGTCATCATCGCGGCAGCGGTTCTCTATGCCTATCGCGAGCCGCTGATGGCCCGTCTCAACCCGCCGCCGCCGCCCGTGGTGGTCACCAAGCCGCCGGCCGTCACCGTAACCTCGGCCGTGACCGGCGCCATCACCGAGCATGCCGTGGTGACCGGCAATCTGGTGGCCCGCGAGGAAATCATGGTCTCTCCCCAGATCGAGGGCTATGCCGTCGACAAGATCATGGTGGAGGAAGGAGACCGCGTGAGTGAGGGCCAGGTGCTGGCCGAGCTCTCGACCACCACCATCGATACTTCGCTCGCCCAGAACGAGGCGCAGACCGCCAGGGCGGAGGCTGCGATCGCGCAGGCCGAGAGCGCCATCGCCGAGGCCAAGGCCAATCAGGACCAGACCGCCAGTGCCTATGCGCGTTCCAAGGCCCTGGTCCGGACCGGCAACACCACGGCCGAACAGCTCGACCAGCGCGAAGCCGCCGCCAAGATGGCGGATGCGCGGGCGGCATCGGCCGAACACGCTTTGACCGTGGCCAAGGCCGACAAGAAGCTCGCGGATGCCCAGCGTTCCGAATTGATGGTGCGGCTCGAGCATACCAAGGTGCGCGCGCCGGCGGCGGGCGTGATCAGCCGGCGGGCCGCCCGCATCGGCGCGATCGCCTCAGCTTCCGGCGACCCCCTGTTCCGTATCATTCGCGACGGCGACATCGAGCTCGAAGCGGATGTACCGGAGGCAACTTTGGCGCGGATGCGGCCCGGCATGACGGCCGAGGTCACCACCGCGGGCCGCAAGGAGCCTTTCACGGCCCGCGTGCGCCTGGTTTCGCCCGAGGTCAATTCGGTCACGCGCCTGGGCCGTGTGCGCATCGCCATCGATCAGGCCCCGGGGCTGACGATCGGTGCCTTTGGCCGCGCCAGCGTAGCGGTCGCCAGCCATACCGGCGTGCTCGTGCCGCAATCGGCGGTGCTCTATACCGAGGATGGCGCGACGGTGCAGATCGTGCATGACGGTGTCGTCGCGACCACCCCGGTCAAGCTTGGCCTGCGTACCGAAAAGCAGGCCGAGGTAGTCGAGGGCGTCAAGGCCGGCGACACGGTGATCGCCACCGCCGGCACCTTCGTGCGTGACGGCGACAAGGTCAGCGCCGTCGCGGCGGGCACCGCCCAGCCCGGCACCGAGTCCAAGTGAGGCGCCGATGTCTTTCAACGTCTCCGCCTGGTCCATCCGCAATCCGGTGCCTTCGATCGTCCTGTTCGTGGTGCTGATGGCGCTTGGCTGGGTCTCGTTCCAGAACCTGCCGATCACGAAATTCCCCAATATCGACATTCCCGTGATCACCGTGACGGTGACCCAGGTCGGCGCCGCGCCTTCCGAGCTGGAAACGCAGGTGACGCGCAAGATCGAGGATGCCGTCACCAGTGTCGCCGGCGTCAAGCATGTGCAGTCGACCATCACCGACTCCACCTCGACGGTCGCCATCGAGTTCTGGCTGGGCACCAACACAGACCGTGCCCTCGACGACGTCAAGGATGCGGTGACCAAGATCCGCACCGAACTGCCCCGCGACATCGAGGAGCCGGTGGTCGCGCGCCTCGAAATCGAGTCGCAGTCGATCATGACCTATTCCGCCACGGCGCCCGGCATGACGCTGGAGCAGCTGTCCTGGCATGTCGACAATGTGGTGAAGCGGGATCTGCAGAGCCTGCGCGGGGTGGGCCGCGTCGACCGTATCGGCGGCGTGACGCGTGAAATTCGCGTCGCCGTCGATCCGGATCGGCTGCTCTCGCTCGGCATCACCGCCGCCGACGTCAACCGCGTGCTGAAGGCGACGACGGTCGATCTGTCGGGCGGCAAGGGCGAGGTCGGCAATCGCGAGCAGGCCATCCGGACCCTGGCCGGTGCCCATACGATCGACGAGCTCAAGGAGACCAAGATCACGCTGCCCGGCGGCCGGCAGGTACGGCTCAACGAGATTGCCGACATCACCGATGCCTATGCCGACCAGACCTCGTTCGCGCGCATCAACGGCTCGACGCCGATCGTCGCCTTCTCGGTCTTCCGCTCCAAGGGCGCCAGCGACACCACAGTCGCGGCGGCCGTCGCCGCCAAGATCAAGGCCCTGCACGACGCCAATCCGGAAGTCAGCTATGCGGTGGTGGATGACGGTGTCGCCTCGACCTATGGCAATTTCGAAGCGGCGATGCAGACCCTGGTCGAAGGCGCCATTCTCGCCGTCATCGTCGTGCTGATCTTCCTGCGCGACTGGCGGGCCACGCTGATCGCAGCCATCGCCCTCCCGCTCTCGGCCATCCCGGCCTTCTGGGCGATGAGCATGATGGGCTTCTCGCTCAACCTCGTCAGCCTGCTCGCCATCACGCTGGTCACGGGCATTCTGGTCGACGACGCCATCGTCGAGATCGAGAACATCGTCCGGCACATGAAGATGGGCAAGTCGCCCTACCGCGCCTCCATCGAAGCGGCGGACGAGATCGGCCTCGCGGTGATGGCGATCACCATGACGATCATCGCCATTTTCGCGCCCGTGAGCTTCATGGGCGGCATCGTCGGCCAATATTTCAAGCAGTTCGGCCTGACGGTGGCGGTGGCGGTATTCTTCTCGCTGCTGGTGGCACGCCTGATCACGCCGATGATGACGGCCTATTTCCTCAGGCCGCACGCCCATGTCGAAGCACGGGATGGCCGGATCATGCGGGCCTATACCCGCTTTCTGGAAATGACGCTGGCGCGCTGGTTCTCGCCCTACCTGACCATCGTCGCCGGCTTCGGGCTCCTGGTCGTGACGTTCGGCCTGATGGGCCTACTGCCTCAGGGTTTCATTCCGCCCGAGGACAACGCCCGCGTCGTCATCTCCGCCGAGCTTCCGCCGGGCGGCAAGCTCGAGAATACCCAGGCCAAGACCGACGAGGTGGTCGCCGCCATCCGCAAGATCCCGGAAGTCGAGCAGGTCTTCGTCATCGGCGGCACCTCGCCGACCGGGCAGCTCGACCCGCGGCGCGCCGCGATCTATGTCAAGCTCACCAAGCGGGAGACGCGTGCGCGCCATCAACTCGCCATCCAGGACGACATTGCGCGCATCCTCACCGCCATTCCCGACATGCGGGCCTGGCGCGTCAACGACAATGGCGAGCGCGACGTCAACCTGGCGCTGAAGAGCAATGATCCCAAGGCCCTCGCCCTGGCGTCGTCGCGCCTGGAAGGCGCCATGCGCCATGTGCCCGGCTTCAACAATGTCGCCGCCAATACCGGTCTCGAACGACCGGAAGTGCGCATCCTGCCGCGAACCGACGATGCCGCCCGCTACGGCATCACCACCGAACAGATCTCGGAAGCGGTGCGCGTGGCGACCATCGGCGATATCGACGCCAATCTGGCCAAGTTCAATGCCGGGGACCGGCTGGTGCCGATCCGCGTGCAGCTGACCGAGGAGTCCCGCGGCAATCTCGGCCTGATCGAGGCGCTGAGCCTGACCACCGCCTCCGGCGGCAGCGTGCCGCTGTCGGCGGTGGCGGATGTCGAGTTCGGCCAGGGGCCGACCTCGATCGAGCGCAACGACCGCGAGCGGCAGATCAAGATCGGCGCCGACCTGCGCAAGGGGCTCGAGATCGGCGAGGCGCTGGAATTGGCGATGGCCCTGCCGGAGGCCAAGAACCTGCCCAAGGGCGTGGTTTTCGCGCCGACCGGTGACGCCGAAGTGATGGCCGAGGTGTTCTCGGGCTTCGCCATGGCGATGGGGACGGGCCTGCTGATGGTCGCGGGCGTGCTTGTGCTGCTGCTCGGCAGCCCCTTCCACGCCATCACCATCCTGCTCTCGCTGCCGCTGTCGCTGCTCGGGGTGGTCCTGGCGCTGCTCGCCACTCACAACTCGATCTCGATGCCGGTGGTGATCGGCATCCTGATGCTGATGGGTATCGTCACCAAGAACGCCATCATGCTTGTCGACTTCGCGGTGGAGCGGGTCAAGCACGGCATGCACCGCCACGACGCCATTATCGATGCCGGGCGCAAGCGCGCGCGGCCGATCGTGATGACCACCATCGCCATGGTGGCCGGCATGGTGCCGACGGCCCTGGGGCATGGCGACGGCGGCGAGTTCCGGGCGCCGATGGCGATCGCCGTGATCGGCGGCCTGATCGTCTCGACCCTGCTATCGCTGATCTTCGTACCGTCCTTCTATGCGGTCATGGACGATCTCACCCGCGGCATTTCCTTCCTCTTCGGCCCTCTGGTGGGGCCGAAGGACGAAACACCGGCAGCCGGTGCGCCGGCCGCCCTGGATGGCGGCCATGGCGGCAGGGGCACGGCCGCGGCGGCGGAATAGAGCGGAAACATCCAATGTCCTCCAGCCGCTTTGGACATTTCGTCGGCGCCCCGTTCGAGGCGTCGGTCATTACCAACTCCTCACGATTCGGCAGGCGCCGGCATCATCGAAAGCGACATAGGGACTGTCATGAACTTCATGCCCTTGCCGGACCGCGATCCAACCCCTCGCGAAAGAGCTTATCTGACGGCCCTTGAAGCAGGGGAACTGAGGCCCTCCATCAGCGGGCAGGCCGGACATATGTGCCGGAAGTTCGGCTGGTGCGAGGCCGTCTTCCAGCTGCCGGACGGTTCGCGGAAAACACGATCGGAATTGCCCAGCCAGATGGATTCGATCGCGGTGATCAAGGCGGGCTACCGAGCCATCGGCTATTGCCTGACCCCGCGGGGCCGGGCGGCCCTGGCGAAGCCCGCCGCAAACAAATAGCGGATTTTGCCGGCGGCTTGTCCTACAGCCAGTTCTTCCAGCGGAACAGCACATAGGGAGCGATGGCGACCACCACCATCAGGATCAGGGCCATCGGATAGCCATGCGCCCATTTGAGCTCCGGCATGTACTCGAAATTCATGCCGTAGATCGAAGCTACCAGCGTCGGCGGCATGAAGATCACGGCCATCACCGAAAAGAGCTTGATGATGTTGTTCTGTTCCAGATTGACCAGGCCGAGCGTGGCGTCGAGCAGGAACTGGATCTTGCCCGACTGAAAGGTCGCGTGCTCCTCGAGTGACTGCAGGTCGCGCAGCGTCATCTTGACCTCCTCGCGCAGTTCCGAGGGCACCTTGGCGGCCTTGAGGCCCGCCGAGAACCACAGCAGCACCCGCTCGATCGAGACCAGGCTTTCACGCGATTTCGAGACGAGGTCGCCATGCCGGCCGAGCGCCTGCAAGGTGCGCTGCAGGGTGGCGTTGCGATTGCTTTGCTTGACGGCATCCTTGAATACGCCGCGCGAGAGCGCATCGAGCCGCTCGCCGGTGTCCTGCAGCACCTCCGCCGCCCGGTCGATGATGGCATCGATCAGCCCGGCCATGATCGCCTCGGGGCTGCCCCCGCAGCCGCCGGCCTTGACCGCGTGGCCGGTATAGGTGGTGAAGGATTTCGGCTCGCTGTAGCGCACAGTCACCAATACGTTGGCCGTGAGGATGAAAGTCACCGCCGAAATGTCCGGCTCGCTGGTGTTGACGTTCACCAGGAGACGGGTGGTCATGTAGCGCGTGCCGTTCTCCGACCAGATCAGTTCGGAGGGTTCGATATCGTCCATGTCCTCGTGGGTGGGTATGGCGATGCCGAGCAGCGTCTCGACCTGCTGGTCCTCCTCGCGCGTCGGGTTGAGCAGGTCGATCCACAGGACGTCCCCCGCGAGGGGCTCACCGGGTTGCAGCGTATGGGGCAACAGCCTGTCCTTGGTCGTCGGGCACAAGCGATGTGTGATGATCATAGCAGGCCCTGCGACAAGGGTATGAGGGTTGACCATCCCGCTAGCGGGGAAAGAGGGCGCCGGCGTGATTTCAATCGGTATCGGTCACGGCCAGCAGAAAAAGCCGCCGACAGCGCTTGTCAAGCACGACGAAAGTCTCATCCCAGGCAATGTCGTAGAACCAGTCGGTCCAGGCCTTGCCGCTGGTATAGACCGCGATCTCGTCGAAGCGCAGCTCGAACAGGGCATCGCAGAAGCGCAGGGCCAAGGTCTTTTCCGGCATGCCCGAGCCGGTGGCGTGCCAATAGGCGCCGCCATGGTAGAGCGCCCTGGCGAGCAAGCCGTCGATCTCCAGGCCGTCACGAGGTTCCAAGCCGATGTCGGGAAGTGGTACGGCAGTATCGATCCTCAGATCCGGCAGGCCGGCCCGGATGGCCGGGTGGACCAGGAGACGCGCTAGAATGCCGTCGAGATGCAGCTGGCCGCGTGCGACGTACCAATCCAGAGCCGGTTCGGCGCCGATCTCGAAAGCCGCAAACAGGGCGCCGCCATTGCAATGCGTCTGCCGAAACCGGGCGAGCACATCGTCGATCGCCGCAGCCATGTGGGTGATGGGCACGATCGCGACATCCGCCAGGGCACGCTCCAGCTCGGCTTTCGTCGGCCGCCGGCCGATATCTCCGGATCCCGAGGGTGTCAGGGTTCCTACCATGCTCGATTCCGTCGCATCATCTCCGCGCGGGGCGGCCTGCCGTCGATTCAGCAGCCGCCAGAATGAAGCACGATGCCGGGCCTGTCGCGCTCAATTTGCGCGAGGCGGCGTGCCCTTGGGCGTATTCTGAGGCTGGGACCCGCCCCTGAAGACTATCGGGAGCCGGAGCGAGAAGCTCTCTCCCGTCACATTGGCCGGCGGTTTGGGGAGGGGCGTGGCCCGCTTGAGCGCTTCCAGCGCGGCCTGGTCGAATTCGCTCCGGCCGGACCCCTGGATCACCGTGGCCGAATGCACCTGCCCGTTGCGGTCGAGGACAAACTGGATCGTGACCTGTCCGGATGGCAGGGGCGGAGGCACCTCACCCTCCTTCAAGGGAGGCTGAGGCAGGTTCGGAAACCGGGTGCTGGCCGCCACCTGCCTGAGCAGGGCGGCATGCCAGCTCTTGGCATCGGTGATCGGCGGCGGGGCGGGAGCCGGCTTGGATCGGGCCCAAGCGGGAGAAGCGGCCAAAAGCGCTCCCTGGGGCGCTCCGAGCAAGGCCAGGATCAGCGCGTAACGTCGGAAGGCAGACATGGTTGTTCCGGGAAGCTGAAGCGCCTTGCGGCTGGCGAAATCGCCAAGGGTCGCAAAGACGCGTTGAACCGACGAGCGAGAGCAAAACAGCGTTTCCATCCAAACGCGCCATGCTCCGGGGAATACACCCTTGTTGCCTTTCCAGGGGAATTGCAAGCTTTTGATTTTACTATGGAATAATTCTCATCGGGGCGATCATTCGGCGAAAGCCGGTCATCCCTCGATTTCCTCGCGCAGCATTTCCAGGGTCAGCCATTCCTCCTCGGCCTGCGCCTTCTCGGCATCGAGTTTGGCGAGCTGCTGGCTGAGCTCGGCGAACTTTTTCGAATCCCTGGCGAAAAGATCGGGGTCGTCAAGCCGCTCCTGCAGGTCCGCGGCCTTGGCGGCAAGCTGGTCGATCTTGCCGGGCAAGGTCTCGAGAGCGTGCTTTTCCTTGAAGGAAAGCTTGCGCTTGCCGGTTCGCTCCGGTGCCGCACGGTCCGCCGCAGCCGGCCTGGGCGTCTCGGCCTTCTCCGCCGCCTTGCGGGCGACGCCCGCACCGCGCTGGGCAACCATGTCGCTATAGCCGCCGGCATATTCCGTCCAGCGCCCGTCACCTTCGCTCATCAGGATCGAGGTCGAGACCCGGTCGAGGAAATCACGGTCATGGCTGATGACGATCACCGTGCCTTGATAGTCTCCGATCATCTCCTGCAAGAGATCGAGCGTCTCTAGGTCGAGGTCGTTGGTCGGTTCGTCCAGCACCAGGAAATTGGAGGGTTTGGCCAGGGCGCGCGCTAGCATCAGCCGGCCGCGCTCGCCGCCCGACAGCACGGAAACCGGCGTGCGCGCCTGCTCCGGCGGGAACAGGAAGTCGCGCATATAGCCGATCACATGCTTGCGCTCGCCGCCGACTTCGACATAGTCGGAGCCCCCGCCGGTGAGCGTGTCGCTGAGGGTGGTCTGCGGGTCCAGGCTCTCACGGCGCTGGTCCAGAGTCACCATCTGCAGGCTTGCGCCCAGCTTCACCACGCCACTGTCCGGCGGGACGGCACCGGTGAGCAGGTTGAGCAGGGTGGTCTTGCCGGCGCCGTTGGGGCCGACGATGCCGATCCTGTCCCCACGGGCGATGCGGATGGAGAAATCCCTGACGATCGGCGGGCCGCCCCAGTCCTTGTTCACGCCGATCGCTTCGACGACGAGCTTGCCGCTTTCCTCGCTCTCCGTCATCGTCAGCTTCACCGCTCCGGTGACGCGACGGGCATCGCGGCGCTCCTGTCTGAGGGCGGCGAGATTGGCCATGCGGCGGACATTGCGCTTGCGCCGGGCGGTCACGCCATAGCGCACCCAATGCTCCTCGGCGACGATCTTGCGATCGAGTTTCTGACGGTCGCGCTCCTCTTCTTCCAGCACCTGGTCGCGCCATTCCTCGAAAAAGGCGAAGCCGCGATCCGTGCGCCGGGTCTGGCCGCGGTCGAGCCAGACGGTCGCGCGTGACAGGTTCTCGAGGAAGCGCCGGTCATGGCTGATCAGCACCAGGGCCGAGCGCAACGAGCCGATTTCCTTTTCCAGCCACTCGATGGCCGGCAGATCGAGATGGTTGGTCGGTTCGTCGAGCAGCAGGATGTCCGGCTCGGGGGCGAGCACGCGGGCAAGCGCCGCGCGGCGGGCTTCGCCGCCGGAGAGGTTCTCGGGGCTCTCCTCACCGGTCAGGCCGAGTTCGTTGAGCAGATAGAGGGCGCGATAATTATCGTCGCCCGGTCCGAGGCCGGCCTCGACATAGGCGAGCGTGGTGGCAAAGCCGCTGAAATCCGGCTCCTGCGGCAGATAGCGCACCGTGGCGCCGGGATGCACGAAGCGCTCGCCGCGATCGGCCTCGATGAGGCCTGCGGCGATCTTGAGCAAAGTCGACTTGCCGGAACCGTTGCGGCCGACGAGGCAGAGCCTCTCGCCCGGGGCGATCGACAGATCGGCTCCCTCCAGGGTCGGGGTGCCGCCGAAGGTGAGATGGACGTCGCGCAGGAAGAGCAGGGGAGGAGCCATGCGCGCCTTGTGCAGGCGGGCGCGGGACGGGTCAAGCCTTCATTGGCAACGCCATGCGCTCAAAGGCACATCGCATTCAACCTGCGGGGGGTAGATGAAGCCAATGTGAACGGACGGCCGTTCACGAGAACGCGATATAAAGAAATCCGGAACGTTGCAGCAAAGGCACAGCCGAACACTCAAGTCTTGCTTATTGTATGCGGCGGTTCTCCCGATCCCAGTAGGATGTGTAATGTCGTCTCTCTCCCGCCGCGCCTTTCTTGTGGGCGCTTCGCTAGCTGGACTGGGCTTCAGCCTGGCCAGTTGCGTGACCGATTCAGCCGCAATCAAGCCGGTGGTCGTCGCTTCGGCCGACCCGGCAACGCTGCCGGCGGTGCCGGTAGATGGCCGGCCGACCGATGAAATCACGCAGCCCGAACAGCCCCTCACCCCTGAGGGTACTTATGACTACAAGGCGATCTACGGTCAGATGACCGACGGTAAATTCGTCGTGCCGGCCGTGGATACCAAGCGTATCGGCCCGCAATTCTTGCGCGCCGAGGTCGATTATCCGACCAGCGAGCCGGCGGGCACCATCATCGTCGATCCCAGGGCGCATTATCTCTATTACGTCATGGGCGGCGGACGGGCGATGCGCTACGGCGTCGGCGTCGGCAAGCAGGGCTTCGGCTGGTCGGGCACGGCGGAAATCCGCTACAAGCGCGAATGGCCCGATTGGTATCCGCCCAAGGAAATGATCGCCCGCCGTCCCGATCTCAGGCCGAGCCTCACCCAGCTGCAGAGCGGTGTCGGCGTACGCGGCGGACCGCGCAACCCGATCACCGGACGTGCCATGTATCTGTGGCAGAACAACAAGGATACGCTCTATCGTATCCATGGCACCAACGAACCCTACAGCATCGGGCACAATGCTTCCTCGGGCTGCATCCGCATGATCGTCCAGGACGCGATCGACCTTTACAAGCGCGCGCCTCTCGGCGGCCGCGTGGTGGTCCTGGGTCCCGGCATGTCGGAAGCCTGAGCGGACGTCGATTTCCCCACATTGCTGTGTTTGTGCAAGGCCGGGCTTTATGTCCGGCCTTTGCCTTATGAGCTTGACCCTGCCTGCCGGGGCGTCTGAAGGGAGGGCGCAGATAGTCTCGCCTTTCTCTGGTGTACGTACATCAAATCGCCGTTGCGCAGTCCGGAAGGATTTGCCATGGTGAGGCAAGCCGAGGGACGGGTCAGACAAATGGTCCCAGGCCGAAGGGGCGAGCCAGCATGCCAGCGGCTCTGGACCTGCGGCCCGAAGGCATCACCTTAGGAGACGCAGCATGGCGGGCACGATCAAGGGACCGGCGATCTTTCTCGCCCAGTTCGCGGGCGACGCCGCGCCCTTCAATTCGCTCGATTCCATCTGCAAATGGGCCGCTTCGCTCGGCTATAAGGGTGTGCAGATCCCGAGCTGGGACGGTCGTCTGTTCGATCTGAAGAAGGCGGCTGAGTCGAAGTCCTATTGCGACGAGGTCGCCGGTATCGTGGCCAGGCATGGCCTCGCCATCACCGAATTGTCGACCCATCTGCAGGGCCAGCTCGTCGCCGTGCATCCGGCCTATAACGAAGCCTTCGATGGTTTCGCACCGCCGGAAGTGCGCGGCAAGCCGAGGGAGCGCCAGGCCTGGGCCGTGGAGCAGCTGAAAGCTGCCGCAACCGCCTCGCGCCACTTGGGCCTCGATGCCAGCGTTACCTTCTCCGGCGCCCTGGCCTGGCCCTTCGCCTATCCCTGGCCGCAGCGGCCGGCGGGCCTCATCGACGAGGCGTTCGGTGAGTTGGCCAAGCGCTGGAAACCCATCCTCGATGCCTATGACGCCGTGGGCGTCGATGTCTGCTACGAGCTGCATCCCGGCGAGGACCTGTTCGACGGCGCCACCTTCGAGCGCTTCGTCGACCGGCTGAAGGGGCACAAGCGCGCCAACATCAATTACGATCCGTCGCATTTCGTGCTGCAGCAGCTCGATTATCTCGCCTTCATCGACATCTATCACGAGCGTATCAAGGCCTTTCACGCCAAGGATGCAGAGTTCAACCCGACGGGGCGCCAGGGCGTCTATTCGGGCTATGCCTCCTGGACGGAGAGGGCAGGGCGCTTCCGCTCGCTGGGCGACGGCCAGGTCGACTTCACCGGCGTCTTCTCCAAGCTCGCGCAATATGACTATGCCTCCTGGGCCGTGCTCGAATGGGAATGCTGCCTCAAGCACCCCGAAGACGGCGCGGCGGAAGGAGCGCCCTTCATCGCTGCCCATATCATCCGGGTGACGGAGAAGGCCTTCGACGATTTCGCCGGCGGCGGCACCGATCGCAAGGCGGTGCGGCGCATGCTCGGCCTTGGCCGGTAGGCGGGCGGTTATTTCAGGGAGACAGCAGATGGCGATCGAGGGCCGTTCGGACAGCAAGGCAGGCGGGCGCGTGCGCTATGGCATGGTCGGCGGCGGTGAGGGCGCCTTCATCGGCGCGGTGCATCGCCTCGCCGCGCGCATGGACGATGATTATGTGCTGGTGGCGGGCGCCCTGTCGTCCACGCCCGAGAAGGCCCAGCGTTCGGGCGAGGCGCTCGGCCTCGATCCAGGCCGGATCTATCCCGATTTCGAGACGATGGCGCGCAAGGAAAAGCGCCGCAAGGACGGCATCGAGGCTGTCTCCATCGTCACGCCGAACCACATGCATGCGCCCGCCGCCGAAGCCTTCATCAAGGCCGGCATCCATGTCATCTGCGACAAGCCGGTGACGACGACGCTGAAGGATGCCTTGCGCCTGAAGAAGCTTGCCGCCGACAAGGGCGTGATCTTCGCGGTGACGCACAACTACACCGGCTATCCCCTCATCCGCGCCGCACGCGAGATGGTGAAGTCGGGGCAATTGGGTGCCATCCGCCTGATCCAGGTCGAATATCCGCAGGACTGGCTCACCACTCCGATCGAGCAGAGCGGCCAGAAACAGGCCGACTGGCGCACCGATCCCAAGCGTTCCGGCGCCGGCGGCGCCATCGGCGATATCGGCACCCACGCCTTCAACCTGGCCCAGTTCGTGGGCGGGCTGGAGGTTTCGGAATTGCTGGCCGAACTGACCACCTTCGTGCCCGGCCGGGCGCTCGACGACAACGTGCAGATCCTGCTGCGCTATGCCAATGGCGCCCGCGGTGCGTTGTGGGCGAGCCAGGTGGCGCCCGGCAACGAGAATGGCCTGATGCTGCGCGTTTATGGCGAGAAGGCCGGCTTCCATTGGCGTCAGGACAACCCGAACTATCTCTATTTCACCCCGCATGGCGAGCCGACCCGCATCATTACCCGCGGCTCGGCTGCAGCCGGCGAGGACGCCGCGCGGGTGACGCGCGTGCCGCCCGGCCATCCCGAAGGCTATCTGGAGGGCTTCGCCAATATCTATGCCGAGATCGCCCGTGCCATCCGGGCCGCCCGCAGCGGCGAGGCGCTCGATCCGGCCGTACTCTTCCCCGGCATCGACGACGGCATCGCCGGCATGGCGTTCATCGAGGCGGCGGTGAAATCCTCCAAGAAGGGCGGCGTCTGGGTGAAGCTGTAGGATGCGGTTCGCTTAACCGTTTTCGAATTGCACAGCCTTGGTCATTGCCGGGCTCGACCCGGCAATTCAGCGCCTTGTGGCTTCTGGATAACCGGTCAAGCCCGGCTATGACAGATCGAAGCGCATTCCCGATACGTGAATCGCCCTACACCAATGACAATGAACTTTGACCGACCGGGACCAGCACGCCAGTCATCCCCTTCCCCTCGCGGCGCTCGGCCGGAATGACGGATCGAACATCACTGTCATTGGCATGAGACCCGCTATCCGGCCCTGACCTCGGCGGAGACGACGAGCGTCTCGATCCGGCGCAGGAGTGCCTCGTCGGCCTCGATCTGCCAGGTCAGCAGGTGGTACCAGTTGAACCCCGCCCATAATGCGATGCGTTCGTCGATCAGTTGGGCAGGAAATTCGCCGCGCGCCGCAGCCCGCTCGAAGAGATGGCGCGCTGGCCGGAACAGCACGGGCAGAAACTCGTTGCGCAGGCGCGAGCCCGCCGCCTCGCTCGCTTGGGCCTCGGCGAGCAGCGCCCTGAAGGCGCCGCCTGGCGGTGTCCGCCAGAAACGCCAGAGGTCGGCGGTGTGCTGCACCAGATCCTCGATCAGGCTGCCTGTATCCGGCAGGCTTATCGCCCGGGCCTTTTCGGCGCCATACGCCGCCATGAACAGATCGGCCTTGGTCGGCCACCAGCGATAGACGGTGGCCTTGCCGGCACCGGCTCGACGGGCTGCCTCCTCGATGGAAAATCCGGCATAGCCTCGATCCGCCAGAAGCTGTCGTGCGGCCTCGATGATGGCGGTCTCGGTCTGCGGATTGCGGCGGGCGCCGATCGAGCGGCGCCTTGGCTGCGTGGCTTTCGTCTCCATATGGTGCCTCCCCATCTTGACATAACGAAACGTATCGTTTTATTCAATGGTAACGATACGTATCGTTTCGTTAATTGGCAAATACATGCCATCGGGCGCCTGCCGTGAATCATAAGCATCAAATGGAAAATACCGTCGCCGCCGCCGCCGTCCGGCAGGCTGCTCCCGCCCTGGTCCTGACCCTGGCGATCGCAACCGGGGCCATCGTCGGCAATCTCTATTATGCCCAGCCTTTGGTCGCCAAGATCGCGCCGGCGATCGGCATAGGCCCGGATCTCGCCGGCGCCATCGTCAGCCTCACCCAGATCGGTTACGGCCTCGGGCTCATCCTGCTGGTGCCTCTGGCCGATCTCGTCGAAAACAAGGTCCTGGCCCTGGCGACGCTCGTTTGCGCGGCTGCCAGCCTGCTCCTCGCGGCGGGTGCGCAAGGCGCCGTGGCCTTCCTGTTCGCATCGCTCGCCATCGGCATATTCTCGGCCGGCGCCCAGATCCTGGTGCCGTTCATCACGCATTTCGTTCCGCCCGAGCGCCGTGGCCGCGCGGTCGGCCTGGTGATGGCCGGTCTGATCACCGGCATCATGCTGGCAAGGCCGGCTGCGCTTTTCGTGGCGGCCTATCTGGATTGGCGGGCGGTCTTCCTCGCATCCGCCGTGCTGATGATCGGGATCGGCGCTGTCCTGTGGCGCATGATGCCACGCTATCAGCCATCTGGCACCAGCCATTACGGGGCCGTGCTGGCCTCTCTGCCCGGCCTGGTGCGGAACACGCCGATCCTGCGCCGCCGCGCCCTCTATCAGATGCTGCTGTTCTGCGCCTTCAACCTGTTCTGGACCGCAGCGCCGCTGATGCTGACGGAACGGTTCGGCATGTCCGACTATGCGATCGGGCTCTTCGCCCTTGCCGGGGCGGGTGGGGCCCTGGCCGCGCCGCTGGCGGGACGCCTTGCCGATCATGGGCATGGCCGCATGGCGACCTATGGCGCGATGGCGGCCCTGGCGCTGGCCTTTCTCGCAACGGCCCTTGGCGAACACACCCTGTCGCTTCTGGTGCTGATCGTCGCGACGCTGGTCATCGACGCGGCGGTGCAGACCAACCAGATCGTCAGCCAGCGCACCATCTTCTCGACGGCTCCAGCTGTTCGGGCGCGCATCAATGCCCTCTACATGACGACGGTGTTCATCGGCGGAGCCTTGGGGTCGCTGATGGGTACGCTGACATACCATGCCGGTGGCTGGGTGCTCACGGCCGCGACCGGCGCCGTACTCGGCATTGCCGGTCTGGTTGCCTTCGCAACGGAACGGCTCGAGCATCGCCCTCCTGACGAAGGAGGGCCGCGATAGCGGCTAGCCGCTCTTGCGCAGCAGCTTGCCCAGCGTGCCGGCGATGCCATCGCGGAAGGCGAGCACGCAGATGACGAAGACGGCGCCCTGGGCCACCGTCACCCAGGAGCCCAGCGGGGCGAGATAATGTTCCATCGTCACCACGACGAGGGCGCCGAGCATGGGGCCGAACAGAGTGCCGGTGCCGCCAACCAGCGCCATCAGCACCACCAGGCCGGACATGGTCCAATGGACGTCCGTGAGCGAGGCGATGCGCACCACCAGCGCCTTGGTGGCGCCGGCGACGCCGGCCAGAGTTGCCGAAAGCACGAACATCAGGAGCTTGAAGCGTTCTGCGTCATAGCCCAGCGAAAGGGAGCGGGGTTCGTTGTCGCGGATTGCCTTCATCACCTGGCCAAAGGGCGAGTGCACGATGCGGTGAATGGCGAACAACCCCGCCAGCACGATCACGGCGACCAGGATATAGAGGACGCGGTCGTCGGAAAGGTCGATCGCACCGAAAAGCCTGCCCCGCGGCACGCCCTGAATGCCATCCTCGCCACCGGTGAAGTCGGCCTGGGTGGCATAGAATTGCACCATCTGCGCCAGGCCGAGCGTGATCATGGCGAAATAGATGCCCTGGCGGCGGATGGCGAGCGCCCCGACCACCAGGCCGAGCAGAGCCGCCACTACGGCGCCCGAGAGGATGGCGAGCTCGGGTGTCAGTCCCCAGACCTTGGCGGCATGGGCACAGACATAGCTCGCCAGGCCGAAAAAGGCGGCATGACCGAAGGAGAGCAGGCCGCCATAGCCGAGCAGCAGATTGAAGGCGCAGGCGAACAGGCCGAAGCACAGCACCTGCATGACGAAGAAAGGATAGGCCACGAACGGCGCCACGGCGATCAGTGCCACCATGGCCAGAGCGACGAAGCGCTCGTCCCTGACGAGGCTGGGGAGGGAGAGGGAGCCGGCCATCACGAAGACCTTCCGAACAGGCCGGCAGGGCGTACCAGCAGCACAAGCACCATCACCACGAAGACCACCACCGAGGAGGCCTGCTGGTAGAAATTATTGACGACGCCTTCGATCAGGCCGAGCAGGAAACCGGTAATGATCGAGCCCATGATGGACCCCATGCCGCCGATCACCACCACGGCGAACACCACGATGATGCGGTCGGCGCCCATATTGGGGCTGACATTGGTGGTGGTCGCAGCCAGCACGCCGGCAAGTCCGGCGAGGGCGACGCCGAAGCCGTAGGTGAGCGTCCGCAGGCGCGGCACGTTGATGCCGAAGGCTTCGACCAGAGTGGGATTCTCGGTGGCCGCACGCAGATAGGCGCCGATTTTCGTCTTCTCGATCACCAGCCAGGTGGCGAGGCAGATGGCGAGCGAGAAGGCGATGACGAAGACACGGCTCTTGGGCAGGAACATGAAGCCGAGATTGACGGCTCCCGTGAGCGAGGGGGGCGTGCTGTAGGGCACGCCCGAGACGCCATAATAATTGCGGAAGACACCCTGGATGATCAGCGCCAGGCCGAAAGTGAGCAGCAGGCCATAGAGGTGATCGAGTTTGTATATCCTGGAAATGAAGACCCGCTCGATGGCGATGCCGACCAGGCCGACGCCGAGCGGTGCGAGGACGAGCGCCGGCCAGAAGCCGATGCCGGCATAGTTGAGCAGCATCCACGCCGCGAAGGCCCCCATCATGTAGAGGGCGCCATGGGCGAAATTGATGACGTTGAGCAGGCCGAAGATGATGGCAAGGCCCAGGCTGAGCAAAGCATAGAAGGACCCGTTGATCAGGCCCAGCGCGAGCTGGGCCATGATACCTTGCAGGGGAATGCCGAAAATCGTCGTCACCTTATGGGTCCTTCAGCGCGAGGGTGCGTGGAGTGCCATTCATTGTTGGGCCGCGGAACCTCTCAGTCCCTCCACCCCACACCCGGAACTCACTTCACCAGCGGGCAGCCGGCCTTGTCCATGGGCTGGAAGGCCTCGGCGGCGGGGATGGTGGCGAGCAGCTTGTAGTAGTCCCACGGTCCCTTGGATTCGTCGGGCTTCTTGACCTGGAACAGATACATGTCGTGGGTCACGCGCCCGTCCTTGCGCACTTCGCCCTTGCCGAACAGGGGATCATCGGTGGGTGTCGCCTTCATCTTGGCCATCACTGCCGCAGCGTCCTTGCTCTTGGCCGCCTCGATGGCCTTGAGATAATGCAGGACGCCGGCATAGACGCCGGCATGCACCATGGTCGGCATCTTGCCGCCGCTCTGTTCGGCGAAGCGCTTGGACCAGGCACGGGTGCCGTCGTTGAGATCCCAGTAGAAGGCTTCCGTCAGAACCAGGCCCTGGGCCGCCTGCAGGCCGAGCGCATGGACGTCGGAGATGAAGATCAGCAGGCCCGCCAAGCTCTGGCCGCCCTGGGTGATGCCGAATTCGGCGGCCTGCTTGATGGCGTTGACGGTGTCGCCGCCGGCATTGGCAAGGCCGATCACCTTGGCGCCGGAGGACTGGGCCTGCAGCAGGAAGGAGGAGAAGTCGGAAGTCGGGAAGGGGGCCTTGATCGAGCCGAGCACCTTGCCGCCAGCAGCCGTGACGATGGCGGTCGCATTCTCTTCCAGCGACTTGCCGAAGGCGTAGTCGGCGGTGATGAAGAACCAGCTGTCGCCGCCCTGCTTGACCATGGCGCCGCCGGTGCCCTTGGCCAGGGCATAGGTGTCATAGGTCCACATCAGCGTGTTGGGCGTGCATTGCTTGCCGGCGATCTCGGTGGACCCGGCGCCGGAATCGATGAAGATCTTGTTCTTTTCCTTGGTGACCTGGCTGACGGCGAGCGCCACCGAGGAAGTCGGCACGTCGAAGATGGCATCGACGCCGTCCTGATCGTACCATTGCCGGGCGATGCCGGCCCCGATATCGGGCTTGTTCTGGTGGTCGGCCGAGACGATCTCGACTTTCAGGCCTTTCTCGGCGGCCTTGAAGTCTTCGACCGCCATCTTGGCGGCGATCACCGAGCCCTCGCCGGAGAGGTCGGCATAGACGCCCGAACGGTCGTTGAGGATGCCGAGCTTGACCGCGATGTCCTCGGCGCTGGCCGGCCCCAGCGCCGAGCCCGCGAAGACCGCGGCGAGGGCTGCTGCTGCGAGCAGGGTCCGTTTTGAAATCATAAGCGTCTCCCGTTCAGCTTCTTGATTGGCGTCACACGCCCAGATAGGCGTGCAACTTGTCGCTGTTGGCTTCCAGCTCGGCATTGGGGATCATGTCGATCACCTTGCCCTGCTCGACGACATAGTGGCGGTCCGCCACTGTCGAGGCGAAGCGGAAATTCTGTTCGACCAGGATGATGGTGAAGCCGCGCTGCTTGAGGCTGGCGATGGTGTGCCCGATCTGCTCGACGATCACCGGCGCGAGCCCTTCGGTGGGTTCGTCGAGCAGCAGCAGGTTGGCGCCGGTGCGCAGGATGCGGCCGATGGCCAGCATTTGCTGCTCGCCGCCCGAGAGCTTGGTGCCCTGGCTGGTGAGGCGCTGCTCGAGGTTGGGGAACAGGCTGAAGATCTCGGCCACGCTGAGGCCCCCGGGCTTGACCACCGGCGGCAGTTCGAGATTCTCCTTCACCGACAGGCTGGAGAAGATGCCGCGCTCTTCCGGGCAATAGCCGATGCCGAGCCGCGCGATGTGGCGGGAGCCGAGGCCGATGGTTTCCTGGCCGTCGAACCGGATCGAACCCTTGCGTTTGGCCATCACGCCGATGATCGATTTCATCGTGGTGGTCTTGCCCGCGCCGTTGCGGCCGAGCAGCGTCACCACCTCGCCGGCATTGACGTCGAAATCGATGCCGTGCAGCACATGGGACTCGCCATACCAGGCCTCCAGGCCGCGCACCCGAAGCAGGGGATCGGGCTTGTTCGAGGAATCAGGCATGGCCGCTCCCGATATAGGCCTCGACCACGCGCGGGTCGCCGGAGACGGTTTTGTAGTCGCCCTGCGCCAGCACCTTGCCGCGCGCCAGCACGGTGATGGTGTTGGAGAGGGTGGCGACCACCGAAAGATTGTGCTCGACCATCAAAATGGTGCGGCTTGCCGCGATCTTGCGGATCAGCTCGGTGGTGCGCTCGACATCCTCGTGGCCCATGCCGGCCATCGGCTCGTCGAGCAGTAGCATTTCCGGATCGAGCGCCAGCGTCGTCGCGAGTTCCAGGGCACGCTTGCGGCCATAGGAGAGTTCCTTGGCCGGCCTTGGGAGGAAGGATGACAGGCCGACACTGTCGGCGAGTTCGGCGGCTTCCTGGTTCAGCTCGGCGAGGATCCGTTGCGAGCGCCAGAAATCGTAGGAATGCCCGCGCCGGCGCTGCAGGGCGATGCGGATATTGTCGTTCACGCTCATTTCGCCGAACACGGCCGAAATCTGGAAGGACCTGACAAGGCCAAGCCGGGCCACGGCGGCCGGCTTCATGCCGGTAATGTCCTGCCCCTTATAGGTGATGCGTCCGGCGGACGGAGAGAGGAACTTGGTCAAGAGATTGAAACAGGTCGTCTTGCCGGCGCCGTTCGGACCGATCAGAGCATGGACCGTTCCGCGCAGGACCGAGAGATCGACGCCGTCGACTGCCCGGAATCCCCTGAAATCCTTGGTCAGGCCTTCGGCTTTCAGGACTGTATCTGTTGCCATCAAGCGGAGCGTTTCCCTGGGGCGTGTCGCCAGTTATGGGTTCGGGTTTGACGGGAGCTCACCGGCCAAAGCGCCCGCCGCTTCGCGGTGAGGTGAAAAATGGTCGTCTGCAGCGTCGCTTCGCTTGCCAAGACGAAAGTCTTGGCAGCGCTGGCTCCTCCCATCCAGCCATTTTTGACCTCATCAAACGCCAAACCATAACTGGCGACACGCCCTAGCGCTTCTAATCTTGCTTGGTTCTAGTCTTGGCTGTCCGGGCAAGCTTCGTCAATGGCGATATGGCATCATTACTGACGTTAAGATAGGCACCTGCATATGCGGCCGGGGATACAGGAATATGACGCAAGGTGGGGATGCGCTTGCCCGGGCGTGGTCGAAGGTGTACCGCGCGGCCATCGCGGGAATGTTCAGTACAGGTGGGTCGCAAGAGTTCCTGGGTCCACCGCTGCGGGCGATAGTTTTGCTTGCAATGTTTAGGATTAAGTGGTCAACTAAACAAATAAGCAAACTGCGAGCCGGCAGTTGCCGGCCGTCACAAGAGTGCGGGGCGGAGGCGTGGCAATGGACAGCCAAGCAAGAGAGCAGCTCATTCGCGCGGTTGCGGCAACCATATTCCAGCATTCCGAAGAACTCACCGCGCTCGATCAGGCGATCGGCGACGGCGATCATGGCCTGAATCTCAAGCGAGGCTTCGAAGCCGTCACAGCCGAGCTGCCCGGCCTTGCTGAAAAATCCTGGCCGGATCTGCTCAAGGCCGCCGGGATGGCGATGGTGATGAAGGTCGGCGGCGCGTCCGGCCCGCTCTTCGGTACCTTCTTCATGGAGCTGGGCAAGACGGTGGGGGCCGAGCCCGACAGGGCCGCGGTGGTCGCAGCCTTCGGCAAGGCCGTCGAGGCCGTGAAGGCGCGTGGCCGCTCGGAAGCCGGGCAGAAGACGCTGCTCGATGTCCTCGTCCCGGTCCAGGCCGCTCTTGCTGCCGGCGCCGATGCCGCCGCGATCAAGGCGGAGGCGATTGCCGCCGCCGACAAGACGGTGCCGATGCAGGCGATCCGCGGGCGTGCATCTTTCCTCGGCGAACGCTCCGTCGGCCATATGGACCCGGGCGCCCGATCCTCCTCGCTGATCATCGCCACGGTGGCGGACGAACTCAACAAGCAGGGGCTGATGCCATGACCGTGAGCCTGGTGATCGTATCGCATTCGCCCAAGGTCGCCGAAGGCGCCGCCGACATGGTCAGGCAGATGGTGGGCGACAGCGTCCGCGTCGCCTGGACGGGCGGCGACCCCGGCGGCGGGCTCGGCACCGACGTCGCCAGGATCATCGCCGCCATCGACAGTGTCTGGTCTGAGGAAGGCGTTGCCGTCCTCGTCGACCTGGGCGGTGCCGAAACCAATGCCGAGATGGCCGTCGAGATGCTCGACGAACACAAGCGCGACCTCGTGGTCATCTGCAATGCGCCGGTGGTGGAGGGAGCGGTCATCGCCGCGACCGAGGCTTCCGGCAATTCCTCACTGGCCGCGGTTCGCTCCGCTGCCGAAGATCTCTACGGATAGGATTGATATGCCGGACATGAACGGAGCATTGACGGGCAAGGCCGAGCTGACCAACGCAATCGGGCTGCATGCCAGGCCGAGCGTGAAGCTGACCCAGCTCGCCAAGAGCTTCCAGTCGAGCATCGAACTGGCCACCGATGCGGCGGGACCCTGGGTCGACGCCAAGAGCCCGGTCAAGGTGATGCGGGTGAAGGCGCCCAAGGGCACCGTGCTGCATTTCGCCGCGAACGGACCCGACGCAGAGGCGGCGCTGTCGGCCATTCTGGGACTGATCGAGGAAAAGTTCGGGGAAGAGTGACGATGCCGGAGCATTTTCCAGAAAAGTTGCTAGGCTTTTCGATCAAGAAAATGCGTCGAAACAAAGAGTTGAAGACGAATTGCGGTTTGGCGAGATCGCGATTCTCTTCAAAGGCTGGGGGCTGTCATGACTGAGCGGCGGATGACGGGACGTCCTGCCTCGCCGGGGCTGGCTTCCGGCCCTGTCTTCATGATCGGCAAGCCGAAGCTCCGGGCTGAGAAGGCTTCGGCAGCCCAGGAAGACGGCGAGACCATCCTGCGCAACGCCATCGATGCGGCGCTGGTCGATCTGGTGTCGCTGGTCGAGACGGTCGATGAAGAGGGGGCCGACATCATCGGCTTCCAGATCGCCATGCTCGAAGACGAAGCCCTGTCGGAGGGCGCCTTCGACGCGATCGCCGTCGGCGTGCCGCCTGTCCACGCCTGGCGTTCGGCCCTCGATGCGGAGATCGCCGATTACGAACGCAGCGAGGATGCCTATTTCCGCGCCCGCGGCACCGACCTTGCCGATATCCGCGACCGCGTGCTCGCCCATCTCAGCGGTGTGGCCGAAAGCGAGAAGGTGCCCCCGGGTTCCGTGCTGGTGGGCGAGGATCTGCCACCATCCCTGTTCCTGTCGGTCGACTGGAGCCGGGGCGGCGCGATCGCCCTGGGAGCAGGCTCGCCATCCTCCCATGTCGCCATGCTCGCCCGCAGCCGCCGCGTGCCGATGGTGACCGGGCTGGGTGTGCTCGGGGAGGCGAGCCAGGCCATCGTCGATGGGGCGGCGGGAACGGTGACCTTCGATCCCGACAGCGCCTCGCTCGCCGATTTCGGCCCGGCCCTCGCGCGCCGGCACGAGGCCGATGCCCGGGCGGAAACGATGAAGACCGAACCGGCGTTCCTGCCCAACGGCACCCGGGTCGACATCATGATCAACGTCGCTTCGCCGGATGACCTCAAAGGCATTTCGCCGGAGATCTGCGACGGCATCGGCCTGGTGCGCAGCGAGTTCCTGTTCGAGCCGGGGCGCCCCCTGCCGGACGAGGAGGCGCAATATGCCGCCTATGTCGCCATCGCCGCCTGGGCTGACGGCCGTCCGGTAACCATCCGCACCCTCGATGCCGGCGGCGACAAGCCGATCCCCGGGGTCACCAGCGACGGCGAATCCAATCCCTTCCTGGGCCTGCGCGGATTGCGGCTGTCCCTCGCGCGGCCGGAAACCTTCCGCGTCCAGCTCAGGGCCCTGGCCCGGGCCAGCCTGCATCATGAGATCCGCATCATGCTGCCAATGGTGACGGTGCCGGGAGAATTGGCCGAAGCGTCCGCCCTGCTTGACGAGGTGGTGGCCACCCTCATTGCCGAAGGCACGCCCTGCCGCCGGCCGCCGCTCGGCATCATGGTCGAAGTTCCCGCCGCCGCGCTCGGCGCCCTGCGCTTTCCCGCCGATTTCTATTCGATCGGCTCCAACGATCTGACGCAATACACCATGGCTGCCGCCCGTGACATCGCCGACGTCGCCGGCCTCAACGATGCCGGCGATCCGGCGGTGCTCGAATTGATGGCCCGCACGGTCGGGGCCGGCAAGGCACGCAAAGTCCCGGTTTCGATCTGCGGCGATGCCGCGGGCGAACTGCGCCTGGTGCCGAAGCTCATCGGTGTCGGCCTGACCTGCCTGTCCGTGCCGCCCGCTTTGGTGGGGGCCGTCAAGGCCGCAATCGCGGATCTCAAACATGTCTGATGCCCGCGATGCCAGCACGCGTTCGATAGCGGCCTACAAGGCGCTGCTGCGGCGCGCGCTGGACAATCGCCCTTCCGGCACGAGGCTGAAACTGGCGGCCGCTCTCGGCACCAACAGATCCTTCATTTCGCAGATCACCAATCCCGGCTACCCCATTCCGATCCCGGCCCAGCATCTCGACGTCATTTTCGAGGTCTGCCACCTCGCGCCGGCGGAGAGGGCGGAGTTCCTCGAGGCCTATCAGGCCGCCCATCCGGGCCGGACGCAGGCCCAGGGTAAGGCGGCACAGGGGCGCAGCCTGACGCTGACCCTGCCGGATCTCGGCGACGCCAGGCGCAACCAGGCGATGGACAAGGCTATTCTCGATTTCGTCGCGAGCCTGGTCCAGTACACGCGTACACTCGATCGCAAGAGCAGGGGGGAGGAGGAGCCGGCGCCGGATCAGCCATAGCATTTTGCTCGAGGCATTTTGCGATTTCACGGGATCGCCTGGAACCGCAAAAATGCATCGAAACAAAGAGTTACCGCGCAAATGCGGTTCTAGTTGAGTCCGGATATCGGTTCCTGCAGCGGCCCGATCAACGAATGAACGAAGGGAGGCCCATGGAATGAAAAAGCTCATCAATGCAGTCGACGACGTGCTGGCGCAGAGCCTGGATGGGTTCGCGGCGGCCCACGCCGACATCGTCACCTTGGCCGAGGAGCGCAAATTCGTGCGCCGCCGCCAGGTCAAGCCCGGCAAGGTGGCCCTGATTTCGGGCGGCGGGTCCGGCCATGAGCCGCTGCATGCCGGCTTCGTCGGCTTCGGCATGCTCGACGCCGCCTGCCCCGGGCAGGTCTTCACCTCGCCTACGCCTGACCAGATGATGGCGGCGGCCGAGGCCGTCGATGGCGGAGCGGGCACGCTCTATATCGTCAAGAACTACGAGGGCGACGTGATGAACTTCGCCATGGCGGCGGAGATGGCGTCCGGCCCGGTCGAAAGCCTGATCCTCGACGACGACGTCGCCGTGGAGAACTCGACCTGGACCACCGGCCGGCGCGGCGTCGCCGGCACGCTGATCGTCGAGAAGATCGTCGGCGCCGCTGCGGAGCGCGGTGACGATCTCGCCAGCCTCAAGGCGCTGGGTGCGCGCGTCAACAGCCATACGCGCTCGATGGGCGTGGCGCTCACCTCCTGCACCGTGCCGGCGGCCGGCAAGCCGACCTTCAGCCTCGGCGAGGACGAGATGGAGATGGGTGTCGGCATCCATGGCGAGCCCGGCCGGCGGCGGGTCAAGCTGGCTTCCGCCGATGCCATCGCCGAGGAGATGCTGGGCGCCATCGTCGGCGACCTCTCGCTGACTTCGGCCACCGAGGTGCTGCTCTTTGTCAACGGCTTCGGCGGCACGCCCCTGATGGAGCTCTATCTGATGCAGGATCGGGCACGCAAATGGCTCGACGGCAAGGGCATCAAGGTCGCCCGCTCGCTGACGGGTTCTTATGTGACCTCGCTCGACATGGCCGGCTGTTCGCTGACGCTGTCCGTGCTGGACGAGCAGGCCAAGGCGCTGTGGGACGCGCCGGTCCACACGCCGGCCCTGCGCTGGGGTATGTGAGGGACCGTAGACGTAAACCTGGCAAGGTGAGGCGCGGCCAGCCTTCCCGGCTTCGCGGGGAAGGCTGGTCGCGCCCCTATTGGAAAGGTTGTGACCTCAACCCGCCAGCACTTCCTCCGTCGAGGCAAGCTTGGCGTAGCCGAAGGCGAGCGAGGCCATTGCGGCGGCGTGGACCTGCGCCGCCGGCACGGTGACGCCACCGAATTCCAGATCCCGCGTGGCCGCCGCATCATGAGCGACCGTGACCGCATAGCCGAAATCGGCTGCCGCCCGCGTCGTCGCCTCGATGCACATATGGCTCATCGCGCCGGCTACCAGCACGTCGGTGACACCGGCATCGTCGAGCAGCTTCTTGAGTTCGGTCTGTCTGAAGGAGTTGGGAAAATTCTTGACGACGACCGGTTCGCCGGCGCGGTTGGCCACGGCCTGGTTGATCTCCGCCCCCGGGGTGCCGGCGACGAAGAAAGGGGCGTCCGGCCTGACCGCTTCATGGCGGACATGCACCACGAGTTCATTCTTGGCCCGGGCTGCCCCCAGGAGGCGCGCGGCATTGGCGGCCGCCGCCTCGATGCCGGCCAGGGTCCATTTGCCGCCCGGGAAATAGTCGTTCTGAATATCCACCAGGATCAAGGCGCGTTTGGACATGGGGTGTTTCTCCAGTTTCAAAAGACGTTGTGATTGCTGGAATAGGACGCCCGGGGCAGAATGCCGATTGGCACATGTGACAAAAATCAGGGCGAAAGTGACAAATGACGACGGCTCCTTCCGAGATCGGCCTGCTGGCCTATCCCGATGTTCAATTGGCCGCGCTCTATGGCCTCGCCGATCTGTTTTTCATCGCCGACAGGATCGCCCGGGAGCGCCGGGAGGCCGCCGGCCCGCTGCTGCGGGTAAGCCGCTGGGAGTGCGATGCCAATGGCCGGATTCACAATCGTGACGGTGCGGACAGTGCGATCCCGAGCATGATCATCGTGCCGCCGAGCCTGGCAAAGCCGCCGAGCGAGGCCTGGACCGCCAGCCTGGCAGCCTTTTTGCGCCGCTGTCACGCAGGCGGCAGCGTGCTGGCCTCCGTCTGCATCGGGGCGTTCCTGCTCGCCGAGACCGGGCTGCTGGACGGGCGTCAGGCGACCACCCATTGGAGTTATGCCGATGATCTCGCCGAGCGTTTCGACAAGGTCCGGGTGGATTCGGCCAAGATCGTGATCGACGACGGCGACATCATCACCGCCGCGGGATTGATGTCCTGGACCGATCTCGGCCTGAAGCTGGTGGAGAAACTGCTCGGAACCAGCGTGATGGTGGAGACGGGACGCGCCATGCTGGTCGACCCGCTGGGGCGCGAGCAGCGCCATTACAGCGTGTTTTCGCCTCGGCTCAACCATGGCGACGAGGCCATCCTTTCGGTTCAGCACTGGCTCCAGCAGGCCTATGCCGGCGAGGTCGACGTCAACGCCATGGCGGCCAAGGCAGGGCTGGAGCGACGCACCTTCCTGCGCCGCTTCGGCAAGGCGACCGGGCTCAGGCCGGTTGAATATTGCCAGCAATTGCGCGTTGCCAAGGCTCGCGACATGCTGGAGACGACCCGGCTTTCCTTCGACCGTATCGCCTGGAATGTCGGCTACGGCGATCCGGTCTCCTTCCGCAAGATCTTCGTGCGCACCATGGGATTGACCCCGGGCGACTATCGCCGCCGCTTCGGGGCGGTGTGAACTTGGGGTGTGTCACACCCGGACAAGTGTACTTCGGGGTACAGCGGCGGGATTTCGCGTCAACTATCAAGTTGGCAGCGAAGGTTCGGATTGTGCTCGGGGGATTGGCTGTGCGCAGGATCCGCATTCTGATCGCAGGGTTGCTTTTCTGGACTCTGCTCGGCCCCGCCCAGGCCGGTATCGCCGACGACATCTATGCCCAGGGCAAGTATGTGGAAGCCTTCGGGCTCTACAAGGTGCAAGCCGAAAAAGGCGATGCGGGTGCCCAGTTCAAGATCGCGATGATGCTTCATGAAGGCCAGGGCGTTGCGCGAGACAACGTCCAGGCCGCAGCCTGGATGCGCAGGGCCGCCGATCAAGGCAATGCCGATGCGCAATACGCTCTTGCCTCCCTCTATCGCAAGGGGGACGGCGTGCCCCAGGATTATGGCCAGGCCGCCTCCTGGTATCGCAAGGCTGCCGACCAGGGACACGCCGGGGCGCAAAATGACCTCGGCTTTCTCTATGTCAAAGGCTGGGGGGTACCACAGGATTTCGGCCAGGCCCTGCAACTGTTTCGCAAGGCGCTGGCGCGGGGGGATGCCGACGCTCAATTCAATCTCGGCACTCTCTACGAGCGCGGCCAGGGCGTGGCACGCAATAGTGCCCAGGCGGCTGCCCTTTTCCGCAGTGCCGCGGCACGGGATCATGTCAAGGCGCAGTTTGCGCTCGGCACCCTCTATGCCGAGGGGCGGCAGGGTTTGGCACAGGACTATGGCCAAGCCGCCTTCTGGTTCCGCCGTGCCGCCAACCGGGGCAACGCCGAGGCACAATACAGTCTCGGCCAGATGTATTTTCAAGGCAATGGCGTAACACGCAGCGACAGCCAGGCGGCCGATTGGTTCCGCAGGGCGGCAGACCAGAGCCTAGCCGCTGCGCAGAACAGTCTAGGTTTCCTTTATGCCGAGGGCCGGGGCGTGCGGCAGGAATTTGGGCAAGCTACCGCCTTCTTCGGCAAGGCCGCCGAGCAGGGGCATGTCGAGGCGCAGTTCAATCTTGGCCTCAGCTATGCCAAGGGCCTGGGCGTGCCTCAGGCCTTCGATCAGGCGGCCTTGTGGTATCGCAAGGCTGCGGATCAGGGCCATGCCGGTGCTCAAACCAATCTCGGCCTGCTCTATCACAATGGCCAGGGCGTGGCCCGGGACTACGAGCAGGCGGCAGCGTGGCTCGGTAAGGCGGCGGCCCAGGGGGATGCCGATGGCCAGAATAGTCTCGCCGCGCTCTATGTCGAGGGCCGGGGCGTCAAGCAGGACTATCGCCGGGCGGCCGACCTTCTCAGCAAGATCGCCGAAAAGGGGCACGCCGGAGCGCAATATAATCTAGGCTCCCTTTATGAAAAAGGGTTAGGTCTCGCCCAGGATTACGGACAGGCCGCGTTCTGGTTTCGCAAGGCAGCGGATCAAGGAGATGTGGGGGCACTCAACGAACTGGGTTCTCTCCATGCCTTGGGGTATGGAGTGGCGAGGGATTATGCCAAGGCTGCCGAACTCTTTCGTAAGGCCGCTGATCGAGGCCTTGCCAAGGCGCAGTATAATCTCGGTATTCTCTACTGCAGTGATGGGGGGATGCCACGAGATTATGGCCAGGCAGCCTTCTGGCTGAGCAAGGCTGCGGACCAGAACGATCTCAACGCCTTGGTGGACCTGGGCGTGCTTCATGCCAATGGCTGGGGGGTGAAGCAAGACTATGCCCGAGCCAGGGAGCTCTATCGCAAAGCCGCCGCTCAGGGCTTGGCCAGGGCGCAATATTATCTCGGCGATCTCTATGAGAACGGTCGCGGGGTGCCCCGCGACTATGTCCTGGCCGGCGACCTCTATCGCAAGGCGGCCGAGCAGGGCGATGCCGAAGCACAGAACAGACTGGGCATCCTTTACGCCAATGGCTGGGGCGTCACCCTGGACCTGGAACAGGCGGCCGCGCTCTACCGCAAAGCTGCCGAACAGGGCAATGCCAAGGGGCAGTTCAATCTCGGCACGGCTTATCTGCAAGGCAAGGGCGTCGCACGAAGCCAAGATGACGCGGCCCTCTGGTTTCGCAAGGCGGCCGAGCAAGGCGATCCCCTCGCCCTGAACGCCCAGGGTGTCCTCTATGTCAATGGATGGGGGGTGGCGCGGGACTATGCCCAGGCCGCGGCTCTTTTTCGCAAAGCCGCTGACCGGGGCAATGCCCAGGCGCAATTCAATCTCGGTCGCCTCTATGCCACCGGGCAGGGGGTGGGGCAGGACTATGCCCAGGCCGCAGCGCTCTATCGCAAGGCTGCCGACCAGGGTGACGTCGATGCACAGAACGACCTCGGGGCGTTCTATGTCTACGGCCAGGGCGTGGTACGGGACCCAGCGCAGGCCGCAGCGCTCTACCGCAAGGCAGCGGCCCAGGGCCATGTTACCGCACAGGTTAATCTCGCCGCCCTCTATGTCTACGGCCAGGGCGTTCCACAGGACTATTACCAGGCTGCCTTCTGGTTCGGTAAGGCAGCCATACAGGGTGACGCCGCTGGGTCGGACGGTCTCGGCACCCTCTATGCCAATGGCTGGGGCGTGCCGCAGGATTACGCCATGGCTGCTGACCTCTATCGCAAGGCTGCCGATCAGGGGCGTGCCAGCGCGCAATATGCGCTCGGCACCCTGTATGCGCGGGGGCTGGGTGTAGCCCGCGACAAGCAGCAGGCTTTGTTCTGGTTTGGCAAGGCTGCAGACCAGGGCCATACCAAGGCGAAGGCTGAGCTGCAGGCGGAAAAGTCGGCGGCACCGAAGCCCTGAAGCAAAGCCCGTAGATTTCCTGGCAAGCAAGGATAACTATACCTGCAACGGTGCAGGCGCCAGACGTTACAGCTGTAGTTAATCCGTCATATTCCAGCTTCCGAAGAGCTTGGCGTAGCAATGTCCGGCCAGAGCGGATACTCAAGAACCGCCAGGCCTCGCGCCGAGACTGCGACCGGCCGGCGCGGTCCTTGAATATCGAGTCGGCAATTCCGGGAGACAGCACAAGGTAGCCTTGATGGATTCGATAATCGGGACTTCTGAGCAAATACTGCATGTGCTCTACATGATCGGCATTGTTGCAGAAGCCGTTACGGCGGCGTTGGCAGCAGGAAGGCGGTCGATGGACTGGATGGGCGTGGCCATGCTCGGCCCGGTCACAGCTCTTGGAGGAGGAGCCGTCCGGGACGTCCTTCTCGGACACTATCCGCTCTCTTGGGTTGAGCATCCATCCTATCTGCTCATCACGGCAGGGGCTGCCTTGGCGACGATTGCCGTCGCCAGGCACGTATATCATCTGCGTAAGATCTTTCTGTTTCTCGATGCGGTTGGGCTGGTTGTCTTCACCGTGGTCGGTTGCAACGTTGCCATTGCGCTGGGGCTGCCCGTCGTGATCGTGATCGCATCAGGCATGATCACGGGGTGCGCAGGAGGTGTTTTGCGGGACATTCTCTGTGCGGATATTCCGCTTCTCTTTCGCGCCGAGCTTTATGCAACGGTCGCAATTCTCACAGGTGTCCTCTATGTGGGCGGTCAATGGGTTGGACTGGCCCACGACATTTCAATCGCGCTCGCAATGATCGCGGGCTTGGCCCTTCGTATCCTGGCTCTTCGCTTTGGATGGAGTATGCCGAAATTCGTTTATACTCATACGCTGCATTAATCCGCCTTCGTCGAAGGCAAGAGTCCGAAGACATACCTAAGCTGGACCAATCTTTTGGTTCAGACCGATGCCGCAGGGATTTGGCAAGTTGGCCTAGAGCAAAGCGCGTTCAAGCGTGAACGCTAATTTGCTCTAACTCATTGTTCTGACGCGTCTTTGCGATTCTAGGTGACTCCGTCTAATCGCAAAACGCTATAGGCGTCTCTGCCTGGTCAGGAGCCGATTGCCGGTCTGTTCCGCGTTTCCCGAGTGATAGCGTGTTAAGCCCGCTGGGCTTGGCTACGGCTCAATTCTTAAGGCTCGCTTCGATCAGCATGTCGGCGATCACGGCGACCGAACCGGCCGGCCCGCCCTCGTGGAAGATCTGGCCGCTGACGAAAGCACCTTCGATCAGCAGCAGCAGCCCGTCGGCGAGCAGGCCCGGATTCCTGGCGCCCATGCGCGCCGCCATGCCTTCCAGGCGCTCGCGCAGCAGCACCTTGCCGCCCTCGGCGACCATGCGGGCGGGGTTGTCCTCCTCCGGATATTCCACGGCGGCATTGCTCAGCCCGCAGCCGCGGTAGCCGGCCTGGGTGGCCCTTTCGCCGAGACCCGTCAGGTAGTTGCGCAGATGGGTCCGTGGATCGTCCTCGAAGCCGACGCCCGCGCCCTCGAAGCGGGCCCAGAATTCGGAGTCATAGACTCGGACATAAGCAGCCGCCAATTCGTCCTTCGAGTTGAAGCAGCGGTAGAGCGTGGGCTTGGTCACCCCCGCTTCCGACGCGATGGTGTCAACGCCGACGGCTCGGATCCCTTCTTTGTAGAAGAGTTCGCGCGCAGTCTTGAGGATGCGGTCCGCCGCCCTCGGCTGCGGTGAGGGACTGACATTTTCCGGTCCGGCCATTTGCCTCTTTCCAATATTCGAGAACGATGTTACAGACCGGTACGTATCAAGTCAATCTCGACACCTACAGGTCTCCCGATGCAGCGCGTCAGCCGCCGGCCCTTTGGCCAGAATTATGCATTCGTCGTCGTTGCCGTCATCTTTCTCTCCCTGCTGGTGGCGGCCGGCGTGCGCGCCGCGCCCGGGTTGCTGCTTCAGCCCCTGCACAAGGCCTTCGGCTGGGGCATCGATACGATCTCGCTCTCCGGATCGATCGGCATCCTGCTCTACGGCCTGGTCGGCCCCTTCGCCGCGGCCCTGATGAACAAGTTCGGCATCCGCCGGGTGCTGGTGATCGCGCTGACGCTGATGGCGGGCTCCATCGGGCTCAGCCTGTTCATGACCCAATCCTGGCAGTTGATCGCCACCTGGGGCGTGCTGTCCGGGCTCGGCTCGGGCTGCGTCGCCATGGTGCTGGGCGCCACCGTTGCCAATCGCTGGTTCAAGACCAATCGCGGCCTGATCATGGGGCTGATGGCGGCGAGCGCCGCGACGGGCACGCTGATCTTCCAGCCCGGTCTCGCCAAGCTTTCCGAGATCGGCGGCTGGCAATGGGTGGTGGCGGCGGTGGCGATCGCCTGCGCCGTACTGGTTCCGCTGGCCTTCTTCCTGGTGCCCAACCAGCCCAGCGACATCGGCCAGCGCCCCTATGGCGCCGACCCCTCTGCGCCGATCGAACCGGTACAAGCGCAGACGGGCCTGATCGATGCCTCCCTCGGTGCGCTGGTGCGGGCGGCCCGTACGCGCACCTTCTGGTATCTGTTCGCCACCTTCTTCATTTGCGGCTTCACCACCAACGGCCTGGTTGGCATGCATCTGATCTCCTTCTGCGGCGACATGGGCATCCCCGAGGTGCAGGCGGCCGGCCTGATGGCAATGATGGGGATTTTCGATCTGTTCGGCACCACCTTCTCGGGCTGGCTGACCGATCGCTATGATCCGCGCAAGTTGCTCTTCATCTATTATGGCCTGCGCGGCATCGCCCTGATCTACCTGCCCTTCAGTGGCTTCAACATCTATACGCTCACCATTTTCGGCGTGTTCTACGGGCTCGACTGGATCGCCACCGTGCCGCCGACCGTTCGTCTGACCAACGAGGCTTTCGGCGACCGCGATGCCCCCGTGGTGTTCGGCTGGATCGCGGCGGGCCACCAGATCGGTGCGGCCAGCGCCGCGGCCCTGGCCGGCTATATGCGGGTGCTGCAGGGAAGCTATGTCGAGGCCTTCCTGTTCTCGGGGCTCACCGGTATCGTGGCTGCGCTGATCGCGCTGCTGATCGCGCGCCAGCGCGTGACGGCAGTTGCGGTGGCCTGACGGGTACGACCAGAAAATTGCCGGCCGCGTCAAGCTGCCGGTTTGCGTCGGGCATTTGTTAGACTAATGTCCGCCCAGTTTCGTTATCTCTAGGATCTTTTCGATGACACTGCATGCCCGTAACTTCATCGCCGGCGAATGGGTCGCCTCGTCCGATCTCGCACCGGACGTGAATCCCTCCAACACGGCCGAGATCGTCGGGCACTTTCCCCGGGCGACCAAGGCCGAGGCCGAAAAGGCCATTGCCGCCGCCAAGGCCGCGTTCCCGGGCTGGAGCCGCTCGACGCTGCAGGAGCGCCACGACGTGCTCAAGCGCATCAGCGACGAGATTCTGGCGCGCAAGGACGAACTCGGCGCCATCCTGTCGCGCGAGGAAGGCAAGACCCTGCCCGAAGGTATCGGCGAGGTGGCGCGTGCCGGCCAGATCTTCGGATTCTTCGCCGGTGAAGCCTTGCGCCTGGCCGGTGAGATCATTGGCTCGGTGCGTCCCGGTGTCGGTGTCGAGGTCACGCGCGAAGGCGTCGGCGTGGTCGGCCTGATCACGCCCTGGAACTTCCCCGCGGCCATTCCGGCCTGGAAGATCGCGCCGGCGCTCTGCTACGGCAACACCGTGGTGCTGAAGCCGGCCGACCTCGTGCCGGCCACCGCGCATGCCCTGGGTGAGATCATCGCGCGCTCCGGCCTGCCAGCCGGCGTGTTCAACCTGGTGATGGGCCGCGGCTCGGTGGTCGGCGAGGCGCTGCTGTCCTCGCCCGACGTCGACGCGATTTCCTTCACCGGCTCCGTCGGTACCGGCCGCAAGATCGCGGCGACCTGCGTCGCCTCTTCGCCGATGAAGAAGGTGCAGCTCGAAATGGGCGGCAAGAACCCCTTTGTCGTGCTCGACGATGCCGACGTCAAGGTGGCGGTGGAAGCCGCCGTGAACGGTGCCTTCTTCTCCACTGGCCAGCGCTGCACGGCCTCTTCGCGCCTGATCGTCACCGACGGCATCCATGATGCCTTCGTTGCCGCGCTGGTCGAACGCCTCAAGGGCGTCACCGTCGACGATGCCATGAAGGCCGGCACCCATATCGGTCCGGTGGTCGACCAGAGCCAGCTCGACCAGGATCTGAACTACATCAAGATCGGCAAGGAAGAGGGCGCCACGCTCGCCTTCGGCGGTGATCTGGTGAAGCGCGAGGCGCCCGGTTTCTATCTGACGCCGGCTCTGTTCACCGGTGCCAGCAACGACATGCGCATCGCCCGCGAGGAGATCTTCGGGCCGGTCGCCGCCGTGGTGCGCGTCAAGGATTATGACGAGGCGCTGGCCGCCGCCAACGACACCGAATTCGGCCTCTCCGCCGGCATCGCCACCACCAGCCTGAAATACGCAACGCATTTCAAGCGCAATGTCCAGGCCGGCATGGTGATGGTCAACCTGCCGACGGCGGGCGTCGACTATCACGTGCCGTTCGGCGGGCGGAAGGGCTCGAGCTACGGCCCGCGCGAGCAGGGCCGCTACGCCGCCGAGTTCTACACCACGGTGAAGACCAGCTATACGCTGGCCTGAGGAGGCTCGTCTTCCGTCAACTTTGCGAGGGAGCGCGCGAGATTAGCGCGCGCTCCTTCCTCCAGCTTTTCGGCGAAGAGATCGCTGAAATAAAGCCGCCGCCGAGCCATGAAACGTTGCAGCACGGCAGCCCGCCCGGTGCGCCAGGCTGCCTCCGGCACATGGGCATATTCGCGTCGCACCGCCGCCTCATAGGCATCGAAGCGTGCAGCCTCCGCGCCGAGGATCTGCAGGTCGAGATCGAGGAAATAGGCCATATCCGATTCTGGCCGGCCGGCCAGGCCTGCAAGCTCATGCCTCCGGGTCGCCAGGATCAGTGCCGCGACCTGCTCCAGCCTTTCCTGTTCCAGTTGCCCTGCGAGAACCTCCCGGGCGAGGTCGGCGCTGCGCTCCTCATTGTCCGGCGACGCCGCATCATAGACCGCGTCGTGGAACCAGATCGCGAGTTCGACAGCCTCGGCGTCATGGAGAAGCGGACGGCAATCCTGAAGGCCCGCCAGCATGGCCTCGATGTGGCCGAGACCGTGATAATGCCGCCGCGGGTCCCGGTAGGCCGCGAGCAGATCGACAAAAGCCGGTTCCGGAATGGCGGGCGGCCTGGGAGGACGATCACCGGCTTTCATGGCAGCAATTCCCGATGCGCCTATTCGGCAAGACCGGCATTATCATCGCGCTCGTCAATGGCGCCATATGCAATCTTGCCGCTCCCTGCTTTCGAGCTCGGCTCTCGCCCTGGATCGCCCGCCCGCCACTCGGCGTCAGTCGTAGAAGCCGGGCGACTGCTTGAAGCCCGGCCAGGCATCCGGGTCATGGCCGGTGACCACCTTGGCGTCCGTCTTCGCCGCCAGGGCGCGCAGCTTCTGCACGGAGCGCACCGTATCGACCGTCGAGGCGAGGAAGCCGGGCAGGGCCTTCTCGTTCCAATGGTCGAGCGTATAGGCGGCATCGACCGCCAGCAGGATGGCGCCGCTCTTGGGCAAGGTGACCAGGAAGGATTGGTGGCCCGGGGCATGGCCGGGGGTGAAGATCATCTTGAGCGTGCCGTCGCCGAACAGATCGTAGCCATCGGTGGCCTCGGCCTCCAGGAACTGCCATTTCAGGCCCGGCCGATCGAAATCGTTGCGGATATAGCCGCCGGCGGCGAACCAGTCCGGCGCATAGGCATATTCATATTCACGGCGCTGGACGACATGCACGGCATTGGGGAAACGGCCGATCGCGCCTGTGTGGTCGAGATGCAGATGCGATTGCACGACATGGGTAACGTCTTCGGGCCGGATGCCCATGGCGCCGAGCTTCTGCACGCAGCCATCGCTTTCCTGCATCACCGGCCAATAGGTCTTGGAGATGCCGCCCCAATAGCCGCGCGGATCGCTGGCGCATTCGACGGCATTGCCGCCATCGATCACCACCAGCCCCTTTGGATGCTTGAGCAGGTACCAGGGGACGGGGATCTCGTAGTCGGTATTGGCGCCCTGGTTCATCTTGATGTTGTGCAGCTTGCACTTCAGTGTGCCGCACTGGAACATGTGCAGTTCGATCTCACCCATCGTTTCCTCCTGTTCGTCTTCCGTCCGGCCCGCCTACCAGTTGCGCAGGGACTGGCGCATCACGGCCTCGATCCCGGCGGCATCGATGGCCTTGGGGGCGCCAACCAGGAGGCGCTGCTGCTTGAGCGCGCCCTGCACCAAAGCGGGAATGTCTTCCTCGCCATAGCCGAGCTCGGCGATGCCCGACGGCGCTCCCACCGCCTTCATCAGCCGGATCAAGGTATCCGGCAGCGAGTCCGGGCCGGGATTGGTGATCGGGCCGGCATTGAGGAGCTCGGCAGCCTGGATATGCTTGTCGGGGGCCGCATCATAGGTGAAGCGGAACACCGCCGGTGAGGTCACGATCACCGAGAAGCCGTGCGGCACGAAATTATGGCTCGTCTCGTAGCCCAGCGCGCTGTAGCTGTGCTTGAGGCCGGCGAGGGGATAGGCGCAGGCGTGCGGGATGTGTACGCCGGCCGTGCCGAAGCCGATGCCCGCCATGGTGGCGCCGAGCATCATGGTGCCGCGCGCCTCCAGGTCGTTGCCGTCGCGGACGGCGCGCTCGAGGAAGCGCCCGCCGAATTCGATCGCCTTGAGGGACCAGATGTCGGCCACCGGATTGCTGCCCTGATAGGGCGGCCGGTCGTCGGGCGTCGCCGGGCGAGGCCTGGCGTCGAAGGGGCGGGAGATGAAGGATTCCACCGCGTGGCAGACGACGTCGAGGCCGCAGGAGGCCGTGACCGCTCCCGGCGTGGTGCGCGCCAGTTCGGGATCGACGATGGCCAGCGTCGGCCGCATATAGCGATGCGAGATGCCGGTCTTCATCTTGAGTTCGGGAATGTCGAGCACCGCCACCGTGGTCGCCTCGGAGCCCGAGCCGGAGGTGGTCGGGATGGCGATCAGGGGGCGCAGCGGAGAAGGTGGCTTGCGACCGCCGCCGACGGGTGCGTTGACGTAGTCGATGATGGCGCCGCCATGGCTGCGGATGAGATTGGCGACCTTGGCGGTGTCGATTGTGGAGCCGCCACCCAGGGCGACGAAGCCGTCGACGTCCCGGGATGCGGCGAAGGCGGCGGCTTCCCCAAGCGACTCGATGGTCGGCTCGACCAGGATGTTCTCGAAGACACTGATCTCGACGCCGGCGCGCGCGATGATATCGGTGACGCGTTCGGTCATTCCCAGCCGGCGCAACCGCGGGTCGGCGACCAGCAAAATCTTGCGAAGCCCGAGGCGCTTGAGTTCCCAGTCTAGTTCTTCGACGGCGCCATTGCCGAATTTGAGCTGCGTTGCCTCCAGGGTGAAGACGGTCTCGTTCGCGCCCCGATCATTGGGTGCCATCGTCATGTCCTCCTGCGCCGGCGATCGTTCCGCTGAGCCCAGGCGGCGGAGCCGCGCGGCCAGTCGTGATCGGCTCGTGTGTCCTGACTTGCGTAGTTGGCCGGAGGCTTCCACAATGATAGAAATATGTCAATATCACATAGTGACATGGTCATATGATGAATTTGACGTTATGATGTTTTGAGGCGCGCCATCGATCCGCGTAATGTTTCCAATCCGGGCGATAGTCCGCTCGAGCACCCACGAGGAGGCGCATTTGGCCCTCAAAGAGCGAATGCACCCGGCCCCGGAATCCGAGGGGGCCGCCGGCGACGGGAATAGACGCATCGGCAGACCCCTGCAGCTGGCCGATCGGGTGGTCGCGGCGCTGCAGGAGGACATCGAGAAGGGACGCTTCGAAGCCGGCGCCCGCCTGCCGACCGAGCCCGAACTGGCGGCCAGCTTCGGCGTGAGCCGCACGGTGATCCGGGAGGCGGTGTCTCGTCTCAAGGCCGATGGCATCGTGGTCAGCCGCCAGGGAGCCGGGGTCTTCGTCAGTGATGCCCCCCTGCAGCGCTCCTTCCGCATCCGCGACGCCGAAGTCGGCAGCGGCGTTGCCTTGCGCGAGATCTTCGAGTTGCGCCTGTGTCTGGAAGTGGAGGGCGCCGGGCTTGCCGCCGTTCGCCGCTCGGAGGCCGATCTCGTCTTGCTCCGGCATTGGCTGCAGGAAATGGATCGCACCAAGCTCGGCCAGGATCTCGGCGTTGGCGCCGATATCGAATTTCATCGTGCTGTCGCGGTGGCGAGCGGCAATGGCAAGGTTGCCGATTTCCAACGCTATCTGTCTCTGCTGCTGCACCAGAGCGTGACCATCGCCCGCAACAATACCCTGCAGAAAGGCCCGGCTCACGTCGACAGCGTCATCGGGGAACATGGCGACATCTACCGCGCCATCGAGACCGGTTCGGCTGCGAATGCGCGTAGCGCCATGCGCCGCCATCTGCTGCTGGCGGCGGCTCGGCTCGGCGTGATCGGAGAGGAAGAGGCGGCGCTTCTGGCTTAAAGCGCCGTCATTCGTCGTAGCCGCCGGCCGGCACGTCCTGGATCGAGCCCGTATAATCCTCGGAAGGCGGTGGTGCGCCGCCTGCACCGCGCTGCGCGGCGGCAACCCAGCCGGCGGGAGCGCGGGGACGGCAGACGCTCTTGCTGCGCACGCCGTGGCGGGCGAGATCGAGATGCAGATGGTTATCGTGCAGAGGTGCGCCGGGGCCGAGCACGGTGGTGAATTTGGCGCAGGCGCCAAAGGCGATGTCGCGCCAGAAGCCGCGCTCCTGGGCCGAGCCGCGCCAGCCGGTCAGGATGCGTGTCTCGCGGCCGTCGGCCAGCTTGAAGCCCTTGACGTCGACGGCATTGGCGAAAGCATGCTCGGACATGCGGCCGAAATGGCCATTGTTGCGGCGCCGGCAGGAATAGCTGCCGAACGTCGTCATCTCCACGATCGGGGAGCCGAAATTGGCCATCGCCGCCGGCTGCACGTCCTGGACCAGCCAGCGCGTCATGGCGGGGATCATCGAACAGGACAGCACCAGGCTGCGGTCCATCGAGACCGAGAAGGGGCCGCCGTCGGCGATGCGAACCGGACCGGGCGATGGGGTGGCCCGGTAGGACATTGGAGCCGATGCGTCGCCGTCCCCGATCGCACCCGTCTGGTCGCCGACCGATGCGGGCGGCAGCAGTCCATCCGGAGCGTCCGAAGGCTGCGGGGCATATTGCGGCTGGGGCGCATCATTGGGCTGGGGCGCCACGGTTGCCGGCGCGCGGGGCTGCAAGGCAGCGTAGACCGGCGCGGCAGGTGCCCCGGTGGTGTTCAGGGCGGTGACGCGGAAGGGATGGTCGACGCCGCAGACACCGGGTCCCTCGATGGCCTGCGCAATGCGAATGCCGGCTGTTTCCCGGACCTCGCCGGAAGCAAGACATTGGGCCTCGACCTGTGCACGCCAGGGCTCTCGCTCTTCGAGATTGAAGAACGATCCGCAACCAGCCAGGCTACCGAGAACCGTACCCAGCACGAGAGAACACGCAACGCGACGCAACATGGCCGCAGCTTAAGGGGTATTTTCAAAAAGAAGCGTTAACCGCACGATCGGATCGATTTCAGCGCTGCAGATTGCTTCCGCGATGGCCAAGTGCGGCAAAAGCGTGTATGCCGCTGTACCTTATCCAAAGAGCAAAGTGTCATCATGCTCGCGGACGATGATCTGCCTTTGGCGAACTATATCGCGGTCGTCCTCGCTGGCGGCGAAGGGCGGCGTATGGGCTGCAACAAGCTGTTGCTCGATATTTCTGCCCGCCCGATGATCCGCCATGTCGTCGAGACCATCCGCGGCGTTATCGCCGATGTCGTTGTGGTGACCGGCTATCAGCAGGAACGCATCGAGGAGGCGCTGATCCGCACGCCAGTCGAATTCGTGGATTCGCCGCCTTCCGAAGGTGCGGCGACGGCGATCCGGCGCGCCTTCGAGCGGGCCCGCCTGTTGGCGGGCACGAGGAATTGCGACGGTATCATATTATGTGTCGGCGACCAGCCGCGCCTGACGGAGCGTGAAATAGCAGGCTTGATCGAGCAGTACCGCGCCGGCGACCAGCGCAAGGCGCTGGTTCCGTTACGTGGCGAGCGACGGGGTTACCCTGTGATTGTACCGACGGATTTTGACGTAGAGAGCATTGATCTATCGAGTGAAAGTCTGATCGCGGATTATCCCGACCAAATCGCAGCTTTTCCCACGCGCAATCCTGTCTATGATTCGAGCTTGGACACGCCGGAAGATTTTCGAACCTTTTTTGCGATCTCGGAACTTCGTTAGCACGTACTTTAATACCTAAAATGCTCCGTACCGAGTTGCGTTTGTCCGACTAGCCGCAGGCAAGAAATGGCCGAGTGTGGACGTAAACGCTAGTTTTTTTGTGTTAAACTTTTGGAACAAAATCCAATACGGAAATATTGGCGTCTCATTTTTTGAAACAGTTTGTATTTAACTCTCGATATATTGAATTAATTCCCAAAATATTGGGAATATGTGGCTAGTCAATTTTGCGTATGGGCCTATACTTGTGAGGCTAATCCACATTCGTAGGGCGCATATCTTTGTATACCGCTTATGCAAGTCTTGCCCATTGGCACGGTTGACGCTAAGGGCAGGGTACTAGAGCTCTTTCCCAGCCGCGAGGTCCGCAATGCCATTCACGCTCACCCCCGAAAATACTCTCCCGGTGGACGGTGTCGCCGGGACATTGATCGGGCGTGTCTGGCTGCCGGATGCCGAGGGACCAGCCGTCGTGGTTGCCAAGGAGGATGGCCTGCACGATATCACCTCCAGCTTTCCGACGGTCAGGGATCTTTGCGAGGCGCGAAATCCGGCCCAGGCTGCCAAGGCGGCACCCTCGACCGAAATCGGCTCCCTGGCCGAAATTCTTGCCAATACGCCCCCCACCGGCCGCGACTTGCGCAAGCCCTGGCTGTTGGCGCCCATCGATCTCCAGGCCATCAAGGCGGCCGGCGTCACCTTCGTGGTTTCGATGCTCGAACGGGTGATCGAGGAAAAAGCACGGGGAAACTCGGCCGCGGCCGCTTCCCTTCGAGCGGAGATCGTCAAGCTGGTCGGTGACGACCTCGCGCGTTTGCGCCCCGGCTCGGCCGAAGCGGCACGGCTGAAAGAAGTACTGATCGCCCAAGGCGCCTGGTCGCAATATCTGGAGGTGGGCATCGGGCCGGATGCCGAGATCTTCAGCAAGGCCCAGCCCATGGCGGCCGTGGGCACGGGCGCCGATGCCGGCCTTCATCCCAATTCCACCTGGAACAATCCCGAACCCGAAGTGGTGCTGGTGGTATCCTCGGCCGGCAAGATCGTCGGTGCGACGCTGGGCAACGATGTCAATCTGCGCGATTTCGAGGGACGGTCGGCCCTGCTGCTCTCCAAGGCGAAGGACAACAATGCCTCGGCAGCGGTCGGTCCCTTCGTGCGCCTGTTCGATTCCACCTTCTCGCTCGACCATGTCAGGCGCGCCGACGTGACGCTGGAAGTGCGCGGCCCCGAGGGCTACCGGCTGACGGGTATGAGCTCGATCTCCAAGATCAGCCGCGATCCCGGCGATCTCGTCTCCCAGATGATCGGCGTCAATCATCAATATCCCGATGGTGCGGTGCTTTTCCTGGGCACCATGTTCGCCCCCATCGACGACCGTGACGAGAAGGGCAAGGGCTTCACCCACAAGATCGGCGACGTCGTCACCATCGCGGCCCCGGAACTCGGCTCGCTCACCAATCGCATGGTACGCAGTTCCGATGCGCCGCCCTGGACTTTCGGTGCCAGCCATCTCCTGCGCAACCTGGCCAAGCGCGGCTTGCTGTGACCGCCATAGGCGGGTTCCAGCTTAACGGCCGATCGGGCTGAGGATCAAAGGGGGCTCTCTTTCGAGCGAGCCTGCTGCCGTCAGGCCAGTTCCTGCGAGCGCAACTGCTCCGGCGGATGGCCGGCGGCTACGAAGCCCCGGACTGTCAGGCCGATCTTCCAATTCTTCTGCTTGCCGGTGATCGAGAAGAGATTGTAGGAGGCCGGCCAGCGGGCACGCTCCGGCGCGGCCGAGGCCGAGGGCGTGCACACCACCGGTATCGGCCCCTTGGGGCCCTTGATGCGATGCACCAGCCCGGTATGGATATGCCCGTGCAGGACGAGTTCCGCCCCGGTGCGGCGCAGCACGGCGTTCAGTCGGTCGCAATCGATCAGCATCGCGGTCGGCCCGGCATCCTGACGCCGCACGGGATGATGCAGCATGACCACGCGGCAATAACCCTCATGTTCCAGGTGCTCGAGGATGGGGCCGAGCTTGGAGATCTGGCGCGGGCCGAGCTTGCCGGTCGCCATGAACGGCGCGGTCGGAATGGCGCTGGACAGCCCGACGAGAGCCACTTTTCCGCGGATGCGCACATAGGGAAAGCGTTCGTCCTCCTCGAGCGGATGGGCGCCGGTATTGTCACCGCGCATCCAGGGATCGAAGGCCGAGAGCAAATGGAGGGCGCCGCCCTTGGTGTAGGCGTCGTGATTGCCGGGTACCAGCGAGACGAAATCGGGGGCGCCGACGGTTTCGAGAAAGGCACGGGCCGCCGGATATTCGCCGGGCAAGGCGAGGTTGACCACATCGCCGGTCAGGGCGATGTGGTCGGGTGACTGCGCATGCAAATCCGCGAGGAGCTGCTGCAATACGTCCATGCGGTGGACATCGCGGCGCCCTCGGTTCCAGTTGATCCAGCCCAGAACCCGCTTTCCCGCCAGTTCCTTGGCCCTGGCTCGCGGCAACGGCCCGATATGGGGGTCTGAAATATGCGCGAGCTTGAACATGAGGAGGCAATCGGAAGGCGAGGTATCAAGAAGCGACAATCGACGACGCTAGCGTGGCCATATGACCTGCCTCTGTCAACGCAAAACGCCTGCGCGTTTTTGCGAACGGCAGGCGTCATCTGGGTTGAGATCATCGACCGCCGGCAAGTGGCGGGACGATCGTTAAGCTTTGCTGAAGGTCAACAATGCGACAGTGTCGCGGGTAGCCTGGGTCTTGGCATGGATACGAACGGCGCTGGCAAGCAGCCGGAAATAGGTCAACATCGAACTGTACCGGGGCGAAGGCCCCTGGGTCTCCTCTATTAGGGTAGCGCTCCAATAGCGTAAAAACAGGTATTTTACCAGCCGGTAAAGGCTGCTTGCCGCGCTGGACAGCCATGCGCGGGCGGGATGGCGGGAGATGAGAAGTGTTTTGACCCCGCCGTTTTGAAAAAGGCCTTGCCGCTTCATTTCCAATCACTGAGCACGGCGGATGATTTCTTCCTCGATTACATTGCGACAGAAGGTCGGGCGTCTGGTGACTCCGCTTTTCATGATCTATTCCCGAATGCAGCGCGGCATGACTTTGGGCGTGCGCGCTGCCGTGCTCGACGGGCAGGACCAAGTCTTTCTGGTGAGGCATACTTATGTGCCGGGCTGGTATCTTCCGGGCGGTGGCATCGAGACGGGGGAAACCGCGCTGGAGGCCCTGGCCCGCGAGCTCGAGGAGGAGGGGCACATCCATCTTGAAGGACCTCCCGAGCTGCAGGGGCTCTATTGGAACCGGGAGGTCAGCGGACGTGACCACGTCGCCTTCTTCGTGGTCCGGCACTACACCCAGACGCAGCCCCGCCTGCCGGATCGTGAGATCGCCGAGGCCGGTTTCTTCTCCCTCGATGCCTTGCCGGAGGAGACCACCAAGGCGACACGCCGCCGGCTCGACGAAGTGGCGGGACGGCGCCAGCCGGACGGCTTGTGGTGACAGGCTGCCCCATGCCGGCGGCAATCCCAGCGTGCCGGTTCTCGGAATGGCACAATTCGTGCCGCAAAATGGCGTCCGATCGATAAATCCGGTTGTAAGGCGCCCGCTTTTGCTGTACGCGCCGGCCATGATGACGAAGAGCCTTCAGCTGCGACGACGAACCGTGGTTTCGCCCCACTCCCTTTTGCGCGCCTGAACGGTCGAACCGGCGGGCGCCCCCTGCCTGCCGGAACCATCGCAATGCCTGAAATCGCCATCGACCTCACCCCCGAGACGCCTGACGACGGCGCCGTCATCGACAAGCTGCATGAACGGGCCTTCGGTCCCGGCCGCTTCGCCCGCACGGCCTTTCGCCTGCGCGAGGGAGTGCCGCCCCATCCCAAGCTGTCCTATGTGGCGCGCATCGGTTCGATGATCGTGGGTTCGATCCGGCTGACGCCGATCCATGTCGGGGAGGCCTCGGCCCTGCTGCTCGGGCCCCTGACGGTGGAGCCGGCCTTCCGGTCGCGCGGCATCGGGCTGACGCTGATGCAGGCCAGCCTGACCGAGGCCGCCAAGATCGGCCATCGGCTCGTCATCCTGGTGGGCGACGAGCCCTATTACAGCCGGGTCGGTTTCAAGCGCATCGCGCCGGGACGCGTGGTGCTGCCCGGGCCGGTCGACCCGCTTCGCCTCCTGGTGAAGGAACTGGTCGAGGGAGCCTTCGAAGGGGTCTCGGGCGCTGCGCGCGGCGGCTGATCAAGGCCGCGACTTTTCAAGATATCGCACTTGTCATGCGGTCGTGCGTACAGCTTCCTCCAGGATCGCCTGGCGTTGCGAGCTGTCACGACTGAAGCCGCCATCGATCCAGGCTTGTTCGGCGCGGGCGAGAATGCGGCCGATGCGCGGGCCGGGCTTGATGCCGAGCTGTGCGAGATCCCTGCCGCTGAAGGGAGGGGCGGGAACGCTCCAATGCTCCGGTAAAGCCAAGGCTTCGGCAAAATCGGCCTCGGCGTGATGCGCGGCCGTGACCAGCATAGCGTCGCGATAAAGCTCGGAACCGAGGCGATAGAGCCATTCCCTGGCCTTGGGAAGCGGGGGGGCGTGCCTGACGCGCTCCAGCACCAGGGCAATCGTTGTCAGGCGCTTGGCCTCGGCGTTGGAAAGGCGCAGCCGCACCGCCAGCCTTTCGGCATCATGGCGCGTGAACAGGCCGAGAGCTGCCAGCCGCCGGACCGCATCGGGTTCCGCCCCGCTCCGGGTTTCCAGATCCGTGAGGCGTTGAAAAGCTTCGACACGGGCAATGCCTCCCAACAGAATGCCGAGAAAGCCGGCAGCGTCGATCTCGGCGAGGACCTCTGCCGCCCGTGGCGCCGTGAGCAGTTTGAGAAGCTCGGCCCTGATGCGTTCGGCCGAGAGCCGGCGCAGGCCGCCGCGCCCGCGTATCGCCGCCTCGAAACTCGCTTTGTCCAGCTGTCCCTTCCCGAAACGGGCATGGAAGCGAAAAAGGCGCAGAATGCGCAGATAATCCTCGGCGATGCGCCGATCGGCATCGCCGAGGAAACGTACCCGCCGCTCGGCGATGTCGGCGAGGCCGCTGGCATAATCGTGCAGCCGGCCGTCCGGGGAGAGCGAGAGGGCGTTGATGGTAAAGTCGCGCCGGAAGGCATCGGCCCGGAAATCGCGGCCGAAATGCACCACGGCGCGGCGGCCATCAGTCTCGATGTCCTCGCGCAACGTCGTCACTTCGAGAGGATGGCCATCGATGACCACGGTCACGGTGCCGTGCTCGATGCCGGTGGGCACCACCTTCCAGCCCTGCGCTCGGGCCCGGGCCTGGGTCTCCACGGGCAGGGCCGTGGTAGCGATGTCCCAGTCGGCGACGGGCTCGCCGAGCAGGGCGTTGCGCACGGCGCCTCCTACCACCCGCGCCTCTTCCCCGTCATGATTCAGGGCCGCGAGCAGCGTCGACAAGGGCGGCTTGTCGAGCCAGGGGAAACGCTCATCCATCCGATCAGGCATCCAAAAGCATCTTCCAGGAAAGTCGCCGGGCTTTCCAGCTGAGAAAATTCGTCAAAACAACAAGTTAGTGAAAAAATCCGATTCGGAGAATGCACTTCGCTCTATCGCGTCTCGGGCTCGATCAGCTTGCCATTTTCCATATGCGCGGGGGTATAGCCGCTTCCGGCAGGAGCTCCGCCATAGTGGGCGAAGAGCGCCAGACCGACCGCCATGCATATCACGCCCAGCGCAATCAGCCGCAGCAGCGGCATTCCCGTCCGCTCGGGGAGCCCGGGCCGCTTGCCGCGCAGCAGCACCCAAACCCCATAGACCAGGAAGGGCAGGATGAACAGCACTGCCTCGAACAGGAAAGGCCGGAACATGAGGGCGTATCGTCAGCTATGGTTTCGGGTTTGACGGGAACGATTTGGCCGGGGAGAACCAGCCTCAGCCATAGATCCGCTCATAAAGGGTATGGATGATCCCCGCCGTCGCCCCCCAGATATAGTGCCCCTGCCAGGGAATTGCATAATATTGGCGCATGGCGCCGCGCCATTCCCGGCTTTCGGAAAGGTGATTGGCCGGATCCATCAGGAAGGCCAGCGGGCATTCGAACACGCTGTCGACTTCGGCGGGATTGAGGTGCAGCACCATGCCCGGGTCGGCCAGGGCTACCACCGGTGCGATGCGGTAGCCGGAACCCGTGAGATAGAGATCGAGATAGCCGACCGGCTTGACCAGGCTGGCCGACAGGCCGACCTCCTCCTCGGCCTCGCGCATGGCGGCTGCCAGCGCGCTTCCATCACCGGGATCGATGCGCCCGCCCGGAAACGCGATCTGGCCCGAATGGTTGCGCAGTGCGCTCGAGCGATGGGTGAGCAGCACCGTTGGCCCGTCGGGCCGGTCGATGAGGGCGATCAGCACGGCTGCCGGCTTGGCGGGCGCAGCGGGCAATTCGGCAAGCAGGCCGGGAGAGAAGCGGTGGTCGCCATGATCAGGCACGCTGTCGAGATGCAACCCCGCCGGCGGCTCGGCGGCAAGACGGTGCCGGGCTCGTTCGAGAAAGGCCTCGAGCTCGGGATGATGGGTCGAAGGGGGTAGGGCGGTCAGCATGTCAGGGGGCGGCGTCTCGGGGAGCGGCACCGATTTCGTCGGCAGGGGCCATGGCAAAGAAACTGCCGCCCGAGGCGACACCGAACATGGCGACGCCGTCGATCTTCCGGACTTCGCCGAGATCGGCAAGATCGTAATACAAGGCACGGTTGACCCGGGCCCACAGGCCGGCCCGCACATGCACATAGGGCTTCAGCCCCTCGGACGCGCCGATCTCGAACCGCATGGGATGATCGGGGCCGGCCTCGGTCCAGTCGTCGACATTGGTTCGGAAGGACAGGATTTGCCCGCCAGCGCCCGTTTTCACGCGCATTTCCACGGCAACGAAAGGCACGTCGTCCACCGCGATGCCGACGCGCTCCACCGGCGTCACCAGCACATAGCGATCCTCGTCGCGGCGCAGGATCGAGGCAAACAGCTTGACGAGCTCGATCCGCCCGATGGGACTCTTCATGTAATGCCAGCTGCCATCGGCCGCGATGCGCATGTCGATATCGCCGCAGAACGGGGGGTTCCACAGATGCACCGGGCGGGCCCCGGCATGCTTGCCGGTTTCCTTGACGGCCTTGGTCAATCCGGCCAGATCGGTCTGGACCATATTCGAGAACACTCGGTGATAAAACGGACGTGAAAACGACAGAGAAGCTCTCGCTCCTGCCTTAGTTGCTCTCTAGTATCCTGCGATACAAGGGAATCGCGCAAGCTTTCCCATTATCCAGCGCCCCTGTCCGGCGCGTTTCCTGCGAGGCATGATGACGGCCGATACCGCCACCAATCTCGACGAAGCCATCATCCGCTCGGCCGAAACCACGGCGGATCTGATCAAGCGGGCCCGCGAAGCCGTGCATGGCGTCATCTTCGGCCAGGAGGCCGTGGTCGATGGCGCCCTGATCACTTTGCTGTCGGGCGGGCACGGCCTGCTCGTCGGCGTGCCCGGGCTTGCCAAGACCAAGCTGGTCGAGACGCTCGGCGTGGTGTTGGGGCTCGATGCCAAGCGCGTGCAGTTCACGCCGGACCTGATGCCCTCGGACATACTGGGCACCGAGGTGCTCGACGCCAGCGAAAATGGCAAGCGCAGCTTCCGTTTCGTGCGCGGGCCGGTTTTCGCCCAGTTGCTGATGGCGGACGAAATCAACCGCGCCTCGCCGCGCACGCAGTCGGCCCTGCTGCAGGCGATGCAGGAATATCACATCACCGTGGCGGGCGAGCGCCATGACCTGCCCAAACCCTTCCATGTCCTGGCGACGCAGAATCCCCTCGAGCAGGAAGGCACCTATCCCCTGCCGGAAGCCCAGCTCGACCGGTTCCTGATGCAGATCGACGTTCCCTATCCGGACCGAGAGGACGAGAAGCGCATTCTGCTGTTCACCACTGGCGCCGAAGAAGCCCCGGCGCGGCCTGCCATGAGCGCGGAGGACCTTCTGGGCGCGCAACGCCTGGTCCGGCGGCTGCCGGTCGGCGAATCCGTGGTCGAAGCCATCCTTACGCTGGTGCGCTCGGCCCGTCCCGGCGAGACACCCGACCTTGCCGGGAAGATCGCCTGGGGTCCGGGCCCGCGCGCCAGCCAGGCCCTGATGCTGGCGGTGCGCGCACGTGCCCTGGTGCAGGGCCGGTTCTCTCCTTCGATCGACGATGTCATCGCCCTCGCCGAACCCGTGCTCAAGCACCGCATGGCCCTCAGCTTTGCTGCCCGAGCCGATGGCGAGAGCGTCGAGGGCGTGATCGGACGCCTCGCGCGCAAACTGGGCTGAGCGGATGGCGGTTTCCACGCGGCTGATCGACGAGCACAAGGCGGTCAGGTCCGCCGGCCTGCAGCAGGCGGCGCTCGATCTGGCCGAAGCCATGCCCAGACTTGCCCTGGAGGCGCGCCGCGTGGCGGCGACGGCGCTGCATGGCCTGCATGGCCGGCGCCGGGCCGGGCAGGGCGAGAATTTCTGGCAGTTCCGCCATTTCGCGCCCGGAGAGGCGGCCGCCAATGTCGACTGGCGCCGCTCGGCGCGCGGCGACGAACTCTATGTGCGCGAGCACGAATGGGACGCGGCCCAGACCCTGTGGCTGTGGGTCGACCGTTCGGTCTCGATGAATCTGGCGTCCAATCTGGCGCAGACCTCCAAGCTCGAACGGGCGCTGGTGCTGTGCCTGGCTTTTGCCGATCTCCTCGTGCAGGGCGGTGAACGCGTCGGGCTGATCGGCCTGGCACGGCCGACCTCGCAGCGGGCGATCATCGAAAAATTCGCTCTCGCCTTGATCGCGGCGGCCCCGCCCGCCACGGCGGAGCGCAGCGGCCTGCCCGAGCGGATCGCGCTCGGGCCCCGCAGCGAGGCCATCCTGATCGGCGATTTTCTCGACGAGCCTGAAGTAACGGGCGGCGCCATTGCCGCCCTGGCGGCCCGCGGCGCGCGCGGCCATCTCCTGGTCGTCGCCGATCCGATCGAGGAGACCTTCCCGTTTGCCGGCCGCACCGAACTGATCGATCCCGAGACGGGTGCGAAATTCCAGGCTCCGCGGGCTCAGGACATCCGCCAGGCCTATGAGGCCCGGCTTGCCGCCCATCGCGACGCCTTGCGGGCGATCACGCACCGTTATGGCTGGAGCATGACGCTGCACCGCACTGACAAGCCGGCCTCGCAGGCCGTGCTGGCCCTGCATCCGCTGTTGCAGCAGGGGGAGGGGATATGAGGGCGGCGACTGAGAGGCTCAATCCTCCGAGGCTTGATCGATGCTAGGCTCGTTGGCTCTCGCCTCGCCCTGGATGCTGGCGGCCCTGGCCTTGCTGCCGGCGATCTGGCTCCTGCTGCGTCTGGTGCCGCCACGGCCGCAGCGCGTTGACTTTCCACCCTTGCGCCTGCTCTACGGCTTGTTGCCGCGCGGGCGGGTGGCGGCGCGCTCGCCCTGGTGGCTGACGGCTCTGCGTCTCATCCTGGCGGCCCTGGTGATCGCCATGCTGGCCGTGCCGACGCTTCGGCCTTTCAATCAGTCCGGAGCGACCCGTGTGACGCCGCTCTTGTTCCTCGTCGACAATGGCTGGGGCTCCGCCGCGACCTGGACCAAGCGGCGGGACGTGATCCAGGCCGCGCTTGCCGCAGCCGAGCAGGATCGCCGCCCGGTCGCCCTGGCCGCCCTGGCCGAGCCGCTCACCGATCTGTCGCTCAGCCCCGCCGCAAGCCTCGGTCCGCGCCTTGCGGCGCTCGCTCCGCAGCCCTGGCAGGCCAATCGCGGCGCCTATGCGCCCGCCATCGCCTCCTTCCTGCGCGCGGCGCCGGAAGCCGAGATCGTGTGGTTCTCGGACGGCCTGGCCGGCGATGGCGACAATGGCTTTCTCTCCGCTCTGTCGGAAGCCGGCAAGCAGGGACGCGTGACGGTCTACCGCGACGATGCCCGCAGTTCCCTCGCCCTAGCGGGTGCGGCCAATGCGCCGAGCGGCATCTCGGTGCGCGTCCTGCGCATGGGCAAGCTCGACCGGGCCTTGTCCGGCACGGTCAGGGCTGTCGACCTCAAGAACCTGCCGGTCGGCCAGGCCGATTTCAGTTTCCCGGCAGGCGCCGGGGAGACGACCGCGCAACTCGACCTGCCCGTCGACATCCGCAACGATGTGGCGCGGCTGGAAATTGTCGGCGACGCCTCGGCCGGTGCGGTGCAGTTGCTCGACCGCACCTGGCGACGCCGTACGGTCGGCATTGTCTCGGGGCAGGACAAGGATGTCAGCCAGCCCTTGCTGTCGGCGAACTATTATCTCACCCGGGCGCTCGAACCCTATGCCGATGTGAGGACCGCCGAGGGGACGTCTCCAGCCGAGGCGATCGGCCGCTTTCTCGACGACAAGCTGCCGGTTCTGATGCTGGCCGATGTCGGCAATCTCGGCGATGCCGAGGCCAAGCTCTCCACCTGGATCGAGAATGGCGGCGTTCTGGTGCGCTTCGCCGGATCGCGTCTCGCGGCCGCCGAGAATACGCTGCTGCCGGTGAAGCTGCGCCAGGGCGGGCGTACCCTGGGCGGGACGCTCTCCTGGGAGAAGCCGCAGAAGCTGGGCAGCTTCGATGCCAACGGTCCCTTCGCGGGCCTTGCCTTGCCGGACGACGTCAGCGTCAAGCGCCAATTGCTCGCCGAGCCCGATATCGATCTGCCTGGCCGGACCTGGGCCGCCCTGGCGGACGGCACGCCGCTGGTCACGGCCGAGAAACGGGGCAATGGCGTCATCGTGCTCTTTCATGTGACGGCCGACACCACCTGGTCCAATCTCGTCTTGTCGGGAAGCTTCGTGGAGATGCTGCGCAAGGTGGTGGGGCTTGCCAAATCTGCGCCGGCCACGGGTGCTGTCGCAGCGCAGGCGGGCGCCGCGGCCCCGGTCTATGCGGCGCCGAGCCGGACGCTCGACGGTCTCGGAGCCTTTCAGGTTCCGCCGGCGACCGCCCAGCCCGTGCGGGCGGACCAGCCCGGCATCGGCCGCCCCGATCATCCGCCCGGCTTCTACGGGCCGCCCGACGGCCTGGTGGCCGTCAACGCATTGCCCGCCAATGCCGTGTTGAAACCCCTGGACTATACCGCCGTGAATGCGTCCCTGGCCGATTATACGGTTGCCAAGCCGATTGCCCTCGGGCCTGCCCTGCTGCTGGTTGCCCTGGCTTTGTTGCTGGCCGACGCGCTGATCGTCTTCTTCATGGCGGGCGGCTGGACGCGCCTTGCCCGCCCCGGCGTGGGGTCGGCGGCCCTCGTCGTGCTGGCGCTTTCCCTCTCCCTGTTGGCACCGCCCAATGCGCAGGCGCAGAACCGTCCCTTCGATGCTGCATTGAAGACGCGCCTTGCCTATATCGTCACCGGCGACAAGGAAACCGACGACACCAGCCTCGCTGGCCTCAAGGGCCTGACCGCCTATATCGCCGAACGCACGGCGCTGGAGCCGGGACCGCCCGATGGCATCGATCCCGCCAAGGACGAACTCGCCTTCTACCCGCTGATCTACTGGCCGATCGTGCCGGGCAAGGAACCCCCGCCCCCGGCGGTGATGGCGCGCATCGACGCGTTCATGAAGTCGGGCGGCACCATCATTTTCGATACGCGCGATGCCCTACAGCAGGATGCCGGCGGGGCTGCCACGCCGGCCGGCGAAACGCTCAAGCGCCTGCTCTCCGGGCTCGACATCCCCGAGCTCGAACAGATTCCAGCCAAGCACGTGCTGACCAAAACCTTCTACCTGCTCGACAAGTTCGTCGGGCGCTATGACAATGGCGAGACCTGGGTGCAGGCTACCGCGCCGACATCCGAGGACAGCGACAAGCCCGTCCTGGGGGGAGACGGCGTATCGCCCTTGATCATCACCTCCAACGATCTGGCCGCGGCCTGGGCCGTCGATGCACAGATGAACCCGCTCTTTCCGGTTTCCACGGGGCTGGAGCGCCAGCGTGAGCTGGCCTATCGCGCCGGCGTCAACATGGTGATGTATGCCCTGACCGGTAACTACAAGGCCGATCAGGTGCATGTGCAGGATCTCCTGGAGAGGCTCGGACGCTGATGAGCGATTTCTCCCTGCAGTTCCTGCCGCTGCTGTCATGGCCGGTCGTCATCGGGGTGGCCGTGCTGGCGGCTGCTGTCGCGGCGCTGTGCCTGCTGGCGCGCCTGCGCGGGGCCTGGCTTCGCACGCTGGTGTTGGGCCTGTTCGTCCTCTCTCTCACAGGCCCCATCCTGACGCGTGAGCAGCGCGCGGTGCTGCCCAATGTGGTGGCCCTGGTGGTCGACCGTTCCGCCTCCCAGTCGCTGGACGAGAGGACGCGGCAGACGGACGCGGCGCGCGACGAACTGAGCCGGCAGATCAAGGCGCTGGGCAATACCGAGTTGCGCGTGGTCGAAGCGGGCGGCGGCGTCAAATCCGGTGCCGACGGCACCCAGCTCTTTGCCCCCTTGGCGACGGCCTTGTCCGACGTGCCGCCGGATCGCGTCGGTGGCGCCATCCTGCTGACGGACGGCGTGGTCCATGATGTGCCGGCACGCGCGGCCGCGCTCGGTTTCAAGGCGCCGCTCCATGCCTTGATCACCGGCCGGGAGGACGAACGCGACCGCCAGATCAGCCTGGTCGAGGCGCCGCGCTTCGGGCTGGTGAAGCAGGCCACCACCATCCGCTTCCGCGTCGTCGATCGCGGTCCGAACATGCCCTCGACGGCGGGCGTGATCCTGCGCCGCGATGGCGAAGAGATTGCACGGACCACCGTGCCGGTCGGCGAATTGTCCTCGCTGCAGGTGCCGATCGAACATGCCGGCGTGAATGTGGTCGAACTCGAAGCCGAGACCGTGCCGGGTGAACTCTCGCCGGTGAACAACAGGGCCGTGCTGCAGATCGAGGGCATTCGCGAGAAGATGCGTGTCCTGCTGGTCTCGGGCGAACCCAATGCGGGCGAGCGCACCTGGCGCAACCTGCTCAAGGCCGACGCCAATGTCGAGCTCGTGCATTTCACCATTCTCCGGCCGCCGCAGAAGGGCGACGGCACCCCGATCAACGAACTCTCCCTGATCCAGTTTCCGACCCATCGTTTGTTCGACGAGGAGATCAACCGCTTCGACCTGATCATCTTCGACCGCTATGCGCAGGAAGGCCTGCTGCCGGCCGCCTATTTCGACAATATGACGGAGTTCGTGCGCAATGGCGGCGCCATCCTGCTCGCATCGGGCGCCGATTACGCCTCCGAGAACAGCCTGTGGGGCACAGGCCTTGCCGAGATCCTGCCGGCCTCGCCTTCGGGCAACGTGCTCTATCAGCCCTATCGGCCGGAGATCAGCCAGCTCGGCAAGCGCCATCCGGTGACGCGCGACCTGCCGGGCGGCAACGTCAATCCACCGGCCTGGGGCCAGTGGTTCACCACGGTGGAGACCAAGCTGCGCGAAGGCAGCGCCGTGATGACCGGCGCCCGCGGCGATCCGCTTCTCGTGCTGGCCCATCAGGGCAAGGGGCGGGTGGCCCTGCTGCTGTCGGACCACGCCTGGCTGTGGGCGCGCGGCTATGAGGGCGGCGGGCCCCATGTCGACCTGCTGCGGCGCCTGTCGCACTGGCTTTTGAAGGAGCCCGATCTCGATGAGGAGGCTCTGCGCGCACGGGCCGTCGGCCGCGACATCACGGTGGAGCGCCAGACCATGGCGGAGACGGCGGCGCCCGTCGAACTGACCGGCCCGAATGGCGAAAAGGTCCGGCTCGCCCTCAAGCCGGAGAAGCCCGGCCTGTGGAGCGCGGTCTATTCCACCGACGTGATGGGGCTGTGGCGGGCAGAAGATGGCGCCTTGCAGGCGATCACCAATGTCGGCCCCGCCAACCCGCGGGAATTCCAGGACCTGCTCTCCACGCCGGATCGGCTGAAGGGCATCGCCGGCGAGACCGGCGGCAGCGTGGAGCGCCTCGCCACTGCGTCCGGCCTGTCGATACCGGCGGTTCGCGCGGTCGGCGCCGGCTCCGCCTATGGCGGCAGCGGCTGGATCGGCCTCAAGCGCAGCGAAGCGTCGGTCGTGCAGGGCATCGACACCATCCCGCTCTTCGCGGGCCTGCTGGGCCTTGCCTTGCTGCTTGGCGGCGTCACCCTGCTCTGGGCTCGCGAGGGCCGGTAGCTTTCTGAAGCGGAATGTGGTTTCCGCAAACAGGTCCCCTTGACCCCTCATCCCCCTGCCGGGACCTTCTCCTGCAAAGGGAGAAGGTCCCGGCAGGGGGATGAGGGGAGCTTGAGTCTTACCCTTGCGATTCGACTCTTGAGCCGGGAGGCCCTAAATTGCAGATGCAGGTTTCCGACCGGGCCTGCCTCAACGGAATGGGCCGAGGATACGAGAATGCGTAGCGACGAGATCCGGCCAAGAACGCTGGCCAAGCGCCATGCAGACCGACGGTCGCAGACGTCGCTGGGGTTCCGGCGCGAGAGCTTTACTTTGCCGCGTGAGGAAGCACGTGCTAAGGCGCGCGATCTGTTTACCCGCTATCCCAAGGCGGCCTATATGACGGAGATCGAATACTGGGAAGAACTGCCGGACGGACAGATCTTCGTCACCATGCGCCATTTGCCGACGGCCGACTGAGAGGGACGGTTTTCGCAGGTTGGTTCTGCTCTGTATGGAGCGGATTACAGCCTGTCCAGCAAGTCGGGCAGCTCCGCCAGGAAGGCGTCACGTGCCTGCAGTCCGGCCCTCAGATTGCCCCTGCCGTCCATCTGCACCTGGCGGACGAAAGCAATATTGCGGCCGTCCCTGTTGGCCCAGCCCACGAACCAGCCATAGGCATGATCCAAGTCGAGCTTGCCGTCGGAACGCCGGGGCGCGCCCGAGCCGGTCTTGCCGTGAATTTCCCAGCCATTGGGCAGGGGCGCCAGCACCAGGATGCGGGCGGTCATGTCGTAGGCGTGATTCGAAACCGGCAATTGGTGACGCACCATCCGCTCCAGGAAGTCGAGCTGCTGGAGCGGCGTGATCTTGAGGGACGAGCTCAGCCAGGCCTGGGTGAGGCCGTTCTGCTTGCCCGGATCGCCCGAGACGTCCCGATTGCCGTAATCGAATTCAGCGACGTAGCGCTTGAAACGCAGCTTGCCGAGGCTGCGGGTGATCTGCTGCGAATACCAGACCACCGAATTCTTTATCCAGCTCGCCGGATCGGTGGTGGTGCGCCATTCCGGCAGCCAGTCGGCATAGCCTTCGCGAAAAGGTAGGGCAGGCACATGTTCGTTCTTCAGCAGGCCCGAATCGTAACCCATCAGGCTGATGGCGATCTTGAAGGTCGAAGCCGGCGTGATCGGCTTGTCGCAGCTCCCTTCCTGCCTGAGCAGCTTGCCGGTCGCGACGTCGGCCAGCAGCGTGCAGGCGCTGGCGACGGGTGCCCCCGACGGCTGGGCCAAGGCGCCGCCGCCTCCAGCCGATATCGTCGAGAAGACAGCGGTGGCAAGAGCCACCAGAGCGGTCGTCGGGCGGGGCATGCGGCAGGGTCTCCGAGGGGCGACACGCATCTGTCAGAGACATTGTGGCCCGATCTTGTCGATGGCAGCAACGGGCCGCATCGCGCCTGGAGACAAAGTGCGATTCGAAGTGATTCCGTCAAATCGCAAAACGCTTTTGCTGAAGGACAGGCTGCGGGCCTATCCCCCTGCAACCCGATGATAGGAAGAGGGCAGGCCCTGGCAGGTCAGGGCCATTTCACAGTGGGGGGCATCGAGGACAGGATCGAGGCGACATTGCCGCCGGTCTTGAGGCCGAACAGCGTGCCACGGTCATAGAGCAGGTTGAATTCGACGTAACGTCCGCGGCGCACCAACTGCTCTTCGCGCTCGGCTTCCGTCCAGGGCTTTTCGAAATTGCGCGTCACGATCTCGGGATAGATGGCGGCGAAGGCGCTGCCGACTGTCTGGGTGAAGGAGAAATCGGCCTGCCAGTCGCCGCTGGCCAGCCCATCATAGAAAATGCCGCCGATGCCGCGCGGTTCGTTGCGATGCTTGAGAAAGAAATAGTCGTCACACCATTTCTTGTAGCGATCATAGTCGGCGACCGCGTGTGCCTCGCAGGCCCGGCGCATGGCCTCATGAAAATCTCGGCTGTCCGGGTCTTCCTGCGTGCGGCGCCTGTCGAGCATCGGCGTCAGGTCGGCGCCGCCGCCGAACCAGGCCTTGGTGGTCACCACGAAACGGGTATTCATGTGCACGGTGGGCACGTGAGGGTTCCAGGGGTGGGCGATCAGGGAGATGCCGGAGGCCCAGAAGCGCGGATCTTCGGCGGCGCCCGGAATGTCGGTGCGAAATTCGGGCGAGAACTCGCCGTGGACGGTCGAACAATGCACGCCCACCTTCTCGAAAACCCTGCCATGCATCATCGCCATCACGCCGCCGCCGCCGGGGCGGCCGGTGTGGTCGGTGCGTTGCCAGGGCGTTCGCTTGAAGCGTCCCGCGGCAGTACCGGCCGGAAGATCGGGCTGGGCCTGAGCCTGGGGCAGCGTGTCCTCGAGTGTCTCGAAGGCGGCGCAGATCTGATCGCGCAGGAGCTCGAACCAGGCACGGGCCTCGGCCTGACGGGGGGCGATCTCGGCGGAAAGGGGGGCGGAACCGGGCTTTGTCATGCTGCCTCTATAGTCCGTTTCCACCGGCAGGCAATTGCGCAGGATCAATGAAAGCCCGCAGGAAGCCGGTGTTCGATCAAGGAGAATCTGCCGTGGACGGGAAGCCATCGGTCTGGCGCAGGGCCTCGCCCAGCACCATGGCGGCGGCAACGGCCACGTTCAGCGAGCGCAGCCCCGGACGCATCGGCACGAACACCCGCGCATCGGCCGCGGCATGAACCGCATCGGGTACGCCCGCTGATTCCCTGCCGACCATGAGGATATCGTCGGGCTGAAAGGCATGGCCGCTCAGGGGCACCGCGCCCTTGGTCGTCAGCAGCACCAGGCGTTGTCCGCTCACGGCCCGCCATGCCTCGAAGGCCGGGAAGGAAACATGGCGGTCGACGGTGAGATGGTCGAGATAATCCATGCCCGCGCGGCGGAACGCCCGGTCCGACACGGGAAAGGCGGCCGGCTCGATGATGGCCGCCTTCACGCCGAGGCAGGCGCATAGGCGCAGCATCGTGCCGGCGTTCTGGGGGATGTCGGGCTGAAACAAGGCGAGGGTGAGCGGCATGGGCGATCGGCAGAGCAGGAACGGAAGCGTTCTTCATAGGGTACGCTGCCGGCATCGGGGATAGAGAATCTGCATTTATGGCGTTGATGTCATGCGACATAGCGCCATTTGCGGGCTGCACGATCTAGACAACTTCGCAACAGAGTGGCATGAGCCCCTTGATAAGGTTTGCCCCAGTTTCGCCGCGATCCGGTTTGGCGCGGCTGGGGTGGCCGAGATTTGGCAGAGTATGGATGGTGCGGGGCTGATACGTCCGGTTCCTCCATCATCCCGGCGGCGGCCGGGATGCGACGTATGAGAAGGATCGATCCGTGGCAGTCACGAACGAACACGCCGCAGTGCCCACTCGTCGCGATTTCATTTACATTGCCACCGGCGCGGTCGGTGCTGTGGGTGTCGCTGGCGCAGCTTGGCCTTTCATCAGCCAGATGAATCCGGACAAGGCGACCATCGCGGCGGGCGTGCCGGTCGAGGTCGACCTGACGCCGATTCCCGAGGGGCAGTCTGTGAAGATCTTCTGGCGCGGCAAGCCGATCTTCATTCGTCACCGCACCAAGGCCGAAATCGCGGCGGCCGAGGACGTCAAGCTGACTGACCTGAAGGATCCCCAGGCCGATGCGGACCGGGTCAAGAAGGACCAGGCGCAATGGCTGGTCGTGGTGGGCATCTGCACGCATCTGGGCTGCATCCCGCTGGTCAACGAGGGCTCCTATCACGGCTGGTTCTGCCCCTGCCATGGTTCGGTCTACGACACCTCGGGACGCATCCGTCAGGGTCCGGCTCCGCTCAACCTGGAAGTTCCGCCCTATAATTTCGAGAGCCCGACCAAGATCATGATCGGCGCCGAATCGAACGCACAAGCTTAAGGTCACAATTCATGAGCGGAACCTCGACCTGGACTCCGAAATCCAGCCTTGGACGGTGGTTCGAGAGCCGCCTGCCGATCGGCGGGCTCGTCCACTCCTCGTTCATCGCCTATCCCACGCCGCGCAACCTCAACTATATGTGGACCTTCGGCGCCATCCTGTCCTTCATGCTGGGTGCGCAGATCCTCACGGGTGTGGTGCTGGCGATGCACTACGTCTCCGATTCGAGCCTGGCCTTCACCTCGGTGGATCTGATCCGTCGCGACGTGAACTGGGGCTGGCTGATTCAGAAGCTGCACGCCAACGGCGCCTCGATGTTCTTCATCGCCGTTTATCTCCACATCGCACGCGGCATGTATTACGGCTCCTATAAGGGCCCCCGCGAAGTGCTGTGGCTGCTCGGCGTCGTGATCTTCTTGCTGATGATGGCGACCGGTTTCATGGGCTATGTGCTGCCCTGGGGCCAGATGTCGGGCTGGGGCGCTACCGTCATCACCAACCTGTTCTCCGCCATCCCCGTGTTCGGCAAGTCGATCGTGACCTGGCTGTGGGGCGGCTATGCGGTGGGCAACCCGACCCTGAACCGCTTCTTCTCGCTGCACTACCTGCTGCCCTTCATGATCGCGGGCGTCGTCGTGCTTCACATCTGGGCGCTGCATGTGGTCGGCCAGAACAATCCGGCCGGCGTCGACATCAAGACCCCGAAGGATTCGGTGCCCTTCACGCCGCATGCGACGCTGAAGGACGCCTTCGGCATCGCCTGCTTCCTGATCTTCTTCATGTATTTCGTGTTCTACATGCCGGATTATCTGGGTGATCCGGAGAACTACATCACCTTCGATCCCGGCAAGACGCCCGCGCATATCGTGCCCGAATGGTACTTCCTGCCCTTCTACGCGATCCTGCGTTCCATTCCGGACAAGCTGCTGGGCGTCATCATGATGTTCGCTGCGATCGTCATGCTGGCGCTGCTGCCTTGGCTCGATACGTCGAAGGTGCGCTCGGCGGTCTATCGCCCGGTGTTCCGCTGGGTGTTCTTCATCTTCGTGGCGATCTGCATCGGTCTCGGCTGGATCGGCTCGCAGCCGCCGGAAGGTTCGAAGGTGGTGATCGGCCAGATCCTGACCGCGCTGTATTTCGCCTACTTCCTCATCGCCTTGCCGTTGCTGGGGTTGTTTGAGCAGACCAAGCCGGTTCCCGCTTCGATCGCCGATGCCATTCTGGCGAAATCGGGCGGCATCCCCCTGCCGGCCGCAAACACCGCCGAATCGCAAAGCAAGGGTTGAGGGGCGAACGAGATGATTGAGATGTTCAAACCTTCACGCATGGCCGGCCTGGCGGTCGCCCTCGCCACCCTGTTCGGGGCTGCCGGTCTCTCCCAGCCCGCCTGGGCGGAGGGGGGCGAGCAGCCGACCCGCCAGCAGTGGAGCTTCGCCGGCCCGTTCGGCCGGTATGACCAGGGCCAGCTGCAGCGCGGCTTCAAGGTCTATCGCGAGGTCTGCTCGGCCTGCCATAGCCTGCACCGCGTTGCCTTCCGCACCCTGTCCGATCCCGGTGGCCCGGGCTTCACTGAGGGACAGGTGAAGGCCCTAGCGGCCGAATACACCGTCATGGACGTGCCCAACGACAAGGGCGAGGTGCTGGAGCGCAAGGGACGTCCGGCGGATTACTTCCCGCTGGTCTATCCCAACGATCAGGCCGCCGCCGTCGCCAACAATGGCGCGGTGCCGCCGGACATGTCGCTGCTCGCCAAGGCGCGCGGCGTGAAGTCCGGCTTCCCCGGCTTCATCTTCGACATCTTCACCCAGTACCAGGAGCAGGGGCCCGATTACATCCACGCCCTGATCACCGATGGTTATCTGAAGGATGACGAGAAGCCCCCCGAGGGCGTCACCATTCCGCCGAACGGGCATTACAACAAGATCTTCGGTGGCTCGATCGGCATGGCCAAACCCCTGGCCGATGGCCAGGTGGAATATACCGACGGTACGCCGCAGACGGTCGACCAGTACACGCGCGACGTCGCCGCCTTCCTGGCCTGGGCGGCCGATCCTTCGCTGGAGAAGCGCAAGCAGACCGGCTTCGTGGTCATCATCTTCCTGATCGTGCTGGCCAGCCTGCTCTACTACACCAAGAAGAAGATCTGGGCCGACGCCCATTGAGGCTTCGTCCGATCGCTGATTGAGCAAAGCCGGGGATCATCGATCTCCGGCTTTTGCACGCCGCCTTTCATGTAATACCAGCGGTCGCGATGTTTGACTCTCGCGTCATTGCGAGCGTAGCGAAGCAATGACGGGCCTGGTCGGTCAAGCTGCAATACCGTTGGTGTAAGGCGGTCTTAGCCTCGCTGCCCGGCCTCGTTTCCTGGTCCTGGCCTCGACTCTTGGCGCCGGGCATGGTCTTTTTCGGCATCAAATCCGCGCAGGGCAGATCATGACCGCCACGACAGAACTTTCCGGCTCGACCGCCCGCATCCTCAAGGATGCGATCCGCACCATTCCCGACTACCCCAAGCCGGGGGTGGCGTTTCGCGACATCACCACCTTGTTGGGCGATGCCTGGGCTTTCCGGCGGGCCGTGGACGAACTGGTGCAGCCTTGGGCGGGCGCCAAGATCGACAAGGTTGCCGGGATCGAGGCGCGTGGCTTCATTTTGGGAGGTGCGCTTGCCCATCAGCTTTCCTCCGGCTTCGTGCCGGTGCGCAAGAAGGGCAAGCTGCCGCATGAGACCGTGCGCATCGCCTATTCGCTGGAGTATGGCCTCGACGAGATGGAGGTCCACAAGGATGCGGTGAAGCCGGGCGAGCGGGTCATCCTGGTCGACGACCTCATCGCCACAGGCGGTACCGCGGAAGCCGCGGTCAGGTTGTTGCGCGAGATCGGCGCCGACGTCCTGGCGGCGGTCTTCATCATCGACCTGCCCGAGTTGAAGGGGGCCGACAAGATCCGGGCGCTCGGCGTACCTGTGCACACGCTGGTGTCCTTCGAAGGCCATTGAGGCTTGGGGCGGCTCTCCGGGGCCGCCTGTCCATCCGGCGGGCGTGGCGTTTGCGGGCTGGTCCGAAGACAACCCCCGTGTTGCTTGCTTTTCGGCCACGATGCGTCTAAGAGAACCCCGTTCCGCGACCAGACACCCCTGGAGGCAATGCGGAACGAACGAACCGGCCGCGCCTGCGGCCTTTTTCTTTGAACAACCCTGGGAATATACAATGTCCGTGAAGCAGATTTCCGCCACGGCTCGCACGCAAGTGGGCAAGGGGGCCGCGCGTGCCGTTCGTCGTGAAGGCAAAGTGCCGGCCGTGATCTACGGCGCCGGCAAGCCCCCCGTTTCCATCGCGCTCGATGCCAAGGAAGCCAACAAGCTGGTCTATGCCGGCCACTTCCTCACCACCGTGTTCGAAATCGAAGTGGATGGCAGCAAGACCCGCGCCATTCCGCGCGACTATGCTCTCGACCCGGTCAAGGACACCGTCGAGCATGTCGACTTCCTGCGCGTCGATGTCGGCTCGCGTCTGCGCGTCGATGTTCCCGTGCATGCCGTCAACGCTTCGACTTCCGTGGGCGTGAAGCGCGGCGGTGCCGTCAACATCGTGACGCACTCCCTCTCGGTTCTGGCTCCCGCCGACAAGATCCCCGATTCGATCGATGTCGACGTGGCCGCTCTCGATATCAACGATTCGGTCCATGTCTCGCAGATCAAGCTGCCGGAAGGCGTTTCCTACGCCGGGCAGGACGATGCGACGCTGGTCTCGATCGTGCCGCCGGTCGGCGAAGAGGCTGCTCCCGCCGCCGAGGCGGCTGCCGAGCCCGCCGACGCTGCCAAGAAGTAATCCGGCTGCATATTCCATTGCTGCGATGGCCGGGCTCGTCCCGGCCATTCGTGCTTTCATAGCGTTTGGCGATTTGATGGAGTCACCAAGAATCGCAAAGACGCGTTCGAACGAGGAGCTGCAGCAAAACAGCGTTTTTGCTTAAACGCGCTTTGCTCCAGAGACGATCATGCGTCTGTTCGTCGGGCTCGGTAACCCGGGCGCCAAATATGCCGCCAACCGGCACAATATCGGCTTTCTCGCCATCGATGAAATCGCGCGGCGCCATCGCTTCGCGCCCTGGCGGTCACGCTTCCAGGGCCAGATCAGCGAAGGCAGCGTCGGTGGCGAGCGGGTCATGCTGCTCAAGCCCCAGACCTACATGAACGAAAGCGGGCAGTCGGTCGGCGAGGCCATGCGCTTCTTCAAGATCGGCCTTGCGGACCTCACTGTCTTCCACGACGAGCTGGACCTGGCACCTGCCAAACTCAGGGTGAAGGTCGGCGGCGGCAATGCCGGCCATAACGGCCTGAGATCGATCACCGCCCATTGCGGCAACGAATATCGCCGCGCCCGCCTCGGTATCGGTCATCCCGGTGACAAGGCGCTGGTGCATCACTTCGTGCTCAGCGACTTTGCCAAGGCGGAATGGCCCTGGGTCGAAGATCTGTGCACGGCCTGCGCCGATGCGGCCCCGCTTCTGGCGGGTGGCGAGGATGCGAGCTTCCAGAACAAGGTCCATTTGTTCATGGAGGCGAGAGGCCACGGTGCGGCCAAGCTGGCGGGAGCGTGAGCGGCAGGAGCTATTGGGTGTGCCGATCTCCAGATCGGCATGATCAGCGCGAGGGATGCCGATCTGGAGATCGGCACACCAACTGTGCTGACCATTGACGTTGCGCTGCTTCCTATCTACCCAGCACCCTAACGGATTTCGTCGGCGGCACGAGCGCGCCGGCTACAAGATGAACGAGCGATCACCATGGGTTTCAAATGCGGAATCGTCGGCCTGCCCAATGTCGGCAAGTCGACCCTGTTCAATGCGCTGACGCAGACCGCGGCAGCGCAGGCGGCCAACTATCCCTTCTGCACCATCGAGCCCAATGTCGGCGACGTGGCGGTGCCCGACGAACGCCTGGAGAAGCTCGCCGCCATCGCCAAATCCGGCACGATCATTCCCACCCGCCTGACCTTCGTGGACATCGCCGGCCTGGTGCGGGGCGCCTCCAAGGGCGAGGGTCTCGGCAACCAGTTTCTCGGCAATATCCGTGAATGCGACGCGATTGCCCATGTGGTGCGCTGCTTCGAGGATGGCGACGTCACCCATGTCGAAGGCAAGATCGACCCGGTGGCCGACATCGAGACCATCGAGACCGAGCTGATGATCGCCGATCTCGACAGTCTGGAGCGCCGCGTGGTGGCGCTGGAGAAGAAAGCGCGCGGGGGCGACAAGGAAGCCAAGGAAAGCCTCGACCTGATCAATCGGGCCCTGGTGCTGCTGCGCGAAGGCAAGCCTGCCCGTCTGGTCGAGGTCAAGCCGGAGGAGCGGCGCGCTTTCGACATGCTGCAGCTCCTCACCGCCAAGCCGGTGCTCTATGTCTGCAATGTCGAAGAGGCCTCGGCCGACAAGGGCAATGGCCTGTCCGACAAGGTGAGGGCCCGCGCTGCCGAGGAGGGCGCCAAGGCCGTGGTGGTCTCCGCCAAGATCGAGAGCGAGATCGCCATCCTCCCGCCGGAGGAGCAGAAGGACTATCTCGACGCCATCGGCCTGAGCGAGCCCGGCCTCAACCGTGTCATCCGCACCGGCTATGAGCTGCTCGACCTCGTCACCTATTTCACGGTGGGCCCCAAGGAGGCCCGGGCCTGGACCATCACCAAGGGCATGCGCGCCCCGCAGGCCGCCGGCGTGATCCATTCCGATTTCGAGAAAGGTTTCATCCGTTCCGAAACCATCGCCTATGCCGACTATGTCGCTCTCAACGGCGAAGCGGGGGCCAAGGAAGCCGGCAAGTTCCGCCTGGAAGGCAAGGATTATGTGGTCGCCGACGGCGATGTTCTGCATTTCCGCTTTGCGACTTGAGTGCAAATAAATCGCGCTCAATCCGAAGATCTTGAAAAGATCTTTGTTTGTCTGTGATCCGGCATAATTTAGTATTGTGACATGCCAATTGGCGGTTCTTGATTGAATGCTGCCGATTGACAGAAGAAAATCGATTTATCTGTGCTATGATGGCGTGAGTGTTCGTTCGTGACAGGGGCGGGGGCCATGCAATCCAACGAGCCGCCACGCAAGACGCCGGGCGAGCGGGCCACCATTCACGACGTTGCCCGGCTCGCCAATGTTTCGCCCGCCACCGTTTCCAAAGTGCTGCGCGGCCTCGGCGCAGTGAAGGCCGAGAGCGTGGCGCGCATCCATGCTGCGGTGCGGGAGCTCGGTTTTCGGGTCGACCCGCTGGCGGCCAATCTGCGCCGCTCGCGCCGCTCGATCGTCGGCCTGATCGTTCCGGACTTCCGCAATCCGTTCTTTGGCTCGATGGTGGCCCATTTCGAGCGCCTGGCGGAGGGCAGCGGCTATCGTCTGGTGACCGTTTCGAGCGCCGAGAAGACCGAGCGGGAGGCCGCCCAGACCGAGGCACTGCTCGACTGGCGGGTCGCCGGCATGATCGTCGTGCCAACGGATGGGCGTCCGGCTGCAGAAGCTTCCTTGCTCGATCAGAAGGTTGCCACGGTCCTGCTCGACCGTGTTCCCGACGAGACCGGCTTCGATCGCGTCAGCGTCAACAATGTCGAGGCCAGCGCTGCCGTCATCCGAGAGCTCGTGGCCCGCGGGCACCGGCGTATCATGCTCGGCCCTTCCTCGCTCGACCTCACCAATATGCGCGATCGCGTCAACGGCGCGGTGGCCGCGGCGCAGCAGGCCGGTATCGCCGACGATATCGAAGTCCTGCTGTGCGGCCCCGATGTCCCCTCGGCCCTGGAGGCGATGGCTTCGCGCTTCGATCGGGGTGGGCTGCCGACGGCCATCTTCACGCTTTACAGCCCCGCCACGCTCGCGGCGTTGCGGGAGGTCGAGAGGCGGGGCCTCGTCATGCCTCGCGACCTGTCGATTGTCGGGTTCGACGACATCGAGTGGATGCAGGTGACGCACCCGCCGATCGCCGCAGTGATACAGCCGGTCCAGGCGATCGCCGAGGTGGCCTGGGCCCAGCTCATGCAGCGCCTTGCCGAACCCGGCGGGCCGCCCCGGACGGTCGAGGTGCCCTGTGAGCTCGATTTGCGGGGCTCGGTAGCCGGTCCGCGTGCCTGATCGAACGATCCGACGATCGATCTATTCCGCCGCCTGCGCCAGTCCGGAGAGTTCGGCCTGCAGATGGGCGATCAGCCTGTTTGTTGCCGCTTCCACCGGGCCGTCATTGCTGATGATGAGGTCGGGGGCGAGGGTGTCCTCGCGATCGATCTTGCGGGCCAGGCGGGCGCGGATCATCTCTTCGCTCTCCCGGCCGCGGGCGGCCAGGCGCTGAGCGATGATCTCGGCCGGCGCGGTGACCAGCACCACGCTGAGGCCGGCGAAGCGCTGGCGCGCTTCCGGCAGGCTGGAGCGGGAGAGGTTGCACACGGCGTGGCGTCCTTCCTCGGTTGCGCGCCGTACCTCGAGGGGCAGGGCATAGCTCAGGCCATGCGCGCGCCAGGAGAGTGAGAACCCTCCCTCGGCTTCCAGTTCGGCAAAACGCTGCTCGCTGAGCGTCTCGTGGTCTTCCGCCGAATTGACTTCCCGCGTGATGACGCGGCGCGGGAAGATCAGGCCGGGATGCCCGCTGAAATGGAGACGGGCTGCGTCGATCAGGGTGTCCTTGCCCGCTCCGCTCGGCCCGACGATGGCGATCAGCTTGCCAAGGCGCGGTTTGGGCTGGATCAGGGCGGGCTCGTCGGTCATGCCGCGATCCTGCCTTCGCTCCAGACACGGCGGATGATCGGCGTGGCGCCAGATCCCGAGGTGACCTGGGTCACGCGCACCAGATCGGCCCGCCGCCCCGTTTCCAGGCGGCCGCGATCGTTGAGGCCCGTGGCGCGGGCCGGGGTGTCGCTCACCATGCGTACGGCCGCCGGCAGATCGATCGATGGCACCCGCTCGGGCAGTTGGAAAGCGGCGAGCAGCAGGCTGGCAGGCACGTAATCGGAGGAAAGAATGTCGAGCACACCCTCGCCGGCGAGGTCGGCCGCCGCGATGTTGCCGGAGTGGGAACCGCCGCGCACGACGTTAGGCGCGCCCATCATCACGCTGATGCCGGCCGCGTGCGAGGCGAGGGCGGCTTCGAGCGTGGTGGGAAATTCGGCGATGGCGACGCCGTCCGCCACTGCTTCCTCCACATGGCCGGCGGTGGCATCGTCATGGCTGGCGAGCACGATGCCGTGTTCGCGCGCCAGCGCCACCAGGTTCGTGCGGCTGTGCACCGCGAAGCGAGCATGCCTGTCGAGCTTGGCCTTGATGTAGCTTTCGACATCGGTTTCCCCGCGCACGCGGCGCGGGAAATAGAAGTTCATCCAGGTGTCGAGATCGCGGAACTGGCGCTGGCCGGGGGTATGATCCATCAGCGAGGCCAGGTGCACGGGGTAGAGTTCCCGGAAGGCCTGGAAGGCCGTGAGAACGTCGGGCGTGGCGAGTTCGCAGCGTATATGGGTGCGGTGCTCGACGCGCAGATGGCCATGCTGGCGTGCCTCTTCGAGGGCGCCCGCCAGAGCCGTGCCCTCCTTGGAAATGGTGCCTTCTTCCGTTTCGGATCCGAGGCGGATGGAGTCGAACACGGTCGTGATACCCGCCGCCGCGATTTGCGCGTCATAGGCCATCACCGCGCTGAGGGCATGCCAGCGCACCGAGGGGCGCGGCGAGTAATGGGCTTCCAGGTGGTCGGTATGAAGTTCCACCAGGCCGGGCAGGATATGGTCTCCCGCCATGTCGAGACCCTTTTCCGGTGCTTCTCCCTCGCCGATCTCGGCGATACGGCCCTTGTCGACGGCGATCCAGCCCTTGTCGATCACGCGGTCGGCCAGGACGAGGCGGGCATTCGAGAGAACAAATTGCTCAAGATCAGGCATGGTTGAAACGTCCGTTCAGGCGGCAAGAGAGGCTACGGAAAACCGGGTGACGTCGACGACTCGGTCGGCGACTTGGCTACGCACATCCTCATCATGGAAGATGCCGACAATTGCGACGCCATTTTGTTTCTTGGCGGTGACGAGGTCGACGACGACCGCCCGATTGGCGGCGTCGAGCGAGGCGGTCGGCTCGTCGAGGAGCAGGAGCGGCCGGTCGGCGGCGAGGCCCCGTGCGATATTGACGCGCTGCTGCTCGCCGCCCGAGAAGGTTGCAGGCGGCAGGCCCCACAGCCGTTCCGGCACGTTGAGCCGGTGGAGCAGTTCCTGGGCGCGCCTGGTGGCTGCGTCCTCGGCCAGCCCGGTCTCGCGTGCCGCTTCCGCCACGATGGCGAGGGCGGGAACGCGTGGGATCACGCGCAGGAACTGGCTGACATAACCCATGGTGCGGCGGCGCAGTGCAAGCAGGCGGCGGGGTTCGGCGGTGGCGATATCGACGACCTCGTCGCCTTCCCGCAGCAGGATCGCGCCGGTATCGCAGCGATAATTGCCATAGATCATCTTGAGGATCGAGGATTTGCCTGCGCCGGACGGCCCGCCGAGCACGACGCATTCGCCCGGGGCAACGGCGAAGTGCACATCCTGCATCACGCCGATGCTCTGGCCACCTTGGAGATGCAGGGTGAAGCTTTTGGAAACGCCTTCGAGGGTGAGGATGGGGGAGGTCATGCTGCCAGCACCGAAGAAACCAGAAGTTGGGTGTAGGCCTCGTGCGGATCGTCGAGAACCTGGTCGGTCAGGCCCGTCTCGATCACCCGGCCCTGCCGCATCACCATGATGCGATGCGATAACAGCCGTGCGACAGCGAGGTCATGCGTGACGATGACGACCGCAATGCCGAGATCGGCGACGAGGCCGCGCAGGAGGTCGAGCAGGCGGGCCTGCACCGAGACGTCGAGGCCGGAAGTGGGCTCGTCCATGAAGACGAGGCGGGGGCGGGTCACCAGGTTGCGGGCGATCTGCAAGCGCTGGCGCATGCCGCCGGAAAAGCTGGCAGGGGTGTCGTCGATGCGATCGGCCTCGATCTCCACCCGGCCGAGCCAATCCAGCGCCGATTCGCGAATGCGTCCATAGTGCCGCGCGCCCACCGCCATCAGGCGCTCGCCGACATTGGCGCCGGCCGAGACGCCCATGCGCAGCCCGTCGCGTGCATCCTGGCGCACGAAACCCCAGTCGGTGCGCAGGAGAAAACGCCGCTCGGCCTCGCTCAGCGCAAAGAGGTCGCGGACGGCGCCATCGCGCATGCGATAATGCACCGACCCGGCGGTGGGCTCGACTTCGCTGGACAGAAGGCCGAGCAGGGTCGATTTGCCCGAGCCGGATTCGCCGACCACGGCAAGGACCTCGCCCTCATAGAGGTCGAAGGAGACGTCGGCGCAGCCCAGGCGCATGCCGTAATGCTTGGTGAGCCCGCGTGCCTGGAGCAGGGGGGAATCGTTGTGGGTCATGCGGCTTTCTCCGGCAAGGACAGGCGGAAGGACACGCCGTGGCGCTCGAAGCCGAGCGAATCGTAGAAGGCATGGGCGCGGCTGTTGTGCAGGCTGGAGGCGAGAATGGCCTTGTAGCAGCCCTTCTCCTGGGCCAGGCGGAAAGCGGCCTGCAGCATGAGCCGGCCGATGCCTTCGCCTTGTCGATCGGAAGCAACCACGACATTCTCGACGACGGCAAAGGGAGTGCCGCGCCGCGCCAGGTTGTCGACGGCCATCAGACAGAAGGTGCCGACGAGCATATCGTCCTGCTCGGCCACATAGAGCCCGTAATCGGGATAGAGGCCGAGGCGCTCGAGCTTGGCCTCGGCTTCCTCGATCGTCAGGACGTTGTCGCCGTTGAAATCGGGCTGTCCGTAGAGGGCGAGCACGGCCGGCAGGTCCGCCTTGCCGCCGACGCGTACGGACAGAGGAGGGGCGACGCTCATGGCCCGGTCTCCCCGGGAGCGGGGACGTCCTCGTCCGCTCTTGGAAACGATGGGCTCGACGAGGATGTCTGCGCTCCCAGGGGCGATGCACCCAGCATCTCGCCCTTGTGCCCGGCGGCTCGCCTCGTCTCGCAATGGTCGGTATCCGAACACACGAACATGCGGCCGCCGCGATCGTCGAGCACGACCTCGTCGAGATAGACGCCCTGTGCAGCGCACAGGGCGCAGGGCTGCTTGAAGCGCTGTACGCTGAAGGGATGGTCCTCGAAGTCGAGGCTCTTCACCCGCGTATGCGGCGGCACCGCATAGATGCGCTTCTCGCGCCCGGCGCCGAAGAGCTGCAGCGCCTCGCAATCGTCGATCTTGGGATTGTCGAATTTCGGCGTCGGCGAGGGATCCATGACATAGCGCCCGGCTACCTCCACCGGATAGGCATAGGTGGTGGCGATATGGCCGTGGCGGGCGATGTCCTCGTAGAGCTTCACATGCATCAGGCCGTAATCGGCGAGGGCATGCAGCTTGCGGGTCTCGGTTTCGCGTGGCTCGAGGAAGCGCAGCGGCTCGGGGATCGGGACCTGATAGACCAGGATCTGGTCGGGCTTGAGGGGGGCTTCCGGCACGCGGTGGCGCGTCTGGATGATGGTGGCATCCTGCGTGGCGGTGGTGGTGGCGACGCCGGCCGTCTTGGCGAAGAAGCGGCGGATCGAGACGGCATTGGTGGTGTCGTCGGCGCCCTGGTCGATCACCTTCAGCACGTCGTCGGGGCCGATTACCGCAGCCGTCACCTGAACGCCTCCGGTGCCCCAGCCATAGGGCATCGGCATCTCGCGCGAGGCGAAGGGCACCTGATAGCCGGGAATGGCGATGGCCTTGAGGATCGCCCGACGGATCATGCGCTTGGTCTGTTCGTCGAGATAGGCGAAATTGTAGCCGTTGGGATTGGTATCGCGGGCGGGATGATCTGATGGGGTGCTCACGCTGCATCCTCCTGCCGGGTTTCGGCCAGCGCCGCCTCGCGGCGCTCGGCACGCTCGGCCCTGAGGCGTCTGACAAGGTCGAGCTCGGCCTGGAAGTCGACGTAATGGGGCAGTTTCAGATGCTCGACGAAGCCGGTCGCCTGCACGTTGTCGCAATGGGACATCACGAATTCCTCGTCCTGGGCGGGGGCGGTCCTCTCCTCGCCGAACTCGCGCGCCCGCAGCGAGCGGTCGACCATCGCCATCGACATCGCCTTGCGTTCGGCCTGGCCGAAGACGAGGCCATAACCGCGGGTGAATTGCGGCGGAGCCTCGGCTGAGCCGGCGAACTGGTTGACCATCTGGCATTCGGTGACGGTGATCGACCCCATCGGCACGGCAAAGCCGAGCTCCTCGGGTACGAATTCCACCTCCACTTCCCCGAGCCGGATTTCGCCGACGAAGGGATGGGTGCGGCCAAAGCCGCGCTGGCTGGAATAGGCGAGCGCCAGGAGGAAACCTTCATCCCCGCGGGCGAGCGCCTGCAGCCTGAGGTCGCGGTCGGCCGGGAAGGCCAGGGGTTCGCGGGTGAGGTCGCCGACTGGCCGCTCGGGGTCGGGGGTAGCATTGCGCTCGATCAGGTCCTCGCCGCCGAGGAGGTCGCTGACGCGCGGCGTCTTCTCCTCCGCGGCGGGCCTTTCCTCGGGCGGGCCGACCTCGGCGCCGGCGGCCAGCATGAAGTCGAGCAGGCGGTGCGTATAGTCGAAGGTCGGGCCGAGCACCTGGCCTCCCGGCAGATCCTTGAAAGTCGCCGATATGCGCCGACGGATGGCCATGTCGTCGGTGTCGACGGGCACGCTGACACCGAAACGCGGCAAGGTGGTGCGATAGGCGCGCACCAGGAAGATCGCTTCGACCAGGTCCCCCCGGGCCTGCTTGATGGCGAGGGCGGCCAGGTCGCGGTCGTAGAGCGAGCCCTCGGCCATCACCCGGTCGACACCGAGCGTGAGCTGTTCGCGGACCTGGTCGGTCGAGAGGTCGGGCACCGCCTTGTCGCCGCGCCGGACATGGGCGAGCAGGCGATGGGCATTGTCGATGGCTTCCTCGCCACCCTTGACGGCGACATACATCAGGCTTCTCCACGTATTTGGGACGAGCGCGGCAGGCCGGCGATCCTGCCCGGCGCCGTGAAGACGATATCGACGCCGCGTGGAAAGGCGGCATGGTTGGCGGCAAGCTGCCGGCGGAAGTCGGCGGGAAGCGGCGCGAGCGCCAGACCTAGATCCGTCAGACCTGTATCGGCCTTGATGCCCGGCCCGGCAAAGGCGAGATCATGGCCGGGTTCGAGCCGCTCCAAGGCGATAAGCAGCGTGGTCGAGCGGTCGGGATATTCGTCACTGCCCTGGGCGAAATGGGCAAGGTCGGGACAGGCGGCCGCGTCCGCGATGAGGGCAAAGGCCGCCTCTTGCGGATCCTCCGTCAGGCGGGCTCCGGTATGGAAAGTGAGATAGGCCCGCACCGCCGGTGTCCGCAGCCCGGCATCGAGCCAGAGCGGAGCCTCGTGATCGGCCAAGGCAAGGGCGAGGCCGGCCAGTTCCGGCGTCAGCGGCGGCGGCGGCATCAGGCCCGTTTCAAGGGGCTGGGGACGGGCCGGCCGGGCCAGCGCATTCATGCAGGCCCGGAAGATCGCCTGGGATTCGAGGGCCGCATCCGCAAAGCCGGGCGCGAGATCCTGTGCAAGGCGCATCATTAGTCCTCTCCCCGCACCATGGTGAAGAAATTGACCCGGGTTGCCGCCGTCTGCCGGGCTGAAACATCCGCTTCGGCATTCAGCCGGGTAGCCACCGGTCGCAGGGCCCGCTCGACCGCCTCGCGGCGGGTTTCGTCCTGCCAGAGGGCGTCGAGCAGGGCGGCGGCGCTGGCCTTGGCGCTGTTACGGCCGAGATGATAGGCAAAGCCGACAGGCCCGTTCTCGATCCGGACGGTGGCGCGCGAGGTGCTCGCCTCGCCCAGGTTGAAGGCGGCGCCGTCGCCGCCGACCCGGCCTTGCAGCATGACCAGGCCCGTTACGGCCGGTCGCAGTGCTGCATGAGCCGGCAGGGGAGCCAGCGCCGAGAGGGCCTGGTCGAGTTCGGCGCCGGTGGCGTGGGCGCACAGATGCATGACGGCTTGGCGTGCCTTCAGTCCGGCAGCCGGTTCGGCCGCCATCTGGCGATGACGACCTGGAGAGGATTCATTCATATCGAAACCATTGCTCGGCTCTGGGTCACAACAGGCTGGCGAAGCATGTTGTCTAGTGATATAGACAACTATATGAGAAACCTTGCAACGCTTCCATGACAAAACCAGTGCCACCTCGAAATTTTTCGCCGCCAGGCTCTGCGGGCGATCCCGCCGCAGCGGAAGCCGCCGTTTCCAGAGGTGACGGCGGCGCCATGGATGGCGCCGTTTTTCGCGGAGACGGCATCGCCGCCTGGCGCAAGATCGCGGATCTCCTCGAGGCAGAGATCGTCGGCGGCATGTTGGCCCCCGGCACGCAATTGCCGACGGAGGCCGCGCTGGCTGCCCGTTTCGGCGTCAACCGGCATACAGTGCGCCGGGCGCTCGGCGAGCTGGCCGGCAAGGGCCTGGTGCGCACCGCGCAGGGCAGGGGGACCTTCGTCGAGCTTTCCCGCCTCGCCTATCCGATCGGCGAGCGCACGCGTTTCAGCCAGAACATGGCGCAGGAAGGGCGCGAGGCCGGGGGCATCGTGCTGGAGGCCGTCGAAATCGAGGCCGATCCGCGCCTTGCCGGGTTGCTGGACATCGCGCCGGGCAGCCCGGTGCTGAGACTGCTGACCCTGCGTTCGGCTGATGACGTGCCCATCGCCTTCGGCAGTTCATATTTCCCGCTGCCGCGCTTTGCCGGCTTCGCCGAGGCCTATCGGCGCCTGGGGGCGGTGACGCCGGCCCTGGCGGCATGTGGCGTCGACGACTACAAACGGCAGGCAACCCGGGTCGGCGCCCGCTTTGCCTCTCCCGAGGAGGCCGCCAGGCTCGATATTGCGGTTGGCCGCCCTTTGCTGACGGTCGAAAGCGTCAATGTCGATCTCGATGGCATACCGATCCAGGCGACCTTCGGCCTGTTTGCCGCTGACCGGACGGAGATCGTGCTCCAGAGCTGACGAAATGGAGTGTCGATCTTCAGGTCGGCAAACCTGGAACACCGCACTTGCCGGCAAGCGGAATTGTCGATCTGAAGATCGACGTTCCAGGAGGTCTTACCCGCGATAGTCGTGCCTGTTGCCGCGCGGATCCGTTACGATATAGCCGTTCTCGCCGTCGTCGAGATAACCCGGCCCGATCGGCACCTTGCCGTGTCCGCCGGGAATGTCGAGCACATAGGTGGGCTGGCCGAGGCCGGTGAGACTTCCGCGCAATTGCCGCATCACCGCCTGGCCCTCGGCGATGGTGGTGCGGAAATGGCCCGTGCCCTTGGCGAGGTCGCCATGGTGCAGATAGTAGGGCTTGATGCGCAGGCCGAGCAGAGCGCGGAAGAGAGCCGATAACTCCTCGGCGCTGGCGTTCACGCCCTTGAGCAGCACGGTTTGGCTGATCATGGCGATCCCCGCCTTCACCAGCCGCGTGCAGGCCGCTCCCGCGGCAGGCGTGAGTTCGCGAACATGATTGGCGTGCAGGGCGACGAACACGCCCTTTGGGCTGTCGAGACTTTCGATGAGCTCGGCCGTGATGCGTTCGGGCGCCACCACCGGCACGCGCGTATGGAACCGGATCACGCCGACATGGTCGATGGCCGACAGCGCCTTCACGATCCGGCCGATGCGCCGCGGCGATAGCGCGAAAGGATCGCCGCCGGTGACGATGACTTCGAAGATGGCCGGATTGTCGGCGATATAGGCCAAGGCTGCATCGAGCTCGCTGCTGGCGAGCATTTCGCCTTCCGGCCCCACCATCTCGCGTCGGAAGCAGAAACGGCAATAGACGGGGCAGACATGCAGCGGCTTGAGCAGGACGCGGTCGGGATAGCGATGAACGACCCCCTTGACCGGCGAGAAGGCGTCGTCCCCGATCGGGTCCGAGAGCTCGTCGGCACTCCAGACCAGTTCACGGCCGGTCGGCACGAACTGGGCGGCGATCGGATCTTCCTGTGGCGAGCCCTGAATCAGCTCGGACATTGCCGGCGTGATGGCAACGGAAAAGCGCCGAGCGACGTCCTCGATGTCGAGGCGTTCGAGCGGCGAGACGAGGCCGGCAGCCTCCAGATCGGACGCGCTCCTGAGACTGGAATGCTTGTTCATGTAATCGTTTGGGCCGGGAGATCCGTTTTGGTCAGTCCCGGAAATCCTGTAAGGTTTCAAAATCCGGCCCAGTTCTTAAACCGTCTGGCTCCCTTTCGAAAGGCGAAAGGCAGGAATCGCCGGGGCAATCCTATGAAGCCTCTACGGTGATCCCGGACGCGCCATCAACAATCGTCAGGGCCTTTGCGGCTGGCCGATGATCGCGAGCCGCAGGCGCGACGAGATCACGTCGATGACGGCAACGGTGACCAGGATCATGAAGATCAGCACGCCGAGGGGCGGCAGATCGAGCACCCGCAGCAATTCGGCGAGATACTGCCCGACGCCGCCGGCCCCGACGATGCCGATGATGGTCGCCGAGCGCACATTGGATTCGAAGAAATAAAGCACCTGGCTGGCCATCACTGGGAGGACCTGCGGGATCAGGGCGAAGCGGATGCGGTGGATGCGGTTGCCGCCCGTGGAGAGCACGCCCTCGCTCGCCCTGTTGTCGGTGGTCTCGATCGCCTCGGAGAACAGCTTGCCCAAGGCGCCGAAGTCCACGCAGATGATGGCGAGCACGCCGGCAAAGGGACCGAGACCGACGACACCCACCCAGACGAGCGCCCAGATCAGCGCATCGACGGAGCGGATCACGTCGAGGCCGCGGCGCACCGCGAACCGGACGAACACATTGGGAATGACATTGCGGGCTGCCAGAAAGGCCACGGGTGCGGCCAGCACGGCCGCGGTGAGCGTGCCGGCAAAGGCGATGGCAAGCGTTTCGGCGAGAGCCTTGACGAAGAACCAGAACTTGCCCTCGTCGTTGGGCGGGAACATCTGCACCACGAAGGTGCCGAGACGGGAAAGACCGCTGAGGAACCGATCCGGTGTGACCTCGAGCCGGATCATGGCGACGACGGCAAGGGCGAGCAGGATGGCGATCACGCCGCCCGCCAGGAAACGCGTCCGCCAGGAAGTTTCGAAATGGGCGCGATGGCGGGCCGCCACGGAGGCGAGCCTTTCGGAACCGAGAGGGGGCAGCGGGCTTGCCGAATGCGGCGCCGGGCCGTTGACGCGGTTGTTCATGGTGTCGCCTCCTGACCGATCAGGCGGTGGCGCAGCTTTTCGGTGGCGAGGTCGATGATGAAGACGGTGACGATGATCATCAGCAAGATGGCACTGACGTCGGCATAGGCGAAGGTGCGGATGGCCACCAGGAGTTCCTGGCCGATGCCGCCCACGCCGATGAAACCCATCACGCCGGCCTCCCGGACATTGATCTCGAAGCGGAGCAGGGAATAGGAGGCAAAGTTCGGCAGGGTTTGCGGCATCACGGCAAAGCGTATGCTCTCCAGCCAGGAGCCTCCGGTGGCGACAGTACCCTCGACCGGCTTCATGTCGACATTTTCGACGACTTCGGCAAACAGCTTGCCGAGCGCGCCCATGGTATGGATGGCGAGCGCCAGCGCGCCGGCCATCGGTCCGGACTTGAAGGCGATCAGGAAGATCATGGCAAAGACGATGGTGGGTACCGTGCGGCAGAACTCGAGCCAGCGGCGGACCACGGCGCGCAGAAGCCGGCTAAGCGTCAGGTTCGCGGCGGCCATGAAGCACAGGACCAAGGCGCCGAGCACGCCGAGCAGCGTGCCGAGATAGGCGACGAGCAGCGTATCACCGAGCAGCACCAGCCACTTGCCGAAGCCCCAATACCACTCCCTGACGTCGCCGGCGAAGTTGCCGAGACTGAGGGGCGGGGCGATACGGCTGAAGAAGGAGGTGAAGTTGCCGATATGCGTCCAGAGGAAGCCCGGACGGATCGACGCCACATGCGCCGACAGCGCGTAGAGGGCGATGCCGGCCGCCACGGCGAGCCAGATCCGTCGCTTCCTGACGGCAACAGTTGCCTGATAGGCCTGCAGCAAGGCCCTGGCCTGCGCCTCCGGCAGGCTATTGATAGCCGGCAATGTTATATCCTCCTGCCTGGACGAGCCAGCGGCCCTCGGTGAAACCCGCCTGTGCAAAGGGCGCGCACCTTGCAGTGCGCGCCCTCTCTTGTGGTCGTGACTGGCCTTACTGGGTCTTGCGGAGCGTGTCGTTGAATTTCACCATGTCGACGATCGGCTGGTATTCCTTGGCGCTGATCGCGGTGAGTTCGAGATCCTTGCCGTCAGAAAGCTTGTCGAAATTGGCCTTGTCGTTCTTGGCGTAGTCGATCAGCGCGGTGGCGATCTTCTTCTTCAGCTCGTCGGGCAGGGAGGCAAGCACCGTATAGGGCCCCTCGGGCAGGAAGGGGGTCTTGTAGATGATGCGGAAGTCGGCCTTGGTCATCGGGGTGCCGTCATCCTTCTTGAGGATGCCGCGGCTGAGCATGCGGGTGAGATTGGAATCGTCTTCCGAGTTCCAGCTGTTGGCCGCGGCGTCGGCGGTACCCTGGGCGAGGGCGAGCACGGCATTGTCATGGCTGCCGGCGAAGACGACGGAGGAGAAGAACTTGTCGACGTCGATGCCCTGGCTGTGCAGGCCGAAGCGCGGCGCGTTGTTGCCGGAGGTCGAGTTGGGATCGACCAGGGCCAGCTTCTTGCCCTTGAGATCCTCGATGGTCTTGTAGGGGCTGTCGGCTTTCACATAGATCACGGAGTAGTAGCCGGTGAGGCCGTTGTTGTGGCGGGGAACGGCGACCGGCTCGGTGGCGACGCCGGTGATGATGGCGCGGGCATAGGAAGCCGGGCCATACCAGGCGATCTGGGCAAAGCCGGCGCGCTGGGCCTCGATCACCGCCGCATAGTCGTTGGCGATGTTGAGTTTGACCGGCACGCCGACCTGCTTGGCGATGTAGTCGGCCAGCGGCTGGTAGCGATCATTGGTGGTGGAGGCGTTTTCGGCCGGGATGACGGCGAGCGTCAGTTCCGGATACTGGGCCTTCCAGTCCTCGGCATGGGCGGCGCTGGCGGCAAAGCTCATGGCTGCTGCGGCAAGGCCGAGCAGCGTGCGGCGCGAAAGCATAGGTCTCTCCTGTCGGAAACGATTTGTTCTTGCGGCTCTGAAAGAGAGCGAAGCCGGCCTGTCAGGCGGCGGCGCTGGCAGGGCGAGCCTGACCTGCCCATTTCACGTCGGCATCGGCGTCCATCACCTCGCCGGCCTCGAGGCCGTAAAGATCACGCGCGGCATCGGCCGTCAGCGCCGCGGGGGCCCCGTCGAACACCACCCGGCCGGCGGACATGCCGATCAGGCGGTCGCAATAGCCGCGGGCGAGATCGAGCGAATGGAGGTTGCAGATGACGGTGATGCCGAAATGCTTGTTGATGCGTAAGAGCGCATCCATCACGACCTTGGTATTGCGCGGGTCGAGCGAGGCGATCGGCTCGTCCGCCAGGATGATCGAGGGTTCCTGCACCAGGGCACGGGCGATCGCCACGCGCTGCTGCTGGCCGCCGGACAGGCTGTCGGCACGCTGGCCGGCGAGATTGGCGATGTCGAACTGTTCCAGTGCGGCGAGCGCCATGGCCTTGTCTTCGAGGCCCCAGAGCTGCAGCACGGCGCTGGCCGTCGAGACCTTGTTGAGGCGGCCCATCAGCACGTTGGTGAGCACGTCGAGGCGCCCGATCAGGTTGAACTGCTGGAAGATCATGGCGCAACGCGCGCGCCAGTCCCGCAAGGCCTGCCCGCGCAGGGCCGTGACATCGACGCCGTCGAAGGAGATCGTGCCTTCGCTCGGGTCGACGAGGCGGTTCAACATGCGCAGCAATGTCGACTTGCCGGCCCCCGAACGCCCGATCACACCGATGAAGGCGCCGGGCGCAATTTCCAGATTCACATCGGCGACAGCCGTCTTGCCGCCGAAGCGCCTGGAAACTCCTTTGATCGCCAGCATGAACAGATCCCTTCTCGTGCAGGTTTCCGGAGTCGGTAACGCCGGGCCATTACAGAGGGATGGCAGTTCAATGATGTTTCGGTGACGATCCCCCGCGGATGTCGCGGGCAATTGCGACAGGCCGGGGGCGCAGATCGTTTCTTGTCATGGCGCTGTCGCAGGAGAATGGGAAGCAGGGGGCTTTCCAGCACCGGTGAATTGCCTTGCCAAAACTCAGCCCCACGCCTTTCGTCGACCCGACCGCTTCGATTTCAGCGAGCCGGCTCGGGCGCTACACCGAGGTGGGTCCGCGGACCAGCCTGACCGAAGTCGAGCTCGGCGACTATTCCTATGTCGTCAACGATGCGGACATCGCCTACAGCCATATCGGCCGTTTCGTCTCCATCGCGGCCCATACGCGCATCAATCCGGGCAATCACCCGATGGCCCGAGCAAGCCAGAGCCATTTCAGCTATCGCGCCTCGGCCTATTTCGAAGGCGAGGAGGACGAAGCGGATTTTTTTGCCTGGCGACGGCAGCACGGCGTCGATATCGGCCATGATGTCTGGATCGGCCACGGGGCGATCGTGCTGGCGGGGCGCCGCATCGGCAACGGCGCCGTGGTAGGGGCGGGCGCTGTAGTCACCCGCGACGTCGAGGCCTATGCCGTCGTCGCCGGCAATCCGGCGCGGCCGATCCGCCGCCGTTTCGAGGGCGCGATTGCCGACCGCCTGCAGGCCCTGGCCTGGTGGGACTGGTCGCACGAGGCACTGCGCATGGCCCTTCCGGACTTCCGCAATCTGCGGATCGAGGCCTTCCTCGACAAGTATGAGGCTCTTGCCGTTGAGGGCCTAATCGGTCCATCCTGAGGGCATGGCTGATACATTGCTCCATTTTGAAGATTTCCCCGTCGGCGAGATCGCGACCTACGGGTCGTACAAGCTGACGCGCGAGGCCATCCTCGCCTTCGCCAGGGAATATGACCCCCAGCCGTTTCATCTCGACGAGGAGGCGGCAAAAAGCACCATGCTGGGCGGGCTGGCCGCTTCCGGCTGGCATGCCTGCTGCATTTTGATGCGGCTCAACTGCGATGGCTTCATGTTCAACTCCACCTCGATGGGCGCGCCGGGCATTGACGAGGTCAGGTGGCTGGCGCCGCTTCGGCCGGATGTCACGCTGAGCGTTCGCCGCACGACCCTGGAAGCCCGTGTCTCCAAGAGCCGCCCGGAAATGGGCCTGGTGAAGTTCCTGTTCGAATTGATCGCAGACGACAAGACGGTGGTGACTACCCAGACCGGCTCCATCATGTTCGGCCGGAGGCAGGCGGCATGAAATATTTCGAGGATCTTGCCGTCGGCGATACCGACGAGATCGGCGCCTTCACCTTTTCGGCCGAGAACATCAAGCGCTTTGCGGCCCTCTACGATCCCCAGCCCTTTCATGTCGACGAGGCCGCGGCCGCGGCCAGCCATTTCGGCGGCCTGGTGGCGTCGGGCTGGCAGGTTGCCGCTGTCTGGATGAAGCTCCTGGTGGCACATCAGGAGGTCGAAATCGCCAGGGCGCGCCAGCTCGGCAAGCCGGTGGTCAAGCTCGGCCCGTCACCCGGCTTTCGCAACATGGTCTGGGCCAGGCCAGTGCGCGCCGGCGATACGCTGCGCTACAGCGTGGAAGTCACCGGCAAGAAGGAGAGTGCCTCCCGGCCCGAATGGGGCATCGTCTCCATGCTGAGCTCGGCGCTCAACCAGCATGGCGAGCAGGCCTTCCGCTTCGAAGGCACCGTTTTTTGGGAAAGGCGCGGGTGAGACGCGTCGCTGAGCCGGTCATCAGATCGGCATCGAAGGTGCTGAAGCCGTCAGCCCGGCCGCATAGTTGCTCGAACCCTGTCGGCCGGGCTAAGTAGACGTGCCTTAGCCAGGCCGGGAGGCAAGACTTGGCGAGGCGATCAGCTGGGGCTCCGAAAGGAGCAGAAGGGTTTCTCCCGCCCTCCCAGCACCAGCTCCAAGATATGATGCGATCAGGAGACCTGGTGCGATCGGGAGATCGGCCCGCCCGGTTTGCGCTCCAGCTCCGCATAGAACGCGTAGCCGCGGTAGAGGTCCCTGGTCCGGAGCTGCAGGTCCCCGCGGCTTGCGAGATTCGCCAGAGCTGCGGGCAATGCGGCGATCGGATGGACGTGGAAGCGCGCCAGCCAGGCAAAGAGCGCTCGCTTGAACCAGCGCGGCAGGCCCTCCTGCTGGCCGAAATCCACGATCAGAAGCCGGCCGCCCGGTTCCACGGCTGCAGCGGCCCGCTCCAGCACCGCCTGCCAGTCGGGGATCATCGAGAGCGTATAGGAGATATAGATGCGCTCGAAGCCCTTGCGCCCGAATTGCTCGGGCGAAAAGCGGGTGGCATCGGCCTGGGCCACGGTGACGCGGGGCAGCCCATTGCGGTCCAGCGCATGCCGCGCCGTTTCGAGCATAGCGGTCGAAATGTCGAAGCCGGAGAGCGGCGTGGCGGGATAGCGCCTGGCCACGGCGATGAGGTTGCGGCCGGTGCCGCAGCCGATTTCGAGAATGGCATCGCCGGCGGCCGGCTTGAGCGAGGCGATCAGCTGGTCCCGGCCGAGCAGGTAATATTTGCGCGTGAGATCGTAGATGTAGCGCTGGTGGCGATAGATCCGGTTCATCGCCGCCGCGGCATCGCCTGTCTGCATCTCGATGCTCAATGGAGGGCTCGCAGCTCATAGAGATGGAAGCCGCCATAGATGGCGGAGCGGTCGCGCGCGGTCCAGGCCCGGCACCGCTCGCGGTCATAGGACCACCGCGCCAGCAGGTCGGCGGGAATGCGGCCCGGCAGCAGGCTTTCCTCGGCCGCGGTGCGGAAGATCACGCGGGCGCCGGGACGGGCCGTCCGGGTGATTTCGCTCCACAGCTTGGTGAGGATGACATCGGTCATCCAGTCCTGGGCGTCGAGCAGCACATAAGCGTCGAGACTGGCCGCCGGCTGGGCCTTGAGATGGTCGATCAAATTGACGTGGCGGACCTCGATGCGGTCGGCGCGCCCGCGCACGGCCTCATAGGCGGCCTGCTGGAGATAGGGCGGCACCGGCCCGTCGCCATCGGGCTTGTAGCCGCGGCCGAAGGCCTGCCAGGCGAAGTAATTGTCCTTGAGGTCGAAGTCGCAGGCCAGGCGCTCCAGCCTTTCGCGCAACACGTCGGCGATACCTTCGCCGTCGCCCGCGGCGCCGGCCAGGGCGTCATACTGCTCCGGCGGGATGCCGAGGCCGTAGAGCGAGGCCCTGCGACGGGTAAGCCATTTGATATGCGGGCGATCGAACAGGGGAGCGATGCGCTCGTCGAAGACGCGGCGCTGCTCGGCGAGGTCGCGGGCGGCGAGCAGGTCGGCCGGATCGATGCGGTGCAGCCGCCCGATCAGATGTCCCAAGCCGATGAAACGGCCGAGCAGGCCATAGCGATAGAGGTTCTTGCCGAAATAGCCGATGCGGCGGCGCCCGAGCAGGTCACGGCCGTCCCAATAGGCGCGTGTCTCGGCATCGAGATGGGTGCGCAGCGCCGTCTCGTAGATCGAAATGTTGCGGCGCTGCCCGGCTCGCGCAAAGAAATCGTAGAAGGCGGCATGATCGGGCAGGTGCCGGGCAGCCGCGATCTTGAGGCGGTTGAGTGCGATGTGGTGGCGGTTGAGATCGACGGCGGTGATCGCGGCCGGGCCGGCCTTGAGATAGCTCATCACATTGCAGCCGCCCGAGGCGATGGCGACCAGCCGGTCGTCGGGCTTGAGAGCCAGCGCCTCCATGTCGATCTCGGGATCTTCCCAGATCTGGGCGTAGACGAGGCCGCTGAAAGCCAGGGTGAAGAGCCGGTCCTGCATGCCGCGCAGCGACAATAGCCGGTGATGTTCCACGGCCTGCTTGACATGGCCGTTCCCTGCCTGGCCCTGACCCTTGGCTCGAGCTTGCGCCCCGATGCTGTTCACATCCGTCATCCCCAGCCGCTCCTTTGTCGAATCCAGGTTGCGAGTTGGGAGTCGCGGATAAGACCTTGGGATGACGGGGGGATGACAGGAGTGGGCTAAAGCGACGTGGAGGCAACGGATCCGTCAGGCCGCACCCGTTGCCCCCACACGCTCCTGGCCGAGTGCCGCCGCCATCAGGGTCTGGGTATAGGCCTCGCGCGGCGCATCGAAGATCTGGGCGGTGGCGCCTTCCTCCACGATGCGGCCCTCCTTCATCACGACGACATAGTCGGACAAGGCCCTTACAACCGAAAGGTCGTGGCTGATGAAGAGGTAGGACAGGCCATGCGTCGCCTGCAGCTCGCGCAGCAGTTCGACGATCTGCTTCTGCACCGAGCGATCGAGCGCCGAGGTCGGCTCGTCCAGCACCACCACCTTGGGCTTGAGGATCATGGCGCGTGCGATGGCGATGCGCTGGCGCTGGCCGCCCGAGAATTCGTGCGGATAGCGGTTTCGCGCCATAGGATCGAGCCCGACCTCGGTCAGGGCCTGGACGGCCCGCCTGTCCCGCTCGGCAGCCGACAGGCCGGGCTCATGCACCCTCAAGCCTTCGGTGATGATGGATCCCACGGACATGCGGGGGGAAAGCGAGCCATAGGGGTCCTGGAACACCAGTTGCAGGGCTCGCCGCAGCGGGCGCATCTCGAGCACGCTCGCCCGCGAGATGTCCCGGCCATCGAAACGGACGTTGCCTTGGGCGGAATTCATCCGCAGCAGGGCACGCCCCAGGGTCGACTTGCCCGACCCCGATTCCCCCACGATACCGATGGTCTGCCCCTGCTGCAGGCGCAGGGAAACATCATCCACCGCCTTCAAATCCATGGCCTTGTGGCCGCCGAACAGGCTGCCGCTGAGATGATAGGTGACCCGGATGTTGCGACCCTCCAGCAGCACCGGGGCATCGGGGCGGGGCGGGTCCTTGTGGCCCGACGGCTCGGCCGCCAGCAGCATCCTGGTGTAGTCGTGCCGGGGATTGTCGAAAACCTCCTGCGTGGTGCCGGTCTCCACCACCTCGCCGCGGCGCATGACATAGACGCGATCGGCAAACCGCCGGACGATGTTGAGGTCGTGGCTGATGAAGACGATTGACATGCCCAGGCGCTGCCGGAGCTCGGCGAGCAGGGACAGGATCTGCGCCTGCACGGTGACGTCGAGCGCGGTGGTCGGTTCGTCCGCGATCAGCAGGTCGGGATCGTTGGCGAGCGCCATGGCGATCATCACGCGCTGGCGCTGGCCACCCGACATCTCATGGGGATAGGCATCGACCCGCCGCTCGGGATGGGGAATGCCCACGAGCTTGAACAGCTCCACCACCTTCTTGCGGGCTTCCTTGTAGCTGCCGCCGCGGTGATGGACGATCGGCTCTGCCACCTGGCGCCCGACCCTGTAGAGCGGGTCTAGCGAGGTCATCGGCTCCTGGAAGATCATGGTGATCTTGTCGCCGCGTATCTTGTTAAGCTCCTTCGCCGGCAGGCCGATCAACTGCCTGCCGCGATATTTGGCCGATCCCCGCACCTGGCCGTTGCCGGCCAGCAGGCCCATCAGGGCCATCATGGTCTGGCTTTTGCCGGACCCCGATTCGCCCACGATGGCGACGGTCTCGCCGCGCTTCACCGTGAGGTCGATGCCCTTGACGGCCTTGACCGTCCCATCGAGGGTGCTGAAGTCGACCTCCAGGCCGCTGACGTCGAGGAGGGTGTCTTTCGTGCCCTGGTCCGAGAGTGTCTGTTGCATCGGGCTTCCCTTGAGCAAAATGCGGCTAGGCCGAACCGCCCCCGCGTTTTTTAACGTGTTGATATCGGCAGCATTTTGCGGTTCAAAGCGCCTCCGTCTGAAAGAAAAACGCTCTAGCGATCCTTGGGGTCGAAGGCGTCGCGCAGGCCGTCGCCGATGAAATTGAGGCAGAACAGGGTGGTGACCAGGAAAATGGCCGGGCAGATCAGGAGGTAGGGGGCCGCCTCCATGGAATCGGCGCCTTCCTTGATCAGCGCGCCCCAGCTGGTGAGCGGCGCCTGCACGCCGAGGCCCAGGAAGGAGAGGAAACTCTCGAGCAGGATGATGCGGGGGATGCGCACCGTCAGGAACACCAGCACCGGGCTCAGCGTGTTGGGAATGATGTGGCGGCGGATCACCGCCCCTTCGCTGAGCCCCAGGGCATGGGCCGCCGAGATGAAGTCGCGCCGCTTCAGCGACAGGGTCTGGCCCCGCACGATACGGGCCATGTCCAGCCATTCGATGGCGCCGATGGCGACGAAGATCAGCCAGAAGTCGCGCCCGAAGGAGGCCACCAGCAGGATGACGAAGAACATGAACGGGAGCGAATAGAGGATCTCGACGAAGCGCATCATCAGATTGTCGGTGCGCCCGCCGATATAGCCCGACACGGCGCCATAGGTGACGCCGATGACGAGACTGACCAGGCTGGCGAGCAGACCGACGAGCAGCGAGACCTGGCCGCCGATCATGATACGGGTCATGAGATCGCGGCCATTGCCATCCGTGCCCAGCAGGAAATACTGGCCATTGATGTCGCCCTGCATGACGACCGTGCGGCCATCGTCGCGGGTTTCGCTGACCTTGGTGTTCCGGAACTCGTCGATGCGGTCGACATAGCGGGTGGCGCGCGGATCGATTGCCCGGCTCGACGTCAATGTCGCCGTGAACTGGGTGCCCGAAGTTTCGAAGGACTGCACCTGCAGACGGGCCTGGGAAGCCGCCCGCTTCATGGCCTCCTCGAGCGTGGCGTGCTTGGGATAGGGCGAGAGGCTGGGGGGAACCTTGACGTAGGATCCATAGACCTGGTCGTAGCCATGGGGCGAGAAGAACGGGCCCAGCACGGAAAAGAGCACGATGGCCGTAAACACGAACAGGCTGACCATGGCGGCCTTGTTGCGGCGAAGGCGCAGCCAGGCAAGTTCGAAAAGGCTGCGGCTGCGGGGGAGCGTATCAGGAGCCAGGATTGTCTCAGTCATGGCGCACCCTCGGATCGAGCCAGGCATAGATGAGGTCGACGATCAGGTTGAAGACGATGATGAAGACCGAAACCAGCACCACGGTCCCCATCACCAGCGTGTAGTCGCGGTTGAGGGCGCCCTCGACGAAATCCTTGCCGACACCGGGAATGCCGAAGACCTTCTCGACCACCACCGAACCCGTCAGCAGCGAGGCGGCGGCGGGAGCGAGATAGGTGACGATCGGCAGGATGCCGGCGCGCATCGCATGGGCAATGATGGTCAGCTTGGCGGGCAGGCCGTAAGCCTTGGCTGTGCGGATATGGTCGGCATGCAGGGCTTCCAGCATGGAGCCGCGCATCAGGCGGGCAAAGGTCGCCAGCTCCGGCAGCGCCAGCGTGATCATCGGCAGCAGCAAATAACTGAACGAACCGTCGCCCCAGCTTCCGGTCGGCAGCCAATGCAGGATTTGTCCGAAGACGAGGGCAAGGACCGGGCCGATGACGAAATTGGGAATGGTGATGCCGATGTTGCCGATCGCGGTTACGGCAACATCCACAATCGAATTCTGGCGCAGCGCAGCAATGGTTCCGATCAGAATCCCGCCGACGACCGCCAGGAGCAGCGCCATACTGCCGAGCTGCAAGGAATATGGCAGTTTTTGGAGTATGATTTCAGAGACCGTATAGTCGCGATAGACATAGCTCGGGCCAAAATCGCCGTGCAATACGTTCCAGATGTAGCTTAGATATTGTTGCCATACCGGGTCATCGAGATGATAGACCCGGTTGAGGTTTTCCATGGTCTGCGGCGGCAGGGGGCGGGCGAGATTGAAAGGCCCCCCCGGCACCTGGCGCATCAGGAAAAAGGAAAGCGTGACGATCACGAAAAGGGTCGGGATCGCGCTCGCCAGACGCTTCAGCACGAATGAAAGCATGACATTGCCTCGGATTGGCTGTCCGCGAAGCGTTCAGGCCCGGCATCAGCGAGGCGAGCACGCTTTTCCAGCCGTGGATGAGAGGCAGGAGGGCGGGCCTCCTGCCGTCTCACATGCGGCATTTCATTCCTTGGTGAGGAAACGCGTGCCGTGGTGGTTGGCGAGGTTGTCGTGCCAGCCCTTGATCTTTTTGGAGACCAGCCAGGGATCGTTATAGACCAGCAGAGGCGTGACGGAGGCGTCGCGCAGCAGCATGGCTTCCGCGTCGTGCAGGATCTGCATGCGCTTGGCCACATCCCGTTCGGTGAAGGACTTGGCCATCAGGGCATCGAATTCGGGATTGTTGTAGTGACCGTAGTTGAAGACCTTGTTGGTTGAGACGCCCAGGGTCAGGAAGTTCTCCGGATCGGCATAGTCGGCGACCCAGCCGGCCCGGGTGACGTCGAAGCTGTTGCCTTGCTGCAGATAGGCGTAGTGGGATTTGAGATCGGAATTGAGCATGGTGACCTCGGCGCCGAGGCCCTTCCACATGTCGGCGATTGCCGTGGCGACCTTCTTCCAATTCTCGTTGGTGTTGTAGCGGATCTCGACCTTGAGCGGCTTGCCGCCCGGCCCGTAGCCAGCTTCCTTCAGGAGCTCCTTGGCCTTGTCCTCGCGGTCGAGCTGAGGCGTGTCGGCGAAATCGGCCTTGGCCGGCGTGTAGTTGGCGATACCCTCCGGAATCCAGCTGTAGAGCGGCTGATAGACACCGTTCAGCACCTCATTGGCCAGGAAGTCGCGGTCGATCGCCATGGCGAAGGCTCGTCGGACCCGGATGTCGTCGAAGGGCGGCTTGCGGGTGTCGAAGGCATAATATTCGCTCGACGTCGATGGCGAGACGTGAACCTCGTCGCCGACCTTTTCCTGCAGGAACTTGCGCTGATCGGCCTGGAATTGATAGGCGAGGTCGAGTTCCCCGGCCAGGAAGCGGCGCTGAATGGCGGCTTGGTCCTCGCTCGGATAGGCGACGACGCGATCGATCTTCACATTGGCCGCGCCCCAGTAGTTGGGGTTCTTGACGAAGGTGAGGTGATCGCCGGGCACCTGCTCGGTGACCATATAGGCGCCGTTCGACACCAGCTTGCCCGCCTTGGCGAAATCGCGGCCATATTTCTCGACATTGGCCTTGTTCACCGGCACGACGCTTTGATGCGTCAGGAGTTCGGGAAAGAACGGGATGGGACTTTCCAGGGTGATTTCCAGCGTGCCGGCATCGATGGCCTTGACGCCGAGTGTATCGGGCGCCGCCTTGCCGGTGTTCACCGCCTGGGCGTTCTTGATCGGATAGGCGAGGCTGGCATATTCGCCGGCTTCCTTGGGATCGAGATTGCGCCGGAAGCTATAGACGAAATCTTCCGCCGTGACCGGATCGCCGTTCGACCACTTGGCGTTGGATCTCAATTTGAAGGTGTAGACGAGCCCGTCCGGCGAGACCGTCCAGCTTTCGGCAACGCCGGGAACCACCTTGCCGCTGCCGTCATAGGAGGTGAGCCCTTCGTAAAGGTCGTCGATGATGAACTGCTCGATATTGGTGGTGGTGTGGATGGGATCGAGCGATTGAGGTTCGCCGCCCAGACCCTTGTTCAGCACGGTTTCGGCCGAGGCCGACAAGGCCGTGCCGCTGAGCAAGCCCACGGCGAGCAATGCGCCGAACAAACGCGTTTTCAAGGCTGTCATTCTGATGTCCCCTCTGAAGCCAGTTGTTCCGGCTATTGGTTGAAGGCCGGCAGTAAAGGCCCTCGCATTCGCTACGGCAACCCGCGATTTTCGACGGGGAGAGGAAGGGTAGAGCTGCTCGGCCCGCGTGCAGGGGGATAGTATGGCGAGCGGTATAGTGATCGTCTGAAAATTGCGAATAGCCGGGACACGACGCAATATTCGTCATAACCGACCGCGCTTTGTGTCCCTCGCATTGCGGAGACTGATGGAATTCAGCTCTGGCTGAAATATGGGGATAAGCCGTGCACAACCTGGCCGCGAGGAGCGCGACAGGAGCCGGGCATTGCCGAGCGCTGCGCAAATGGAGCATGCTCAGCGCTTCTTCCGGGTGTTGCGGATAAGATGCCCATAGGCGCCAACTTAGAGCAAAGCGCGTTCAAGTATGAACGCTTATTTGCTCTAACTCGTTGTTCTGACGCGTCTTTGCGATTCTAGGTGACTCTGTCAAATCGCAAAACGCTATAGTGGAGTTTGGCGCGTGTCTGGTGGGTCGATCTCCAGATCGACCATCCTGGAAACGCCGCGCTTGCGGGATGGGAAAATGCCGATCTGGAGATCGGCACACCGCGTTTCGGGCGCCTCTACTCGCTAAGTCGGGCTATGAGCAAGATGCCCGTGCACCCCGAATGCGTCGCCGCCGTTAGGCCGGATTCAGAGCCACGCCCGATCAGTTGAACAGGCTGGAGACGCTCTCTTCATGCGCGGTGCGGCCGATGGCTTCGCCGATGAGCGGCGCGATCGAGATGACGCGGATGTTCTGGGCCACGCGTACCGCCTCGGTCGGCATGATCGAGTCGGTGATCACCAATTCGCGCAGCTTGGAGGAGGCGATACGGGCGACTGCGCCGCCCGAGAGCACGCCATGGGTGATATAGGCCAGCACGTCCTTGGCGCCGCGCTCCAGCAAGGCCTCGGCGGCGTTCACCAGCGTGCCGCCGGAATCGATGATGTCGTCGATCAGGATACAGGTGCGGCCCTTGACGTCGCCGATCACGTTCATGACCTCGCTCTCGCCGGCGCGCTCGCGGCGCTTGTCGACGATGGCGAGAGGGGCATCGATGCGCTTGGCGAGAGCGCGGGCGCGCACCACGCCGCCGACGTCGGGCGAGACCACCATGAGCTTGTCCAGCTCCATGCGGGCCTTGATGTCGCGCTCCATCACCGGTGCGGCGAAAAGATTGTCGGTGGGAATGTCGAAGAAGCCCTGGATCTGCCCGGCATGCAGGTCGAGGGTCAGCACCCGGTCGGCGCCGGCATGGGTGATCAGGTTGGCGACCAGCTTGGCCGAGATCGGCGTGCGGCCGGAAGCGCGGCGATCCTGCCGGGCATAGCCGAAATAGGGGATCACCGCCGTGATGCGCCGGGCCGAGGAGCGGCGCAGGGCATCGGTGATGATCAGCAGCTCCATCAGATGGTCGTTGGTGGGGAAGGAGGTCGACTGGATGACGAAGACGTCCGCACCGCGGACATTTTCCTGAATCTCGACGAAGATCTCCATGTCGGCGAACCGCCGCACCGAGCACTTGGTCAGAGGGGTCTTCAGATAGGTCGCAATCGATTCGGCCAGTGCACGATTCGAATTGCCGGCGACGAGCTTGATCTCGCCCGAACCGTGGCCCCTGTCACCTGCCGCCATGAAGCCGGCTCCCACTTTGAGAAAAATGCACCCGGCTCTTAGCAATTGACCGCCCCGCATACAATGGGGGCGTCACAAGGAGTTCACACTTGCATGGCTGGAATGCGTGCAGATTGGGATGATTTTCCGCTGTTCCGGTGCCCGGATGCCATCCGGATCAGCGCATCTGCAGTCCGGCATCGGCCCCGTTCAGCACCTCGCTGCCATTCTCGGTGGTCAGGCTGGTACGCCCGAGGCACATGGCGGTGCCGCTGTCGGAATCCATCAGGATCATATGGGCGAACATCACCATGCCCGGCTCCAGCACCCAGTCATTGCCCTCATAGAACATCGGCTTGTCCATCCAGGATGGGGTGAACTTGGCGCCGAGAGAATAGCCGCAGGCGGCAAGCCGGTGCTCCTCCAGCCCATGCGAATCCATCACCCGGGCATGGGCGGCGAAGACGTCGCCGGCCGTGCGTCCCGGCCGGATCTCGGCCTCGCAGGCGAGCAGGGCCTCATGCGCGGCGGTGTAGAGTTCGCTGTGACGCGGCGAGACGTCCCCCACGGTGATCGTGCGCATCAGCGCCGCGTGGTAGTGCCTGTAGACGCCGGCGAATTCCAGCGTGATCTGGTCGCGCTCGGCGAGCTTGCGGCGGCCGCTCTTGTAGCGGCAGAGCAGGGCGTCGCGTCCCGAGCCGATGATGAATTCATTGGCCGGATAGTCGCCGCCAGCCGAGAAGATGGCATTGTGCTGGGCCGCGAGGATGTCGCCCTCGTCGGCACCCGAAAACACGGCGGCGATGCCCGCCGCGTCGGCGGCGTCCGAGAGGCGGGCCGCTTCGCGCACATAGGCGATTTCGGCGGCCGATTTGACGGCCCTGAGATGGGGGACGACATCGGAGGCATCGACCAGCTCGAAGTCGCCGGCAAAGGCGGCCTCCAGCTTGCGGCCATTGGCATGAGTGAGGCCGTAGGAATCGAATTCCACGCCGATGCGCCCGCTGCTCACGCCGAGATCGCGGGCCATGTCGAGCAGCTGCTGGGCCGGCGTCGCATCCTTGCGATCGGTCCAGATGCGGATATCGGTGAGGATGGAGGTGTGCTGGGCCTGGCGCAGATCCGCCGTGCGGGTGAGCAGCGCCATCGTGCCGTCGGCCCGCACCAGCAGGGACTGGAAGAAGCAGAAGCCGAACGTGTCGTAGCCGGTCAGCCAATACATGCTCTCCTGGGAGAAGAGCAGCATGGCATCGAATTTTTGCGCGGCCATAGCCGCCTGCAGGCGCTTCAGGCGCGCAGCGAATTCATCCGTCGAGAAATGCAGCATGGCAGATCCTGCCTCGAAGCTTGTTGCCAAAGCGTTTTGCGATTTGGTCGTTTCACCAGGAATCGCAAAGACGCGTCGAACCAAAGAGTTAGAGCAAACAAGCGTTCACGCCTGAACGCGCTTTGCTCTAGTGACCCACCAGCGCGATCGCATGCAGCAGGCGGCCATAATCGGGTTCCTTGCGATGGGTCACCCGGCGATAGGAGAAGAAGCGCTCCTCGTCCTGATAGGTGCACAGCGCCATGTCCTCGAAGCGGCCGATGCCGGCGGCGGTGAGGCGCATGCCGATATAGGCCGGCAGGTCGAACATGGCGTGCCCGGCATTGGGGCTCGGACCGAAGAAACGCTCATTGGCCGCGTCGGCCTCCAGGAAGCGAGCCTTGAACTCCGGCCCGACCTCATAGGCCGACCGCGAGATCATGGGACCGAGCACAGCGACGATGTCGCCGCGCGTGGCGCCCAGGCCCACCATGGCGTCGAGCGTGGTTTCGAGCACGCCGGTGAAGGCGCCCTTCCAGCCGGCATGGGCCGCGCCGATCACGCCGGCCCTGGCGTCGGCGAACAGCACGGGGCCGCAATCGGCCGTGGCGACAGCGAGGGCGAGATTGCGCTCGCGCGTCACCATGGCGTCCACCTTGGGAGCGTGCTCGCGGGACCAGGGCGCCGTGACGGTGACGACGTTGGGCGAATGCACCTGGTAGCAGGTGATGAAACGATCGCGCGGCACGCCGAGGCTGTCGGCCATGCGCCCCCGGTTCTCGCGGACATGCTCCTGGTTGTCGTCGGAGCCTGAACCGCCGTTGAGCGAGGCATAGATGCCGTTTGACACCCCTCCCTGGCGCGTGAAGAAGCCGTGGCGGATGCCGGGCAGGTCGAGGGCGGCATGCTGGAGAGCGATGGCGGACGAATCGGTCATGGCGGCAGGATCGGGACGAAGGGAAGAGATGTCAAACGGGCGTCCGCCGGGACCGGCGCAAGTCAGGATTGTGATACCGGCGATTTCGCGGCGGGAACCGTTGCGTTTTCAGGTCGTTGGTTCAAAGTGCTCCGGTATCCGGCCGTGGCCAGGAACGATTTTTTGAAATAGGTGCCCCATGAACATCGCGAAAACCTTGTCCGCATTTGCTTTGGCGGCCTTGCTGGCGCCTGCGGCGGCCGGCTCGGCCGAGGCCGCCGTCAGGACGGGAACGCTCACCTGCGACATTGGCGGTGGTATCGGCGTGGTGCTGGGATCACGCAAGCCGGTCGCCTGCCGGTTTTCGGACTTCAACGGCTACAGCGAACTCTATGACGGCACCATCACCAAAGTCGGCGTGGATGTCGGCTTTACCTTCGCCGGGCGAATGGTCTGGGCCGTGTTCGAGCCGTCCAATCGCCATGCGCCGCTGGGCGGCAATTATGCCGGCGTGTCGGCCGAAGCCAGCGCTGCCCTCGGCGTCGGAGCCAATGTCCTGCTCGGCGGCGGCAATGGCGGCGTGACGCTGCAGCCGATCTCGGTGCAGGGGCAGACCGGCCTCAACGCGTCGGCCGGCATCGGCAGCCTGCATATCCGCCCCGTCGCGGCCCCGGTGATCATTCAGCCCGAACGGGTCTACCGTCCCCGCCACAAGGCGCATCGCCATCACTACAAGGCGAAGAAGCACCGCAAGAGCTGCCGCTGCAAGGTGTGAGGCCTTGCGGGAGGGCGAAGGATCGCGAGAGCCGCCTCGGAGCAGCCAGGCATGACCATGGCCTGGCCTCTCTCAATTGCGCTCGGTTCCCGGCGCTGAAACGGCCAGCACCTTGAAGAGCGAGCCCATGGCGCGCGGCGCGTCGTCAGTCAGGCGTTCCAGCGCCCTCGCTATCGCTTCCGCTTGTTCCGGCGTGGCATGGCGGCTGAGATTGGCGGCCATGGGACGGATGCCGAGTTCGTTGAGAAACTGGGCCTGCGTGGTGAGGATGTCGATCGACAAATGTCGGTCGGCGGCGATGCGGGCCAGCGTCTCGAAGCAGACATGGGTGGTCAGATCTGCCTCGCCGGGCCGGGCCAGCGGATCGACGAAGGCATGCCCCGCCATGGCCTGCAGCGTATCGCCCACGCCGAATTCGATATGCCCGTAGTCGATGATCAGGGCGGCGCCGCCGAACCGGGCCAGCCGCCCGGAAAGGCCGGCCATCACCCGTGAACCGGCTTCCGGATATTCCACGATGGTGCCGTCGAGCGCGCCACCGGAAAGGGACGGCGCCTGGCTGGCCGCTACGGGTTCCGGGGCAAGACCGAAGGCGAGCTCGTCATCGACCAGGCCGACAAGCCGCTCATGCCAGCGCCCGCCCCGATGCACCAGCTGGTGCACGGGCAGGGCGTCGAAGAACTCGTTGGCGATGACGATCGACGGTCCGTCGGGCAGGCCGGCGATGTCGTCATGCCAGGTCGGGTGCCGCCCTCCGAGGCTGTCGGCCAGGGCAGCGGCCTGAGCCTTGCGCAAGACGGGGCTCGTCTCGACCAGATGGAGCGCGATGGCATCGGCGAAAGCCGGCACGACCTTGCCGATGGCCCGCAGGGCGTCCGCCATCAGCGTGCCGCGTCCGGGGCCCAGTTCGACCAGGTTGATGCGGGAGGGCGAGCCGAGGATCATCCAGCGATGGGCCGCCCACAGGCCGATGATCTCGCCGAACATCTGGCTGATTTCGGGTGCGGTGGTGAAGTCCCCGCCCGCGCCGAGCGGATCGCGCGTGATGTAATAGCCGTGACGCGGATGGCCGAGTGCGAGCGCCATGTAGCGCGCCACGTCGATCGGCCCTTCCTGGCGGATCAGCTCCTTGATCTCGCGGGCGAGCGGGGTCTCGCTCATGCCGATTTCGATACGTCGGAGGCCTTGGGTGCCTCGGGGCGGTGCGCCAGGGCATAGATCACCAGGCCAAGGCCAGCCGCGACCATCGGCAGGGAATAGGCCTGGCCGACGGTCAGCACGTCCTGGATCCACCAGCCATCGGGCTCGCGATAGAGTTCGCTGAAGGAGCGGGCGGCGGCATAGCCGATGCCGAACAGGCCGGCGATCAAGCCCGGCCGTTTCAGGGCACCGAAGCGCGTCATGATGGCAAACAGCACGAACAGCGCGAAGCCCTCCAGGGCAGCCTCGATCAACTGGCTCGGATAGCGCGGCGTCGGCCCCTGTGGAAACACCGAGAACGGACTCGATGGCGAAATCATGCCCCAGGACGAGCCCCAGGCCGGACGCCCCCATAATTCGTCATTGATGAAATTGGCGATGCGACCGAGGAAGAGGCCGATCGGTGCGACGCAGGCGGCAATGTCGAGATAGGACAAGACCGGGATCTTGTTGAGCCAGGCGAACAGGATCACGGCGAGCGCCGCTCCCAGGAAGCCGCCATGGAAGGCCATGCCGCCTTCCCAGACCTTGAGGATCTCGATCGGGTTGGCGAGATAATAATCCGGCTCGTAAAGCAGCATGCCGAGCCGCCCGCCGATCACCACGCCGAGCGTGACCCAGATCAGCAGGTCATCGAATTGCAGCTTGGTGCCCGGTTGCACCGGCCAGAGCCGGGCGTTGCCGATCAGGCGGCGCCCATACCACCACCCGCCGAGCAGGCCGAAAATATAGGCCAGCGCATACCAGCGGATGGCGAGCGGGCCGAGATGGATCAGCACCGGATCGAAGGCGGGAACGATGAAATATTGCTCAGGCATGAGGGCCTTTTGGTGACTGGAGATGACAGCGTCAAGGCAGAAGCTTCTAGGGCGTGTCGTCAGTTATGGTTTCGGGCTAGACGGGGAGCGTTTTGGCCGTCTGCAACGTCGCTTCGCTGCCAAGACACAAGTCTTGGCAGCGCTCGCTCCTCCATCTCGCCATTTTTGACCTCATCTCGCTCCAAACCATAACTGACGACACGCCCTAGCGGGGCCAAGCTTTTATCGAGGTCTGGCCCGTGCTATCGACGCCGCAAAGGAGTTTCGTGATGCCACAGCAATCCGGCCGTATCTACGACGAGTTCGCCAAATTGATGACCGACGCCGCCGGCGTCGCCCAGGGCGTGCGCCGGGAAGTCGACAATGTCGTGCGCAGCCAGGCAGAGCGCATCATGCGCGATCTCGACTATGTCCGCCGCGACGAGTTCGACGCGGTGCGCGAGATGGCGATCAAGGCGCGCGACGAAAACGAACGCCTGGCGGTCCGTATCGCCGAACTCGAAGCCAGGCTCGCTGCGCGTTGAGCGCGGGGGCGCCCGCCGTGCGACAATAAGACCGGCACGGAATGAGAGGCCTCCTTGTGGACGGCGGGAACGAATCCTTGCCGATTCAGCCCGAATGCCGGAACTCTCCCCACACAGGCTGCGTATCGATCGGTATTCGCAGCGCCAATGCGCCTCCCCGGAGGCGCCGGGAGTTGCAATGTCGGTAATCGAGCTCCAGAGCGAGCGGGCCGGTCATCCGGTTGATCTCGTCGAACATCTGGCGAGTCTTCACGACTGGGCCTTCGACAGGCTCGGCGAAGACGAGATCTCCATCGTGGTGAAGGGGCATGGCTGCGACTATGCGGTGTCCTTCACCTGGATGGATGATATCGAGTCGCTGCATCTGGCCTGCTCCTTCGATGCCAAGATTCCCAAGCGCCGCCACGCCGATCTCCTCCAGACGATTGCGCTCGTCAACGAACAGCTCTGGGTCGGCCATTTCGACGTCTGGAATGCCGACCAGGTCATCATGTATCGCCATGCCCTGTTCCTGGCCGGCGGCGCCGAAGCCACGCCGCGCCAGTGCGAGGCCCTGATCGAGATCGCGGTGGAAACCTGCGAGCGCTATTTCCAGGCCTTCCAATTCGTGATCTGGGCCGGCAAGACCCCCAAGGAAGCGCTCGAAGCCGTGCTTTTCGAGACCGTGGGCGAAGCCTAGTATCTGGCGGCTTTCCGCGGTCATCGCGGGTGCAGAGAAGCAATCCGGTCCTCATACACCAGCGTTCCTGGGTTGCTTCGCCGCGCTCGCAGTGACGACCCTTTTCCGGCGACCCGAGGCCGCTCCGAGCCGGCGGCTGCCAAAGCCGGCTTTCCACCCGCAGGAGTTCTTCCCATGGCTGATACATTGGACATTGGCGGCAAGCTGTTGCTGCTGGGCGCCGGCAAGATGGGCGGGGCCATGCTGGAAGGATGGCTGAAGCTCGGCCTCGATCCTGCCGGGGTCGGGGTGATCGATCCCTATTTGCCGCCGGAAATCGCCGGCGACCTCTCCGTGAAAGGGATCGCGGTCAATCCGATGCTGGCCTCCTTCGGCACGCCGGCGGTGGTTCTCCTGGCGATCAAGCCGCAGATGATGGATGTCGCAATGAGCTCCGTCGCGCCTCTGTTCGGATCGGATACGCTGGCCGTCTCCATCATGGCCGGCAAGACCATCGCCAGCATCGCGGCATTGCTGCCGGCCGACACCGCCATCGTGCGCGCCATGCCGAATACACCGGCCGCCGTTGGCCGCGGCATCACCGCAGCGGTGCCGAATGCCTTCGTGACCGCCGATCAGGAACGGGCGGCCGATGCCCTTTTGCGGGCGACCGGCGCCGTGGAGTGGGTTGCGGATGAAAGCCTCATCGATGCGGTGACGGCGGTTTCCGGCTCGGGGCCGGCCTATGTCTTCCATCTCGTCGAAGCCATGGCCGAGGCCGGAGCCGCGGCGGGACTTCCTGCCGATCTCGCCATGCGTCTCGCACGTGCCACCGTGGCCGGGTCCGGCGAGTTGCTGCACCGGTCCGACCTGCCGGCGGCCACGCTGCGCCAGAACGTCACCAGCCCTGGCGGCACCACAGCGGCGGCGCTGGAGGTGCTGATGGCCGAAAACGGTTTGACGCCCTTGATGGAGCGGGCGGTGGAGGCGGCGCGCCGGCGCGCGGGCGAACTCGCTTCCTGAGGGCCGCGGAGGCCATGCCTGCCAACGCGCCGCATTGATCCGGACCGCAATCAGCCTATCTTTACCGGACGAGGCACATCGAAAAACGAGGTTCGAGCCATGGTTGCCAAGCCGAAAGCCGATAATGCCGTCGATCCGCGCCAGGCTGCGATAGAAGCCTTGCTGGCGCTGTGCGCCGACAATCCCTGGGGCGAGATCGGCCTGGCCGACATCGCCGGCAAGGCGGGACTGTCCCTGTCGCAATTGCGTGGCCTCTACCCTTCCAAGGGGGCCATCCTCGCCGCCTATTCCCGTCAGGTCGACCAGAAGGTGCTCGACGGCATCGACGAGGGCATGGCCGGAGAGCCGGCCCGCGAGCGACTGTTCGACATTCTGATGCGCCGCATCGATGTTCTCTCGCCGCACAAGACCGCGATCGCCAACATTTCCAGGGCCTTTGCGCTCGATCCGCTCGCCATGGCCGCCTGGAACCGCGTCGTCACCAATTCGATGCAATGGATGCTGACGGCGGCCGATATCGACGCCGATGGCCCGATGGGAGCCGTGCGTGCGCAGGGCTTGGCGCTGGCCTGGGCTCGCATCATCAAGGTCTGGCTGAAGGACGAGGACGAAGGTCTTGCCACCACGATGAAGGAAGTGGACCGGCAGCTTCGCTCTGGCGAGCGCTGGATGGAGCGGGCTGACGACCTTTGCCAGATCTTCGCGCCATTCCGCCGTGTCGCCGAACGGTCTTATGAGCGCCGCGCCCGCATGCGCGAAAGGCTGCGCGAGCGTTTCCACGATTTCGCCGAGTCGCGCCGGCGGGGCAGGGATGATCGCGACGATGCGGAGGCGGTGTGAGTAGCAGTAGCGGGCAACCGTCGGCCGAGATCGGTTTCGATGATTTCCTCAAGGTCGATATTCGCATCGGCACGGTGCTGGAGGCGGTGCCCCTGGAAGGAGCCCGCAAGCCGGCCTATCGCATGCGCATCGATTTCGGCGGCGAGATCGGCATCAAGGCCTCCTCCGCCCAGCTGACTGCCCTCTACAGGGCTGATGAGCTGGTCGGGCGCCAGGTAATGGCGGTGGTGAATTTCCCGCCGCGCCAGATCGGCAAATTCATGTCGCAGGTGTTGACGCTGGGCTTTCCCGGCCCCGACGGTGCCGTCGTGCTGGCGACACCGGAACGCCAAGTCCCGAACGGCTCGCGTCTGCTCTGAGAACGGGGGAAGGGGAAGGGAGTGTCAGCCCCCGGGCTGACATCTCGCATATCCGGCGCTCCCTCAGGCCGACCAACTGGCTCTAGGCGACCCTCTCGATTGCGATCGCCGTCGCTTCTCCGCCGCCGATGCACAGCGAGGCGATGCCGCGCCTGAGATCGTGGCGGGCCAGGGCGTGCAGCAGGGTGACGATGATGCGCGCGCCGGTCGCGCCGATCGGATGGCCGAGTGCGCAAGCCCCGCCATGGATGTTGAGGCGGTCGGCAGGGATGCCGAGGTCGTGGCGGGCGGCCATCGCCACCGCGGCGAAGGCCTCGTTGATTTCGAACAGGTCGACCTCTCCCACGCGCCAGCCCGTGCGTTCGAGCAGCTTTCGCATGGCAGGGATCGGCGCGGTGGTGAACCAGGCCGGATCCTGGCTATGCGTTGCGTGTCCCTTGATCTCGGCCAGCACGGGCAGGCCGTCGCTCTCGGCGATGGAGCGGCGGGTCAGGACGAGGGCGGCGGCACCGTCGGCATTGGCGGAGGAACTGGCAGCGGTGATGGTTCCGTCCTTGCGGAAGGCGGGCCTGAGCTGCGGGATCTTGTCGGGCGAGACCTTGAGCGGGTTCTCGTCGTTGGCAACCAGCCTGGAGCCACCCTTCCCCGGCACTTCCACCGGTGCGATCTCGGCGGCGAAGGCACCGGTTTCGACCGCCTTGCGGGCGCGGTTCAGGGTCTCGACGGCATAGGCATCCTGGTCGTCGCGGCTGAATTGATAGGCCTCAGCCGTCGCTTCGCCGAAATCACCCATCGGGCGGCCCCCTTCATAGGCGTCCTCGAGGCCGTCGAGCATCATGTGGTCGAGAAGGCGATCATGACCCATGCGGTAGCCGCTGCGGGCCTTGGCCAGCAGATAGGGCGCGTTCGACATCGATTCCATGCCGCCCGTCACCACGATGTCGGCGGAGCCGGCGCGAAGGAGATCGTGGCCGAGCATAGTTGCCTTCATGCCCGAACCACAGACCTTGTTGACGGTCGTGGCCCCCGTGGCGTCGGGCAGCCCGGCATGGCGGGCGGCCTGACGGGCCGGCGCCTGGCCAAGGCCGGCAGGGAGCACGCAGCCCAGCAAGACTTCGTCCACCCGATCGGCAGCGAGCTTCGCGCGTGCCAGGGCCTCCTTCACGACATGGGCGCCGAGCGCAGGGGAGGGCAGGCTCGAAAGGTCGCCCTGGAACCGTCCCAGCGGGGTGCGTGTGGCGGAGACGATGACGACGGGGTCGCTGGTGGACATGGCTCGATCCTCAATGACACTGCAAAGCGCTATTGCATGATGAACGACATATAATATTATGACCGTAATTTAAAGAGGAGAACGGCCATGGACGTTTCGGAGTGCGTCGACCCGCGCAAACTGGCGTCGCGGATGATCACGCCCCGGCGGCTTCCCCCGCGCGCCGTGCCGATTCCCGAAGGCGCGACCCCCTTTTCCGTCACGCATGATGGCGGCTTGATCGCCGGCTGGCGCTGGGGCCATGGCGAGCCTGTGCTCCTGGTGCATGGCTGGGAGGCCACCCATGTCGACATGCTTGCTTTCGTGGAGCCCCTGCTGGCACGCGGCCTCGGCGTGATCGCCGTCGATCTGCCGGCCCATGGCGCTTCCGAGGGCGTCTCGGCGACTATCCCGCAGATGGCCAAGGCCGTGACCGCCGTCGGGCAGACCTGCGGGCGCCTGCATGGCGTGATCGGCCATTCCGTCGGCGGGCCGGTTCTGACCGTCGCACTGGCCGGAGGGCTGGATGCGGGGCGCGTCGTCCTCATCGCCTCGCCCGCCAATTATGGCCGCCAGATGCGGGCGGCGGCGATGGCGTCGGGGGTCGTCGACGCCAGGGATCTCGCCCACCTGGCCGACGAGCTCATCCGCCTGGGTACCGAACTGCCGATCATGGATCTGCCCAGCTTCGCCGAACGGTTGACGCAACCGGCCCTTCTCTTCCATTCCAGGGACGACCGCGTCGTCGCCATTGGCGAAGCGCGGGAAATCGCCAGATATTGGCGAGGATCACGATTGATCGAGCTGGACGGACTTGGCCATGGCCGTATCCTTGGCGATGCCGGCGTGATCAGCCGAGCCGTGGACTTTCTGGCCGCGGATTTTCTGACGGTACCTTCCTGACGGGAGACGAGGCGGGCCATGCGCTATGACAAGGGCCATAAGGATGCGACGCACCGGCATATTCTCGAAACGGCCGCGTTGCGCCTGCTGCGCGATGGCATCGACGGCACCGGCATTGCGCCGTTGATGGCCGCTGCGGGCCTGACCCATGGCGGCTTCTACAGCCATTTCGCTTCGAAGGATGCCCTGGTCCGCGAAGCCGTAGCCCATACGCTGGCGCAGCGACGCGGCAAGCTGCGCCGCTCCGCCGAGCGCGCCGACGATCCGATCGAAGGGCTGATCCGCTATTATCTGCGCCCCATCCACCGGGACACGCCCGAAAAAGGCTGCGCCATCGCCGCGCTTTCCGGTGAGATCGCGCGCCAATCGGAGACGACGCGGGCCGCCTTCACCGAGGAACTCTTCGGCAGCATCGGCGTGATCGCGGATAATCTGTCCGGAGGCAATGCCGAAACGCGCCGCAGCACCGCCATCGCCATCATGGCCCTGCTGGCGGGAACGCTGCAGCTCGCACGCGTCGTCCCCGATCCCCTACAGTCCAATGCGATCCTGGAGAACGGCATCGAGGCGGCGCTGAAGCTGGCTCGCGGCTCCGCCGCCGGTGGCGAGGACGGCAGGGGCGCATAGGCGGCGCCGAGCCCGCCCGATCACCGGCCGGCATCAGACCGGGATGCGTACATTCGCCCGCAGTCCACCCAGCGGGCTGGTGGCGAGGGTGATGTCGCCGCCGTGGAAGCGGGCGATGTCGCGGGCGATGGCAAGGCCGAGGCCGGTGCCGCCATGATCCTGGTTGCGGGCCTCATCCAGCCGGAAGAAAGGCTTGAACACGTCCTCGCGGCTTTCTTCGGGTACGCCGGGCCCGTCATCGTCGACAGTGACGATGAGGTAGCGTTGCTCGCGCACGCCGGTGATGAGGATGGTCCTGGCGAAACGCTGGGCATTGGACACCAGGTTCGTCAGGCAGCGCCGGAAGGCGTCCGGACGTACCACCACGATCGGATCCCCCTGGAAGCTGACCCGCGCATCCTGGCCCTGGCGTATGGCATTGGCACGCAACTCTTCCAGCAGCGCGGCGATGTCGGTAGGCTCGGCCTGTTCGGCGGCATCGCCGCGCGCGAAGGCGAGATAAGCCTCCAGCATGCGGCTCATCTCGTCGACGTCCTTTTGCAGATCCTCATATTCGGGACTGTTTTCGTCGAGCAGGGCCAAGGACAGCTTGAAGCGTGTCAGGATGGTGCGCATGTCGTGCGAGACGCCGTTGAGCATGGCGGTGCGCTGCTCGAAGGCGCGCTCGACGCGCCGGCGCATCTCGATGAAGGCGCTGGCGGCCTGGCGCACCTCGCGCGCGCCGCGCGGGCGGAAGTTCTGGACGTCGCGCCCCTTGCCAAAATCCTGCGCGGCATTGGCGAGCTGCTGGATCGGCCGGATCTGGTTGCGCAGGAACAGGATCGCCACCGTGATGAGGATCAGCGAGGAGCCGAGCATCCAGAGCAGGTAGATATAGGAGTTGGAGGCGAAGGTCTGGCTGCGGCGGGCGAAGACGCGCAGGACGGCATCGTCGAGCTTGACGCGGATCTCGACGAAATCCGAGCGGCCGACTGTATCGATCCAGAAAGGCAGGCCGATGCGCATGCGGATCTCGTCCGACAGGGCCTGGTCCAGAATGTCGAAGAAGGGGCGGGCTCCGCGCGGCGGCAGGTCCTCGAGGGGGCGAAACTCGATGCCGAGCGCAAGCTGCTTCTGGGCTACCAGCTGGAGCAGGTCTGTCGTGCCCTTGTCATGGGGCATTTGCTGGTAGAGCTCGACGATCGCCGCGATGTCCTTGGTGGTGGCGGCCGACAGCCGCGCCGTCACGCCCTGCCAGTACTTCTCCATGAACATGTAGGTGACGATGGCCTGCAGCAGCACCATCGGCGTGATGATGATCAGCAGCGAGCGGGCGTAGAGGCCCTTGGGCATGCGATCGCCGAGCGCCGATAGCACGCGCCCGGGGCCGGCAGCCAGTTCGCGCATCCGGGGCAAGACGATACGGGCGGCCTCGGAAGTCCGCGCCAAGCCTTTTCGGAGCATCGCCCCGGCAGATTGGAGGGCCGGTGGACGGGGCTCCATCACATGTCGACCATCAGGCGATATCCTGTGCCGCGCACCGTCTGAAGATAGACCGGATTGCCCGGATCCTTCTCGATCTTGCGGCGCAGGCGGTTCACCTGCACGTCGACGGTGCGCTCATTGGCGATGTCGGCGGCGGGGCCGGCGAGCGCCAGCCTGTCCACCGTCTCGCGCGGGATCTCGACCAGCAGGCGCAGCATGTCGCGCTCGCGTTCGGTGATGCGGACCGTCTCGCCGCCTTGCTGGAGTTCACCGCGTGAGACATGGAAGGTGAAGTCGCCAAAGGTGACGATGTCGCGCACCGGCTCGGTCGGTGTCGGCGCAACCGTCCGTTTCAGGATGTTGTTGAGGCGCAGCAGCAATTCGCGCGGCTCGAACGGCTTGGGCAGATAATCGTCGGCGCCGATCTCCAGGCCCCTGATGCGATCATCCGGATCACCGCGTGCCGTCAGCATCAGGATCGGCACGCTGGAACCGGTGCGGATCCAGCGGGTCAGGTCGAAGCCGTTCTCGCCCGGCATCATCACGTCGACGATCATCAGGTCGAAAGTGAATGCCTCGATGCGCTGGCGGGCGCTGGCGGCGTGCTCGGCCGTGGTCACGCGATAGCCATGCTCGCCGAGATAGCGCGAGAGCAGCGTGCGGATGCGGTTGTCGTCGTCGACCAGCAGGATATGGGGGGCGTCGTCAGGCAGGACGGCAACCTTGTTCATCGTTTTTCACCCCGGATCTTGTCGCTTCCGGTGACATCGCCTCGGATGAGCCGGGCGACTTCTGCCCGGCCGTCCGGATCGACCATGGCGAACAGGAAGCGTTGTGCCAGCTCGGGGCCGGTCAGGCCGGCTTCTGCGAGTGCCCGCGCGATGCGCTGGGATTGGGTCGTTGCCAGTTCGACGGCCAGTTGCTTGCCTTTCACCGTGGTGGTCAGCAAGCGCTGGCGCCGATCTTCCCGGCCTTCGCGCTGCAGAATGAAGCCCTGGTCGACCAGATCCTTCAACACCCGGGCCAGCGATTGCTTGGTGATTTTCAGAATATCCAGCAATTCGGCGACAGTAAGATCCGGATTGCGGTCCACGAAATGCAGCACGCGGTGATGGGCCCGCCCGAAGCCATAGGCCTCGAGGGCATGGTCGGGATCGGCGACGAAATCGCGATAGGCGAAGAAGAAGAGTTCGATCAGCTCATAAAGCGGAGGCTCACCCCGGTCGGTTTCCGATCGGGGAGGCGAGACAGGGGAGAACGAGAAATTTACGTCAGTCATATTGACATATTTTCGTCAGATCGTTACGCAAACCGGGCTCACCGCGAAAGGATGTTCCGCCACAGCGTTTCGGGACTTGGCGGAATCGCCGAGAATCCAAAGACGCGTCGAACCAGACAGTTAGAGCAAAACAGCGTTTGCGTCTAAACGAGCTTGCTCTGCCACGGGTGGAAATCTCAACGTGCGAGGCACGGTGCCGTTTCCGGTACGAAACATAAGGGGATTTGCCCCCCGACGCAAAAGCGACGGTTGCCATTATCCAGCCACGTCCCGAGCGGAAAAAGACGCCCGTGGCGAACGGAACAGTTTCCGCAACTGCCTGCCAATGGCTATAACATTGCGGTTACCAGGGTGTTTTGCGATCTGCTGGGGCACCGGCAGGCGCAGGGCCTCGAACCAGGAGTTGGGGCAGGAGCGCTCAGGCATGAACGCGCTTTGCTCCAAAGCGTTTTGCGATTGGACGGAAGCGTTTCAAATCGCCAAGACGCGTCGAACCGAAGAGTAAGAGCAAACAAGCGTTTTCGCCAAAACGCGCTTTGCTCCAGGAAGCGCGAAGCGCTGGAGGATTTGTCATGTCGATGTTGCCCTTCGATCAACGCGATGGCTTTATCTGGCTGGACGGCCAGATGTTGGCCTGGGGCGATGCCAAGCTTCATGTCCTATCGCACGGGCTGCATTATGGCGGTGCCGTCTTCGAGGGCGAGCGCTCCTATGGCGGCAAGATCTTCAAGTCCTCCGAGCATTCCGCGCGTTTCCGCCGTTCGGCCGAGATTCTCGACTTCGCCATTCCCTATTCGGTCGAGGAACTCGATGCTGCCAAGCAGGCCGTGCTCGACAAGAACGGCCTGAAGGACGCCTATGTCAGGCCGGTTGCCTGGCGTGGCTCGGAGATGATGGCCGTGGCCGCCCAGCATGCCACCATCCACACCGCCATCGCCGTCTGGGAATGGCCGAGCATGTTCGACATGGCGACCAAGATGAAAGGCATCCGCCTCGACGTGGCCGAATATCGCCGGCCCGATCCGAAGACCGCGCCCTCCCTGTCGAAGGCGGCCGGGCTCTATATGATCTGCACCATTTCCAAGCATCGCGCCGAGCGTCGCGGCTATGCCGATGCGCTGATGTATGACTGGCAGGGTCGTGTGGCCGAATGCACCGGCGCCAATGTCTTCTTCATCCAGGACGGCAAGATCCACACGCCGATCGCCGATTGCTTCCTCGACGGCATCACCCGCCGCACGGCGATCGACCTGGCCAAGGCCCGCGGACTGGATGTGATCGAACGGCGTATCATGCCGGACGAACTCGGCAGCTTCAGCGAATGCTTCCTCACCGGCACGGCGGCCGAGATCACGCCTGTCTCCGAGATCCTCGAGCATCGCTATACGCCGGGGACCATCACCCGCACGCTGATCGAGGACTTCAACCGGGCGGTGCGCCCGGAGAGCCACTCGGCCGCGGCCTGACCTTCGTCGGGGCCTAAGGACATGGAGAGGCAGGCCCGATGGCCTGCCTTTTGCGTTTCGGCGCCGCGGCTCTAAGGGAACGGGCTGTTGCCATGGCAACAGCCGGGGGCGCCAGCCCATGCTGGAATGGATGAAGAGGCAACGTCCAAAAGGGAGGCGAGCGATGAGGGCATCTGGATCCAGGGCTTTGGCCATGATCGCAGCCCTGATGTTCGCTGGTGCTTCTGCGTCGGGCGCCGCCGCCGCGCAGGCCGGACCGCAGACGCTGCGCCTGGCTCCGCTCCAGATCATGTGCTTTCGTGCCCCCTGTCCCTGGGGCGAGATGGCGATCAGGCCGGTCGACGCCTTGGATACGCCGCATCCGCTCTATCGCGGGCCGTTACCCAGGCTTCAGGCCCGGCCTGGCGATGCTGCCGTGATCCGTCGCGCCTGGCAGCGACGGACATGCCTGATCATTCGTGGCAGCGTGGAGGGCGCGAGCCTGCGTGTTTTCCGGATCCTGGATCGATGCTGAGTTCTATAGCGTTTTGCGATTGGACGGAGTTACCCAGAAGCGCAAAGACGCGTCGAAACAAAGAGATAGAGCAAATAGGCGTTCACGCTTGAACGCGCCTTGCTCTAGGCTCTGGCGTAATGCAGCACGGCGACACCGCAGGAGAAGGGGCGGGCGTCGACCAGCCTGAGCCGTGTGGTTCTGTGAAGTTCGCCGAGCATGGCCTTGCCGCTGCCGAGCAGGGCCGGATTGACGATGAAATGGAACTCGTCGATCAGCCCGGCCTCCACCAGGGACGAGACCAGGATGGGGCCGCCATAGACGATGATGTCCTTTCCGGGTTCGCGCTTGAGGCGGTCGACCTCCTCGGCGAGGGCCGATCCGGCAATCTCGGTATTGGGCCAACGCGATTGCTTGAGGGTTCGGCTGAAGACGATCTTGCGCATGTCGCCGATCGCCCTGGCGAAACTTGACTGGGGGCTGGCGGAATCCTCCGCAACCGTTTGCCAATGCTGGTGAAAGCCTTCCTCGGCCATCATGCGGCTGAGCAGGATGCAATCGGAGGAAGAGGTCAGCTCTTCGTGATAGCGCCTGAGCTCGATGTCCCAGCCCCAGTCAGGCCCCCAGTTCCACACCATCCAGTCATTGTTGCCGTCATGGCTGGAGCTGAAGCCGTCGGCGGATATCTGCATTTCCAGTTTGAGCCTGCGCATGGCGAGCCTCGTTGTGAGTGAATGTCAGGGCGCGATTTCCGTGAGATAGGTTTCGAGCCGGTCAAAGCTCTGATTCCAGCCTTCGCCATGGCCGTCCCGTGAAGCGAGGGTGGTGAAGACAGCTTGGTGGAAGCGCATCAAGGTCTGGCCGTCCTTGTCCTCGAAGGTGACGGTCACGATGGTTTCGGGGCCGGGATTGCCTCTGTGGTCCTCCCAGGCATGGGTGAAGACGAGGCGAGCGGGCGGCTCGACCGTCAGATAGGTGCCGCGGACCCAATGGTCGGTGCCGTCGGGCGCATGCAGGCAGGTGCGGTAGAAGCCGCCTGGACTGCAATCGAAGGCGTCCGAGGTCGCGGTGAAGCCCTTGGGACCGGGCCACCGGCTGAGGTGCTGCGGTTCGGTCCAGGCTCTGAACACCAGTTCGCGCGGCGCCTTGAACAGGCGGGTGATGACGAGCTCGTGCTCGCCGGCCGCCGGGGCGGCGTTGGTCGTGCTAGTCATGCTTGTCGTCCTTGTCGTTTCCTCGGGCCTGGAGCTCGGCGAGATAGTCGTCGAGACGGTCGAAACTGTCGTCCCAGAAGCGGCGGTAATGCTGGACCCAGTCGAAGGCTTCCCGCAGCGGGCCCGGATCCAGCCGGCAGGGACGCCATTGCGCCGAGCGGCTGCGCGTGATCAGGCCGGCCTTTTCCAGGACCTTGAGATGTTTGGAGATGGCGGGCTGGGTCAGCGTGAAGGGCTCCGACAATTGCATGACGGTCGCTTCGCCCTGGGCGAGCCGGGCCAGGATGGCCCTGCGGGTGGGGTCCGCCAGGGCCGAGAAGGTGTCGCTGAGATGGTCGGGCATCGTATATAGCCATGTAGTTAATTAACCTAATGGCTATATACGATCGTTGGCGAGAGAGGTCAAGTCTTGTGGAGACTGTATCTGGCGAGGTGCAAGACCCCTCATTCCCCTGCCGGGACCTTCTCCCGCAAGGGGAGAAGGGGTTTTGTTTGGCGAGCGCAGCGGTGCTCAGCACATTGCGATTGAGATCGGCCCCTGCCGATCAAATCCCTTCTCCCCTTGCGGGAGAAGGTGGCGGCAACCGGATGAGGGTGACGCGCGACCCGAAAAGACTGCGCTCTGTCTCAGCCGATCTTTGCCCGCAGCAGGCGGAGGGCGTTCATGGTGACCAGCACGGTCGCACCGGTATCGGCAAGGATGGCCGGCCACAGGCCGGTGATGCCGGCAATCGTGGTGACCAGGAATACCGCCTTCAATCCGAGTGCCATCGCGATGTTCTGGTGAATGTTCGTCATGGTGCGGCGCGACAGCGCGACCATGCCGGCCACGTCGCTGACGCGCCCATGCAGCACGGCGGCGTCGGCCGTTTCCAGGGCGACGTCGGTGCCGCCGCCCATGGCGATGCCGATATCGGCGGCCGCCAGGGCCGGGGCGTCATTGATGCCGTCGCCGATCTTGGCCACCGTCAGCCCCTGGGCCTTGAGTTCGTTGACGATGCGCTGCTTGTCCTGCGGCAGCAATTCGGCATGCACCTCCAACCCGAGCTTGTGCCCGATCGCCTGGGCGGTGCGGGCATTGTCGCCCGTGAGCATCAGGGTGCGCACGCCGGCCGCACGCAGGGCCGACAGCCCGGCGATGGCGTCCTCGCGCGGCTCGTCGCGCATGGCGATCAACCCGGCCGGGATGCCGCCCGCCAGCAGCACCGAGACGGTCTTGCCTTCCTGGTTGAGGGCTTCGATGCGGGTCGTGATCTCGGCCGGAAGCGCTGCCTGGCTTGCTGCCGCCTTGGGCGAGCCGAGGAACAGGGCAATACCGTCGACGCTGCCGGTCACGCCCTTGCCGCCAAGCGCCTTGGAATCCGTGGCGACGGGAGCGGGGATATTGCGTTCGGCCGCCTTGCCGAGGATGGCGGTGGCCAGCGGATGGCTGGAGCCGGCCTCCAGGGCCGCGGCCAGCCGCAGCACCTCAGTTTCGTCGCGCCCGAGCGGCACGATATCGGTCACCATGGGCTTGCCCTCGGTGAGGGTGCCGGTCTTGTCGAAGGCGGCGGCGGTGATCTTGCCTACGGTTTCAAGCACGGCGCCGCCCTTCATCAGCAGGCCGCGGCGCGCGCCGGCCGAAAGCGAGGCGGCGATGGCGGCCGGCGTCGAAATGACCAGGGCGCAGGGGCAGCCGATCAAGAGGATCGCCAGGCCCTTGTAGATCCACTCGTTCCAGGAAGCGCCGCCGACGAACGGTGGCAGCACCGCCACCAGGGCGGCCACGAGCACGACGCCCGGCGTATAATAGCGCGAGAAACGGTCGATGAAGCGCTCGGTCGGCGCCTTGCTCTCCTGGGCTTCCTCGACCAGCTTGATCACCCGCGCGATGGTGTTGTCGGCGGCGGCGGCCGTCACCCGGATGCGCAGCGCGCCATCACCATTGACGGTGCCGGCGAAGACATTGTCGTCGGTCTCCTTGCGCTTGGGCGTGCTCTCGCCGGTCACAGGCGCCTCGTCTATGGCGCTCTCGCCCGAGACGATGACGCCATCGGCGGGAATGCGGTCGCCCGGCCGCACCAGGATCACGGCGCTGACGGCGAGACTATCGGCCGGCACTTCCTTGGTGCGTCCCTCTTCTTCGAGAAGAGCGGTCTTGGGCACCAGGCTGGCGAGGGACTGGATGCTGGCGCGCGCCTTGCCGGCGGCAACGCCCTCCAGCAATTCGCCGACCAGGAAAAGGAAGACCACGGCGGCGCCTTCCTCGGCGGCCCCGATGATCACCGCGCCGACGGCGGCGATGGTCATCAGCATCTCGATGGTGAAGGGCATGCCGTAGCGGGCTGCCACCAGAGCGCGCCGCGCGATCGGAATGAGGCCGACCAGCATGGCGATGTCGAACGCCCAGACCGCGATCGCAGGCAAGAGGTGGCCGATGCCATAGGCGGCTACCAGCGCGATGCCGGCGGCGATGGTCAGGACGCCCTTGCCCGAGCGCCACCAGGGTCCGGAGGAGGGACCATGATCATGGCCGTGCAGGCCCGCAAGGGCCGGAGCCTCGCCCTGGGTGCCATGATCATGGTTGCCATGCTCGTGCCCATGCCCGGCGTGGCCATGGTCATGGCCGCCGCAGGCGCCATGATCGTGGTCGTGCTCGTGATCGTGCGCGGGCTCGGCGGCACCGGCCGGCGGCGTCGCAGCGGTCAGGGGCGAAACCTTGTAGCCGAGGCGGCGAACCCTGTCCTCGACGACGCCAAGATCCTGGCCGCCGCCATGCTTGACCGTCATCGTACCCGCGGTCACCGAGACCGAGACGTCCTCCACGCCGGTGACGCCGCGCACGGCCTTGTCGATCTTGCTGGCGCAGGAGGCGCAGTCCATGCCCTCCACGCGGTAACGGGTCTGGGTCGCAGCGATAGCCATTTCGAGTCTCGCATTTCGAATGGGTTGCATCTTCTGCGAAGGCAACTACATCCTCTAGTGGCTAGAGGAGCAAGCGGAAAAATGAAGCTTTCAGGCGTGGCGATCGGCGAAGCCGCCAAGCGCAGCGGCGTCAAGGTGCCGACCATCCGTTACTACGAGCAGGTCGGCCTGTTGCCGGCGCCGCCGCGCACGGACGGCAATCGGCGTCTCTACGAGGCGGCCGATGTGCGCAGGCTCGCTTTCATCCGCCATGCGCGCGAACTCGGCTTCGAGGTCGAGGCGATCCGTACCCTGCTCGATCTGCAGGACAATCCCGGCCAGTCCTGCGCGGTGGCCGATGCCATCGCCCGGGCCCGTCTCGCCGAGGTGGAGCAGCGCATTGCCAGCCTGCAAGCCTTGAAGGCGGAACTGCAGCGCATGGCCGAAGGCTGCCGGCACGGTCGGGTCGACGAATGCCGCGTCATCGAGATCCTAGCCGACCACGACAAATGCCTGCACGTTCATCATTGAGGAGAGGAACTGCTACGGGACCGGATGCACGCGGCCGGTCCCTTTGAAACTCAGGCAACCAGCCTCTCTCGCAGGAATGCCGCGAGCTGTTGCGTTGGTGTGCTCGCCTCCTGGCCCAGGAACAGGCCGAAATGGGCGCTGGGCGGTGGCGGCAGGCGAAAGCGGGGTGCCAGGGCTTCGCAATCGGCAGGGAGTGTCTCCGGCAACATCAGGCTGATGCCGAGACCGGCACGCAATGCGCCAACCAGCGCCGCGAAGGTGGTGACGTGGCAGGCGATCGTCCAGGCGATGCCGGCTTCGGCAAAGGCGAGGGCGGTCCGATCCTGCCAGGTGCAGGACTCTTCGAAGGCGACGAACGGCACGGGGGCGGATTCCGGCAGGTCTATGAGGCGACTTCCGCCCCAGACCAGACGCCGAGACCAATGAAACCGGGGCGCCGAGCCGAAACGGCCGGGATCGCCGATGACGATATCGCAGCGGCCTTCCCGGACGGCGCCGTCGAGTTCGGGGCTGTGGGCCGTCATCAGATCGAGCTGGATCCTGGGATGCTGCTGCCGAAACTCGGCGAGTGCGAGCGGCAGTTGCGTCATTGTCAGGTCCTCGACCAGGCCCAGTCTGACTCTGCCCGCCAATTGCCGGCCCTCGATCTGTCGCCGCGCATCGCTGGTCAACGCGAGCAGGCGCCTGGCATAGGCCGCCAGTGTTTCGCCGGCTTGCGTCAGCGAGACGCCGCGCGGCGTCCTGTCGAGCAGTCTGGCGCCGAGATCGCCCTCCAGGCGCTGCAACTGCATGCTGACCGCCGCCTGGGTCCGGGACAGGCGTTCGGCCGCAGCGCTGATCGTACCGGTTTCCGCAGCCGCAAGTAATGCGCGCAGAAGGTGGGGATCCAGGTCCCGATCCATAAATTATCCTGATATTGATATTATCATTATCAAGGTACCTTTTGGCCGGCGGATTTGGCAAGCCTGTCCCATCACGTGGATTGGAGGCAGTCTTGTCGACGCTCGCCGAACGTTTTCATGAAATCGGCCTCACTCCGCCGAATGTCGCCCGTGCCGATCTGCCATTTGCGCCCTGCGTTCGTGTCGGCGATATCCTCTACATCTCCGGCCAGATACCGGAGCGGGGCGATGACATTGCCGTGATCGGCAAGGTCGGCGAAGGCGTGAGCCTCGACGAGGCCCGCGAAGCGGCGGAACTTTGCGCCGCCAATGCCCTCTTCTGGCTCGACAGGGAATTGCGGGGGGATCTCGATCGGGTTGTCCGGATCGCCAAGGTCACCGTCTATGTCAATGCGGCGCCAGGATTTAGCCAGATCTCGCAGGTGGGGAATGGCGCTTCCGAGTTGTTTCTCAAAATCCTGGGGACGAGGGGCGAACATGCCCGCTCTGCGTTGGGAATGGCGGCGCTTCCCCTGAACGTACCGGTGGAAGTCGATGCCATCGTGCATGTGCGATAGACAGCAATAATCATAAGTTATCGGAAAATCACATGAATCTCGGTGTTGATGGCAAGCGGGCCCTGATACTGGGCGGCAATAAGGGGCTCGGCCGTGGTGTGGCCGCGCATTTGGCAGCGGAAGGTGCGATCGTCGGTCTGGTGGGGCGCGACGAAGAGGCGCTGCAGGCAACGTTGACCGATATACTGGTGGCTTCGCCAGCGTCCTTCGGCATACGCGCCGATCTCGACGATCCCGCAGATGTCTCGCTTATGCTCGCCCGGATCGATCGTGAATGGGGCGGTGTGGATATTCTGCTGCTCAATGGCGGCGGGCCACCGCCCTATGGTGCCTATGATACCGACGCGGCCCGATGGCATCGGCAGTTCGATGCCATTTTCATGACAGGGCTGCGCATCACCGCCCACGTCCTGCCCGGCATGCGGGCCCGGCGTTGGGGGCGGCTTCTCGTGGTGTCGTCCACGAGCGTGCGCGAGCCGATCAAGGGGCTGACGGCCTCGAACGCTTTGCGGGCGGCAGTGGCCGGATGGGCCAAGAGCCTGGCCGGCGAGGTCGCCGCCGATGGCGTCACCGTCAATCTCCTGCTGGCCGGCCGGCTCGATACCGACCGGACCAGGGTGCTCGACCGCCTCGATGCCGAGGCGCGGGGCGTCTCAGCCGAGACGATCGCGGCGGAAAGCCAGGCCGAGGTGCCGATCGGCCGCTATGGCACACCCGACGAATTCGGCGCGGTCGCCGCCTTCCTGGCCAGTGACCTTGCTTCCTACGTCACCGGCTCGGCTATTCCCATTGATGGCGGCTTGGCGCGAGCGATCCTTTAATTGGGGAGCAGCCCCAACCGCTGCCGCGCACTGGCCATGGTGGGACCACCGGTCACCACGACCGACATGTCGGTTCCCCTGACATCGGCGCGGGCCAGTCCGACGATGCGGCCCGTTTGGGGCGTGCTCTTGGCAAAGGAGAACGTCAGCACGACCGAATTGGCCTGTTTACGCGCGCCGATGAGGTGGCCGTCGATTCCCGCCAGGTTCGGAGAGCCCTCGGTAAGCAGCCGGAGTGCCTGGAGGAGCTTGGCATCGGTAAGGGAACGGTTGGCCATCACGCCCCGGAAACCCTGTGCGCTGCCATTCGGCAGGGAAGCAGTTCCGGTCATCACGAAGCCTGGCCCACCGCAGCGCGCGCTCCGGCAGACAAGCCCCTTGGTGAGATGCACGCCCGACGGCACGTAATATGACAAATTACGAGCTTCCTCCCAACCTCGCGACGCCAAGCCGGCATCGCTGGCCGGTGAAAGCGATACGCGTCCCGCACAGGAAGCTACAGCAAGGCAAACAGCAAAAATACCGAGAAGACGGATCAAGAGAACCCCCGAGGCATACAACAAGTGGTGTATTCCACTACGTCACCAGGCTAGGGGCAGTCCTCGTCACGAGCAAATGATTTCGAAGTGCAGATCAACGCCCGGCGATAAAAGAACAGGACAAGAAAATCGCTACTCCGCCGCGATGGGAATGCTCACGCCCGGCTCTTCCTCGAACGGGGTCTCGAGTTCGACGAACCTGTCGGGAAAGAAGCCGTTGAAATGAGTGCGCAGGCCGAGCGAATAGGCGCCGATATGGCCGATCTCGATCCAATCCCCGGTGTCGATCGTCTCGGGCAGATAGAAGGGCCGCGTCAGGATGTCGACGGAATCGCAGGTCGCGCCGCAGATGCGGAACGGCAGGAGCTTGTCCGGCGAGCCGTTGCGGCGCTTGCGGGCAGGGTCGGGGATGAAGCGGGTCGGCAGCAGCAGCTTGCCCGTCCATGAATCGGAGAGCGAGGCCCAGACACCGTCATTGATGTAGAGGCGCTGGCCCTTCTTGAGCAGCACGCGCACCATCACAGACAGGCAGCGCGCCACGATCACGCGGCCGGGCTCGGCCACCAGAGGCAGATCGTCCAGCTTCCAGTCGGCGATGTCGGCGCGGATCTGGCGCATCAGCGCCTCGGTCGTCGGCGTGCCCTGGTTGGAGCCCTTCTTCTTGGGATCTACGCCATATTGCGCGGGAAAGCCGCCGCCGATGTCGAGGCTGACGATATCTTCCTTGATGCGCGAACGCACCCAGGCGACGGAGGCCAGCGCCCGTTCATAGGTCTCGGGATCCTCGACCTGCGAGCCGACATGGAAGGCGATGCCGGTCTTGAAGCCGATGCCGGCCATGCGATCGAGCAGTTCGACGGCGTGGGTCGGCGTGGCGCCGAACTTCTTGGAGAGCTCGTAGGCCGCCGCCCCCTTGGTGGCCAGGCGCAGGAACAGCGTGATCTCCTCGGGCGGAATGTCGAGGGCGCGCACAATGCGCAGGATCTTGGCGACTTCATCCTCATGGTCGAGCGAAAGCTCGCGGATGCCGTAGGTTTCCAGCGCCAGCCGGATGTGGGATTGCGCCTTGACCGGATGCATATAAAGAAGTTCGCACTCGGGAGAGGCAGCCCGGGCCGCCTCGAATTCGGCGGGGCTGGCCACGTCGAAGGAAGTGATGCCGGCCTCGGCCAGCACCTTGAGGATCATCGGCTCGCCATTGGTCTTGACGGCATAGGCGGTCTTGCCGGGGAATTGCGCCATGAATTCGCGCGCATCGGCCGCCAGGACCTGCGGGCGGAAGCCATAGACCGGCTCATCCGGGCGGAGTGCCAGCACAGCTTCGCGGGCGGTGGTGAATTTCTGCATGGCCGAATCAACGCCCCGTTTCATGAACCCATGTTTAAGCCGGTTCACGGCTGCTGCAAAACAGCCGGGTTTCCTGACAGAAATGTGACAGTGGCGGCGAGGGGAGATGGGGCCGCGTCATACCCGACCGATTGCGACTCGGTCCTGCGGCTTGGCGCTTGACGGGCGGCCTTCACGCGGACAGATTCGCCAGGTTGCTGATTTAAGGATTCTCATCATGCGTATTGCCGGTCTTGCCGCCGTCCTGCTGGCAGCATCCTGCGCGCCGGCTCTTGCCGCCTCGGCGCTGGAGAAGAATTTCTGGCTGTCCGGGCCCAATTATGACGGCATTCTGCCCCATTGCGCCGACAAGGCTGTCTCCGATGAGATCGCCGCGCGCTTTTCCCGCAAGGAGGCCAAGTACTGGCACTCCAACCTGGCGATCCAGCAGATCGACCGCCACCGCCAGGTCGCCTTCTCGCCCTGGGGGCCGAGCTATATTCCGCGTCGCTTCTGCGTGGCGCGGGTGTTGACCAATGACGGCCATTATCGCCGCGTCTCCTATTCGATCGCCGAGGACACCGGCTGGATCGGCGCGAGCTGGGGCGTGGAATGGTGCGTCGACGGCACCGACCATAATCTGGCCTACGCGCCCGCCTGCAAGATGGCGCGTCCGTGATCCGTTGCCTGCTCGCGGCCATTTTGATGATGGCGGCGAGCAGCAGCCTTGCCGCGCGTGAAATCCGCGGCGGGGCGCCGGGCGATTTCGACCTCTATCTGCTTGCCCTGACCTGGTCGCCGGGCTTCTGCGCCACCGGCGGCACGGCCAAGCAGCCCGACCAGTGCGGTATCGGTTCGCGCCTCGGCTTTCTCGTGCATGGCCTCTGGCCTCAGGGCGAGCGCGACTATCCCACCGAATGCAATCCCGGTGCCTTCGTGCAGCGGCGCGATCTTGCCGCCACCAGGGGCGTGATGCCTTCGGAGGGCTTGGCCCGTTACGAATGGCGCAAGCACGGCACCTGCTCGGGCCTGTCGCCCGCCCGCTATTTCGAGGCGATGGCGACACTCTATCGCCGGATGGTCATTCCCGACGCCTATCGCAGCCCTGCGCAGGACAGCCGCGCCGCGCCGCTCGAGATCGAGCGGGCTTTCTCGCAGGCCAATCCCGGCCTGCGGCCCGACATGATGACGGTCGTCTGCGGCCGTGGCGAGCGCGGCAGCGTGCTCACCGAACTGCGCATCTGCCTGAGCAAGGATTTGCGCAATTTCCGGCCTTGTCCGCCGCAACTGCAGGTCCAGGGCTGCCGGACGCGAAACATTCTGATACCAGCGCTCAACTGACATTGGTCTTGGTGAACCGACATGGCTCTATGGCTCAAATTCGCAGGCACGGGGGAAGGGGAGGCCGAGGCAGGCGCCCCCAAGCCCGAACGGCTGGAAGCCGGCAATCCGGCCTTCCGCACCTGGAACAGCTATGAGAGCGCCGACGGCAAGACCTTTTGCGGCATCTGGGAGGCGACCCCGGGGCGCTGGCGCATCGTCTATGAGGAATGGGAGAGCTGCACGCTGCTCGAAGGGCGCTCCATCGTGACGCCGGATGGCGGGGCGCCGGTGGAATTGCGGCCCGGGGACACCATGATCCTCGAGCCGGGCTTTGCCGGCAGCTGGGAAGTGGTGGAAACCACGCGCAAGAGCTATGTGATCCGGCTTTGATCCAATTTCCCGGATGAGATGCGAGGCTCGCTTTTTTCGCCCGCGAGTGGGCTTCGATGGCCCGTTCATGCCGAAAGCGACTCATCTCGCCGAACCGCCCAGCCGGATGCGCGCTTTGAGGATCGATCGCGAAGTCCTGCCGATCCCGTAGCTGGCCTGATCATCCCCGCCGTCCGGCGGAGGCGGTCATATGGGCCTGGCTAGAGCAAAGCGCGTTCGCACGTGAACGCTCGTCTGCCCTAACTGTTTGTTTCGACGCGTCTTTGCGATTCTCGGTGATTCCGAGAAATCACAAAACGCTTTAGGCGATCAGGACTGATCCGTGGACTTCTCCTTGCCAGGCTGCCGGGCTGCCATTTCCCCTCTTGCCACTCCGTCGGGTTCCCGGCGATATGGGCTGGGCGGAGGTAATAGGTACAATGGCAGCACATCAGGGCGGCACCTCCAGTTTTCTACGTGAGCGCGATGGTCATGAGGCCCGCGTTTCCTATGCGGAACTCTTCTTTGATCTCGTCTATGTCTTTACGGTGACGCAGCTTTCCCATTCGCTTCTGGAGCACCTTTCCTGGGGCGGGGCGCTGCAAACCCTGGTCCTGTGGTTCGCCGTCTGGCTGGCGTGGCAATATACCTGCTGGTTCACCAACTGGTTCGATCCCGAGAAGACACCGGTTCGCATCTGCCTGTTCGTGCTGATGGCGTTGGGCCTCGTGATGGCCGCAGCCTTGCCGGAAGCCTTCGGGGAACGCGGGCTGATCTTCGCGATCTGCTTTGCGGCCATCCAGGTCGGGCGTACGGCCTTCGCCGTGCTCAGCCTGGGTGCCGGGACGCCGATTTCCCGCAATTTCCAGCGCATGATCGGCTGGAACCTGATCGCGGCCTGCATCTGGATCGCCGGCGGCCTTGCCGAGGGCGAGACCCGCATCGTGCTGTGGATCATCGCGGTGGCCTGCGAATATTTCGCCCCCTGGTTCGGCTTCTGGCTGCCCGGGCTCGGCCGCTCCGATCCCGGCAAGGAATGGACGGTGGAAGGCGGCCATATCGTCGAGCGCTGTGCGCTGTTCGTCATCGTCGCGCTGGGCGAATCCGTCCTGGTCACCGGCGCCACTCTCGCCAAATCGACGGCCTGGGATGCGCCCGGCCTGATCGCCTTCTTCGTCGCCTTCCTCGGTTCGATCGCCATGTGGTGGATCTATTTCGACATCAGCACCAAGGATGCCACGGAAGCGATCGTCGAATCCGAAGATCCCGGGCAGATCGCCGCCTATACCCATTATCTGCACGTGGCGCTGATCGCGGGTGTGATCGTCACCGCCGTCGGCAACGATCTGTCCATCGCGCATCCCGCCCATCACGTCGATTTCAGCGGCATGGCGGTGATCTTCGGCGGGCCGGCGATCTATCTCGTCGGCAATGCGCTCTATAAGCGCCTGATCTATGGCGGCGTGCCGATCACCCATGTCGTCGGCCTGCTGGCACTGGTCATTGCCGTGCCTTTCGCCTTCATGACCGATCTCCTCATGATCAGCGGCATCACCACCGTCATCATGCTCGTCGTGGCGATCTGGGAAGGCTATATCGGCAGGAAAGCGAAATCGAAGGTTCCGCATCACGCATCATGAACTATCGCCATGCCTTCCACGCCGGCAATTTTGCCGACGTCCTCAAACATATCGTGCTGGCGCGTATCCTGACCCTTCTCAAGGCGAAGGAGACGCCCTTCCGCGTGATCGACACCCATGCCGGTACCGGGCTCTACAGTCTCGAAGCCGACGAGGCCCGCCGCACCGGCGAATGGCGGGACGGCATCGGCTTGGTGGCGGCAAATCCGCCACCGGCGCGGGTCGCCGAGTTGATCGCGCCCTGGCACGGCCTGTGCCAGGGGCTGATGGCCCAGTCCCCGCCGCTCTATCCGGGCTCGCCCTGGCTCGCCGCGGATCTGACGCGGGATCAGGATCGTCTGGTTTTTTGCGAAAAGCACCCCGAGGATGCCGGCCGGCTCAAGGGCAATTTCGCCCGTGGCAAGCGGGTCAAGGTGATGGAGGGCGATGCCTGGGCCCTGCTGCCAGGCTTGCTGCCGCCGCCCGAGCGGCGCGGCCTGGTCTTCATCGATCCGCCTTTCGAGGAGGACAACGAGTTCCGGGCCATCGCGGACGGGTTGGCACAGGCCCTGCGGCGCTGGGCCACCGGTATCTATGCCATCTGGTATCCGATCAAGGGCATGCGCGAGGTCGAGAGTTTCGCGCGCAAGGTGGCCGCACTGCCCGCCAGCCGCATCCTGCGCTTCGAGCTCAGCCGCTACGCCGTGCAGCGCATCGATCGCCTCAATGGCTGCGGCATGATCATCGTGAACCCACCCTGGAAGCTGGACGAGGAATTGCGGGCCGTGGGGGACTATCTCGCACCGCTTTTTGCCAAGGAAGGCAGTGGTCTCGTGCGGCTCGACTGGCTCAAGGAAGAAGAGAAGCGCTGATTATACCAACCTGCATAAGGTTTGACTCACCAGCGCCGCCATTGCGAGCGAAGCGAAGCAATCCAGGAGCTTGAAGGCACAGGGTTTACTGCCCTGGATTGCTTCGCTTCGCTCGCAATGACGGGTCTGCCTTTATGCTCCCTGGTTTTATTACCCCGAGATTGAGGAAATCAGGCCAGGCGGGTCTCTCCCAAGGAGGCGATCGGCCGTGCGCTGGCCGACAGGGTGGCCCGCGGCGCGAAGTCGATGAACAGCGGCAGGCTGGCCGCACCCAGGGCGTGGGCGATCGAGCCGAATGTCCCCAGCCGCAGCACCGGCGCGCTGCGCGCTTCGGGAATGGCGGCGGCAAGCGCCGTTTCGAGGCGGGCAACGATTTCCCGCATGATCGGGGGCCCGAGGTCTCCGTCAATGACCACATTGGGAACGTCGAGCAGGGCCTGTGCCGACAGGACCGGTCCGACCAGGGCATCGACGCAATCGGCAATCCATTCTTCCAGTGCCGCCGGATTGGCGGCGATGGCGGCCGGCAGATCGTGCGGCCCGACGATCTTGCGACCATGCCAGCCAAGATGGCGCATCAGGGCTGCAATGGAGGCACGGGCGAGGAGGATATCATAGGGACCTTTGGGCGGAGGCACCGAAGGCAGGCGGGAGGGAGGCACGGGCAGCATGGCGACGTCGCCGGCATTGCCCTGGGCCCCCCGTCGATAATCGCCGCCCAGCACCACGCCGCCGCCGATCGCCGGCCCGAGGAAGAAATAGACGAAATCATCGGATTCCCGGCCAAAGCCGTAGAAGAGCTCGGCGATGGCGGCGGCGGTGCCGTCATTCTCGGCATGGACGTCGAGGCCGGTCAAGCTCTGCAGGGCTGCGGCAAAATCGTAGCCCTCCCACAGCGAGAGCGTGTCGATTTCCAAATTCAGCCGGTCGAGCCAGGCGCCGAGATTATAGGGCTGGGCCAGGCCGATGCCGAGCACGCGCCCGGGAGACAAGGCGTCGGCGATGGCCTTGAGATCGGCGACGTCGGCCGCCACCACCGCCAGGGCCTCCTGCGGGGCGGGCAGGGGGTAATCATGCGAACGCTTGTCAATGAGATGGCCGCCGAGATCGACAAGGGCGGTCTCGATGCGGTTGCGGTCAATGCGCACGCCGATGCCATAGGCCCCGGTCGGCTCCAGGCGTAGCAGCGTCGCCGGCTGGCCGCGCTGGCCGTGATAGCGCTTGCCGACCACGGAAATCAGTCCGAAGGCCTGCAGGTCCGAGACGATTTCGCCGATCGCCGTGTTGGTAAGGTTGGCGGCACGGGCGAGATCGGCCTTGGAGGCCTCGCGCAGGCGTCGCAGGCGCTGCAGCACGATCCGGTGGTGGTAGTGACGGATGCGCGCGGAGGTCAATCCGCGTTCCGCCATTGACGCGGGCGCCATGGCTTCCCTCCCCCTTACCGCCTGGAGCAAAATGCGTTCAGGCATGAGCGCTTGTTTGCTCTCACTTACTGGTCCGACACGTCTTTGCGATTGGAAATCATTCCATCAAAGCACAAAGCGCGCTGGGCGAGGCCACGGTCATCACGCCGCCTTTATTTATTGCCGTTGAGTAAATTCAAGTTGAGCAAAGGTGTCAAGTAACATGCAGCGGTCCTGCCTGCTGATGCATCGAAGAAATCGTGTCGTTCTTGGCCGTTTCTCATCGTCGCACCCGGATTGACGTCGGGCAGGGGGTATTGTCAGATCATTCCAAGGTGTCCGCCTCAGCCGGAGCACCGCGGTGAATGGATCATGCAATTCGATTTCAAGGACAGGCAGGTGCTGGTCAGTGGCGGCACCAGCGGCATCGGAGCAGCCATCGCGGCGGGTTTTGCCGAGGCCGGCGCCAGCGTCGTGGCGGCCGGCTTGCCGGGCGCGACGGCTCCTCCCGGCATCGAGACGGTGGAGCTCGACGTGAGGGACGGCGCTGCCGTCGCCGCGCTGGCCGGGCGCTACGAGCGGCTCGACGTGCTCGTGAATGCCGCCGGCATCATCCGGCGGGGCGCCGAGCATGAGCCCGAGACGTTCGAGGAGGTCGTCGACATCAATCTCAACGGCACCATGCGCCTGTGTGCCGCCTGCCGCAGCGCTCTGGCGGCCTCCGGTGCCGGTGCCGTGGTCAATCTCGCCTCCATGCTGTCCTTCTTCGGCGGCGGCCTGGTGCCAGCCTACAGCGCCAGCAAGGGGGGTATCGCCCAGCTCACCAAATCGCTGGCCATCGCCTGGGCCGGCGAGCGCATTCGCGTCAATGCGATTGCTCCAGGCTGGATCGAGACGCCGCTCACCAAGGCGCTGGTCGAGGACCCTGCCCGCAGCGGCCCCATCCTGGCGCGCACGCCGCTTGGGCGCTGGGGCGTGCCGGCGGATCTTGTCGGGCCCGTGCTGTTCCTATGTTCCCCCGCCGCCGCTTTCGTCACGGGCACGATCCTGCCCGTCGACGGCGGCTATCTGATTGGATGAAGCCATGACTGCGCCCGACCGCAAGCTCGACCAGAGCCGGATGCCCTATCAACTGCCGATGCCCGCGGAAGCGGCCCTCGAGATCGTGGTGCCGCATGTGCTGCCCGATGACGAGCGTGTCTGGGTGCCGCAGATGGAGAATGTCTGGTTCCGCCCCCTCTGCCTGCATGCCGGGCAGGGCTATTGGGTCAACCTGCTGCGCGTGCGCAAATCCGGCGTGCTCTCGCGCCACCGCCATCCGGCGCCGGTGCATGGCCATGTCCTCAAGGGGCGCTGGCACTATCTCGAGCATGACTGGGTGGCCGAGACCGGCTCCTATGTGTTCGAGCCGCCCGGCGAGACCCATACCCTCGTGGTGCCGGAGGATTGCGAGGAGATGATCACCCTGTTCCACATCACCGGCGCCATGATCTATGTCGACCCCTGGGGCAAGGTGACGGGGTTCGAGGACGTCTTCTCCAAGATCGACATGTGTCGGGCCCATTACGCCGCCAACGGCCTGGGCCCTGACTATGTCGAGCGTTTCATCCGGCGCTGAGCCGCCTATTGGGGGGCGGGGTGTTGCGCCGGCGCAGCGGGTTTGTCGCCGCCATGCGGGCGCGGCACCATGGCGAGCACGGCGGTTTCGAGGGACTTGTCACGGTGCTTCAGGCAATAGCCGCGCAGATGGGTGCGCAGGGCGACCGGGTCGGTGAGATCGGCAAGGGAGCGTCCGCTGCCGAAATGCCCGGGATTGGCCTTGGCATAGCCTTCGATATAGCCGCCCGCCCAGGCGATGATCTGGCTGTCTAGGATATCGCGGCGGCGTACGGCGAAGCCGCAGCGCATGTCGCCATAGTCGACCGCCTGGCTGACGGGCGCATGCGGCTTGGCGGGCGCTGGGGGCTTGACGGCCGGCGCCGCCTTGTCGGCGGGAGGCTTTTCTGTCGCCAGCGCCGGCGGAATCGGGAGGCTGCCGAGACAAAGGGCGCCTGCCAGGAATGCTGCCATCGTCATGCGCACATTTGCCTCCATCGCATTGATTTGCTGCGCCATGCTGCGCAAACAAAAGGGCGGCCGCAAGGCGTCGTGCCTAACACGGAAACGCAAATTTCCGACTGGGCGCGTTGGCTCTGAGGGAGGCGTGGAAATCCGGGCGGGCAGGAAAAACCTGGCTGGGGCGGGAGGGTTCGAACCTCCGAATGGCGGAATCAAAATCCGCTGCCTTACCACTTGGCTACGCCCCAATCGGTGCGGCTCAATAAACGGTTCGCTCAGAGGCTGCAAGATAGGGCTACAAAAAAGCGCAGCGAAATTCATCACCAAAAAAGCGCATATCCTGCTTGCGGCTCGCCGACGATCCCGCTATAGAGCCGCCCACGACTGGATACGGAGTGTGGCTCAGCCTGGTAGAGCACTACGTTCGGGACGTAGGGGTCGCAGGTTCAAATCCTGCCACTCCGACCAGTCGATTTTCCCGAACCCCAATCCCTAGATCGGCAAGCCGCAGACGTCGCTCCTGGCGGTGCTGGCCGCATGTGCAGCCGGCATGTCCATGCTGCCGTACTGGTACGCGAAGCAGCATCTCGGTGTCTTTTCCGCTGAAAGTCATGATGATACCGTCTCCGGCAAGCGCATAGCCGTTGTTCCGTGAAGTATGGCGGGGCGGGTGCCTCAACGCTCTACGGCTGTTACATGGGTAACTGAGTACAGTGTAACAACTTTATGACAATGGCTCGTCGCGGAATAGATTGCCGCTTGTTTAAGCTTTGGCGTTATTCCGTCACCGACGTAGAGATATTGTCTTTAATGTGGCATTTGGATATCTGTGCGATTAACGATTCGTTATGAGGATTGGGAATGCGGAAGCTGCTGGGCGTAGGCCTGCTTGTCGTGCTGGGTAGCTGCTCCAGTCCATCCGACGGCCCGAGCGCCGGGAGTTTCCTGAATGCGCGCCAGCCTTATACGAATGAGCGTGTTCCGGTCGTCGACATCACCTACGCCGCGCAGATGGCTCAGGGGCCGGGCGCAAGCGTTTCGTCCTTCGTCGGCACGCCGGGTCTCGCGAAACTGCGTTCGGCCGGATATACCGGCACCCAGATCAGCCGCGGCGACGTCCTGCAGATCACCGTGCTGGATACCGGCGAGGATGGCCTGTTCTCGCCGACCAACAGCAAGACGCTGGATCTTGGGCGCTTCACCGTCGATGACAATGGCTCGATCGACATTCCTTTCGTCGGCAAGCAGCGCGTAGCGGGTTCCTCGCCGGAAGCGGTGCAGAAACGCATCGTCGGCAGCCTCAAGGGCTCTTCCGTCAATCCCCAGGCCGTGGTGACCATCGTCGACCGGCCCAACAGCGCGGTTGCCGTTTCCGGCGCCGTGCGTGCGGCCGGCCGCATGGCGATGGCTTCGGGCAAGGAGCGCATCCTCGATGTGGTGGCGAGAGCCGGTGGCGCCACCGGCCCTGCCAATGCGACGACGGTGACCGTCATTCGCGGCAATCAGCGCGCCGACCAGAGCCTCGACCAGGTGATGGCCGACCCCAAGCAGAACATCTATCTGCAGCCGGGCGACCAGGTCATCCTGGGGGGCAACACGCCGAGCTTCACCGCGATGGGGGCGTTCAAGAGCGCCGGTGAGTTCAATTTCGAACCCGGCCAGCTCACCTTGGCGCAGGCCATCGCGCGTAGCGGCGGCCTGCTCGATGACCGGGCCGATTCCCGTTACGTCTACCTGTTCCGCAAGCGCGCCTATTACTGGACGACCAAGGATTGCGTGCTGGTGCGGCCCTCGCCCTATGGCAACGGCACCATGCCGCCGCGCACCAATTGCCCGGAAGCCATGGCCTCGCCGCCACCGCCGCGCGCCGTGATCTTCCGCATCAATATGAGGGATGCCTCCAGCCTCCTGATGATGCAGCAGGTCCAGATGGAGAGCGGCGACATGCTCTTCGCTAGCAATGCCGGCATGGTCGATTTCGCCAAGCTCTTCACCGTGTTCCAGAAGAGCGTACCGACGGCGGCGGCGCCGCAGCCGACGGGAGGCATCCCCTCCAGCCCGCCCCCGGCGCCGGGCGTGTCGCTGAACCTGCCGTCCCACTGACGAGGCAAGGCTTCAGGGAACCATCCGGCCGCTTCGCAGCATCGCCAGGGCAATGCTTGCCGATGCCGGCCGCCCGTCCGGGTCGGGATGGACCAGTCGTGCTGAGAATTCCTGCAGGAAATCTCGTGCATCGGTGGGAACCGCAGCTCCTTCCAGCAGCATGGACAGGATCCGTCCGCAGGCATAGAGGTCCGCCCGGCCGTCGAGCGGCTCGCCGGCCTGCTGTTCGGGGGCGCTGAAGCCCTCGCGGCCGGCCTTCGCCAGATCGACATCACCATGGCGCTGCCCGGCTTCCAGGGCGATCCCGAAATCGGCGATGCGCAGCGTGGCGAGATCCTCGCCGTCATAGAGCAGGTTGTCCGGCGCGAGATCGGCATGCACCAGTCCTGCTTCATGCACCGCCTCCAGCCCCGACAGCAGGGCGGCGGCGGTCGCGAGGATCTCGTCGTAGCAGGATGGAGCTTTCTGCATGCGCTCCGAGAGGCTGAAGGGCAGCCAGTCCATCAGCAAAGCGGGCCGTCCGTCGGCAAGCCGCAGGGCGGCCGTGGCGGCGGCGACATGGCGGTGGCGCAGCCTGGCGCCGAAACCGGCCTCGCGCAGCAGGAGATCGCGGGCGACAACATTGTCGGCCTGGTCGGGTCGAAGTGTCTTGAGAGCGTGGAGGGTGCCGAGATCGCGATGGCGGAGCCGATGGATCTCGGTGAGTGCGCCCTCATGGGCCCTTGCTTCCTGGGCGAAGCTGTTGGCGATGAAACCCGGGTCCGCCGCATCCAGCCGGTCTATGCGCCGGTCGAGCGCATCGCGCACGCGGTCGGCCAGCAGCCGGATCTCGGCGGGCGGACGCGGTCCTGCGCCGCTTCGGCTGAGGGCCTGCCACAAGGCGGCGAAGCGAGTGGCGACCGCCTCCAGGTCTTCCGGTGGCGGTTCCCCGCTCATGCGGCTTGGACTGCGACGACGATGGCGCTGACATTCTCACGCACATTGGCGATGAGAGCGTCCTGGACCAGGGCAGCGGCAGCCTCCTTCACCGGCTGCTCGGCGATGGTGGCGGCGATGGTGCGCTCGTCGAGGACACGCGCGAGCGCGGCGCTGCAGAGGAGAAAGCGATCACCGCGCTGTGCCCTGTCATAGACGATTTCGGGCACCAGCTGGCGGGGTGCACCGATGCTGCGCGCGAGCGCGAAACGCAAGCCGATCTCGACATGGTCACGCGTCAGGCAGCGCATCATGCCGTCGCGCATCAGGTAGCAGCGGGCATTGCCCGCCCAGACCACGGCGAAATCTCCGTTCTCGACGGCGAGGCTGACGACGCTGGCGCTCGGGGGCTCCACCGCGCCGGGGAAGCGAATTGATTGCACCAAGCTATGCGCCCGCCCGAGCTTGCCTTTGACATCCTGTACCAGGGTCTCGAGCATATCGGCCGGGGAGACATGGGCCAGCGTGTTGGTGACGATCTTTGCCGCTTCCGCGGCGCCGTTGCCGTCGCCGACCCCATCGGCGACCGCGAAAAGGCGCGGATTGTCGGAGACCAGCAAAGCGTCGGCATTGATCGACAGGCGGGTGCCGGCGTGGGTGGCATAGCCGCGCTCCATCGCCAATGCCGGCAGCGGAGGTGCCTCCACCCGCGGGGGAGCCATCTCGGTTTTCTCGACCGGAGGGGGCGATGTAGGTGGCCGGGAGGGCTGCTTGACGGTGGGGTTGCCGCCTTTCAGCAGGCGCACGAAATCGCCGGCACGCGGGGGCCCTTGAGTCTTGAAGCCGCTGGCCCGCCCCGTGCCGCTCTCGACGGTCCACCATAGCGAGACGCGGCCATCGGCGGCGCCGGGCGGTGGTGGCGGCACCGGCCGGGCCTGGGGCAGGCGCAGGCGCTTCAGACCGCCGAGAAAGGCCGTGATGTCGAAATCGCGCAGCGTGGAGGTCTCGGCAATCGCTTCTGCGGCGGTGAACCAGCTCTCGTCGAAGCAGAAAAGGCGCGCCGGACCTTCATAATTGCCGAGCCGCGCCGCGATCACCAGGGGGAAGCTGCGGCCGACCCTGTCCCGGCTCGGCAGCAGGATGCCGACCATGGTGGCATGCCCCCACAGGGATCGCTCGATCACGAAACGCCAGGGCGGGGAGGCGTGGAACAGGTTTTCCCATTGCGTGCCGAGCGTCTGCTCGCTTTCCTGCAGGCCCGATTGCAGCCAGTTGACGAGCTCGGTCTCGGCCTGGCGGCCAAGGCCGGTCGAGACGAAATCGCCATGGCTCGGCACCTTGCCGAAAAAGCCGATGCCGTCATTCTCGGAAGGAGCCGGATGGGATGCGCCGCGCGGAGCCATCATTCCCCCTCAGAACTGCGAGGGACATTTGAAATCCGCGATCGCCTTCAGGCGATAGGGATTGAGCGTGCCGCCGAACTGCACCCTGAACTCGGCGCTCCTGCCGTCCTGGCTGAAGCGGGCTTTGAACAGATCGGTACCTTCAGCAGTGATCACGGCCTTGTCGAGCAGCCGGAAGGTCGCCCATTCTCCGGATGCCTGTATCTTTTGATTGAATTCGGTGGGGCGCACGACGACCCAGGACTCGGCCGTGGCGTCCTTCGAGGGCCACTCGAATATCTTTGCTTGAGGACTATCCCTGAAGAGGCGAAGCGTCTCTCCAGCGGTTGTCAGAACTGCCATATCAGCCGCGTCATTCAGGGCCACGCCGGTGATGGTGATGCGAATCGAAGGCATCTCGCCATCGTTCGGGAAGAAGGCCTTGCGGATCTTATCGGCGTTCTCGAACTGCGCCAGTGCTTCGCTTGCTATACCCTCGGTGCCGGGCGCGCCTTTCCAGCGCCAGGGCGTAGCGGAGGTGTCGACGAAAGCCTGCAGCTCGTTCTGAAAGAAGCTTGGGAAAAGCCCCTTCGGGCCGAAAAGCCGGGCGAAATCCGTCAACGCCATGTCCTCCCTGGCAGACCGTTCGAAGGGATAGCGCCCAGTCATGATGGTGGAGCAGAGCCTGGCGCCGTCGCCGGCCCATTTGTCGGCCGCCTCGTTACGGGCGGTCTTGGACGCCAGTGCGCCGACATCCCCGACAAGTCCCGCTACCAGATCGTCGATCGGGGGCGGCAGGCGCCGGCTCTCTTCCGCCAGGGACTGGACGGCGGCGGCGAGCTGGCTGTCGGTGTTGAAGATCTTGTTCGCCGGCTGTGTCGACCCGGCGGCGCGCGAGAGCTGGGTATACATGGCTCCGAGGAGCGGCTTCAGGGCCTGGATCTGCGAGCGCGGCTTTTCTGAACTGGTGGTCTCGCTCTGCTTGGGTGTCTCCAGCGCTTCGCGCAGGCGGCCATAGGGATCGGGGACGCTGATCGTGCTGTCGTTCAACGCAACGCTCTCCCCGCCTTGCGGGGCCATCGCGACGGAGGCGTTCGCCTGGGGCCTGAGATCGGCAGCCTTGGCGATGGAACGCGCCAGGGATTCGATCGGGCCCGGCTCGCTGGAGAGGACGCGAAGCGTATCGGCGGCATCGGCCAGCGACTGGAACGGCTTTATGCCCAGATCGGCCAGCAGGTTTGCCCAGCGTTTCTCGTACTGATCGAAATAGAGCTGCAGCGCGGCCAGAGACAGGCTCTCCACCGTCATGCCGCCGCTCGGCGGCTCGCCGCGGACCCAGTGTTCGTCCAGCGCCTGGCGGGCGGCTTCGGCGACCTCCGGCAGGACGACGGAACGATAACCTTCGCCGGTGAACAGGCCGGGAATGCCTTCGCGCAGAGCAGCCTTGGATTTACGCTGGAACACCCGTTCGCCGAGCGGGCCGAGCGCATCGGCGGGAACCCAGGGCGCCAGGGCGCGGACCTCCCGGTTCTCCTCCAGGATGTCATAGGTGCGTGCCGCCAGGCTCTGCCCGCTGATCGCCTGCCGCGCCTTGGCGACCAGGGTCTGGTCGATATCGATCGGCGGCAACCGCCTCGCCACAAGCTGTTCGACATGCTGGAGAAGCTCGCGGCGGGCGACCGCCCGTCCCTCGCCGGGATAAAGGGCATCGAAGATCTGCTCGGCTTCCTGCGAGGCGAATTGAGCGTCGACCTGGCCCAATCCGCCGAGCATGCCATAGAGTTTGAGGGCATCGAAGGTCTGGCGGACATCGGAGGTGTCGCCCAACTGCTTCTGCAGCTGCACCATCAGGCGTGGCAGCAGCAGCGAATTGAGGGCACGCTGATAGGCTTCGCGCTGGCGGCCGGCGATCTTGTCCCTCTGGTCCAGCCCAAAGCCGATCTGCCACGTATCGGCCCCCGAAAAGCCATCGGTCACGCCTCTGATATTGTTCAGCGCCGGCAGGATGCGCAGGAAATCGGTGTCGGTGACATCCCGTACCGGAATGCCCTGCACCAGTTTCTCATAGGAACTGATGCGCTCGTCGGCCTGCGCCAGGGCACGGGAGTTCTGGAAATAGGTGGCGATCCAGCTCGAGAAGACCACGCCGAGAACCACGGCCGAGGCGCCATAGGCGATACGGCGCAGCATCAGCTGGCGGCGGGTCAGCCGCTTGTCGCGCGCAACGAGCGCGGCTTCTCCGAAGATGACTTCCTTGAATAGGCGCGGCAGGAAATAGCTGCGGCGCATGCGTGTTGCGCCAGCGGCCCCGGGTATCTCCGCCTGTGTGCCGGAAGCGAAATAGATGCCGCGCAGCAGCGGGGACTCCACCAGCTTCGACCCGGCGCAAAGTTCCACCAGAACCTCGTGCAGGCGCTCCTTGAGGGCGGCGAGTTCGGCGGGGAAACGGAAGATGCGGCCGCGTATCTCGCTGTCGGGTTCCTGCTGCAGGCGCTCGATCAGCATGGCGTCGACACGCTGCTGGAGCAGGCTGAATTCCTCCAGGAAACGCTCGGGCAGATTCTCGGCCTTGTAGCTCTCGTCGAGACCGAAGGTGGTGCCCCAGACCTGTTCGCGATCGCTGGCATTGAAGCCGTCGAAGAACTCAACGAAGCCGGTGAGCAGGTCCGATTTCGTCAGCACGAGATAAACGGGGACGCGGGCCTGCAGATATTCGTCGAGCTCCGACAGGCGCTGGCGGATGGCGCGCACCTCTTCCAAGCGCGCCGTCGGCTCGCGGGTCAGGATGTCGGCAATCGACAGGGTGACCAGGGCGCCATTCACCGGCTGCGAGCGGCGGTGCTTCTTCAGGAGGGTCAGGAATCCCTCCCAGCCGGCCTTGGAGCTGCCGTTGAGATCGTCCTGTGTGGTGTAGCGGCCCGCCGTATCGATCAGGATGGCTTCGTCGGTGAACCACCAGTTGCAGCTGCGCGTGCCGCCGATGCCCTGCACGGAATTGGCGCCGAGCGCATCGCCGAGCGGAAATTTCAGCCCCGAATGGGTGAGAGCCGTGGTCTTGCCCGAGCCGGGCGCCCCGAAGATCACATACCAGGGCAGTTCATAGACATAACCGAAGCGTTTCTTGGTGACGCGGCGCAGCAGCGCCAGGGCCTGCTTCAGGCGATCGCGGATTTCGCTGACTTCGGCCTGCTGGCTGGCGGCGGCTTCCGCCTCCGCACTCTTTTCGAGGTCGGCGACCAGCGCCTTGTCGCGCTTGCGGGCCTTGTAGATGCTGATGCCTATATAGGCGAGACCGGCAACCAGCACGATGCCGATGGCGATCAGCCGATTGGTGGCGCTGGCAAGCGGATAGAATTCGCCATAGCCGATGAGGTGGCCGTAGAACCAGATGATCAGGCAGAGCGCCGCGATCCAGACGATGGGCAGGAAGCGTTGGCCGAGCAGCGTGCCATAAGCTTCGACATAGGAGCGGATCGTATAATAATAGCTGAGCGGGTTCATGGCGTGGCGCCTCCCGGCCGTATGACGTTGCGATTGACCGGCGGCAGGCTCAGGACGAGGGGCGAGCCGGTGTAGCCGTCCTCGGGCTTGCCGATCACCAGGATCTCCGTGCGGCGGTTCTGATCCTGCCCTTCCTTCGTGTCGTTGGAGGCGACCGGGTCAGCCTCGCCTCGGCCCTCGGTACTGACGCCGCCAGCGATATAGTTCGACAAGATGTCGCCAACTGCGATGGCTCGCGCCTCTGACAATTGTTGATTGTTGCGGATGCGCGAGTTGCCATTGAAGGGCCTGTTGTCGGTATAGCCGACCACCCTCGCCTTGAATTGCGCGGTTGCCAGTGCGAAGCCGATCTTGTCGATCAGATCGCGAAAGCCGGGTTTGACGTCAGCCCTGGCCGTATCGAACAGGCCGGCATTATTGATGCGGACCAGAACCTGGCCGTTGTCGTTCCACAAGCTCACGAGCTTCTGGTCGACCTCCGGCTGCAGGAAGTTCATGAAGCCCCGCAGGCGTTTTACGCCCACAGGTTCCGGGGGGAGCTCCGCCTTGGCCTGAACCTGGACCGGGGGCGGGTCCTTCGCCTTGGGAGGCGGCGGGATGAAGACGCTGGGCGCCTCGTTGGGCGGCAGGTTGGCGAGGCGTACGAATGTGCCGTCAGAGGCCCGGTCGAGCGAGAGCGAGAAGAAGAGGTAGCCGAGCCCGAACAGCAGAGCGAGGATGCTGAGCAGCGTCCAGAGCGCCGCAGCGGTACGCAGGGGCTTGTGCCTGGCGATAACGCCGCGCCAGTGCGGCGACAATTCCCGCTCGAAGGCGCCATATTGGCCGAGCAGCGTCTTGTAGAGGCTGTCGCGGATGCGGCTGAGTTCGAGCGCCCCGCGGGGGGAGACGCGGGTGCGTCCTTCGAAGGCAAGCGACAGGCACAGATAGATCAACAGCAGCAGATCCTTGTTGGCGCCCGGGCTCTGGTGAAAATAGTCGAGCAGTTCGAAGAACTTGTCGCCACCGGTCACATCCATGTGATACGTCGAGACCAGGCCCGAGCGGGCCCAGCCGGCGCGTACGCCCCAGGGTTTGCTCAGCACCACATCGTCGACGGTGGCGCAGACGACGTAATGCGCGGCACGAGCCCGCTCCGGGCTTATCCGGGCGCCGGCGAGGTCGCGCTCATAGCGGTTGATCGCCTCGGTGGTGGTGCGGCGCAGTTGCTCGATGTCGGGCTGGTCCGCCGTGTGGCGCAGGGCATGGGCGAGATTGAGCAGGGGAGCGGCGGAGGCCACGATGGTGGGGACTTCCTCGCCGCCGAAGCGGAAATTCCGCACCAGCGTGTCCGCCGACCAGCCGCCGGAGCGTAACGGCTCGGCCGGACCTGCGGCGTCCTGCGGCGCATCGTCCAGCATCTCCGCCATCTTGCGGGCGACCTGCTGCTTCCTGGCGCCGTCCTCGGTGAGTTCGACCACCGTCGGCAGGGACTGCCAAGGCGCTGTGGTTGCCTTGTTCATCGGCTGGCCTCCTTCACTCCCTCAGTGCCCAGAGTTCCATCTCCAGGCCCGGAAAGTCGCCGGCGAGATGGAGGGCGATGGCGCCCGACGTATCGAGCTGTTTCCACAGCGGGTTCTTGGTATCGAGCTCGAAATAGATCGTGCCCGAGCGATAGGGCAGCTGGCGCGGCAGCACGGGCAGGGGCCGGACGGGAATGCCGGGCAGGGCGACATTGACCAGTTCGGCGATGCGCTCCACCGGGCCCACCTTGATCTGGGCCGGCAGGCGGCGGCGCACCTCCTCGGCCGGCATCTCGGCCCTGACGGCCAGCACGAAGCCGGCATCCTTGAGCAGCGTGCGGTCGTTGATGGTGCCCACGCGCACGCCATGCCGGCGCTCGGCAAGCTCGATGGCGACGGCCGCCTGTTCGAGCACGGCCGAGAGCGAGGTCCTGAGATCGTCGAACACGGCGGCGAAGGTCGCCTTGAGGTCGTCGTGCCGATAGGGCGGGAATTCGCTGGCGCGCTTGGAATCCATGGTGAAGGTGGCGAGTTCCCCGGCGAGCTGGATGCAATGCTCGTAGAAGGTCATCGGATGGATCCGCGTCGCATTGGCGGCGATGTGGCTGAGCAGCGGATCGGCCCGGTTGAGGATATGCAGCAGGAAGTAGTCGCCGACCTCGGCGGTGCCGCGGATGGTGGGATCGCCGATGCGCTCGGCGATCGCCGCCGCGCGGTGGCGCACGATGCCGAGAAGTTCGGCCATGAGTTCGCTGAGCCGCGCTTCGGCAGCGCAGTTCAGGCACGGGGCGATGTAGTCCGGATCGAGCAGCACGGCCTTGTCCGAGCGCACTTCGATCACCCGGGCCAGACCGATCAGCTCATAGCCGGCGAGGTCGTCGCCGCTCTTGAGATAACGCAGGCTCAGCCGACCGACATCGATGGGGGCCATGAAGTCGGTCTCGACATTGGCATCCGGCGCCTCGTAATGCGAGGCGACGAAACGCACGCCGGGCGAGGACGCCCCGCCATTGAGGGCGATGTCGGCTCGTCCGGGCCGGCGGGCCGGCAGCGCCAGATAGATGATGGCGTTCTTGGTGGCCTCGTCGAGCTCGAGCGGCGGCGGCAGGTCGGTGTCGAAGGGGGCTTCGAAGGGCGTGCCGTCGGGCAGGGTGCCGCGCAGATTCGCCAGGGCGAACTGCCCGATCGCCAGGGCGCCGCGGTCGATCCCGATCTCGGCGATACCCCAGGGATAGGCGGCAAGCTCACGCGTGGTCGCTCGAACGAGCCGCTCCGTCCAGCGGTCGGCCTGCTGGAAATGCTGCACGCGAAGGAACATTCCCTCGCTCCATGCGACCCTGTTCTCGTTTCTCATGCGACTTCGTCGTCCTTGCTTGTCGTGCTGTGCGCAGTCGGGGCCGGCTCGCCGCCGACTGGTTCGTTCCTAGCCGGCTCGAGCGAGCGCAGCATTGCCCTGCGAAACAGGTCGCGGACGGAAAGATCCCGGCCGTCGGCCTCGAATTGCCGGCGATAGGCCTGCCAGTAGGCCCCGTTGCGGCGCCAGGGCAGGCTGATCGCGCGGGCATCGATGCTCGCCTCGATGATGCGTGGCTCCAACTGGGGCCCGACTTCGCGAACCAGGGTGCCGAGCGCGTCTGCAAGCGCCTGCTGGCGTGCCAGCAGGGTTTCGAGCCGCCTCAGCAGGGCTTCCTCTCGATCGAGGCCGAAGACATCGGGTGCCGGTGTCAAGGCGGCGGGGTCGATCTCGAACGGGACGAAGGCCCTCTCGAGTGCTTCCTCGCATTGGGCCAGCAGGGTGTCGCAGCGCGGCGGCCAGGAAAAGGGCGCCGCCATGGCGGGCAGGAAATCGGCTGGATCTTCGTCCCGTTCCGTGGGAGCAGCCGCCTCAATCGCATCGTCATTTGCCGGCGCGGTTTCGGCATTGTCCTTGCTGCGCCCACGGGCCATGGGCACGGACACGAAGGTAGCCCGACCATGTTCGAGGCGGTTGCCGTAGTCGAAATCCTCGTTCCAGTCGTCCGGCAGAACCGGCTTGATCGCCTTGGGATCCGGCGGGCCGTCCCAGCCGATCTCGACATGGCGCGAGGAAGGAGGGGCCTCGCGCTTGCGACCCTTCGCTACGGGAGCATTCGGCTGCGGCAGCGGCCAGTCATCCGAGAGGCGACCGCCCATTACCCCGGTCGCGATCTGCCCACCCGGTGCGATATCGGCGAGGATGGCGGTGATCGTCAGATTCTCCGGGCTGACGGCAAGGCCTGCCTCGGGGTCGACAATGTCGCGGTCGGCTTCGCCGATGACCGACACCGCAAAGGCATGGCCCCCCAGTTCCAGGCGTGACTGGTGCCGCAGGCGGGCGGTCTCGCCCTCCAGGACCAGGACACCGTCGACGCGGGTGCCGTTGGCGCTTTCGTCGCGCAGCAGATAGCCGTCGCGATCGCGCAGAATGGTGCAGTGGAGCTTGGAGACGGTGCGGCCCGCGTCCGGCACTTGCCAGTCGCAATCGATCGATCGTCCGAGCGTTCGGCGCCCGCGTTCCAGCACCCAGGGTTGCGCCCCTGTCCCGGCTCCGTTTCCCTTGACCTGCCTGAGTTCCAACCGCATGGCCATCTCCTCACGAGACCGGTTGAAGCACCGCCTGGCGCTCGGTGATGACGGCATCGTCACTGTCCCGCGCCGCCGGGGCGATGCGCGCCCAGCTGTTCCAGCCCAGGCGTGGCGGATCACCTGCCTGGCCGAGCTGGCAGAAAGGAACGTGTTCTTTCCTGAGGACGACCTGGATGTCGAAATCGAGTCCGCAGCCGACGAACAGGCGCGTGAGCGCGAAGAGCTCCTGAATGTCGCGGCTCCCCGGCGCCAAGGATAGATAATCCCGATAGTCGAGCGGGCCGATCACCACGCGGAAGGTGCTGGAGAGATCCCGGATGGCCGAGCCCGCCATGGCATCGACACCGAGACGCACCGTGGGCTCACGCCGCATCCGGCTCTGCTCGTGTTCGGGCACGCTCAGCCAGCGCCCCTGGAAGAGCTCGATTTCGACCGGCAGGCCGCTCACTTCGCGCAGCATGGCCCTGAGATTGCTGACATTGCGGGTCCGGGCCGCGAAGAAGCCGCTGAAGCGCAGCAGCACGTCGTCTTCGGTGCCGCTGCGTTCGCGTAGCCTGGCGGTGCCGAAGCCGGTGAGGGACAGCAATGTCTTGATGAAGCCATTGCGCCCTTCGCGGGTGCCCCAGCGCAGCAGACGGGCGAGCCGGTATTTCTCGCAGGCATCGACGAACAGTTCGTCCATGCGGGCGCTGAACAATTGCAGGAAGGCCGCGAGCGAGGAGGATTTGTTGCGTTCCTCGCGCATGACCAGTTCGTTATAGGAAGGCGGCAGCGAACCCAACGGTCCGGCGAGCCCTGCCAGGGCGCTGCGCAAGGTGGCCTGGCCTTCCTTCCGTCGAAAGCCCGATACCGGCAGGGCGGCCGGCGAGACCCCGATATGCGCGGCGATCGCAAGCTGCTCCTCGCTGGCCTGGGCGACGCGGAAGGCCGTGGTCGGTTCAAAGCGCCCGGGGTCGCGTTCGAGCAGATCGGCAAGGGTGTCTGTGCTGGGGTCGGGAAGCATGGCGTGCAAGGACCTCCTAGAGCAGCGGCCGTTCGGCCGCACGGGCGGGCCAGGTGGCGACCGGCTTGGATTGGCCCTTGATGGAGGCCGTCAGCCGCGTGAAGCTGTTGACCGAGGTGTAGAGACCGCAGAAGCGGTCGAGCACGCTGCCGAACAGAAAGGCGGAAGGGCGATCGATCGCGGCCGGATCGAACTCCACGGTGATCTCGGTGCCGGGCACCATGCCGCCCCGGATGCGGGCGGTGGCGGCCCGCGCCTCCACCCGGATGATGGCGTCGACGAGCTGGCGGGTCTCCGGCAGGTCGCGGAAGGCATAGAGCGACAGGATGTCCTTGAGCGCCGCCCCGCCATTGTCGAACAGCGAGACATGGTTGAGCAGGAGATGCGACATCAGCCGCCAGTGGCGGCCATCCTCGTCATTCATGCGCACGGCAGGCGTCGGTGCGATCAGCGCCTCGATCCGCCCGACAGCCTCGTTGCCGAGCGCGAGCTTGAGGTGAGGGTGCCCGCCCCCGAAGGGCAGGCGCTCTGGAAGGGCGCGATTGAGGCACCAGGCATCGACGCTCGCCACGGCGTCGATATTGCCGGTCACGCGGCGGTTGTGATCGACGAAGGCAATGTCGAGATCGCAGGTACCGTCGTCGGGGTCGAAGCGCCGATAGCACTGCCAATAGGCGGCTGCCGCGCCTGACCGCTGGGTGCGGCCGAAGAAGGGTTGGCAGGATTGCTGCTCGCCTTTCGGTCCCGTCAGCGTCACCTTCTCGACGGAATAGATCTCGCGCGTCCGCTGCCGCCGCGAATCCGACAGCAGCCGATATTCGGTGCGCGTGCCGTCGAGTGCGAGCGGCTCGCAGGTCTGGCGGAACAGATTGACCACCGGGGTGGCATGCAGCACCAGGTCCCGGGCGGTGACCGAGCGCTCGAGCTTGCTGTCCGTCTCGCCGAGATAGACGAAGATCTCCAGCCCGTCGCCATGCCAGCGCTGCAGCCCGTCGATCTCGAAGAACAGGAACTTTTGCGGCAGGGCGAAGAATTCCGTCAGCAGGCGGTATCCGGTAAAGCTGGTGCTGGGATAGGGCAGCATGGTCTCGTCGGCGGAAAAGCCGACGGGCTTGAGGTGATCGGCCGGCAGGAAGATGGCCTTGTCGTCGCCTGCATGGCGCGCCAGCGCGATGCCTTGCGTGTGGTTGACGAGCAGTTCGTACAAGGCGCTCGCCTGCCGCCAAGGCGAGGCGATGTAGAAGCGCAGGCGCTTGACCCCGAGTTCCGATAACGGGCGGCGTCCCGCCAGGGAGCGGATCGACAGCCGCAGGCAGCCGGCCGCACCGGCATGGCGGGAAAGGGGTGCCTGGATCGGCTGTCCCGACAGCGTGACCGCACCGATCTCCACCGGTGCGATTTCGACGTCCTGCGTGGTCAGGAAGCGGCAGGTCTCGCCTCCGACCGGCTCGGCCTGCACCTCGGTGTGGCGCGGCAGCACCTGCGTGGCAGCCAGCGTTTCGCCTGGCGCGAAACGCACGATGCTCATGGAGGGCAGGGGGGCGAGATAGTGCGGATAGAGCGTTTCGAGCAGGCCGTCGGTGAGCTCGGGAAATTCGTCGTCGAGCTTCTGGCGCACCCTGGCCGCCGAATAGGCGAAGCTTTGGATGAGACGCTCGACATGGGGATCGTCGGCGACCTCCCCGGTCAGGCGCAGGCGTCCCGCGATCTTGGGGAAGGCATCGGCAAAGCGCGATGCCCGCCGGCGGAGGGCCGACAATTCCTCATTGTAGCGCCGCAGGAAGCCCTCAGCCATGCGCAGCCTCCACCTGGAAGCGCTGGCTGGAGGGGTCGATGGTCGATTCGAAATTGATCGGCGGCATGCCGTCATAGAGGCGGAAGGTCGCCTCGATACGCATGCGCAACGCCCTTTCGCCCTGGGTGCGGTTCTTGAGGATGGTCACGCGGATGTTCGACAGCCTCGTCTCGAACAGGGCGATGCGCCGCTCGATCACGCGTGCCAGCTGCAGTTTGGCTTCGTCCGTGACCAGATTGGCCGAGACGATGCCATCCACGCCGTAGCTGACCAGCGCATCCCCGAGCTCCGCCAGCCTGTCCGGCGGACTGGTCGGACAGCGCCTGGTATTGAGCAGCGCCTCGAGGTCACGGCGGATGGCCTCGCGCATCTCGCGTGCCTGGTCCGCAAGACTGAGTGCGGGATCCTGGGCGAGATCGGGTGTCGCGTCGAGCAGTCGATCGAGGATCGAGCGCGACAGGACCTGCTCGCGGGCTCGGAACCGTTCGAGCGGGTCAACCATGGGCAGCCTGCTTGCGCCGTGCGGTTTCCGGCATGCCCAGCGTCTGCATGTCGTGGAAGGAGACCAGGTCGTCGCCGGCCAGGAAACAGCGCTGACCGCGGCCGGTGGTGATGCCCGAGGGTTCGGCGATCCATTCGGTTTCGCGCCCCAGCAATAGTTTTTCCTCGGCCGTGCTGCCCTGATAGATCGCCGGCAGCAGCACCGGCGCGGAGGCGCCGTCGATCAGCGACAGCTCAGCACGCCGGAAGGCGAGATCACGCGGCCGGGCGATCGGCTCGACCGCCACCGAGGCGATCTTGGCGAAGTCGATCCACAGATAAGCGCCGCCCGTCATGATGACCTCGAGCGCATGCGGCACCCGGTCGTCGAGATCCCGGAAGTCGCCGACCGGCCTGCCGTTCCACAGCATCGGCCGTTCGCCGCGAAGCCGGTCGAGGGCTTCCAGCGCAGGTCTTGCCGCGCCGCCCTCGCGATGGATGATGGCGAGTTCGATGGCTGCCTTGTCGAGCGTGCTCGGCCCCTGGGGAAATTCCGGCACGGCGCCGGCCTCGAACCAGGCCTTGCGGGCGGCCATGGCCCGCAGCTGGTTGCGCAGCAGGGCGAAGCCCATGGTGTCCTGCGGCGCCAGGGTCGCGGCGAGGCTGCATTGCGCATCGGCGCGTTCATAGTCGCCGGCGAGGACGAGCAGGTCGATATAAAGGTGGCGGGCGTCCCTCTCGGAGGGGTGGGTCCGCACATGCGCCTTGGCCTGGTCGAGAGCCTGGCTCAAGGAGCCTTCAGACAGGGAGCTGGCGATGCTGGCGGCGAGCGTCATGCGGTCATCCTTCTGGGCAGGGCGGCCGTGCCGACGCTGCTCGTCGGCGGCGCCATTTCGGCAATGAGGTGGAAGCTGGTCGATACGTCGTCGAGCTGGAAATGCGGTTGCAGCCGCACGGTGCAGATGAAGGTGCCGGGCTTGCCGGCAAGCTCCTCGACCGCGATGCCCGCCGAGCGCAGCGGATAGCGCGTGCGAAGGGGCAGGTCGGCATCGTCATTGCCGAGCGTGTAGCCCGACAGCCACTCCTCGAGCTTGCGCTGCAGCGAGGTGGCGTCGGCCAGCCGGCCGACCTGGTCGCGCATGATCACCTTCAGATAGTGTGAAAAGCGCGAGGCGCAGAGCACATATTGCAGCATGGCGGCAAGGCGCGCGTTCTGGCGTGCATTCTCATTGGCATAATGCTGTGGCGCGTGGAGCGACTGGTTGGCGTTGAAGATGGCCGAAGCCGACATGTAGGTGGTGCCGATCGGCACCAGCCCGTGATCGCAGAATTGCTGTTCCTGTCGGCTGGTCAGGCGCACTTCGACCGGCGCCTGGGCAGACAGGCCCTGGCTTTCGGTCGCAAAATCATAGGCAGCGAGTTCGGACGCGCTCAGCATGCCGCCATCGATGGCGTCCTGGGTGACGCCGCGTATGTCGGCGAACCAGCCGGACTGGATGAAATTGCGGATCACGATGGTTCCAAAGGCGAAGGCGCCGTTGCCCCACAGCAGGCTGGCGCCATCTGCCGATATGGTTTCGCGGAAGGGGAAGCCATCGTCGCGCCGCCGCGAATAGGGCTCGTAGGGCTGACGCATCAGGACGCGCGGCGCGACCAGGCCGAGGAAGCGCGTGTCCTCATGGGTTCGCAGGCGGTTCCACCGCATGCGATCAGGGCTGGTATCGAGCCAGTTGAGATCCTGCACCCGATTGAGTTCGGAAAAACTGTCGAGCCCGATCGCGCGCGGGGAGGCGCCGGCCACGAAGGGGCAGAATGCCGCCGCCGCCACCATGGCCAATTGAGTCAGCGTGCCGACCACATCGCCGCCCTCCTGGGGATCGGTGGGCGAAATGTGATAGTCGCCGATGAGCAGGCCATAGGGCTCGCCCCCCGGCATGCCGAATTCGCGGTTATAGACCAGCTCGAACAGGTGGCTCTGGTCGAAGTCCGCTGCGCGTTCCATGCCGCGGGCCAGCTCCTTCCAGCTCAGTCCGAGCAGCTTGACCTTCACCTCGCTCGAGCGCGAGGCGACGCGTACCAGCACCGCCAGCCCGCGCCAGCGTGCTTCCATCGCCTGGAATTCGGGATGGTGCAGAATCGCGTTGACCTGGCGATTCAGCGCCTCGTCGATCAGGGCGATGAGCCGATCTGCTCTGCCTCGCAGCAAGTTCTCGAAACCTATCGTCGGATATGGCTTCCAAAGGAAGCCGACAGTGCCGCCGGGCGGGCCGGCGGCACGGCTCACTGACTATTTCGCCAGATCAGTTCTTGGCGGGAATGCGAGCAACCATGCGCAGCGAGGTCGTCAATTCCTCCATCTGCAGCCAGGGGCGCATCCAGGCCACGGCATTGTAGGAGCCCGGCTTGCCCGGAACTTCCTGTACCGTCACCTTGGCATCGCGCAGCGGATAGCGCGCCCGGGTTTCCTCGCCGGCTTCGTCATTGGCGTTGACGTAGTTGGAGATCCAGCGATTGAGCCAGGCTTCGCAATCCTTGGCTTCCATGAAGGAGCCGATCTTGTCGCGGCCCATGACCTTGAGATAGTGGGCGAAGCGCGAGGTCGCCATCATGTAGGGCAGGCGGGCCGAGACTGCGGCGTTGGCATTCGCCTCGGGCCGGTCGTAGAGCTTGGGCTTGTGGGCGGTCTGGGCACCGAAGAACACGGCATAATCGGTGTTCTTGTAATGGCACAGCGGCAGGAAGCCGAGCTTGCCGAGTTCGGCGTCGCGCCGGTCGGTGATGCCGACCTCGGTCGGGCATTTGAGATCGAGGTCGCCGTCGTCGCTGGAGAAGATGTGCATCGGCAGGTTCTCCACCTTCCCGCCATTCTCGGCGCCGCGGATGGCGGTGCACCAGCCATATTTGGCGAAGGCCTCGGTCAGGCGCGTGCCCATCACATAGGCGGCGTTCATCCAGCAATAGTTGTTGTGCGGGAGTTCGCCGGTCTTGGAATCGCCGGTCTCATCATAGCCGAATTCGTCGATGGGATGCGTCTTGGGCCCATAGGGCATGCGGGCGAGCACGCGCGGCAGAGCCAGGGTGACGAAGCGCGAATCGTCGCTTTCGCGCAGCGAACGCCATTTGGCATATTCCACCGTCTCGAAGATCTTTTCGAGATCGCGCGGGCGCGCCAGTTCGCGATAATCCTCGAAGCCGAACATGCGCGGGCTCGCGGCCGAGATGAAGGGCGCGAAGGCCGCCGCCGCGATCGAGGACAGGCCCTGGAGCAACTGGACGTCGTCGAAGGAGTTGTCGAACTCGTAATCGCCGATGATCGCGCCCATCGGCTCGCCGCCGGGCGTGCCGAATTCGTCCTCATAGATCGACTTGAACAGGCGCGACTGGTCGAACTCGACGGCCTTGGACAGGTCCCTGGCGAGATCGCGCTTGGAGGCGTTGAGCACCCGGATCTTCAGATTGACGCTGGTCTCCGAGTTCTTCACCAGATAGTTCAGGCCGCGCCACGCGCCCTCGAGTTTGGTGAATTCGGGCGACTGCATGATCGCCGCGAGCTGGCGCGAGATCGTCTTGTCGATGGCGGCGATGGCGTTGTTGAGCGTCACCGTCAGGTTACGGTCGTAGACCACCGTGCCCTTGAGGGCCTGGTCGGTCAGCGTGCGCAGCAGGTCCTGGGCGCGGTCCGGCTCGGTCTGGCGCGTGGCCGACACCACCTTGGAGAGCAGGCTCTCTTCCGCAGTCGTTTCGACGACGACGTCGCGCTGGGCTTGGGTCTTCGCATTCATGGCTCGATCCTCGTATCGCTGCGGCGTCAGTTCGCCGAGCCGTCCTTCTTGTTGCCGCCGAGTTCGCCGACCAGTTGCTTGATGTCGGACTGGTTCTGCAGAATGTTTTCGAGCAGCCGCTCCAGGTCCTCGGAACGATCGGCCTTGCTCATCAGGTCGCGCAGCTGGTTGCGGGCGTCGAGCAGGGCCTTGAGCGCCGGCACCTGGTTGACGATCGCGCCCGGCTCGAAATCTTCCATGCTCTCGAATTTGAGATTGACGGCGAGGTCGGTCCCGTCATCGGCGAGGGTGTTCTCGACCGCGATGTTGAGGCCGGGCGTCATGCGGCGCATGACGTCGTCGAAATTGTCGCGGTCGATCTGCACGAATTTGCGCTCGCCGAAAGGCTTGAGCGGCTGGGTGGGATTGCCGGAGAAATCACCGAGCACGCCGACGACGAAGGGCAGCTCCTTGACGACCATCGCCCCTTCGGTTTCGACTTCGTACTTGATGTGGACTCGGGGCTTGCGCACCCTTTCGAGCTTGGCGTGAACGCTTTCCATCTTGGTCTTCCTGTCTGTGCCGGGGGCACGTTGATAAAATTGGCACGCTGATCGGTTTCTTGCGTCGTTCGGAACGGGAGGCGCCCCGGGGCGGGGAAGGCTTCAATCCACGCCCCGGCACCGGGGAGCCTCTCAATTGTCCCGTTTTTCGGTCTTGGCCTGGATCCCGGCCGCGGTCAGGACGGCGTTGCGCGTCTGCGCCTCGGGCAGGAGCTCGGCCAGCAGTTCGGAAAAGTCCATGCGCCCTCTGCGCACCAGTGTTTCGATGGCTAAGGAAATCGGCGAATGCGGTTCCGTCCGTCGGAAATGGCGGGCGACGGCGAGCAGGATTTCGAAAGCTTCCTCACGTGAACCGATGCTGCCGGGAGTGAGGGCGCGCGGCGCTGACGGTGCCGGCGCGGCGCTATCGGCGTTGGGCGCCTGGACTTCGGCCGCAATGCCCGGCGCCGTAACGTCTTCTTCCGCGCCGAGACCGGTGAGGTCGCGGATGGCAGCGGCGACCTCCTGCAGCACGTTGCGGGTGTTGGAGCTTGGCGGTGCCCGGTCCCCGCAGCGTTCGGTCAGGACCGCCGCCAGTTTGGTGAAGGAAGCGATGCAGTCGTTGACGACAGCCAGGTGGGCCGCCATGGCGGCCATTCCCGCCTCCGCCGCCGCTTCGTGCAGGAGGTCACGCCGCTCGGTCTCTCCGGCCCGCTGGGCGAGCTGATAGTCCCACAGCGAGTGCTGGGCGAAGCCGCCATTGGGCACCAGCGAGGTCAGGCGAATCGCCTGGATCAGCGAGCCTTCGCCATTGACGCCATTGAGGCCGGCAAGGGGAGCCAGCCGTTCCTCGATATCGTCGTCGCCAATGGAGTGCAGCTCTTCCCAATAATTGTCCAAAAGCGACATCATGGCGGTGAAGCTGTCCCGCAGGCCCTCGAATCCACGCAGCCTGAGCTGCGCCTCGGCAAGCCAAGCAAGGATTTCGATATCCTTGCTGTTGGACGACAAGATCTGCAGACCTAGTTCGTTGACCTCATGCCAGGCTGGTGTAAGCCGAATATTGTCATTCGGAGACGCGCCGCGCTCGACGCTTCGAGCAGCATTGCGAGCATCCTTAATCCGATAATACTTTTCCTGATATTTGGGAGTTACCCGAATATTCTCCCCGCATGGGTTATCCTGCCCAATTGGAGAGATGATCTCCCTTAAATCCATCAGCACAGCGGCCCCAAGCTTTAAACTCCTGACACATCCCGATGGCAGTCTGCTTCCAAAGGCTCAAGCATTCTGTTTCCAAAGGTACAGTAATGTCAATGCCACAGCCGGTATGATGAATTAATGACGGAATACGGTATTACTCTACAGTTTTCCAATCGATGAAGAATCATATGAATCACGTCGTGCAATTGTCATCAAAATGTCATGTACTATTGTACCTCCAATTTCAGGCTAGACTCGCAGTGGTGTACCAGTATCTTGGCTTTTGTAATAATAGCTCTATAGACGGAAAATAGGAATCCTGCTTAACTCACTTGACGTTACGGCGCATTGGCGTGTGAGCAGAAAAACCTACGTGGAATTCGTGGATGCCGAATATCGATCTCAACCAACTTGTCAGGATGTTGGGACCGGAGCTGCGTGTCGCTCTTGAGACAGCTGCATCCATTGCCGCGCGCAACGCAAACCCCACCGTGGAGGTGGCGCATTGGCTGAGCGGCCTCGTCCAGGCCCCCGGCCTGGTGGCGCGATTCGAACAGGCAGGGATCGGCGTCGAAGCGCTCAGGCGCGAACTCGACATGGCCATTGCCGATCTGTCGCGGGACAGCCAGGCGCAGCTGACCTTGTCGCAGAATGTGCTGGCGCTGGCTCGCGAGGCGTGGCTGGTGGCCTCGCTGCAGTTCGGGCGCAGCCGCGTGGAATTCGGTGATCTCCTGGTGGCGCTGGCCACCGAGCAGAATGTCCGCATGGTGGCGCGGGCCACGGCGCCGAGCCTGCGGGACATCGACCTCAAGGCCGTCGAAGCGGCGCTTGCCGATCTCAAGACGGGGGAGGCGGATCCGGCTCCCGCCGGAACGCCGCCGGCCGGGGTTGCCGCCGGCGAGAGCGATTTCCTGCGGCTTTACACCCAGGACATGACGGCGGATGCCCGTTCCGGGCGAATCGATCCGGTGATCGGGCGCGACCGCGAATTGCGCCAGGTTATCGACGTCTTGATGCGCCGCCGGCAAAACAACCCGATCCTGGTTGGCGAGGCCGGGGTCGGCAAGACGGCGATCGCCGAGGCGCTGGCCTTGGAGATCGCAGCCGGCAACGTGCCGGCTCTGCTGAAGGACGTCCGCCTGCTGTCGCTCGATCTCAGCCTCCTGCAGGCCGGAGCGGGCGTGAAAGGGGAATTCGAGCGCCGGCTCCACGGCGTGGTGGATGCGGTCAAGGCCTCGCCGGTGCCGATCATCCTGTTCATCGACGAGGCGCACAGCCTGATCGGGGCCGGCGGCCAGGCCGGGCAGGGCGATGCCGCCAATATTCTCAAACCCTCGCTGGCGCGTGGCGAGCTGCGCACCATCGCCGCCACGACCTGGGGCGAATATAAGCGTTTCATCGAACGCGATGCGGCGCTGACCCGTCGTTTCCAGACGGTGAAGGTCGACGAGCCCGACGAAGAAACCGCGATTCGGATGCTGCGCGGCGTCGCCGGTGCCTTCCGGTCGCATCACAAGGTTCGCATCCGCGACGAGGCGCTGGCCGCGGCGGTACAATTGTCCGCACGCTACATTCCGGCCCGCCAGTTGCCCGACAAGGCGATCAGCCTGATCGACACAGCTGCGGCGGCGGTTTCCCTGGGGCGACAGGCCGTACCGGAGGCGATCCGGTCCTTGCGGGGCGAGCGCGACTTGCTGGAGGTCGAGGCCGCCTGGCTTGCCAAGGAGCCTGAGAGCGCGGAGGGCCTGGAACGGCGCAGGCGCATCGACGAGCGGCTCGCGGCGATCGCCGGCGAAATCGAGCGGCTCGAGGCGCGTTTCGAGGCCGAGGCGCGCCTGGTGGAGGAGGCCGATCGGCTGGAGGCGATCCTGTCGGGTGAAAATGAAGCGGGCGACCCGTCGGCGCCGGGCGGCGAAGACGGCAAGGTCGCGCCTTTCCCCGAACAGCCCGGTACCCGCGAAAGCGTCCGCGCTGCGTTGTCGGCGGCCGAAGGCAGTCTCGCCGAACTGGTCGGCGAGGCGCCCCTGCTGCCGCGTGCCGTCGACCGCGAGGTGATCGCTGCCCTGGTGGCGCGCTGGACCGGTATTCCGGTGGGCAAACTGCTGACCGACCAGATCGAGGCGGTCAAGACGCTGGAGGCGCGCCTCAAGGAGCGCGTCATCGGCCAGGACGGCGCCATCGGCCGCGTCGCCTCGGCGATGCGCACGGCCCGGGCAGGGCTCAACGATCCGCGCCGGCCACCGGCCGTGTTCCTGTTCGTCGGCATGTCCGGCACCGGCAAGACCGAGACGGCGCTGGCGCTCGCCGACCTGCTCTATGGCGGCAGCCAATACCTGACCACCATCAACATGTCGGAATTCAAGGAGGAGCATAAGATCTCCATGCTCCTCGGCTCGCCGCCCGGCTATGTCGGCTATGGCGAAGGCGGCGTCCTGACCGAAGCCGTGCGGCGCCGGCCCTATGGCGTGCTGCTGCTCGACGAGATCGACAAGGCCCATCCCGGCGTCCAGGAGATCTTCTACCAGGTCTTCGACAAGGGCACGCTGCGCGACGGCGAAGGCCGCGACATCGATTTCAAGAACACCACCATCGTGATGACCGCCAATACCGGCTCGGAGTTGCTGGCCACGCTGGCGGCCGATCCCGACACCATGCCCGAAGGCGAGGCGCTGGAGGGGATGCTGCTCGGCGAACTGCAGAAGCAGTTCAAGCCCGCTTTCCTCGGCCGCACCACCATCCTGCCCTTCATGCCGCTCGGCAGGGAGGCGCTGTCGGGCATCGTCGACATCCAGATCGGGCGGATCCGGGACCGCGTCGCGGCGAGCTATGGCAGCGAGGTGGCCCTGCTGGCCCAGGCGCGCGAGGCCCTGGTCGCCCGTGCCGGCACCAGCGAGATGGGCGCGCGCGCCATCGAGGCGATGATTGCGCGCGAACTCCTGCCGGACCTGTCCACCTTTTTCCTCGATCAGGTCGCCGCCGGGCGCAAGGCGGCGCGGATCGAGATCGGATTTGACGGCCACCGTTTCAGCATTGCCGCTGGGCCGGCGGTGGCCGCCAAGGAATTCGCCGGGCCGAAGAGACGGCCGGCGGATAAAGCAGCCTCGAATGGCAAGAAGGCTCATTCGGATGCGGTACGACCCAGAAAGGCGCGAGCGCCTTGACCTGTCTTAAGCCGATTCAACTTCGAACAGGAGAGAAGTAGTATGCCGATTTATCTGCAGCTCGATGGTATCCAGGGCGACGCCACCCAGGAACAGCATAAGAAGTGGATGGATATCGAAGCCATTCACTGGAACGTTTCGCGCAACATGAACACCTCGGCGGGTTCCGCCGCCAACCGTGAAGCCTCCGAGCCGACGATTTCGGAAGTGATCCTGACCAAGGTCAGCGATTCCTCCTCCACCCGGCTGTTCCAGGAAGCCTGCTCGGGCCGCACCGGCAAGACGGCGGTGATCCATCTGGTGTCCACCGGCAGCCCCGGCAACACCTATATCGAATACACGCTGACCAACACGCTGATCGCCAATTATTCGGTCGATTCCAACGGCGACCGCCCGGTCGAGACGATCCGGCTGAACTTCACCAAGATGCAGGTGAAGTACACCCCCTACAACGAGGACAACACCTCGGGCTCGCCGACGATCGCCACCTACGATCTGGCCACCACGAAGGCCGCCTAAGCGACCGTCAACTGAATTCGGGGCGCCGCCGATCCGGTGGCGCCCCGGACCTTTCGTCGGCTTTCCGGTTCGGCTCTGGGTAGCCTTCCAGCCATATCGAACGACAATCGCAAGGGAGTGGCATGGTCGATTTCAGCGTTTCCTCCGCAAGGCTCAGGGTACGGCCGCTGGCTCCGGCCGATATACCGCCGGTGGCCCGCATGGGCCGGGCCCCGAATCTCGACTACTTCGCCTATGCTCCGGGACCGCGCGAAGCCGGTGGCAGGGCTGCCGCGGTCGGAGCGGCCGCGGCCCTGTTCCGCCAGGGCTCCGAATGGCTCAACGAATACTCGCTGACCTATGCGCTGCGAACCTGGCTGAAGAAAAACGATCAGTCGATCTCTGAGGCGATGGACGCCAAGGGCCATACCGCCTTCGTGATGCAGGTGACCTATTCGCTGGCACAGGGGGCCGATACCCGCGCCTTCATGTGGCGTAGCGCCTATTTCCTCGAATCGGCCCGCAGTCGCGCCGAGCTGGAGCCGACATTGGCCAGGCTGGTGCGGGGGCCATGGATCGGTCCGACGCCGCCGAACCGTTCGATCAGTTATGTGACGGTCTATCTCCTGGGAGAGCGGATCAGTCACTGAGCATCGGCTTTGCATGCAGTACCGGAAGAAGCCGGTGCTGCGATCGGAATGGGCAGGCCCTCAGCGAGGCGAACTCGCCGGTTGCGGCGCCAGCCAGATGATACGGGGACAAAGGTTCGATGGACGGCGCCAGCTCAGCATCCTATATCCAGGCCGAACGCATCCTGCGCATCGAGACGCCTTTGGGTGCCGACGTGCTGCTGCCCGAACGTGCGGAGATGCGCGAGGCGGTGAACGACCTGTTCACGCTCCATGTCGCGGTGCG
>NZ_JAGIPY010000108.1:0-251 GCF_017813775.1 Labrys sp. LIt4
TGAAATAGCTCACAATGTGTTCATGGGCCCTACACCAGAGCCCGGAAGCGCTGATGAGAAACAGTTTGATGTTCTTATCGAATGCAGCGACTTGGGCAGGCTGAATCCACAAGCCTTGCGCCGAGTTGCAAAGTGTACTGCAGAAAAAGTTGACGAGCCTTTCCATGATTTCCCATCATCGGGGAGTATTTTGCCGCCTACATACTCTCACTCAGAGGCTGATGGTATCCTCGCGACTTGTAAATGGATTT
>NZ_JAGIPY010000109.1:0-250 GCF_017813775.1 Labrys sp. LIt4
GTTGACACCGGCGGTTGGGCTCTTCTATACAGCGGCCATCGACGGACGGCGTTGCCGCGGATTGAGCGGCGGCGCTGACGTGTCGCTTCACGGACAAGGAGCTCTGGCTTAACCGGCCGATTGGCGGGGGCAGCGGGGTGTTCGCTGAAGGTTGGGAGACGTTGAGTTTCCCTGGCTATTTGACAATTGCATCGGAAGAAAGAGAAGCGTAGGCGACGATGTCCTTGCGGTGATGTGAGAGCATCACGAA
>NZ_JAGIPY010000020.1:0-101174 GCF_017813775.1 Labrys sp. LIt4
AAGGAAATCGGCGCCAGGCGCTCGAACCCCTCCCGCATCATCGCCCGCAAAGCCTCCTGCTTGTTCGACACCTGCCCGACCCACCGCGAGTTCAGCAGGTTGAACTCCTCCAGATCAAGAAACCGCAGCCAGTACCCGTCCGCCAGACCCTCTGCCTGCGCAAGCTGATCGAATGTCGCCAGATATCCGGCCGCATGGCCTGCCGTTTGATAATGCTCCAGAAGGGCATCGTCGGACATACGCGTGCCCTTGAAATACAAGGACCGGTAGAGGTCCGGATTAAATTGATAGGGAAGCCGCCCTTCCCTGCGGCCATGTTGCAGGAAGTGCTTGATCGCCGCATAAGCGGAACCAATCCCAGCCAGATCCGGATAATTGCCGATATAGCCTTTCCAGTCGAAGAACTCCGGCAGTTTGCCGTACTCCGCTTCCAGACTCGCTATATATTGGGCAACCCCCTCTTCGCTGTGAAGTCTTCCTTCGGCCGCACCATGCTTGCGATAATGCTTTTCAGCTTCCGCACGGGAAAGACCCTGAAGGTCGTAATGGGCGCCCACATATACCCGCCAGTCGAAGCCGTCCGGGAGCGATGGCAGATTGCTATTCTCACCCCTCTCCTCCCGCTCCTTGCTCCGAGCATTAACAAGATGCCCGACTTCTTCGTTTCGCCTAATTCCAAGCCAGTGGCTTACTTGCTTCAACATAGTGCACCAGTTCGACCGCCCGCATCATCAATCTATAGACAAAATATACATTCTAAATAAGTACTAAGCCACATAAATACAAAATTATTAATATATTATACATTTTTTACATACTTAATCTTCGAACATACCTTTGGTAAGATATATGATTTCCATTCGACTCTTAACTTTTAGCTTTTCCATGATGTTCCTAATATGAACACTCACAGTGCTCTCCTTGAGGCCGAATTTTTTTGCAATATCCATGTTTCTTTCGCCTCGCCGAAGGCATTTGACGATTTCGATCTGCCGCGGAGTGAGCCCCACCAACTGCAATTTTGCTTCCTGGGGGGCAGCAGAGGCCATATTGGTGCCGCCAATACTGGATGCCGGGATAAAAATCCCGCCCGCCCAGACAAGACGTATGGCCGCCAGCACGATTTCGAAGGTCGAGCTCATTCCGATGAACCCCTTCGCTCCCAACTCCAGCGATCTCCCTATCTGAAGCGGACTCTCCACGTCTGAAATAATGACAACCTTCGCAAGTGGAAACCGCTCAAGGACCAGAGGCAGATCTTGGTCGATAACTCGGTGTGTCGCCTCAGCACCTAAACCACACAACATCACCAACGGCGCTCTTCCTCCATTCTGCAAATCGAGCTGAGACAGCGAAGAACAACCAACTACGGAGGCCGAAGCATTATATATCCTTAGGCATTGAACTATACATCCAAGAATTAATTTGTTTTCACACACTATAAAAATATCATCTATAGTTCCTCCAACTTTCAACGTCACATCAATCACCTTCACGTTCTCTGACGAAGAAACATTAAGATTGCCTGGCAAAACGTTTCCACCTTCTCCGTCATCGTCGGCAGAAAACGGGCGATCATTTCCCTTGCCCCCTCTTGCGTTTCCCAAGAAACCGCCCCCTTACGTAATAGCCGTATGACTGAAGGGCCCGCATAACATGTAAACCCTTACATATCACGGAAAAAAGACTCAAATCCCCCGATTTCATAAGCAACGAATAAAGTCTTTATGGATTTAGACATCAGATAATCATATTATCCAAATGGATATTTACTGATTTGTCCAAAACGTAAACATTCAGCTGGAATCGTAAAAAATTTACGGCTTGTAAGCAGGACATGCTCGAAAGCCGGAGCCCGCTGTCGATGATGCCGCGGCCCATACGTCGCAGAAGTACGAAAACTCCCTATTCAAAGGGCTATCCACAAGGATCAAGACAGCTTTTTCGAGCCGGCGCCTGACCACATAACGTTTCCGTCCAAGAAACCCACATGCAGGGTCGTCGCATGAGAGGAACTCGAATTTCCAGACATCCGCTATGGAAACAATCCTGATGGAGATGGCCATAACACCATCGTTTCCGTCGTCTCACGCCGTTCGGACGTACCCGCGGGATCCTGCAGTTTCTCGCCGTCATGTGCAGGCTTACGCGCAGTTTAGCCCGTGTCGCCGCGCGCGAAACACCACTCGACGACGGCCGGCGGGCGGTCAGCGGCTGGTCCGGACAATTGGAAGTGCGACCGACAATCGGATAGCTTCCGCGTTTAAGAAGCGCGAAACAGGGACGACGTTGATGGTCTCACGGAATGAGAGGCATGGGGTTGACGACAACAAATCCTACCGGCGCGCAATCAGCGAATTGTTTGGTCAATTCGAGGCCCTTTGTGAAGGAGCAATCGGTGTCGATAAACATTCCAGGATCGCTTGGATAAATGATCCGTACCGCGAATTACTTGGCATAGAGCGAATTGTCGACATTGTTGGCCTCGATGTCGAGGATATCATCCCAGAAAGTCAATTAAGAACGGTGGTAGAAACGGGCCGGCCCATTCTTCTGGACATCATGCAATTTGGACATCGTCAATTCGTGGTGTCTCGGCTGCCCTTGCTGGACAAGTCCGGCTCGGTGGTCGGGGCGGTCGGCTTTGTTCTCTATGATCGCGTGGATCAGCTCAAACCGCTCGTCAACAAGTTCGAGCAACTCCAAAAGGAGCTCGACCATGTACGCCAGGAGCTTGCGGTCGAACGGCGAGCGCGCTTCGGATTCTCGAATATCGTCGGCAACAGCGCCGCGATACAGGAGGTAAAACGCCTGGCACGACGGGCCGCGCAATCGGAGAGCCCCGTCCTCATTCTCGGCGAGACCGGCACCGGAAAGGAGCTGCTCGCTCAGGCCATCCACGCCACATCCTCGCGGAATTCCGGCCCGTTCGTCGCCGTCAACGCATCGGCAATTCCCGAAAATCTGGTTGAGGCGGAGTTCTTTGGCTATGTGCCCGGCGCCTTCACCGGCGCAAGTACGAAGGCGCGGGAAGGAAAGTTCAAGCTGGCCGACCGCGGTACTTTGTTTCTCGATGAAATCGGGGACATGGCCCCTCAACTACAGGTCAAGCTCCTGCGCGTGCTCGAGGAGCAGGTGTTCGAGCCGCTCGGCTCCGACAAGAGCGTAAGGGTGAACGTCCGCCTCGTGGCGGCGACCAGCCGCAACCTCGAACAGGAAATGGAGGCAGGCAGATTTCGCCGCGACCTCTACTACCGTCTCAATGTGCTGACCGTCAAAGTGCCGCCCCTGCGAGAGCGGGTGGACGACGTCGCACCGCTCGCCGAAGCGCTGCTGGAAGCCCACGCCCGCAATCAAGGCATGCTGCCGCTCGAGTTGACCGACGATGCCCTCGCGCTTTTGATGTCCTACTCATGGCCCGGCAATGTACGCGAACTCAGGAATGTGCTCGAACGCGCGAGCGTCGCCTGCGAGGGCACGCAGCTTTCGACGGACAAATTCCTGAACGTTCTCCCGAGCCTGCAAACACCCTTCTTGCCGGTCAATCGCTCCCAGAGCCTGGCCGATGCCCTCGCCTGCCGCGAGCGAGAGGTCATCAAGGAGGCGCTCGCCGCCGCGGGCGGCAGCAAACCCGTCGCGGCGCGAGCTCTTCGTATCTCGCGGTCGCGGCTGTATGAACGGCTTCGAATCCTTGGACTGTCCTGAAATCAGGATTCCTTGTCCGAGAATCTGGATACGGCGTTTTCGTAGAATTCCCATAGGGTTAGGGCCAGCCGCCGCCAAGGTCTGTCCGAGATCCAGGACTCCTTCGCCCGCTCTCAACATCAAGCGATCGAAAATACGCCTGATTTCAGCAGGTTAGAAACTGCGTGAAACTGGCACGCTCCTTGCTCCCGTTCCGGATGCAAGCCTCGACCGGCATTGCCAATGCAAACGCCATAAGAAGACGGAAGGGAGAGAGATGTCAAAGGCTGCAATCCTCATCGCGCCGGATATTCCAAGTTAGGTCCGACCCGACAAACACACTCAGGCGGACATGTGCCTGTGGTCGACGGCCATGAGGTTTCCCGCGCATTCGAAGCTGAAAGTGCCCGGCACGCTCAGTGAGCCGATGATGAAGGCGTCGAGGCCATCAAGGATGCTTTTCGCCGCGAAAGACAATGGAGCCTGGCGCCGGCGCGACGCCATTTCCGGGGGAGATTATGAACTTTCTTATCTGTATCGGCGCTTTGGCGCTTCTCATGTTCGTCGCCTATCGCGGCTTCAGCGTGATTTTGTTCGCGCCGATCGCAGCTCTTCTCGCGGTTCTGCTCACCGATCCAGCCGCCGTCCCGCCAATGTTCACTGGCGTTTTCATGGACAAGATGGTTGGTTTCGTAAAGCTTTACTTCCCGGTCTTTCTGCTCGGAGCCGTCTTTGGAAAAGTAATCGAACTGTCAGGATTTTCGAAATCCATCGTATCGTCTGTCATTTCGGTCATCGGCCGGGAAAGAGCGATATTGTCGATTGTGCTGGTATGCGTCATCCTGACTTATGGCGGCGTATCCCTCTTCGTCGTCGTCTTCGCCGTCTATCCTTTTGCTGCCGAAATGTTTCGGCAAGGCGGAATTCCCAAACGCCTCATTCCCGGCACCATCGCGCTCGGCGCGTTCACCGTCAGCATGGATTCGTTACCCGGCACCCCGCAGATCCAGAACATCATCCCGACGACGTTCTTCGGCACCAATACCTGGGCCGCCCCGGTGCTGGGCCTTGTGGGGACCGTCTTCATCATGGCTGTCGGCCTGACCTATCTCGAATGGCGCCGCCGCGTCGCGGCTGCCCGGGGAGAAGGGTATGGCGAAAACCATATCAACGAGCCCGAAGCCTTCAAGGCCGAGGTGCTGCCAAACCCGTGGATCGCCATCCTTCCCCTCATCGTCGTCGGCGTCGTGAACAAGCTCCTGACGATGGCGATCCCCATGTTTTACGGCAAGTCCTATGAGGTCAAACTCACCGCGGCGGCCAAACCACTGGTCACGGAGGTAGGCCCCATTACGGCCATCTGGGCGGTGGAGGGCGCGCTGATACTCGGCATCTTCACGGTGCTCGTCTTCGCCTTCAAGCCGGTGAGCCAGAAATTCGCCGAGGGCACCAAGGCCGCTGTCGCCGGCTCGCTGCTTGCCTCCATGAACACGGCGGCCGAATATGGTTTCGGCGGGGTGATCGCCGCCCTTCCCGGCTTCGTCGTGATTGCAGACGCCCTGCGGCAAATTCCCAATCCGCTCGTGAACGAAGCGATCACCGTGACCTCCCTGGCCGGCATTACCGGTTCGGCGTCCGGTGGCATGAGCATTGCACTTGCGACCATGGCGGACCAGTTCATAGCGGCCGCAAAAGCAAGCGGTATTCCCATGGAGGTTCTCCATCGGGTGGCGGCCATGGCCAGCGGCGGCATGGATACGCTTCCCCACAATGGGGCCGTGATAACAGTCCTCGCCGTGACAGGCCTGACTCACAAGACATCATATGGTGATATATTTGCGGTGACCTGCATCAAGACGGCCGCCGTATTCGTTGTCATCGCCTTCTACTACGCTACTGGACTGGTTTAATATCGAATATCTTCTTGCAGCAAAGGAATGAAGTCATGCTAAAAGGAAAAACCGCGCTCGTCACCGGCTCCACCAGCGGAATTGGGCTTGGCATCGCGCGTGCCTTGGCGGCCAGCAAAGCCGATCTCATCATCAACGGTCTGGGCGAAGCCGACGCGATCGAGAAGCTTCGAAGTGAACTGGCCGAAGAATTCGGCGTCCGAGTCCTCTATCACGGCGCCGATATGTCGCGGCCAGCCGAAATCACCGCGATGATCGAGTATGGTGCCAACGCGCTGGGCAGCATCGATATTCTCGTCAACAATGCGGGGATCCAATATACGGCACCGGTGGAGCAGTTTCCCGCCGATCGGTGGGATGCGATCATCGCAATCAATCTGTCCTCCAACTTTCATGCGATTGCCGCGGCCTTGCCTCGGATGCGTGAACGCAATTGGGGCCGTATCATCAATGTCGCCTCCGCCCATGGCCTTGTCGCCTCCCCGGCCAAGAGCGCCTATGTCGCCGCAAAACATGGCGTCGTGGGTCTGACAAAGGCCGTCGCCCTCGAAACGGCGCAGACCGGAATCACCTGCAATGCCATTTGTCCCGGTTGGGTACTGACACCGCTGGTTCAAAAGCAGATCGACGATCGGGCCAAGAACGCCTCTATTCCCGTCGACAAGGCCAGGCAGCTCATGCTCGCGGAAAAACAGCCGTCGGGCGAGTTCGTGACACCCGAACAGCTCGGCCAGGTCGCGGTGTTCTTGTGTTCGGAGGCTGCGTCACAAATCCGGGGCTCCTCCATCAGTGTCGATGGCGGCTGGACTGCGCAATAGCCGAGAGTTCGGCCGCTTGCGCCAAGGTTCCGCGGAGACCGAGAGTTGAAGAACAAGATTGTTTCGATCGAGGAAGCCGTCAGCCTTGTGCGCGACGACGACACATTGTGTTTTTCGGGCTTCGGCACCAATGGCGTGCCGGAGCAGCTTGCGGTTGGCCTGGCACAGCGGTTCCTGCAGACGGCGGCTCCCCGCAACCTGACCCTGCTCTTTGGGGGAGGCCCGGGGGATGGAGCGACCCGGGGGATGAACCTGCTGGCCCATGAAAACCTGATCAAGCGCGCCATTGGCGGCCACGCCTGGCGTCGACATCGAACGGGACGTTCTGGCCAGATAGCTTTCCGGCCGATTATCAGGAATCCGGTTGAGATGGATCGAAGGATCTTCCTGACGGAACCAATGGGCCTCAAGGACATGCTTTTGTCGATCAAGCTTGTCGATCGCGTCACCTTCGACAGGCAGCAGCAGACACTGCTCCTCAATTTTGAAGGACTTAAGCTGCGAAACCTGCAGGATGTGGACTCTGTTCGCAGCTGCGTGGAGGCAGCGTGCAGGTCGGGCGGGGAAAAAGTACCCGTAATCGTGAACTATGATTCATTCGAGATTGAAGAAGATATCCTCGATCAATATGCGGCTATGGTTCAATACTTGACCGAGAGATACTACACGCATGTTTCACGGTATACGACCAGCGCGTTTCTGCGGATGAAGCTTGGAGAAGCCCTCAACGAACGCGGGCTTGCCCTTATATTTTCGAGACCAGAAACGAAGCACTCCACGCCACGAGACTGAATGGCTTCTCCGGCCACCCAGCTTGCTAAACTCAATGCCCGGACGGGCGCCGGTCCGCTGGCGACCGGCGACCTTGCGGTTTGGGTCAGACCGTTGAAAGGGTTGCGGTATCCGGATCGGGCCGATAGCCTCGCCCCCCGAAAGAAATGGCATTTGCAGGTTTCTATTTTGATTGCGAGCGCAGCACCCTGTCCCATGGCTGCCGCTTCCGACGCATGAGATCGGAATTGCGCGCAAGCCTGGTGTACGCGATTGCCATGCTGGTGCTGGCATGGAGCCTGGTCCTTTCGGCGGCCTCGGCGCAAGAAACCCAGACCGCACCCGCGGCCGGCAAACCGCTGAATGTCGGCGTCTATGTTAGCCCGCCCTTCGTCATGAAGAACGGCGCCCATTATTCAGGTATGGCGATCGATTTATGGGAGGCCACGGCGAGGCCGCTGGGGCTGTCTTATTCCTACCGTGAGTATCCCACTTTCGAGGCGCTGATCGAAGCGGTGCGCAGGGGCGAGGCCAGCGTAGCCGTCTCCAATTTGACGATTACGAAAGATCGGGTGGAGCGTATCACCTTCTCCCAGCCCTGGTATGATGCCGGCCTGCGCATCATGGTGGCTGAGCGCGACGGCGCGGGCTTCTGGCAGGTTCTGGGTGGGCTGGAACGAGCCGGCCACCTGCGGGCGATGGCATGGCTCGCGACCCTCATCCTGGTTGCCACGCTCGTGCTGGCATTGTTCTACCGACGTTTCGACACGACCTTTCCGGATCGTTGGCATGAGGGACTGGCCGAGAGTTTCTATGAGGTCATGTCGGTCGCGACCTCGGGCAAGGTCACGCGCCCTAATGCCCTGGGTTGGATCGGCCGCATTTCGGGAGGCATATGGATGGTCTGCGGCGTGGCCGTGATCGCCTACGTCACCTCATCGGTCACCAGTGTGATGACGGCCCTGACCCTGACGCATCAGATCAACTCCCTGGCTGATCTTCCGGGCCGGACCATTGGCGTGCGCGGCGGCAGTGTCGCGGAAAACTATTCCAATGACCTCAGGCTTGCCACCCAGGCCTACCGGAGCATCGACGAGGCCGTGGCGGGGCTCGGCAGCGGCGAGATAGCGGCGATCATCGATGATGCTCCGGTTCTGGAATATTACGCCCATACCCACGTCAAATCGCCTCTGTCGGTGGTGGGCCCGATCTTCCATCCCGACAAATACGGGTTTGGCTTTCATCATGGCGACAATCTCAGTCACACCATCACGCTTCAGATCCTGGAATTGCAGGAGTCAGGCGAACTCGAAGCGCTGCGTCGCAAATATTTCGGCAACGAACGATAGCGCCCGCGCTGCGTGACTCTTCAGCCCTGGCCGGACGGGATGACGGGGGTCAGGCCGACCAGGGCTCGGTAGGGAGCATTCGCGCAATGGCACCTGCTATCGTCTGGCCGAGACGAGGAGCATCATCGGCCGCTCCAATTCCTCCTCCAGCGCCGGTGTTTCCTCGACTTGCTCCCGAGACGGCGCGAACTCATCGATGGCTTCCAAAGCAAATCCGGCCCTGATCAGCGCGCTGAGTGTCGTTGCGATGGTTCGGTGGTACTTCAAAACACCCTTGGCGAACCAGTCGGTGCGGCGTTCCCCTTCGATGGCATAACGATTGACCGGCCACGTCTTCCTCCCATCCTCGTCTTCGATCCAATGAGGATGGGCCGCGGCCATGAAGATCGGGTGTTCGATGGAGAAGACGAGATGACTGCCCGGCGTGAGCGAACGGTGGATCATGCGCGCGAGCCGGTCAAAGTCCCGGACATAGTGGAACGTCAATGAGCTGAACGCAAAATCGAAGGCGCTTTCCTGAAGGTCGATTGTTTCGATGTCTGCAATTCGGTACTCGACCGCAGGATCGGCGCTCAGCGCACGAGCCCGGGCGATCATCGTCTCGGAAAGGTCGATCCCCAACACGGTCTCGGCGCCATTTTCACGCAACCAGCGTGAAACCCAGCCGAATCCGCACCCAAGATCGACGGCGCGCTTGCCGGCCACGTCAGGAAACATCCCGCGCAGCACCGGCCATTCGGGCGCGCCGGCAAGGCCGTGAATCTGGCGCGGAAGCTGGCTGTAGCCGGAAAAGAAGACAGGATTGTCATAGATGTTCTGTGCCATGATAGGCTCCATTCAAGAGAAGGAGACGAGGCACAGGTCGCACGGAAGGCCTCGTCCACGAGTGGCGAGGCCAAGGGGCCGTTCCCGCTGTCTTGCTAGCGCGATCGAGCTCCCCGCATCCCGCCGATGGGGATGCGGGCGAAGCGGGAGACAATGTGCGTATCCTCTTCGACCATGCGCAACCATGGTCGATCACCGCTCGCCTTGTCAACCGTCGCTCGACCGACCTATGAGCCCAGCAGGCGTACGCCGACAGCAATGCTCCTTATGAGCAGAGGAACATTGCTCACTGCATCTCGGGCAGGCGGTCGAGGAGCTTATCCAGCGTGATCGGATAGTCCCGTATGCGGATACCCGTGGCGTTGTAGATCGCATTGGCGACGGCGGCGGCGACGCCGCAGATCCCCAGCTCGGCGACGCCCTTGGCCTTCATCGGCGACGAGATCGGATCTGTCTCGTCGAGGAAGATCACCTCCTGGTGCGGGATATCGGCATGAACGGGAACCTCATAGCTTGCCAAGTCGTGGTTGACGAAGAAGCCGGAGCGCTTGTCGACGACCAGTTCCTCCGTAAGGGCGGCGCCGACGCCCATGGTCATCGCGCCGATCAGCTGACTGCGCGCCGTCTTCGGGTTCAGGATGCGACCGCAGGCACAGGCCGCAAGCATGCGCATGACCCGGGTCTCGCCGGTGGCGGCATCGACGCCGACCTCGACGAAATGCGCGCCGAAAGTCGACTGCTGATACGTCTTGGCAAGATCGCCGTATTCAATGCCGTCCTCGGCAACGAGACCCTCCGCGCCGGCCGCCTGGGCAAGCGAGGCGCTGCGATTGCCCGAGCGGACCTGGCCATCGGCGAAGACGGCTTCGGCAGAATTGAAGCCGAGCCTTTGGGCCACGGCTTCGCGCAGCTTGACACATGCGGCATAGACGCCGGCCGTCGAATTGTTGCCGCCCCATTGCCCACCCGATCCGCAGGAAACCGGAAAGGTCGAGTCACCGAGGCGAACCGTCACCTTCTCGACCGGGATGCCCATCATTTCCGCAGCGGTCTGGGCAATGATGGTGTAGCTACCGGTGCCTATATCCGTCATATCGGTCTCAACCGTGACCGTGCCGCTGCCGTCGAGTCGAACGCGCGCCGCCGACTTGGTCAACAGGTTGTTGCGAAAGGCGGCGGCAACGCCCATTCCAACAAAAAAGCGTCCATCGCGCGTTCGGCCAGGCTGCGCCTGGCGCCTGCTCCAGCCGAACCGCTCTGCGCCGGTACGCAGGCATTCGACCAAACGTCGCCGTGAGAACGAACGTTCCGGATGCTCGGGGTCGACCTGCGTATCGTTGAGGATACGAAATTCCACCGGGTCCAGTCCGAGCTTCTCCGCCATCTCGTCGACCGCAATCTCCAGCGCCATCATGCCCGAGGCCTCGCCCGGCGCACGCATCGCGTTGCCTTCGGCAAGATCGAGCACCGCGAGCCGCATCGAGGTCATGCGGTTGGCGCCGGCATAAAGCAGGCGCGTCTGGCTCACGGCTGTCTCCGGGCCGCCACCCGGCAGGTCGCCGGACCAGCTTTCATGACCGATCGCGGTGATCTTGCCCTCGCGCGTCGCGCCGATGCGAATGCGTTGGATCGTCGCCGGCCGATGCGTCGTATTGTTGGCCATCAGCGGCCGCGTCAAGGCGACCTTGACCGGCCGCCCGGCCGCGCGTGCACCGAGAGCCGCGAGCAGTACGTCGGAGCGCAAGAACAGCTTGCCGCCGAAACCGCCACCGATGAACGGCGAGATGACGCGAACCTTGTCCTTGGCGATGCCAAGCGTCTCGGCGAGGTCGCCGGCCGCCCAGGCGATCATCTGGTTGGACGTCCAGACGGTAAGCTTGTCTCCCTCCCATGCTGCGATGGAGGCATGGGGCTCCATCATCGCATGCGATTGATCGGGCGTCGTGTAGGTCGCGTCGAGCTGGACTGGAGCCGCGGCAAAGGCGCCGGCAAAATCGCCGACGGCGGTATCCGCAGGCCCCCCAAAGCCAGGCTTGGGCGTGCCGGCCGAATTCCTGGCCGACGCAAGATCGAAGGCACCGTCGGCCCGCGTGTAGTTCACCTCGACCAGATTGGCGGCAGCGCGCGCCTGCTCGAATGTCTCGGCGACCACCAGTGCAATCGCCTGGTGGTAATGTTCGATGACGGGGCCACCGAGCAGGGTCGCGGTGTTTCGGCTGCCCTTGCCGAGCTTGCCGGCATTCTCCGCCGTGACGATGGCGAGCACGCCAGGAGAGGCCTTGGCTTTCGCAAGGTCGATCGAGGCGATCCGCCCCTTGGCAATCGCCGCCCCGACCACATAGCCATAGGCCTGGTTCGGCGCGACATCATGGCGTTCATAGGCATAGGGCGCCATGCCCGCGGTTTTGAGAGGGCCGTCGATCCGGTTGACGGGTTGGCCAATGACCTTGAGCTGGTCGATCGGATTGGTGGTGGCGGGGGTGTCGAATCTCATGGCTCATCCCCTTGCCTCTGAAAGGACGGCACCGAGCGTGCGTTCGATCAGCCGCAGCTTGAATTCATTCTGCGGGGTCGGGTCGGCGCCGGCGAGAAGTTGAGGGGTGACCGCCTTGGCACCACGTGGCAGCGCCGCTTCAGCCGCCTCGACGCGCCAGGGCTTGTGTGCCACGCCACCGACGGCGATGCGCCCGCTCCCGTCCTTCTGGACGATTGCCCCGATCGAGACCAAGGCGAAGGCATAGGAGGCGCGGTCGCGAACTTTCCGATAGATCTGCCTGCCGCCGATCGGCTTCGGCAATGTGACCGCGCTGATCAGTTCGCCGGGTGCGAGAACTGTTTCCTTGTCCGGCGCGTCGCCCGGCAATCGATAGAACTCGGCAATTGGAATGCTGCGTGCCGTCCCATTCGGGCGCAGCGTCTCCACCGTCGCGTCGAGGGCGCGCATGGCCACCGCCATGTCGCTCGGATGGGTTGCGATGCAGGCCTCGCTGGCACCCAGGATCGCGTGGTTGCGCGTGAACCCGCCGATTGCAGAACAGCCGCTACCGGGCCGACGCTTGTTGCAGGGCTGGCCCGTGTCATAGAAATAGGGACAACGCGTTCTCTGCAGGAGATTGCCCGCGGTCGTCGCCTTGTTGCGAAGCTGAGCCGAGGCGCCGGCGACCAATGCGCGCGTCAGCAGGGGGTAGTCGCGGCGCACGCGCTCATCCGCTGCAAGATCTGTGTTTCGCACCAGCGCGCCGATCCGCAAGCCGCCGTCCGGCGTGGCCTCGATCGTGTCGAAGGCGAGGCCGTTCACATCGATGAGATGAGCAGGCGTTTCGATCTCGAGCTTCATGAGATCGAGCAGATTGGTGCCGCCGGCGATGAACTTGGCGCCCTGGACCCGCGCGGCGGCGGCGATTGCTTCGGCCGGCGAAGCGGCGCGTTCATAGGTGAAGGACCTCATGCCTTCCTCCCCGCCACCTCGCTGATGGCGTCGATGATGTTGGAATAGGCAGCGCAGCGGCAGATGTTCCCGCTCATGCGCTCTCTGAGTTCGGCGCCGGTCACCGCCGGCCTAGACATCAGATCCGCACTGACATGGCTCGGGATGCCGGCCTTGATCTCATCGAGCGCCGCGACCGCCGAGCAGATCTGCCCGGGCGTGCAATAGCCGCATTGATAGCCATCATGCTTCACGAAGGCGGCCTGCATCGGATGGAGCTTGTCGGGCGTGCCCAGCCCCTCGATCGTCGTGACGCGATCGCCCTCGTGCATCACGGCCAGCGTCAGGCAGGAATTGATCCGGCGGCCTTCGACGATCACCGTGCAGGCACCACATTGGCCGTGGTCGCAGCCCTTTTTCGTACCGGTGAGATGGAGGTGCTCACGAAGCGCGTCGAGCAAGGTGGTACGCACATCCAGCCTCAACGTCCGCTTCTCGCCATTCACAACGATCGACACGTCCGACAGGTTGAGCTGGTCTGGCATCGTTGATTTCCCGGCGGTTGCAGCCATCTGGGCCTGAGCCTGGGACGGCAACCCCAGCACTGCGGATGCGGCTCCGGCGATCAACAGGTCACGCCGCCTTATCTCGTGGTCGGGACTTTGCATGCGAGGTTCCAATCTGTTCACGCGGGTGCGACAGGGGCTGAGCCCCACTCACCGACGAACAAAGATATGGATTGGTGGTTCCCGGCCGATTCAGGCGATCTCGCTCGCAAGCCGCCATAGCTCGATCGGGCAGCCAAGCGCGCCTACTCCTCGCTGTTCCGAAATTCCGGCGTCTTTTCCGCAGACAGGCAGAACGCCCATAGGACCTGCGAGCCAAACTAGCGATCCCCTGCGGTCGCTCGTTTATGAGGCAGTTCAGTTCGCCCGACCCTGGGTGGCGGCCTGCATTGTTCGAAGGTAATGCTCCGCATGCTGATAGTAGTTTTCTGCGGCAATCAGGTCGCCCGCCGCAGCTTCGGCATGGGCGCGCCTCAGATAGCTTTCATAATTCTCGCGCGCATTGCGGGCGTTCTTATGCCCGGCGCCACTCGAAGGCGCCGGCCGCTGAAATCGAATTCCAGATGTTGATTTTGTGTGATTATAATTCGTGTTCATTGAGATCCTGAGCCATTCCAAAATGGCTTCGTTGTGGCGTTGATCAGCCGAGCTGGTCGGCAACGATCTTGCGCAATTCCTCGCGACTGAGGCCGCAGGGTTCGGGCTGCCAGTCCCTTTTGGCTTTTGGCAGGGTTGGGACGGTTGTGGTTTTGGTGCGGCAGGGCTGTTCCGCCGCCGTTGCATTTCGATTGATGATGGTCTTCATGATTTCTCGTCGGCCGGCTTCAACGCGAAGTCGCCGCTTTCTGGTGAAAATTGCTGAGATCCGTACGGGCAGGGCGTCTGCAATCCAGTCCTGGGAACGGTCCGGCGCCAAGCCTTCCGCGCACACCCAGCACGGCTGGGAGATCTCTGCCCGCCAAATGTGGATTTGCGAAAGGGCGAAGGCTATTCGCGGATCAAATCACGCTTGCTCGGTCACGCCTCTCTCGTACCGGCAGATAAGCATGAACCCTTTGAATTTCAACCCCGAGCAGACCATCAGGCCCAGCTTCACCCAGGGCGACGATCGCATGAGAGTTCTGTGTGGTTATGGCCCGTCACCGCCAGTTTTCCAGAATCTCCTCGCTGCTCGCAACCTCGATCTGTTCGGTGAACCGGGTGAGATAGAGCTGCATGAGAGCATCATGCGTCTCGTCCGAAGAGCTGCAAAGAGCATCGATCGCCAGCACCACGCGGTAGCCTCTATCGATTGCCCCGAGGACCGTTGCCAACACGCAAACGTCCGTCTCCCCGCCTGAGATGACGATGGTATTTACGTCGGTGTCCGTCAAAAGCCGGTCGAGATGTCCCTCCGTCCAAGGTGAATAGACCGTCTTGTCCAAAACCAGACCCGGCGGCACGAAGCGCTCCAGCCGGGCGACCAGCCGGACGGCATCGGGACCGATTTCGTCCAGGGTCACACAAGCCCATTTGCGATAATAGCGCTCCCAACTTCCCCTCCCCTCTCCGGCCCGGGCAGCCGGTATGAATCTGGTGAAGATCGTTTGAGCCGCGTGATGCGCGCACAGCATCTCTATCACCGGCGCGACCTTCTCGAGCCAGGGCACTGCCCATGGATAGCCGGGTCCGAACAAGCGTTGCATGTCGACGCAAAGGTGAAGGCAGTTGGGACCGAGCGGTCCATGAACGAGGCCCTGCGCAGCCATCTGGACGCACTCTTCAGAGCTTGACGTTTGCTTCGCGTGCCCAAAGGCGCAATTGGCGGCAGGTTTCCACGAAGCGGGTCATCGATCCGGCATCGCTGAGATAAACCAGGCCTTCGTCAGCATCGAGAGCAATACCGGATTTGAGCAGAAGGGCCTCGGCTCCGTTGCTGAAACCGATGAACTTGCAGTGTGCGAATGCATCCGCCACGAAATCTCGCGCGGCCGCCTCGCTTGTCAGGGCTTCGGCTCCTGCATCCGACAGCAGAAGGGCCACGGCATCGAAAAGCACGGACGGGCCGCCGTCGATCATGTGCTTTGCCGGAATGAGCGTTCCGTCCTTAGCCTGCGCCCCGCCGACATGGGGGGCGATCACTTCCAGCGTCGCGCCTTCCTTTTCGACGGCGGTCTGCAGCGCCGCGAGCATCGCGGCATCTGTTCCCTCACCGATCAGGACGCCCACCTTGCGGCCCGCAAAGCTGGGTGGACCATTGCGGACGATGCTGAGGGCCGGCGACGGCGGGAGATCCTTCCGGGGCGCAACGGCGGCATCCGCGGGCTTGGGCAATCTGCCGATCCCCAGCCTGCCGGCGACCGCTGCGCCCAGCCCCTCGTCGATGTTCAACAGATGCGAGACCATACGCTCGCGTATGCTCGGATTCTCGCATTTACTCAGTTCGAACGTCAGTGCCATCTCGATGTGCCTTTGCTCAGGATCGGTTTGGCTGATGTAGAACTGCCGTGCCTGGCTGTAGTGGTCGGCGAAGCTTTCGGCCCGCAGGCGAACCTTCGGCGCTTCGACGTCCTCGCGATAAGAGCGGAAACCGCGAGCGGGGTCCTCCCTCGGTCCTTCTCCCCATGAATTCGGCTGATAGTTGGCGCGGCCGACAGGGTTGCGCATCGCCATGTGCCCATCCTGTTGAAAGTGGGCGAAGGGGCATTTCGGCGCATTGATGGGGAGGTGGGTAAAGTTGGTGCTTCCGAGCCTCTTTAGCTGAGTATCGAGATAGGAGAAGTTGCGGCCCTGCAGCAGCGGATCGTTGGAAAAATCGATCCCGGGCGGCACGTTCTGCGTCATGAACGCGACCTGCTCGGTCTCCGCGAAGAAATTGTCGGGCATCCGGTCCAACACCAATCGCCCGACGGGAATGGGCTCGAGCACCTCCTCCGGTATGAGCTTGGTTGGGTCCAACACGTCGAAGTCGAACTGGTCGGCGAACGCCTGATCGAACAGCTGCACGCACAGCTCCCATTCCGGGAAATTTCCGGTTTGGATCGCTTCCCACAGATCGCGGCGATGAAAGTCGGGATCGGCCCCATTGATCTTGACCGCCTCGTTCCAAACGACCGATTGCATACCGAGCTTCGGCTTCCAGATGAATTTGACGAAGGTCGATTTGTCCTCGCCATCGAGGAAGCGGAAGGTGTGGACGCCGAAGCCTTGCATGAAGCGGAACGAGCGCGGAATTGCCCGATCGGACATCACCCACATGACCATGTGCATGGATTCGGGCGTCAGGGAGATGAAATCCCAGAAATTGTCATGCGCTGATTGGGCTTGCGGGAAGGCGCGGTCCGGCTCCGGCTTCACCGCATGGATCACATCCGGAAACTTGATGGCATCCTGAATGAAGAAGACCGGGATATTGTTGCCGACGAGGTCCCAATTTCCTTCTTTCGTATAGATCTTCACCGCGAAGCCGCGGACATCGCGAGCCAGATCGAACGAGCCCTTGGAGCCGGCGACAGTCGAGAAACGCACGAAGGCCGGCGTCTTTTCCCCGGCGCGCTGGAACACGTCGGCACGGGTGTATTGCGACAACGGTCTGTAGGTCTCGAAATAGCCATGGGCTCCATATCCGCGGGCATGGACGACACGCTCGGGAATCCGCTCATGGTCGAAATGGAAGATCTTCTCCCTGAAGTGAAAGTCCTCCAGGAGCGTTGGCCCGCGCTGACCGAGCTTGAGGCTGTTCTGATCGTCCGCGACGGGAGCGCCCTGGGCCGTGGTAAGCCGCGCCGTGCCGCCTTCTGCCACTTGATGCAGTTCGCCGCCATTGCCGCGCGTCAGCGATTGATCATGGATCTTCGCGATCTCGTCTCGGGCTTTCTTGACCATGCGGGTATCTCCATGAGTTCGCTTGCGCGCGCGCCAACTCCTGACGCCCGCGTTGACGTGTTTTCAAGCGCGATCAGCGCCCTGCCACGACAGAGCCCGCGACGCCTCGTGACCCCTGATAGAAACCGGGATCGCATGCCGCTTCGCGCCAATTACAGGGCTCTGACCAAGATCCTAGGGACGCTGATCCAGCCTCGGATCGAGGGGATTTCCGCTCCACAAGGCGCCGTAATAGGCATCGACGGCTTTGGGGCGATCCGGATTGTCCCAGTCCCAGTCATTTTCGGAGCTGTATTTGGGACCGCCTCTAAGCTGGTCCTCGGTCAAGTTCGTCTGATAGCCGCCGAGATCGGTGTTGTAGGTCAATGTATTCCAGGAAAGGGGATAATGGTCGGCTCCGATCCCCAGAAACCCGCCAAATCCAAGTACGGCATACGAGACTTGCCCTGTCTTCTTGTCGATCATGACGCGTTCGATCGAGCCGATCTTCTCTCCGTCGGCGCCATATACGGCTGTGCCCTCGACCTTGTCGCTGCCGATGAGATTGCCATATTCCCTGCTCTCGATCGTCATGGAAAACTCCTCTTTGAACGGCTCTTGGGTGAGGGCGGCCTCTCCATCCGCCGCCGTGATCCGGCGCGAGCGGGGATCGGTCGAGCCCGCTCGCCATCGGAGACACACCGAACTCCCCCAAGTGCCATTGGTTCCTCTGCGTGAGTGCGAAGACCGCCCAAGGCGGGCGGCAGAGGCACGAGCCCGCGATGGGCAGCGTGAGAAGTCATGCGACGGAACAATGAGGCTTGATCGGCGTTGTCCCCTGTCCATTGCGCGTGTCAACGCCTCAAACAGCCAGCGTCGCGGTTCCGGCTCTTTCTGGCCTTTGCGTTCTGCCGAGGCAGACCGCAGCCTGTGACGCTTGCGCCTGGACAGGTCCCGGACGATCCTGTGATGGGGGCCACCAGGGGAGGGCTCGATATGAGCACCGGCACGGTCAAATGGTTCAATGCCCAAAAAGGATATGGCTTCATAACGCCCGACGACGGCTCGCGTGATGCTTTCGTCCACGTCAGAGCTCTCGAAGATGCAGGCATCCAGACCCTGCATGAGGGCCAGAAGATCACCTATCAGCTTCTGCCCGATCGCAAGAGTGGCAAGACCAAGGCCGAAAAACTGCACCTGATCTGATCGGGGACGCCGGCTGATCTTTCGCGTTTGTCCTGGGGGCGGAGCTTCGTCCAGCCGCTTACCACGTATAGGCTCCTCCTTCATGCCCGGCATTCTCACCGCCGGGCTATTCTTTTGAAAATGCGCTGCCCGAACGGACATGCACACCATGTGCGATTTGAGCGGAACCCTGCGATGCACGGCTGGTTAGGAGCGCACGAAGGGTCCGACGCCTTCGTGGGCCAGCGACGCGGAAACCGCTGACCGAGCGACCCGGCCGATGCTCCCTCCCCTGAGCCAATCGGTCGGGTCGCAACGTTTCGGGTCCTGTGTCCTGTTTCGCGTCGTCGATTTCCTCGAACCGCTCGCCGAGCTTTTTTCGAGGTTGGACCAGAATTTCCAGGCCGGCTTTCTTTGCAAGGCGAATGAAAGCCCGACTGTTTCGAACGGCGCTGTTGCAATGTTTGCACGATTGATCTGGAGTGCTGCAATCATAGTCTTTGCCATTTTCTGCGGCATTGTCTGGTGGGTAAACACCACCAATCCGGCAAAGCAAGGCGCCCAACCGCCCGCTCCCGCGGTCAGCGACCGCGAATGACCGACGCACTCGAGAGAGGGGGCAGGTTTCGCTGGCGGATATTCGTGCCGCCGAGGCATGAGGCGCCCAGGCCTCCCACTTGTCCGATACGGTGGACGGCAGAAGAAACCTCAGAGATGACGGAGCATGATGCTCATGTGGCAGCCACTTGACCCGATGGCAGTCCTGCCGCTCGGTTTTGGCATCGTCATTCTCCTGACGGCCTGGCTCCCGCTCGTGCTGAGGCGTCTGCCTCTCTCGCTGCCGATCATTGCCTTGGGCATCGGATATTTCGCCTATCCCAGGAGTTGGGCAGTGCCGCCCCCCGAGGCCATCTTCAACCGGGGGAGCTTCGAGCATCTCACCGAATTCGTCATCCTGATCGCCTTGATGGGCAGCGGATTGCGCATCGAGCGCAATTTTGACTGGCATCGCTGGCGTGTGACGGCACGAATGCTGATACTCGCCATGCCCCTGACCATTGCAGCCATTGCGCTGTTGGGCCGGATGACTGGCGGCCTGTCCTGGGCATCCGCCCTGCTGCTCGCGGCGGCCCTGGCACCCACTGATCCCGTGCTTGCCGCCGATGTTCAGGTGGGAGCCCCGGGTCGCGAGGAAGGCGGCGAAGCCCGGTTCAGCCTGACCACCGAAGCAGGGCTCAATGACGGCCTGGCCTTTCCCTTTGTCGTTCTGGCGCTGACCCTGGCTGAGCCATCAGGAAACACCGACTGGATCCACTGGTTCGCCTATGAGTTCGTCTGGAAACTGGTCTGCGGTGCCGCCATCGGGCTTGCGACCGGCCGCTTCTTCGGCTGGCTCAGCTTCAGGTTGCCACGGCTCGAGCTGTCGAAGACCGGCGATGGCTTGGCCGCAGTCGGCATGACCTTCATCGCTTATGCGATCACCCAATTGCTGCATGGCAACGGCTTCATCGCCGTCTTCGTGGCGGCGGTCGCCTTGCGCGCGACCGATCGGGGCCACGACTACCATTCCGATCTGGAGGGGTTTTCAGAGCAGATCGAGCGCATCCTCATGGTCATCGTGATGATCATCTTCGGTGGCACGATCGCAGCGGGCGGTCTCCAGGGATTGACGTGGCATGACGGGGCCATCGGCCTTGCCATCCTCTTGCTCGTTCGTCCGCTGGTGGCTTGGCTCAGCCTTGCTGGACTGGGCCTGCCGGCCCTTGCGCGCGGCGTGATTTGTTTCTTCGGCATAAGAGGACTGGGGACGCTCTATTATATGGCCTATGCCAGCGGCCATGGCAGCTCACCCGAGATGGAGCGTCTACTGGCGCTGACATCGTTCGTCGTCCTGGCCTCGGTGATGCTGCATGGCGCGTCTGCAGGGCCGGTCATGATGTGGGTCGATCGGCGCCGGGCCGCCATTCGGCGCGGCAGAGACGGCGGCCCCGCGTCCGCCTGAAACGAGATCCATACGCTCAGAGCTTCCATGTTCGAATGCGATTGGAGCCATACGGCTACTGACCGGCAGACGCCGCTACGGAACTTCTCGTGCAGACCGATGTTCGGGAGGCTCCTTGAACATATCGCGAGGAGATAGCCATGCGCAGATTGTTGATGGCGGCCAGCATCGTCCCGTTGCTTGCGACGCCCGCGCTCTCGCAGACAGCGACAACGACGACGACGCAGACTTTCGTCACCGCAAAGCCGACGGACGTGCTCAGCAGCAATCTGATCGGATTGAACATCGACAATGCGGCGGGAGAGGATGTCGGCGAGATCAAGGATCTGGTGATTTCCGACGGTCAGCTCACAGGCTTTGTGGTCTCCGTCGGCGGCTTTCTAGGCATCGGCGACCACTATGTGGTCGTGTCGCCTTCAAGCGTGAAGATCAATTATTCCGAGAGCGACAAGAAATGGTCTGCCAAGATGGAGGCCTCCAAGGACCAGCTCAAGGCTGCGCCGCCGTTCAAATATGAAGGGCGATGGCAGAAATAGTGCTCGGCGTTTTTGTGGGAGCGGCCACTTCGAGGAGCAGAATATTCTCAGCCCTTCTGAAGAAAGTGCCAGCCCAACATCCACCATTCGACCGATGCGGCTCCGATCCCCAATGGCGATTTGCGACTAACGGAGCCACCCGGGATCGCAAAGACGCCCGAGCCGATCCTTCGGATTGGCTCGGAAACAAAGTGTTGGAGCAATGAGCGTCACGCTCGAACGCGCTTTGCTCCAGGGAGGCATTGATGAAATCGAAGAAACTCTCGAAAAGCGCCTCTGAAACGACCTTTGTCCTGGTTCTCGATGATGGCGAGGAAGCCTTTGCCACGATTACCGAGTTCGTCAGGCGCGAGAATATCGCCAGTGCGTCGCTCACGGCGATCGGGGCCTTCAGCCGGGCGACCGTCGGCTGGTTCGATTTTGCCAGCCACTCCTACCGGAAGATTGCGATCGACCAGCAGTGCGAGGTCCTCAGCATCCTGGGCGACGTCGCCGAGGGCGATGACGACAAGCCGAGCGTGCATATCCATGCCGTCCTCGGCCTGTCGGACGGCACGACGCGAGGCGGACATTTTCTCGACGGTATCGTCCATCCCACCCTCGAGGTGATCCTGGTCGAGACCCCGGTCGATCTGCGCCGCCGCAAGCGTGCGGATCTCGGTATTGCCCTCATCGACCTTTCGGATTGAGCGGACGTCCGCCGGCGGCATCTTGCCGGCAGATGGAATCACGTCCCGTTTGAGGAGGCGCCGACAGATCTCCATTTGGCTTGGAAGAGACCGCCGATGCTCATTTTCGAAAGATTGCTGCCATGGCGACAGATACCCTGAAGTCAAACGCTCCGGCCACTCGGCCTACGATATTTGAATGGTTCCTTCCCGTTCCTGCCGTGTGTTTCACCGGCGTGCTCGTGACCGATATCGTTTATTGGCGGACAGCGGACATGATGTGGGCCGACTTTTCGGCCTGGCTGGTAACCGCTGGTGTGATCATGGGCCTGCTTGTCTTTCTCGCAGGGCTCATTGATTGGGCTTCGGGCGGCTGGAGGGCCGCGAGACGGCCCACGTGGCCGGGCGTCATCGGCTACATGCTCGTCTTCATCGTATCTGTCTTCAATGCCCTGATCCACAGCAGGGATGGCTGGACATCGGTCGTACCGACAGGGCTGATCCTGTCGGCCAGCGCCGTCTTGCTCTTGCTCGTCACCGCCGCGGTGGATCGCGCCCGACCGAGGGCCGGGTCATGATCAATCACTCATTCCTTCGCATAGCCCCTGGCTGTCTTGCCCTGGTCCTCGTCCTGTCCGCCTGCAGTGACGGCGGCGGCAACCCGTCCGATCAGATCGGCCCCAGCCCAAAATTGCCGCAGCAATCCGAATATCTTTTCCCGCCGATGCATCTGGCCTCGGTGACCGGCTGGAAACAGGGCGAAAAACCATCCGTGCCCCAGGGATTGCAAATCCAGGCCCTCGCCACCGGACTGGAACACCCGCGGTCTGTTTATGTCCTGCCGAACGGTGATGTGCTGGTCATCCAGTCCAAAGCGCCACCGGCTCCTGCTCCCAGGAGACCAAAGGACATCGTCATGGCCCTGGTGGAGGCGATGGCCACGTCGGCAGGAAGCGGTGGCGACGACAAACTTTCCAACAAGATCACGCTGCTCCGGGACACGAATGGCGACGGAACGCCCGATCTTCGTACGACATTTCTGGAAAACCTGCATTCGCCCTTCGGCGTGGCGCTGGTGAACAACGATCTCTATGTCGCCAATACCGATGCCATTGTCCGATATCCCTATCACGAAGGCGATACCAGGATCACCGCTCCCGGGCAGGTACTGACGCTGCTGCCCGGCGGCCCGATCGACCATCACTGGACGAAGAGCCTGGTTGCGAGCAAGGATGGCTCCTTGCTGTATGTCGGTGTCGGATCCAACAGCAACGTCATGGAAAACGGACTCGAGGCGGAGAAAAACCGCGCCGCGATCTGGGAAGTCGATCGGGCAACGGGTCGTTCCCGCATCTTTGCCGGTGGATTGCGCAATCCGAACGGATTGACGTTCGAACCTCAGACGAATGTGCTCTGGGCCGTCGTGAATGAACGCGACGAACTCGGGCCGGATCTCGTCCCGGACTACCTGACCTCGGTGAAGGATGGGGGCTTCTACGGATGGCCCTACAGTTACTATGGCCAACATGTCGACCCCAGGGTCATGCCCCAACGGCCGGACCTGGTGGAAAAGGCCATCGTTCCCGACTACGCGCTGAGCTCGCACGTCGCCCCGCTCGGCTTGGCCTTCTACACCGGGACGAACCTCCCCCTTCAATACCGGGGCGGAGCATTTATCGGCGAGCATGGCAGCTGGAACCGCTCGAAACTCAACGGCTACAAGGTTGTTTTCGTGCCGTTCAAGGACGGGCGCCCTGATGGCGCGGCGCAGGACGTCGTGACCGGCTTCCTCGGCCCGGACGACGAGGCCCGTGGCCGTCCCGTGGGACTCGCGGTCGACAGGAGCGGTGCGCTGCTGATCGCTGATGATGTCGGCAACACCGTATGGCGGCTCAGCGCCTCATCCCAGCAGGCCAGCCAATAGCTCGATCCCGGCGAGGTATTGATGCATGACCGCTCAACCACCCTTCTTGCGATCACGGATATAAAATAGAAGCGTCCCCGCACGACGGCGGGGACGCCAAACTAGGCCATCGGGCTAGCTGTTCTTATGGCTCTGTTGGCCAGCTTTCACGTGCTGGTCATGCGTGCCGCCGCGGGTCTTGTGATCCTCATCGCGATCCGTGCGATGCTGATCCTGCGAACTCGCGTTCTTGTGGCTCTGCTGGCCGGCCTTCACATGTTGTTCATGCGTGCCGCCGCGCGTTCCAGAATGGGTCGTCATCTGATTTCTCCTGTTGATCGGAAACTACACGCGATATGGACGTGGCTCAGCGCCCACCGTGCGAGGCCTCGCCGCCTTTGCGGCCAGCTTCGGAGGCCCGCTGCGGATCCTTGGCAAAGTTTCCGCCCGATGTTTCGCCGCCCTTCCGGCCGGCTTGCGACGCCAGCTCACGGTTCTTCGAAAAGCTTCGAGTTTCGTCCGGCGCGTTCTCGCCGCCCTTTCGGCCGGCTTCGGATGCAAGTTCGGAATCCTGCGAGAAGCTGCGCTTTTCGGCAGGGACGCTTTGGCCGCCCTTGCGTGCAATGTCGCGCTGCTTTTCTTCATCCATCGATGCAAAGCCACGATGATCGGTGTTAGCCATATGACAGCCTCCTTTCGATGTGCTTGAGCAACTTGCTCGCCTTTCCAACAAAGGATGCCAGAACATGTTCCCATAAAACTTCATGTATTATAGTCAAGCTCAAGTCTCGCTAGACGTGCGACAGAATACCACAGTTCAATTTAAAATTATATTTTAACAAATTGAGCAAATACTTAAAAATAACTCTGCCGATGTTCGAGGGAGAACGCGCTCTTCATAGGGGAGGAGGTTGCGTTTCAACTGCGGCACACGACGGGAGAAGACGCAGCGTGAGCTGGCGATTTGTTGCACGCATTTTCCGGGGCTGATGGCGAAACCTAGACTTCGCAGCGGCGTTAGGTGCGAACCCACTTCATAGGGAGCATGTTGAGCGATGCGGCAACGACGCGATGAACGCATTCGGGAGCGCGCCTATCAGATTTGGGAGGCAGCGGGTCGCCCGGATGGAAAAGCCATCGAGCATTGGGCTCAGGCAGAGCACGAAGTCGAGGGGCAGACATCGGCAACCGACGCCATGGTCGCAGGCAAGGCCGGTTTCAACGTCGATCAGGAGACTACACCTAAGGAAGAGCCCGGCGAGCCGAGTATTCAGCGCGCCCAGATCGACAAGAAGGCACTTCCCCAGTCGAGCCCGCCAAGGGGGCGTTGAATGGTTCGGCAGAAGATCGTCGTGACGCCGTCGGCAAGCCAGGAACTCGTGAATATTCCTGACGACGAGGAACGGCTGAAGCCTCACCCCCACGACCATCGGCCGTTCCGCGTTCTGCTGGTGGCAGGATCGCAGCGCCGGTTGAATAGCTGCCCAGGCCTGGACTCGAAGGCCAGGGCGCTGATGCATCGCATGGCCGCGCGCATGCCGCTTGGATGGCAGGTCGATCTGGAGGATTTGGGCAACGAACATGGCAGACCCAAGATCCAGGCGTGCAATGGCTGCGTCAGTTCCTCGATGGCGCTCTGCGTCTGGCCCTGCAATTGCTATGGCCCGGACAGCGATCACCAGCCAGATCTCTTGTGGAACCTGCATCTCTACGAGCGTCTTGCTCGAACGGATGCCTGGGCCTTCATCGGGCCGATCAATTGGTACGGCCCGACAACTTCGTTCAAACTTCTGTTCGATCGTCTGGTCTGCATGAATGGCGGAAACCCAAGACCGGATCTGATCGATAAGAAGAATACCCTGATGGCGCAGGCACTGGAGCGATCGCCGCAATGGCGCGACCTGAGCCGCAACCATCTCGAAGGCCGGACCGCGGCCTTCTTCTGCTACAGCGACCTTGGAGCCAAGGACCTCGGGCCCGACGGCCGACCCAAGCTTCTCAAGCACAAGGAGTGGTTTGAGCCCGGCGACGAGCCCTATCGAAACGAAAGAGAGGCCTATCAAGCCCTGGTCTGGCAGTGCCGGTATTCAGGCATCGAAGTGCCCGACTGCCTCTGGCAGTGCGCCACGATCGGCGTAGACAGGCTCTATTCGGATGATCAGGCCGATAGCCTCATCCAAGAAGGAAGCGCCTTGGCGACCTTCGATGCATGGGTCGATCGCTTCTGCGCCCATGTTGAGCAAAAGGGCCTGATAGGCGATGTTCTCGATGCGGAACGCCGCGCGAGATCGACCACTCAATAGGGGCCGGTCCGGCAGGTCCGAGGCTGGCCGTGCCGCCTGCTATTTCGCTTTCGGCGGCACCAACTTTCCTCGGTTGGCGACCAGTCCACGAACGAGTTCTTCGAGATAAGGCAGGAATTCGAGGATGACGATCATTGTCATCAGGGCCGCCACATAGCCGATCGGCAAGGGCTGCGCCTTCCACGTCAAATCGAAACGAGGCGCTTGGCTACCCAGTCCGAACAAGGCGAGGAACTGCTGCCAATGCAGCGAGACGACGTACACGATCGCCATGAGCGGGATCATCTCCAGGAAGCTATGGACATGTTGTTCGATGGGCGTGACCTCACGCGCAGTGGTCGCGTAGCTCACATCCCACAGCGCCGTTGCTTCGTGAACGAAAAAGGCGGCGATCATGACCGATATGATGAGGGCATTGATCTCGAGGAAGATGCCGGCCAGCAGGGGAATGCCGACCTCCGCGAACATCAGAAGATGAATGAGGGATTCCTTGGCACCCGTCGTCGTTTCAATATGCGAGGCCCGATGGCAGATCCAATCGGCAAACCCTGCCAGCAACCACAGCGGCAGGATGAAATACATCAGCAGGAGAATTGTTGGATCGGCCATGCGGAACTATCCCCTAAATGATCTGCGATCCCCCGGATCCTGTTCACGGCCAAGGAATTATATTTCACAGGCTAAACCTGTTCGGACATGGCCCGTCGATCAGCCGTCCAAGCGTCTGAGGCGATGAATCTCGACCCCGTTCTCGGCGGCGGCCTCTGCCGATCCCTCGCTCTCGTCGTCGAGCCCCAATCCGATGGCCGCCAATCCTTCGCCCAGCAGGTCGGGCAGGTTGGGGGTGTCAACCAGGTAGTTGCCGAGATGAAGAGACGCCGCATCCCGCTCGAGCGCCAGGGCGCGTGCGGCTTCCCATTCGCCGGCAGCAAAATCGCCGCGCCCTATATAGAGGAGCGCAAGGAGATCGGCGCGCTCATCGATATTCAGGCCGGCGATCATGCCCCGAAATTCATGCTCGCTCGCCTCGTCGGGATCACTGGCCGAAAGCGTGTCGACATTGCGGTCATCCATTGCGTCGGAACCCGACTGCGGGTCGTTGTCGCCGTCCTTGACGTCGAGCCGGCGGGCTTCGACGATGAGGGCCCGAACCTTATCGATGGCAATATCCATGGAAGGCTCCTTGCAATTTCAGGGGTTTGCCGGCGAGACCATGCGGGTGCCCGCCGCCCGGTCCGGCATGACGCGTCCTCGCTCCGCCGGAGCAAGGACGGCCTTCGAACAACGCAGGCTATGCTTGGTTCCCGACGGCCTGTCCGGAGCTGCCGGCGGAAAGCCGGCCCAGGGCGTTGGTTACAAACGCCCTACGGCCGACACCCGTGATGGCGCGATCGCTTGATGGGCGCTCCTATCGTTTGGCGTGGAGAGCGACCCAGGCGCCGAAGGCGGTCATGAATTTGGACAAAAACGTCTTCGTGTCGGGTTTGGCGATATTGCCGTCCGCATCGAAGAGATCGGCGATGCCACCGATATAGGCTTCCGGTTGCTGCATGGCTGGGACATTCAGAAAAACGAGCGACTGCCGGAGAATGTGGTTGGCCCCGAATCCACCGATACCCCCAGGCGACCCTGTCGCGATGGCCGCCGGCTTGCCGTCCCACACACTTTTGCCCATGGGCCGGGAGCCGACGTCCAGCGCATTCTTCAAGCCACCGGGAATTGACCGGTTATATTCCGGGGTCACGAACAAGACAGCCGACGTTTTGGCGATGCTCTCGCGAAAACGGGTCCACGACGACGGCACGGCATCGCCTTCGAGATCCGGGTCATAGAGGGGAAGATCGCCTATCTGCACGAACTCGCACGCCAAATTGTCCGGCGCCAAGGCAACCAGGGCCTTTGCCAATTTGAGATTGAAGGAACCTTTGCGAAGGCTTCCGACGAGAACGGCGACGCTGAATGCCTGGTCCATGAATTGCTCCATCGTGCTGAATGGTTCATCGCTGCTGCAGTTTCCTGCACATGCGCCTCTCTGCTGTGACCGAATTTTTCAAAATTCGTGCCCCTGTTCCTTGAGAGAGCGAGGCTGCTCAACCGCCTTTCTTCTTTGCCTGAATGTCTGATGCGCTTGAGGTTTCACAAATATTGAAACGATTTCCGGATGGAGTTTTCGTATGCGGCGCTCCATCGATACGATAGCCGTTTCGATTTCGGTGGTCCGGATGTCGTCGACGAATTCGAGACTGAGCGCTGCAACGATTTGATCCGGCGACAGATGGAGCGTGAGCACGCCATTGACGCGTTCGACCTCGGGCTCTCGCTGGGCAAGTTCCTTGATGGAGGCATCGATCTTCTGGTGTGCACGCTCTCCAATCAGAAGATCCTTGCTTTCCCTCGCAACGATCAAAGCCACGAGTGTCAGCATCAGGCCTATGACAAGCGACGCCGCCCCGTCGAACTGCGGCGCCTGGAGCCATTCGGATAGGGAGAGCCCCGCTGCCGAAAGGGCCAACCCTGCGAGCGCAGCGGTATCTTCCAGGAGGACCATGAAGGCTGGCGGATCCTTGCTGACTTCAATGGCTTCAAGGTAGCCCTCCCCTTGCTTGGTCTGTTGGAAGGCTTTCAGCGCGATGATCCAGGTGCCTCCTTCAAAAAGAGCGGAAGCACCGAGGACGCAATAATTGGCAAAAAGGTGGGTTACCGGAAAAGGGTGTACGATACGCGAGAGACCCTCATAGATCGCAAAACCGCCTCCCATAACGAAGAGCAGCAACGCGACGACAAGGGACCAGAAATAGAGTTCGCGCCCGTAACCCAGGGGATGCTTCTCATCGGGGCTGCGGGCCGAACGGCGATATCCATAGAGAAGAAGGCCTTCATTGCCCGAGTCGACAACGGAGTGAATGGCCTCGCTCAGCATCGAGGAACTTCCGGTCATTGCCGCAGCCACGAATTTCGTCGCGGCAACAAGCATGTTGCCGATCAAGGCTGCGTAGACGACGTGACGAGACTTTCCATTCCTCGCCATGAACCCTGTTCCATTCACGCCGAGCGTTCCCACGCATGCAATACCAACGGCGCTGAAGCTCCACCTGTTCCCGGCGCCGCCGGAGGCAGCTAGAGGGGAATCCTGCCCCTTCCCTCGAAGTCACAGGCAGAGTTTGCGACGTGCTCGCCGGGAATGACGGAGGCGAGAGGCGAGGATCCCTGCCGCGCCGTCTCCGTCATTGCCCAAGACATAGCGCTGGTCGAACTTCACCTCGGATCGGTTGTTCCCGATCGTCGGCAGGAACCCGGATTGGGTGCGGTGACTGATCCGACGGGCACGGCGATATGGGGCCTTGATGCCCCCTCCTCCAAACGGGCAGGGACACAGGCAAGACCTGAAGACATGACCTGATCGTTGGCGGTGGCGTTCCAACTCGGGCAGATGACGGCATGCTGCGCCCCGGGAAGAGACCGTGGCATGCCGTCTGACTGCCGCCAAAGCGTTTTGCGATTTGGTGAAATCGCCAAGAATCGCAAAGACGTGTCGAGTCAAAGAGCGAGAGCGAAACAGCCTTTCAGCCTAAACGCGCCTTGCTCTCGGCGCCTATCCTCGCCTGCTGCGCTCGCTCGTGAGCGGCATGACAGGAAGAAGAATTACTGGATCACCTCGATCACGGCACGACTGTCGGGATCGACGAGCACCACATCGTCATTCTGGTCGACGATAAACTCATAGCTCTTGATACTGGGCACCTCGGTGACAATCGTGTCCGGTATCGGCACCAATTCAACGTCGCTCGGCACGCTGACACCGGCTTGCACGTCGAAGCTGCGCTCGACTTTGACCACGCGACGCTCCCGCGCATAATCGAGAATGAGCCGGCGCTGCGCGGCGGTCAATCTGAGGTTGCTGGCTGCGCGGGCGTGGGCAGGTCCGCGACCCTTGCGGATGACTTCGACCACCTTGCGCGTGCGTGGCTCGACGATGACGATTTCATCCCGAACGACGACATACTCATAGCTCCGATATTCCGGGACGATTTCAACGATGTCAGGCGGCAACGGCCTCGGCCGCACGCGCGCGGGCAGCGCCCGGCCGACATTGATGTTGACGTCGATGTCGACATTGGTGCGTTCGCCGGAACGGAAGAGCATGTCGCGCACCCGGCTGGCTTTTTCCTTCGGAACATCCAGATTGCCGACCACGTCGACATCTGTGCTATCCGGGCGGGCCTCCCCCGTCTGCTGGCTTGGTTTCGTCGTCGGCGTTATCGGCCCGGCATTGCTCGGCGCCGGTTGCTTTTTCTCAGGCTGGGATTGTTCGGCGGGCTGAGGTGCGCTCTCGTCGGCCGGGCGCGTTTTCTGCTGCGCAGGCTGTCCCTCGGGCTGTACCTGATCGAGAGTCTTCTTGGACTTCAGCTTATTCTGGGGCTGCTCAGCGCCGGTCCTTCGAGATTTGGAAGGCGGGCAATTACCTTCCTCACCGGCCGGGCATTTTGCCCTGTCGGTTTGCTTGGGCTCGGTCGGCCTGGTCTGATCCGTATTGCCGGCGGGATTGTCTGCAGCACCTTCGGGTTGCGCGGCCGGTTTCTTGCGTGGTTGATCGGCGTTCAACTCCTGCTGAGGTTGGCTTGATCCTTTGCGGGGTGCCTCCATCTTGTTGGCGGGCTCCTGCTGCATGGCCGGAGCCTCGCCCTGTTGAGGTTGCTGGCGCTTGGGCAGGATTTCATCCTGCGCGAAGCCAGGGCCGGCAGCCAATGCGACGGAGAACGCCGCTGCGGCGACCGTTACGAACAATCTGGTTCTCATCGGATACCTCTATTGCTTCAACAGTGAGGTTTGCGCCGTTCCGAAGCATCGCGACCCATGGTTGTTCCCTATCGGGCCAACACATTTGACGTGTGAGTGCCGCCGAGCGGAAGCGTCCTTCCTCGACCGGTCGTGCCTTTCGGCCTGGTTTCGCGCCCCGGCGGTCAGAGCCTGGCCCGTCTTCTTCGGGCGCTGGGGTCGTGGCCGGAAACATCCGGCAGAGCAGCCGGAATGCCGGCACCGAGGAACGCGCGCTGTTCGAACAGCAAAACAGCTGATCGCCCCAATGATCGCTCGAACGAACATTTTGGCTGCAACACGGTTCGGGGCGATGATGGGCGCATCGATATCATCGTCAGACAGTCGGCCGCCTCAGGGCATCGTCGCCGTGTTCGGAGGCTCCGGCTTTCTGGGACGCAGGATCGTCAAGCATCTTTTGAGCAGCGGCGTTGCCGTTCGCTCGGCCTCTCGGCATTCGCAGCGCGCGGGAGACGGGGAAAAAGGACAGGCTCATGCCAGTTCCTTTACCCACGTCGAGGCCGATATGCGCGACGAGGCTCAGGTCGCTAGGGCCGTTGCGGGAGCCCGTGCGGTCATCAACGCCGTCAGTCTTTATTCGGAACATGGCGACACGACATTCGAGCGCGTGCATGTCGTGGCAGCTTCCCAATTGGCAAAAGCGGCCAGGCAGGCGGGCGCCGAACGATACATCCTTATATCGGGCATCGGCTCGGATTCGCGCTCCCGGTCGAAATACATCAGGGCGAGAGGGCAAGGCGAAGAGGCCGTCGGCGCTGCATTTCCCGGCGCGACATTCGTCCGGCCCGCAGTGATGATTGGAAAAGATGATGCGCTGCTGAGCACGATCGCGAGGCTGGCGCGCACGCTTCCGGCCTATCCGCTGTTCGGACATGGCGAGACCCGTCTCCAGCCCGCTTTCGTCGAGGACGTTGCGCAGGCCGTTGCGCGTCTCACCATTGGCGAAGCCCGGATCGAGGCAGGCTCGTTCGAGTTTGCCGGGCCAGGTGTCTACACCTACCGAAATCTGGTGCTGGAAGTGGCCCGTCTGCTCGGTGTCCAGATCCGGCTGGTCCCCATTCCGTTTCCCGCCTGGTACGCGCTCGCAGCGTTATGCGAATTCGTCCCCGGAGCGCCGCTGACGCGCAGCCAAGTTGAACTGATGCAGATCGACAATGTTGCAGACGCCGGGCGTCCCGGATTCGAAGATCTGGGGATTGAACCCCGCAGCCTCGATCAGGTCGTACGGGCAATCCTGGAAAAATCCTGACGCGGACTTGATAGCAAAGGGAGTGTGATCATGGCGAAATGCGATCAATGCGGTAACGACTACGACAAGACTTTTCAGCTATATTTTGGGGAGCGAACCTACACATTCGACAGTTTCGAATGCGCAATCCAGAAGCTCGCTCCTATCTGTCCTCATTGCCAGGTCCGTATAATCGGGCATGGCGTCGAGCAGGGCGATGTCATCTACTGCTGCGCGCACTGTGCCGGACAGGAGGGCGCAAGAGCACTGACCGATCGCGCTCCCTGAGCGTATCCTTGGCTGGCCTTCCATCGCCCCGGCGAAGTCCCTTCGTCGCACCGCCGGACCTGCGACGCCGTCCTGCTCTCGCCATCAATGGAGAGGTCGGATCAGACCTGAATAGGCCAATATCGGATAAGTCCGCTGCGGCGGACGGATTCTGCCGCTCCTTTTACGGAACGAATGAACGAGAAGCCTGTTCGGGAATAATTCCCTGCTCATCGATTGCTTGGGTTGGCGATGAGGAACGACAAGTGAAGGTGCGCCATGAAGGAGCATGACCGACACTCAGAACCACATCAGGACATGCAAACACATCATTACATCATGTTTGCCGTCAACATGGTGCTCAGCCTGATCATCATGTATTTCGCGATGTTCTCGATGATCGATGGCTGGAGCGATTTTTATAACAACCTCAACACGGCCTATATGGCGCTGACAATGGTGGCTCCCATGGGAATTATCATGCTGGCGACCATGGGCGGCATGTACAGGAACAGGCGGCTGAACGTGGCCCTGTATCTCGGGCTGGCCGCTCTCCTGATCGCCTCGTTTGCCGGGACGCGCAGGCAGGCGCTCATCGACGATCATCAATTCATCGCCTCGATGATCCCGCATCACTCCGGAGCCATTCTGATGTGCCGCGAGGCGAAGCTGCGGGACCGGGAACTGATCGACCTCTGCGGCCAGATTGCCCAGGGCCAGCGCAGGGAGATCGAACAGATGAAGGCGATCCAAGCAAGGCTGAACAGCTCGGGCTGAGGCGAGAAGTCCAAAACATATCTGCGGCTTCGAGGAACGAGCAGGAGCCATCTCAGTTGGGAAGGCGCGAAGCCGGAGGTTTGTCGTCCTTGCCCACAGCTTCGCCAAGCGGCTCGGCCTTGCTGCCCGCTCCCGGTCGAGCCGCTATCGGCATGGGTCCGATACTGGGAAGCCGCGCCGCCGTGCCTGTGGCTGCGCCCAAGAGCCTCTTTGGCCGCACGGGCTGCTTTTGGATGGAAACGACGGTCCTGAGGCGATCGGTTGGGGAGGACACGCGAAAGGGAATGCCATGCCCAATATCGATCAGCTGCGCGCCAGGATCGATCAAGGCCGAAATGGCGACAAGATTCCATTTCCGGATCCTGCCGCTGCCCCGCTCGGCACCGACGACGAAGCGGCCGATACCCCACCGACGCCCGAGCGCTTGCAGATGGCATCGCGCCACGAGCACCATGCAGCAGAGGCGATAGGTCCCGGTGCCACTGACGAGAGATCGCGGCCCCTCGATGGACGATACCGCTATTGGGAACAGGCCCGTGCAATGGTCCCGCTGGTGGTGGGATTCCTCATTGCTGCTTTTTGCATTCTGATCTTCGCCTGGTGGCGGCTGTCGTGAAAGGGAAGCTTGGTTATCGAGAGCCATGGCCTGCGCGTTGGCAAGCGAAGATCGGCGACTGCGGACTGCTGGTGGCATTTGCCCAGGAGGTGGAAACGTGAGCGCCCTGACGCCGGATCAATGTCGGCAAGTCCTCATCTACGCACCGGAAGAAAGCGAATTCACCACGCAGCATGAGCGCGCGGGACGAGTGGAGCTCGCTCGCCAGCTCGGCGCGTTGAAGGGCTTCGAATTCGGTGGGCTGTGGGATCAGAGTCATTTCCGGCAGGCGAAGCCTTATTTCCTGCCGAGCAAGGCCCTTAGACCTCATGAAGCCATAGAGCTGGGCGTTTCCTCCGTAGCAGACCTCTATGGAGGCGTCGTGCCACACGACTTCGTGGCAACCAAGGCAATCACCCACGGCTTGATCACCCCTTGCGCCACCGCGCCGGCGGGCTGGTCGCATGCCTTCTCCACGTCGGTTCAGGAGGTGGTGCTCCCCGGCATTTCGGCGTTTTCCGCCGAAGATGGCATGGCAGCCGGTCTTGCGCTGCTCAAACGCCATCAGGTGCGATGCAAGCCAGCCAATGCGACCGGCGGCCGAGGCCAAGCCGTCGTCCGGACCATGGCACAACTCGTGAAATACCTTGGCGCGATGGGCGAAGACGAAATCGCAACGCATGGCGTCGTCCTCGAGGAAAATCTGTCGCAGGTGCAAACCTGGAGCGTGGGCGTCGTGGAGGTCGGCGACATCCGGGCGTCCTATTATGGCTTGCAGCGCATGACGCGCGACAATCGAGGAAGGAATGCCTATGGCGGCTCCTCGCTGGTCTTTGCCCGTGGCGGCTTCGACGATTTGCTCGGACTCGACATAACCGTCTCGATCCGCGCCGCCATCGACCAGGCCCGGCATTACGATCAGACTGCGTTTTCCTGCTTCCCGGGCTTGATCGCATCCAGACGGAATTACGACGTCGTGCAAGGCTTGAACCGGCAAGGACAGTGGCGATCCGGCGTGTTGGAACAGTCCTGGCGCGTCGGCGGGGCCAGCAGTGCCGAAGTCGCCGCCCTTCAGATTTTTCAGGCTCGTCCGAAGATCGGCTCCGTGCGAGCCTCCAGCGTGGAAGTTTACGGAAACTGCACGCCGCCGCCGGGGGCCGTCGTTTATTTCCACGGCCACGACGCCGATGTCGGCCCGATCACCAAATATTCCATCGTTGAGAAAAATGGTCACGCAGACGTTTGAGATCGACATCGCCGTCGGCAATCAGTCCGTCTCCGGTACATTGCTATCGCCGCCGGCCAGGCTTCCTGGTGTGTTGTTCGTGCATGGATGGGGTGCCAGCCAGCAACCCGACCTTGATCAAGCGCGCGAGCTCGCGGGGCTGGGATGCATCTGTCTCACCTTCGATCTGCGCGGCCACGCCCGCGACAGCGCTCAGCAGCAAGTGGTCACGCGTGAGGACAACCTGCGTGATCTTCTGACCGCCTATGATCTCCTGGCCGCCCATCAGCATGTGGACCCACAGATGATCGCGGTCGTCGGCAGCAGCTATGGCGCCTATCTCGCGACGATCCTGACCATGCTCAGACCTGTCAAATGGCTGTCCCTGCGCGTGCCCGCCCTCTATGAGGACAGCAATTGGGACACGCCGAAGGCCAAGCTCGAACGGGTGGCCCTGGCGCAATATCGCCGACGCTCTTTGGCTCCGGGCGAAAATCTCGCTCTGCATGCCTGCACCCGCTTCGAGGGAGACGTATTGCTGGTGGAGTCGGAAAACGACGACTTCGTTCCCCCCGCCACGATCCGCAATTATCGACGCGCCTTCGCACATGTCCATTCGATGACCTACCGCATCATCGATGGCGCCGACCATGGCCTGACCAGCAAAACCTGCCAAAAGGCCTATTCGTCCGTCCTGATCAACTGGGCAACCGAAATGATCGCGGGCGAGCGAAGAGGGCGGTGAAGGCGAGGAGCGGTCTGCGATCGGCGCGCAGAGCAAGGATAGCGAACGCCATATCGGGTTTGCTCCGCGCTCTCGACATTTGACATGGACGGCAGCAGTCCAAGATCAGACATTTAGCGATAGGCCGGCAGCAGATTGCCATGCGCGGCGATGAGGTCGTCGACCAGGTGCCAGATCTGGTCGGGCGACAATTCCGCCGAGGTGTGAGGATCCAGCAAGGCCGCCTGGTAGATGGTTTCCCGCCGCCGTTCCAGGGCCGCATGCACCGTCAATTCCTGCACATTGGTGCTCAACCGGATCACGGCCGCGAGCTGGCGCGGCAGAGAGCCGACCTTGATCGGCTGAATGCCGTTGCGGTCGACATGGCAGGGCACCTCGACCACGCAGTCGGCAGGCAGGTTGTCGATCAGCCCCCCATTGCGGACATTGCCGTAGATCAGTCCGGGCTGGCCCGTCACGAGCGCATGAATGATGCCGGCGGCGTATTCGTTGCTGCGGCAGATCTCGACGGGCGCGCCACCCTCGAGTTCACCGCGCAGCTTGTTCCAGCCGGCGATCTGGTCCTCACAGCGGGTGATATATTCGTCGAGAGGAATGCCGTAGCGCTCGATCAGGTCATCGCGACCCCGCTTGATGTACCAGGCCGTATACTCGGAAAAATGCTCGGAGGACTCGGTGACGAAATAGCCAAGGCGGTGCAGCACGTCGAAGCGGATGCGATCGTCCGGCGGCACCTGGCCATTCACCGCCAGTGCCTTGAGGCGGGGATAGAGATCTTCGGTGCTCCCGTCTCGGTGGCGCTTGTTGAATTTCAGGAAGAAGGCAACATGGTTGATGCCCGCGGAGACATAGTCGATGTCGGCGATGTCCTCGCCCAGGCACCGAGCAAGGTGGGCCGAAGTGTGCTGCACGCTGTGGCATAGCCCGACCGTACGCAGCTGCGGCGCGATCTCGCCGATGGCCCAGCAATTGATCGCCATCGGGTTGACGTAGTTCATCAGGAGCGCATCGGGGCACAAATCCTCGATGTCCCGGCAGATCTCCTGCAGGACCGGAATGGTACGAAGGCCCCGGAAGATCCCGCCGATGCCGAGCGTGTCGGCAATGGTCTGGCGCAGGCCATAGCGCTTGGGAATGTCGAAATCGACCACCGTCGCGGGCCGATACCCCCCGACCTGCATCATCAGGACGACGAAATTCGCGCCGGCCAGCGCAACACGCCGCTCGGTCGTGGCCTCGATGCGCACGCGCGGCAGGTGCAGCCCGTCGCAGATACGCCGTGCAACGATCTCGGAGGTTTTCAGGCGCTCGGCGTCGATGTCATGCAGGCTGATCACGCAATCGGCGAATACGCCGTTGCTGAGCACGTCGCTCAGGATCGATTGGGCGAAAACCGTGCTCCCGGCTCCGATGAGACAGATCTTGGTCAAGGGAGGTCATCCTTGCTGGTTGAGACATCACCGGGATGCGCCGGGCAGACCCTGCTTGCCGGTTGACTGGAAGGCTGCGTTTATTCCATTCATGAAAACGGGATGTCTTCCCGAATTGAGATAATTTATTCCTGAATCGAAGCGTCGAATTTTCCGTTCCATGGCGAAGCAATCACTGGCCGGCCGAGACGAGCATGCCGATTGGGCCGATCGGTTCGATAGCGGCTCCTTCCATGTCGAAAGCCATGTCGCCGGCGCCATGGCGGCGGCGCACTGGCACGACCATGTCGAACTCAACCTGCTGCTGGAGGGGCGCATGAGCTATCTCTTCCAGGGACGGCGGGAAACCGTGGAAGCGCGGCGGCTTGCACTCTTCTGGGCCGCGATCCCGCACCGGGCCATCGAGGTCGTGTCGGGCTCCAGGCTGATCTGCCTCTACATCCCCTTCCAGGATTTCATGGCGCTGCCCATCGCAGGCTCGCTCCGGAAAGCCGTCATGCATGGCGCCTTCCTGAGAGCGGCGCGGATCGATCCGGCGGACACGGCCGCCTTCCAGCGCTGGGTCGACGAATGGCCCGGCGCCGGCTCCGCCCGCCAGCGCCTGATCCTGGACGAGGCCTGCCTGCGTGTGCGCCGCCTGGCGCTCGATCCGCTCGAGACCAGCGATTCCGCCCGGCGCGACGGTACCGGCGAGCGCCGCGAAGGCCGGTCTCCGTCGCTCGATCATGCCGAGCGGATGATCGAGATCATCAATCTGCGCTTTGGCGAAGAGCTCTCCATCGCCGCGATCGCCGCCGAGCTCGGGACCCATCAGACCACCGCCACATCGGCGTTCCGGCGGATTCTTGGCATGTCGATCAACGAATACATCATTCGCTTTCGCCTGAGCCGGGCCCTGCATCTGCTGGCCGACACCAACCAGCCGATCCTGGACGTGGCCTATGCCTGCGGCTTCGGCTCGGCCAGCCGGTTCTACGAGGTCTTCAAGAACCGCACCGGCGTTACGCCGCGCCAGTTCCGCAGTCAGCTCTCCCCACGCTGACGGCAAGGCTGAAGAGCCCATCCGAGCCTTGCCGCCGGCAGGCAAGACATCGCCTGCGGCCTTCCAGCCCTTTTCTCCTCTTCGACATGTCGGACGACCAGCCCCAGCCCGCGTTGCGAAAAGGGCGCCGTCCGGACGCCTCCGCTCGTGCCAGGCCTCGATAAAATCATAAAAAATCAGAAAGATGATTGACTCTGACGTTTTAATGACGTTGATTGATTTTATCAGAGCGGGTCCTAGCCCGCTAAATGCAGCGGGGAATGCATGTCTCAGGGGTCGAGCAAACTGGAGCGCCTGGATGCGATCCGCGGCCATCTCTACACGCACGGCCCCTCCACGATTCAGGCCCTGGCCGACGCGGCAGGCGCCTCGCTCGCCACCATCCGCCGCGACCTGCAGATCCTCGAGGAGCAGGGCATCATCGACCGGGCTCATGGCGGAGCCCGCATCGCAGAGGGGTCGAGCGTCGAGGTTGCCTTCAGCGCGCGCGAGGGCCGCAACCTCGCGGCCAAGCGGGCGCTTGCCGCGGCTGCCTATGAAAAGCTCACCCCGCACGCGACCATCTTCCTGGATGCCGGCACCACGGTACGCCAGCTCGCAAGGCTCCTGCGCATCAATCCGATGCCGATGACCGTGTTCACCAACGGCCTCCTGGTGGCCCAGGAACTTCTGGACGTGCCCAAGCTGCGCGTGGTCGTCATTGGCGGCCAGCTGCGCAACGAGAATGCCTCCTTGGTCGGACCGGAGGCCGAGGCGATGCTGGAGCGGCTGTGGTTCGACCAGCTCTTCCTCGGCGTCAGTGCCATCGGCCCGGATGCCACGATCTACAGTGTCGACAGCGCCGAGGCGAGCCTGAACGCGCGCATGCTCAAGCGGGCCGAGAAGCGCTTCATCGTCACCGATTCGAGCAAGTTCGGGGTGATGTCCACTTATGCCGTGGCCGCGCTCGCCCCCTCGATCAGCATCATGACCGATGCCAACCTGTCTTCGGACTGGCAAAGGCAGCTGCACGAGATCGGCATGCCGCTCACCCTGGTGAACGTACCCGCGGGTGCTTCCTGATGGCCGGAATCCTCGCAATCGACGGCGGTGGCACCAAGACAATCCTGGCGACAGCGAACCGGGACGGTGCGATCGGCAGCTGGCTGGAAGGCGCCGGAATCAACCCGGTCGACAATCCCGATTGGCTGGCCAGTTTCGAGGCGCTGGTCCGGACGGCCGGTGAGGCTGCCCGGGCCTGCGACCATGCCGTGCTGGCCCTTCCGGCCTATGGCGAGATTGCGGCTGTGACGCAATCCCAGAACCAGGCGGCGGCGTCGGTGCTCGGACGATCCCATGCGATCCTCAACGATGTCGAGGCGGCGCATGTCGCAGCCTTCGCCGGCGGGCCCGGCGTCCTGATCCTGGCCGGAACGGGGTCGATGGCCTGGGCCAGCGACGAGCGTGGCGAAAGCCTGCGTGTCGGGGGTTGGGGCGACGCCTTCGGCGACGAGGGCAGCGCCTTCTGGATCGGACGGGAGACGATCGCCCGCGTCAGCCAAGCCCTCGACGGACGCCTTACGGCGCCGGCGCTGGCCGACGCCGTCTTCGCTTTCCTGGGGCTCGATCGGGCCGATCCCCCGCGCGCCTTGCTGCAATGGCATGTCGAACTGTCCCATCCCCGCTCTGAGATCGCCGCCTTGTCGGTTCTCATCGACCGCCTGGCCGAGGCTGGCGACCAGGCGGCCGCGGCCATCCTCGACGAAGCGGCCGACCATCTCGCCCGCCATGTGGAGGCGGCCTGGCGTCGCATGGATGCAAGGCCATACCGATCATGGAGCTATGCCGGCGGCGTATTCGCCAGCAGAGGCGTGCTGACGAGGCTTACGGCGCGCCTGGGGGCTCCTCCCACGCCGCCGCGACTTCCCCCGATTGGCGGCGCGCTGCTGCGCGCCGCGCAAGACCTCGATTGGCCCGTGGATCAAGCATGGATCGAACGCCTGGGCGCCTCGATCACAGAACATGCAAGCCACGCGAGGAATAGCCGCACCTGACCATACAAAGAGGGATCATTGACATGTTACGGCACGGATTGCGTGCGTTCGTCGCACTTTCTGCCCTGATGCTGGCCCAACCCGTCTGGGCTGACTCGGCCAAACCCCTGGCGGGGCAGAGCATCTCGGTGTTGCTACCTTCCGGTCAGCGCCCGGGATTGGCCGAGGATTTCGAGAAGGAAACCGGCATTCACGTCGACCTCCAGTCGCTGTCCTGGAACGACATCCGTGCCAAGCTCGTCACGTCCCTGCTCGCAGGCAGCGCGCCGGCCGATGTCACGGAGGTGGACTGGTCGTGGACCGGCCAGTTCGGCGCAGCGGGCTGGTATACCCCGCTCGATGGCCTCCTGGACGAAGCAACCGTCAAGGACATCGCGACCAGTTCGATCTTCCGTTACGACGGCAAGCTGATCGCCCTGCCCTACAACAATGATTTCCGGGTCCTCATCGTCAACAAGGAGCATTTCGAAAAGGCCGGTATCGCGGCCATGCCCAAGACGCTCGACGAATTGCTGGCTGCCGCCCGGACCCTCAAGGAAAAGGGTATTTCCAAATATCCGATCGGCATTCCCCTTTCGCCCGCGGAAGGCACCTCGACCGCCTGGTATCTTCTCACCAAGGCCTTTGGCGGCGAGCTTTTCGACAAGGACTTCAAACCCATGTTCACCGACCCGTCATCGGCGGGCCACAAGGCCCTGGCCTTCGAGATCGATGCCCTCAAGCAGGGCCTGATCGACCCAGCCGCGCCCGGACTGATCGACATGGACGTCCATCAGCTTTTCATGAACGGTCAGGTCAGCATCGAGATCTGCGGCGAGGTCGGCCGGCTCGCCCTCTTCAACGACGCCAGCAAATCCAAGGTCGCCGGCAAAGCCGTGGCCGCCCTCTTCCCGACCGCAAGCGGGGTGACGCGCAGCCTTGGCCTGCCCGAGGCCATGGGCATTCCCGTCCCCTCCCAGAAGAAAGAGGCGGCGCTGGCCTTCATCAAATGGATGAGCGCCAAGGAACAACAGCTTAAAAACTATACCGAAGCCGGCACGCTGGCGACACGCACGTCAGCACTCCAGGACTTGGACAAGGCCGGCAAGCTCGAGAGCGGCAAAGTCCTGATCGAGCAGGCCTCCACGGCCGGCGGCCTGTTTCCGCAGGGGACGCCGATCTGGTATCCGCAGTTCAGCTCCGCCGTGTATACGGCCATAAACCAGGCTGCCAAGGGCCAGTTGAGCGTCGACGATGCGCTCAAGCAGATCGCGGATGAAACCGAGCGGGCCATGCAGCAATGAGCATGACGGCTCTGACCCGGACCGGCATGGAGCGGAACAGCGGCGCCAGAAGCGACGCCTGGCTCGGACTGGTGCTCGCCGCTCCCATCGTGCTGACCATGATCGGGTTGGTGATCTGGCCGGTCATCGCCACCATGTGGCAAAGCCTGCATCGGGTCGATCCGATGCAGGCGGGCACGCCCTTCGTCGGCCTCTCCAACTACACGGCCCTGTTCTTCGACAAGAATGCCCTGACGGCCTGGTCCAATACGCTTTTCTACGTCGTTCTCGCGGTCGCCCTGGAGACCGTCGGCGGCGTGGCCGCGGCCGTACTGCTCAACAGGCTGACGATCGGCCGGCGCTGGCTTCTGGCGATCGTGATCCTGCCCTGGGCCCTGCCCGGCGTGGTCAACGCCATCGTCTGGCAATGGATCTACAATCCCAGTCATGGCCTGCTCAACGGCCTCCTCACGGCCATCGGCTTTGATTTCGACAGGCATGTCTGGTTCAATGATCGCAGCTCCGCCCTGATCCTCGTCACCGTCGTGCATGTCTGGCGCACCATGCCGCTGACGGTGGTGATCGTGCTGGCGGCCCTGCAATCGATCCCAAAGGATATCTACGAGGCTGCGCGGATCGACGGCGCCAATCGTTTCCAGCTCTTCCGCATGATGACGCTGCCTCTCATCCGCAGCGGCCTGGCTATCGCCCTGGCGCAATCGACGGTCACGGCCTTCAACCTTTTCGACGAGGTGTGGATCCTCGCCGGCTCGAGCCTCGACACCCGCTCCATCCTGGTCCAGGTCTATCTGGAGGCTTTCCAGAACCTGCGCTTTTCCCGGGGCATGGCGCTGTCGGTGCTGGTCATGTTCATTTCGCTGGCCGTTTCGCTCGCCTTCGTCTCACGCGTCTATCGCGAAACCAGGCTCGATTGACCCATGCGCGCCCTCCTGTCCCGTTTCGGCCTCATGCTGGCCTGCGCCGTGCTGGTGCTGTGGTCGCTGGTGCCCGTCTACTGGGCTTTCGCCACCAGCCTGACGCCCACGCCCGACCTCACCGCCAGCACGGTGCGCTTCTTTCCGCAGACGCTCACCCTGGATCACTATGCCAAGCTGTTCGGGTTTGGCACCACCATGGCCAATGACACCATGGTCTGGCAGCAATTCCGCGCCGCGCTGATCAACAGCATCGTCACCGCCCTGGGCGCGACGATCCTGTGCGTCGCCCTGGCGGCGGCGGGCGGCTATGCCTTCGTGCGCCTGAACTTCCCGGGGCGCTCGGTGATCTTCATCCTCGTGGTCGCCACCTTCGCCATACCGGGATACACGGTCCTGATACCGCTTTATCGGATCATGACGACGCTGCGCCTGGTCGATACTTATCTCGGCGTCACGCTGATCTATGTCTCGGCCTTCCTGCCGCTGTCGCTATGGCTGATGCGCAGCGTCTATCAGTCCCTGCCCCTTTCCATCGAGGAGGCGGCCCAGATCGACGGGGCGAGCCGGCTCTACATCCTGGTGAGGATCGTTCTGCCGATGGCGGCTCCGGGGCTGGTCGCCGCCGCCATCATCACCTTCCTGGGGGCCTGGGGCCAGTTCATGGTGCCCCTGATCTTCTCGCCCACCATGGCAACCAAGCCCCTGACCATCCTCGTCCCCGAATTCGCGACGAAGAACTTCGTCGACTACGGCCTGATCAACGCGGCCGGCTCGGTAGCGATCATCGTGCCGACGCTGATCGTCATCTTCCTCAACCGGTACCTCGTCAGCGGCCTCGTCGCCGGTGCGGTCAAGTGACCGGCCATCGAACCCATCCAACCCAGTGAGTACAGTCATGAACGTCACCGAGCGTGTCATCTTCGAACAATTTCCGTTCTGGCAGCAGGGCCTTGGGGCATCGCTCCCCGCGATCGACGCGCCGATCACCGTCATCATCGGTTGCGGCACCTCGTATAACCTTGCCGTCTCGCTTGCCGCCGTGTTCAACGCCCATGGCCGCAGGGCCATCGCCGTGCCTGGTGGGGAATGGCTGAGGCGCCCGCAAGCCTATCTGCCCGATCCTGCCGGCGCGCATGTCATCGCGCTCTCGCGCAGCGGCGAAACCACTGAAACCGTGGCGGCTGCGGCCGCCAGCCGTGCGGCCGGCCTGATGGTGACGGCATTGACCTGCGAAAGCGAGGGTGCCCTCGCCCGCGAAGCCGATCATCTCGCCTTCACGCCGACCCATGGCGAAGAGGGCATCGTCATGACGAGTTCCGCCTCGCTGATGCTGTTGCTCGGCCTGAGGATGGCAGGCGTGGCGGTCCCCCCTGCGGTGGCCCAACAAGCTGAAAAACTGGCGAAAACCCTGGACGAGCGATTGGCCGGGCGGCTCGCCGGCCGCAGCCATTTCGTCTATCTCGGCGGCGGCGCTCATTATGGGGTCTGCCTGGAGGCTTCGCTGAAGCTTCAGGAGATGAGCCAGAGCTATACCCAGGCTTTCCATCCGCTCGAATACAGGCATGGTCCCGTCAGCCTGCTCGACGAGCGCACACTCGTCGTCATGCTCTACGATCCGAACACCTTGCAGGAAGAGGCCCAGCTCGTAGCGGAACTGCGCGAGAAGGGCGCCCTCGTGGTGGGCCTGGGCGGACCGGGCGACATCTCTCTCGATCTCGATGTCGCCGACGAGCTGCGCGGCTTGGTCTGCCTGCCCGCGCTTCAGCTCCTGGGCGAGCGTGTCGCCCAACGCCGCAATGTCGATACGGTGACGCCGCGGCATCTGACCAAGGTGGTCAAGCTCGCATAAGGGGACGTGCTTTCGCCAGGCTTCGTGAGCAGCATGCGGCCCCTCCGCAGGGGCCGGTTCTCGAGATGACACGGAACGGCGCCGCCGCATTCGCCGGGACGGCGCATGTTCCAAGCCTCTCAATCCGCCAGCATGTAATCCGCCGCGCTGTAGCTATGGCTCGCCTGATAGGCATTCCGACCCCGGTTCATATGCGTCAGATTGAAGGTCCGAATGGCGCGCAACACGCGGCCGCTCGCGAGGAATTTGCGTATTGAGACGGAGCCGCGCACATTGATGCCGAAAATGTCGGCACCACGCGGAAAGAAGTAGCTGACGTCCTCCGGCATGGCGACGCTCTGCTCGAGAAAGGGTTCGTCCACACGGCTCGGCGTGGCTGAACGATCCGTCGTGAAATCCGAAAGATGCACGATGAATCTGGCGCGGACATCCTCGCCCTGGGCATAGAGCGTGAAAAGCTCCATCCAGCTTGCATTGACGCGGATAAGCGGTTTGTCCGAGGTCGACGGCAGGCAGGAAACCGACCAGTAGTATCGCTCGGTCTTGCGCCGGATCGGAATGCAGCCTGGGCCGTATAGGCCGAGAATCTCCAGCACCTGTCCTGCCTGCGGGCGAGACAGCAGTCTTGCAAATCGAGCGGCATATTTGAAGCGATGCTCCAGCGACTCGGAGCGATCGGCCGCGTCCTGCAAATCGATCCTGCCCTCGATCCACTCGCGCTGTTGCTCGAGATCGAGGAATTGCCGCACGCCAGTGATTTTCGGGCGAAGCCTCGTACCCATATCAAGCGCCCAGTGACATTCGTGTGCTCGGCATCGTGCCGCTCCCATAGTCTAACCCGGGCGCTTGCCGCTTTGCTTCCTGCAACTCAAGCCGCACGGGTTTGAGCGAGCGCGCGGCTTGCCTTGCTTTCCTTGAGCCCGATCAGGATCGCGGCAGCCCCGGCTGCGATGATCGACAGCACAAGATACCCGATACTCGAATTGCCGACGATCTGGTCCGCCCAGGTCTTGATCTGGGGCGAGAAGAAGGCGCCCAGATTGCCGAGCGAGACGATGAAGGCAATCCCGCTCGCGGCGCCGACGCCGCTCAGATAATTGGTCGGCAGACTCCAGAAGACAGGTTGGGATGCAGTCAGGCCCGGGACCGCGATGCAGAAGGCGATTATCAGGAGCCAAGGATTGTTGGTGAACGACACCGCCGCCGAGGCGAGAACGCCAAAGACCACCAGCCAGAACGCCACGAGTCGATGGTTGTTGTGCCGATCGGCATAGACGGTCGCCAGGCGCGTCATGATCGCAGAGCAGAGCCAGGGCAATGCGAGCAGGAGGCCGACCGTGAGGTCCACCTTGCCACCCATCGCCGAGGCAAGCTTGGATGGGAAGAAGAAGGAGAAGGGCGAGGTGCCGACCTGAAAGCAGAAATAGATCAGGATGAAAGCGACCACGCGCGGATCCTTCAGGACACCAAGGACGGAGTGCTGCACCTCCCTCGCCTTCAGTTGCTCCTCGCGCTCGATCTCGGCGGCGAGCGCGCGGCGCTCGTCGGGCGAGAGCCAGGAGGCGTCGGCCGGACGGTCGCAGAGGTAGAAGTAGGCGATTACGCCGACGACCGCTGCGGCAAGCCCCTCGACGACGAGCACGAACTGCCAGTCCTTGAGACCGAGCACGCCGTCGAACTGGAGCAGCCATCCGCTGAGCGGACTGCCGACGACGAGCGAGAGCGGGACACCCAGATAGAAAAGGCCGGTCGCCCGCGCCCGCTGTTTCGCGGGGAACCAACAGGTCAAAAAATAGAGGATTCCCGGATACAACCCGGCCTCGGCGACACCGAGCAGGAAGCGCAGGATGTAGAACACCCACTCATTGTAGCTATACATCACAGCCGCAGAAATCAGTCCCCAGGTCACCATGATCCGGGCGAGCCAGACCCGGGCGCCGAACCGCCTGAGGACGAGATTGCTCGGAACCTCGAACAACGCGTAGCCGATGAAGAAGACGCCGGCTCCGAAGGCATAGGCCGCTTCGCTGAGGCCGGTGTCGCGCTGGAAGGCGAGCTTGACGAAGCCGATATTGACCCTGTCCAGGAAAGCCAGGAGCAGCATCAGGACCAGGAAGGGGATCAGCCGCCAAGCCGATTTCTTGATGGCACGGGTGAGCACGGGATCATCGCCGGTCGCTTCCATCGTCATTGCTTCCTCCCTGGTCATGGTTCGTGCCGGGTCGGCGGTGCGAGGGGATGCTTGCGGGCGACGAGATAAAGATGCTCGCAGACGAGCACGGTCTCGTCCTTCTGGTTGAACATCTCGATCGCCTCGACCACGACGCCCATGTCGGCCCGCTTGTGGTCACGCTTCTCCGTGATGGTGGCGCGGACCCGGATCGTGTCGCCGATGAAGACAGGCCGGATGAAGCGCAGCCGGTCGTATCCGTACGACATCGCATGCGGATTGATCGTCGAGGCTGTCATGCCGATGCCGACGCTGAAGATCAGCGTGCCGTGGGCGATCCTCTGCTTGAAGTCCTGCGTCGCGCACCAATGCGCATCCATGTGGTGGGGGAAATTGTCACCGGTCTGGCCGGCATGGATGACGAAGTCGGCCTCGGTAATGGTCCGGCCGAAGGTGAGCCGACAGGTGCCGATCTCGTAATTCTCGAAATGCTGCTCGATGACAACCATGCCCGCGCCTCCCGTGGCCTGCCGCTTCGATCGGCCCGGTCGGCCGCCCACTGGCGCGGTCTGAACCGGTACGTTTCCTCAAGTGGTTTCGCAGATTTTTATATGCGAATATTTTATTCATATATAGAATTCCATATAGAGCGTCAATCGACAAGATAGGTGTGGATCGCGGATTGGCCGCCCGGCCCGCCGTGTTATGGTCGGCGGCTTGCACGAAGGGGACAATCGAGTGACAGCCAAGGACGACGGCGAGGATCGGTACAAGGCGCCCGCGCTGGACAAGGGACTCGATATCCTGGAACTCCTGTCCGGGATCGACGAAGGGCTGTCGCTCGCCGAAATCGCGAAGGCGCTCGATCGCTCCCAGAACGAGATCTACCGGATGCTCGACCGGCTCGTGCGCCGCAACTACGTGATCCGTACCCCATCCGATCGCTTCGAGCTCTCCCTGAAGCTGTTCGACCTCGCCCACCGCCACCCGCCCATGCGGCGCCTCGTGAGCCTCGCCCTCCGCCCGATGCGGCTTTTTGCGCGGGAGGCCGAGCAGGCCTGCCATCTCACCGTCTACGCCCGCGGCAGCGGTGTCGTGGTGGCGCAGATCGATGCGCCAGACTACTGGGGAATATCGGTGCGGGTCGGTACCCTCATCAATCTCCTCAATACCGGATCAGGCCACATACTCCTCGCTTATGCGTCGGACGAAGAGCGCGAGCTGATGCTGGGCGAGCGCGAGCACGTGCCGAACGAGACCTGGCCGGAGCGGCTCGACGAGGTTCTGGCAAGCGTGCGCGAGCGCGGCTGGGAGATGCGGCCGAGCCAGCAGGCCGAGGGGGTCACGAACATCTCGGTCCCGGTTTTCGGCGTCGGCGGCCGCCTTCTCGCGGCCCTGACCTGCCCGCGTATCCGCCGCCTTCTCGGCAGGCCGCGCAGCGAGCAGCAGATCCTCGAACTGTTGCAGGCGTCCGCCAGCCAAATCTCGGCGGCGGCCCGCATCAACTGAAGCAGAAAACCCACTGAAACAAAGGGTTGGAGAGAAAATGCGATTCGGAGAAATCGCGTTTTGCCAACCACTCCCCATACGATCGGCTGCAGGCCCGGCCTGCCGGCCCGCGATCCCGCAAGCTTGCCTTCTTGAATTATATATGAAATTATAATTCATATACGAAAGACAATGACACAAGTCTGGTGACCTGCCTGGACATGGTAGCCGTTCCCGACAAATACGGAGGTCACGCCGATGCAACAAGAATTCCCAGCCGGGGCGCGTGGCTCGCATCACGCGGTCCTGCCGCTCGACGGCCTCGTGGTTCTCGACATGAGCCAGTTCCTGTCGGGTCCTTATTGCTCGCTGCGGCTGCTTGATTTCGGCGCCCGCGTCATCAAGATCGAACGGCCGCAGGGCGGCGACCTCTCTCGCAGCCTTTATCTCAGCGATACCGAGATCGGCGGCGATTCCACGATTTTCCACGCGATCAACCGCGGCAAGGAGAGCCTCGCGATCGACTTGAAGAACCCCGCGGACCTGGCCGTCCTGCACACCCTTCTGACGAAGGCCGACGTCGTGATTCAAAACTTCAGGCCGGGCGTCATCGAGCGCCTCGGCCTCGATTACGCCTCGGTTCGGGCTATCAACCCGCGCATCGTCTACGCCTCGATCACCGGCTACGGGAACGAGGGTCCCTGGGCCGGACGGCCCGGCCAGGATCTGCTGGCGCAGTCACGCTCGGGCGTGATGTGGCTGAACGGCGACGAGACCCAAGAGCCGGTGCCCTTCGGTCTCGCCATCGCAGACATGCTGGCGGGAGCTGCGGCCGCGCAGGGCATCCTGGCAGCGCTCGTCCGGCGGGGCATCACCGGTCTAGGCTCGCATGTCGAGACGAGCCTGCTCGAAGCGCTGGTCGACTTCCAGTTCGAGGTGCTGACGACCTTCCTCAACGACGGCGAGCGCATGCCGCGCCGGTCCTCGCTCCGAAGCGCCCATGCCTATCTGGCTGCCCCTTACGGCGTTTATCCGACCCGGGATGGTTTCCTGGCCATTGCCATGACGCCGATTGCAAAGCTCGCCGACCTCCTTGATATCGCCGAGCTGGCGCCCTACCGCGACGATCCGAAGAGCTGGTTCGGCGCGCGCGACGAGATCAAGGCGATCATCGCCGCACGGGTGGCGACCGAGACCTGCGATCACTGGCTGGCGATCCTCGAGCCCGCCGACATCTGGTGCGCCAAGGTGCTGGCGTGGCCCGAGCTCCTCCACAGCGAGGGCTTCAAGGTCCTCGACATGCTTCAGACGGTGCAGCGCGAAGACGATGTCGCGATCCGCACCACCCGCTCACCCCTCCGCTTCGACGGCGTGCGGCCACAGGTGATGCGGGCGGCGCCACGGATCGGCGAGCACACGGGTGCGATCCGACGGGAGTTCGGGCTGTGACGGTTAGGCTGAAGGGCATGACCTGGGACCATCCGCGCGGCTACGATCCGATGGTCGCCTGTTCACGGCTCTGGGCGCAGAAGACCGGGATCGAGATTATTTGGCAGAAGCGCTCGCTGCAGGATTTCGAGTGCTTCCCGGTCGAGGAGCTGGCGCGCCGATACGATCTCATCGTCATTGATCATCCGCATGTCGGGCAGATCACGAAGGAGGGTTGCCTCCTTCCGCTCGATGTTTCGGGGCGCGAGGCCGAGCGGGAGGCTCTTGCGCATGGGTCGGTCGGCCCGTCCTATCCGTCCTATGCGTGGAAGGGCCGGCAATGGGCCTTCCCGATCGACGCCGCGACTCAAGTCCAGGCCTTCGTGCCGGGTCGGATCGCCGGGCCGGTGTCGTCCTTTGCCGAGATGATGGACCTTGCCCGCACCGGACGCGTCGCGCTGCCGTTGCGGCCGCCCCATTCCCTGATGACCTTCTACACGCTGGCGGCGCATCTCGGATATGCCTGCGCGGCCGACAGGGAACGGTTCATCGCGCCTGACGCGGGGGTAGAGGTCTGGGAACGCCTGTCCGAGCTCGTGCGCCTCGTCGATCCCAATGATCGCGAACGAGATCCGATCGCCGTCTTCGAACGCATGGCCGGGCTGGATTCGACGATCGCCTGTGTCCCCTACATCTACGGCTACGTGTCCTATGCCTGGGACGGTTTCCGGCCAGTGCGGATCCACTTCGCCGACATCCCCACCATCGATGGACGAAAGCCCGCCGGAGCCGCGCTCGGCGGGACGGGCATTGCGGTTTCGGCCATGAGCCGGCATCCGATCGAAGCGAGCGACTTCGCCTATTGGGTCGCCAGCGCAGACGTTCAGCGCGGCGCCTACGCCGCGGCAGGCGGCCAGCCCGGCCACGCCGCAGCCTGGGAGGATAGTGACGTCAACGCTGCCAGTGCCGGATTCTACGAGAAGACCCGCGCGACGCTCGAAGGTTCCTATCTGCGGCCGCGCCACGATGGGTATATGCCCTTTCAGGCAGCTGCTTCGGAGCGGATCAACGCGGGGCTCGCAGCCGGTGAAGGCGCAAGGCCGCTGCTGCGCGATCTCGATGACCTGTGGCGGATCGGATCGGGTTCATAAGCCCGGAGAGTTCGCCGGACCATTTGCTCCGGCCTCGCCGACGCTTTGATCGCAGGCGGCGCCGGTGCCAACGCAGCTTCAGAAGAACCCGAGATTGCGCTGCAAGGCTGACTGAAAATGGGTGTTCAGTGCGGCCTCCGCCGCATCGGCGTCGCGCGACTGGCAAGCCTTCAGGATGTCGACATGTTCGCGCAAGGTGCGAAGTGCCAGCGGGGCCGTGATCTTTCGGTCGAGACGCAACAGCCGCAAATAGTTGTGCACACGCCGCAGATTCGAGGTGATCAACGGATTCTGCAGGATGCCGATCACCGTTCCGTGCAGAACCACCTCCATCTCCTCCATCTCCTTGCGGCTGTCCGGGGCGAGGCCGTCGCGCGAGATCCTCTCGATCAGATCCTCGTGGCGCTTGCGGATCGCGTCCATTTCAGCCTCATCGCCCGTCTCCGCATAGGCTCGTACGGCGGCTTTCTCCAGAATTGAGCGGAACTGATAGGTCGCTCGCGTCAGTTCGAGGTCGGGTTTTATGAACTGGATGCCGGACCGGGGATGAATGGTGACGATGCCTTCCGCCTCCAGCGTGCGAAGGGCGTCGCGCAGGGGCGCGACTGGAATGTCCAGGAGCTTCACGAGGTCGTTCTGCGACACGAAGGCACCGGCCGGCACCGTCTTGTCGAACATCCCCTCCAGGATGCGCTCATAGGCAACGTCGCTCAGCAGTTTTCCCGCCGGTGCCGCCGCCTTTTTCTCGATGCGCGATGTGGTTCGGCCCACTTGTCCCGCTCCATGTTTTAACATATTAACTTATTTAACTGATATTTCAGAGCGCTACATAAGTCGATCAGAAACATGCCCCTTCGCCTTGTAGACTACCGTATCACGCGTTTCCAGTTTGCCCGAGACCGCGTCATCGGCGACAGCCAGGTGCGCGCCGACGACGCCAATGTGGTGGCGCTGGAGCTGATCGCCGACAATGGCGCGGTCGGTCTCGGCTTCGCGCAGACACTGTTCGTGCCAATGCCGGCGGAAGCCGAAATCGGCCGCATCTTCCGGACCGAGCTGTGGCCGGCGCTGGAGGGGGGCTATCCTTCGGCCATGGTCCACCGCGTCGGCCGGCCGCGCGGCGGCAACCAGCGGACGCCGATGCTGCCCTTTGGAGAGGCGATCCAGGTGGCCCTGTGGGACCTCGCCGCCAAGGAAGCAGGGTTGCCGCTGTTCAAGCTGCTCGGCGGCACCCGCGGCCGCGTCAGGGCCTATGCCAGCGGCCTCGACTTTCATCTGTCCGACGATGCCTTCGCCGAGCTTTTCGGGCATGCCGACGCAATCGGCTACAGCGCCTTCAAGATCAAGGTCGGCAGCCCCGATTTCGACTGGGACCTGCACCGCATCGAGTTGTTGAAGAAGAGCGTGCGCAAGAACGCCCTGGTGATGATCGATGCCAACGAAGCATGGGGCGCCAAGGAGGCCGCCGCCAAGCTGGAGAAGATCCACCGCGCGGGCCATGACCTACTCTGGGTCGAGGACCCGATCCTGCGCAACGATTATGAGGGGTTGCGGTTGCTGCGCAGGGCCTGCCCGTGGACGCTGATCAACTCCGGCGAATATCTCGACGCGACCGGCAAGCGCATCCTGATGGAAGAAGGCGCGACCGACATCCTCAACGTGCATGGCCAGGTCACCGACGTCATGCGTATCGGCTGGCTGGCCGCCGACAAAGGCATACCGGTGTCGCTCGGCAACACCTTCCTCGAGTTGGGCGTCCACACCGCGTGCGCCCTGCCGGAGGTGGAGTGGCTGGAATATTCGTTCCAGAATTTCGACCACCTCGTCGAGGAGCCGGTGCTGATCGAGGACGGCTTCGCCTATGCGCCCGAACGCCCCGGCCACGGCCTGGTGCTCAGCGAGACGGCCCGCAAGCAATGGCATCGGCCCGAGCTGCTCGGCCGCGACGCGCTGGGCGAGGCGCCGCACAATCCCCGTGTCGGCGCGGCGCCGCGCCAGCGGCAAACCGCAAACGACTGCTGACAAAAGAACATTGCATCCGGAGGAAATTGCCATGAGACATGCCCTCGGCTTTGCCGCCCTCTTTGCTGCGCTGACGGCCACCCCCGCTATGGCGCAGGAACTCACCGTCTGGGACTGGAAGTCGGGCGACCCGGTCACGTCAGGCTATTTCGCGAAGGTGAAGGCGGATTTCGAGGCGGCACATCCGGGCGTCACCGTCAAATACGTCATGCAGCCGCACGACCAATATTACACCCTGCTCGGCACGGCCCTGTCTTCGGCCGGCGGTCCCGACCTCATCCTCCTGCATGGCGGTGCGCAGGCCAGGGAGCGGGTCGGCGCCATGGTGAAGCTGGACGACAAGGTCGCCGACATCAGGGGCGACATCAAAGGCTGGGAGGAATTTACCGGCAAGGACGGCGCCGTCTACGCGGTACCGCTTTCGATCCAGGGCTTTGTCGTCTACTACAACAAGACGCTCTACAAGAATGCCTGGCTCGATCCAGAAAGCCCGCCCAGGACCTGGAACGAACTCAAGAAGGCCTGCGATGCGATCAAGGCCAAGGGCGACGTGCCCTGCTTCACGCTGGGCAACAAGGAAGGTTTCGGCGCCGAGTTCTTCTTTTCCTCCATGGCCGCCAATTCCTTCTCCGACGCCGAGCAGGCCGAGTGGGCGGCCGGCAAGCTGAAATGGTCGAGCCCCCAGGTGAAGGCGATCCTGCAGGCCTGGGTCGATACGCAGGCCTGGGGCTGGTACGCCGAGGGCGCCAATTCCACCGCCAAATTCATGGACGAGTATGAAGCCTTCATGCGCGGCGAAGGCGCCAACACCATTGGCCTCATCTCCGACGTCGCCCACTGGAAGCAGTTCGACGAGTTCCTGGGCGCCGAGAATGTCGGCGTCTTCAAGCCCCTCTCACCCACGCTGGCCAGCGACAAGAAGACCGACGACCTGAAGTTTCCGCTGTCCGGCGGCATCGGCTATGCCGTGAACAACAAGTCGCCCAACGCCAATCTCGCCATCGACCTCGCCAAGGCGTTCGCCGCCCCGGCGGCCATGCAGGTGTTCTTCCACGATGCCGGCGCCATCGCCGCCAACACCAAGGTGGACACCAGCACGCTGGCGAGCCCCTCGGCCAAGGCGATCATCGGCTGGATGGCGACGTCGGGCGCCCCCACCGCGCACACCAACATGACAACGGCGGAAATCGAGGAATGGCACCGCCAGAGCCAGTTGTTGCTCAATGGCGCCGTGACGGTGGACGCCGCCGCGGCCCGCATGGATGAAGTGCAGGCGCAGGCACGGGCGGGACGATAGCCAGGCTTGGAGGGATGGCGGCGGGCGCTCTCCAGAGTTTGCAGGATCGGCCACCCCACGTCCGCTACGGCCTTCTGCCCGCCTCTACGGGGAGAAATGTCCGGCGGACAGGAAGGGCCGGCGTCCATTGTCAACGACATTTTCCAAAAGCCGGCACATCCCATGACCATTGCACCTCGCCCCACCACCCGGAAGAAATCCGGCTTCGGCAGCCGCTCGGAACGCCGTTTCGCCTATCTTTTCGTGCTGCCGGCGCTGCTCCTGGTCCTGATGTTCCGCATCATTCCGCTGGTGTGGGGCTTCGTGCTGTCCTTCACCAACGCCAACGGCATCGACCGCATGGATTTCGTCGGCACCGACAATTATGCCGCGATCGCCCGTGACCCGGTCTTTCACGACAGCCTGGCAAATACCGTCATGCTGCTGGTCACCTTGCCCATCTGGATCATGCTGCCGATGCTTCTGGCGATCCTGATCCATCAGGGCGTGCCGGGCGGCAAGATTTTCCGGGCCGTCTATTTCTTTCCGGCAGTGCTGTCATCGGTCATCGTCGGCTCGATCTTCAACGTCGTGCTGCGGCGCGACGGCAGCCTGAACGCGCTGTTGAAACTGGTCGGCATCTCGCCGGTGGACTGGCTGGGACAGGGCGGCACCGCCATGGCCAGCCTGATCGCGGTGCAGCTCTGGTCCACCTTCGGCATGAGCCTGCTGATCTTCCTTGCCGGCCTGTCGACGGTGCCCAAGGACATGCTGGAGGCGGCGCGGCTGGACGGCGCCAAGCTGTGGCAGACCTGGATCTACGTCATCATCCCCTCGCTGAGGCCGATCATCGAATTCGTGGCCGTCGTCACCACCATCGGCGTGCTCACTTCCATGTTCGGGCTGATCTACGTGCTGACGGCAGGCGGGCCCGGCACGGCGACGACGCTGCCGGAATTCCTGATCTGGCTGGAGCAGGGCAAGATGAACCGCCCGGGCTATGCGGCGGCGATCTCGATGGTGCTGTTCGTGCTGATGGGCGGTCTCGCCTGGCTGCAGATCCGCATCATGAACCGCAACTCGAATTTGTGAGGCGATCATGGCCGCAGCGGGAAAACGCGAGAAGCGTACGCTTTGGATCCTCTCGGTGCCCATGGCGCTGCTTGCGCTGTCATGTGTCTACCCGGTCTTCTTCGCCGTCAACAATGCGCTGAAGACCAGCAAGGGCTACATCCTCAACCGCTTCGGCATCGTCAGCGAGCCGACCTTCGACAATTTCGTACAGGCCTGGTCGCGCGCCCGGCTGGGCGAGTATTTCTTCAATTCGCTCATCGTGACGGCAGGTGCCGTGCTGCTGTTGCTCATCGTCTCGTCGCTGGCCGGCTTCGCGCTGGCCGTGCTGCGCTTTCCCTACCGCAAGGCGATCTTCATCGTCATACTCGCCTCGCTGATGATCCCGGTGCAGGTGGTGCTGGTGCCCTTCTACCAGACCGTCATCGGGCTTGGCCTGATCAACACGCGCATCGGCCTGATCATTTCCTACACCGCCTTTTTCCTGCCGTTCAGTGTCTACCTGATGACCGCTTTCTACAGCGGCCTGCCGCGCGAGCTGGTCGAGGCAGCGCGGATCGATGGCGCCAAGCCGTGGCAGGTCTGGTGGCATGTCATGCTGCCGATGGGCAAGCCGGCGTTGATCACGCTCGGCATCCTCAACACGCTCTATTGCTGGAACGACGTGCTGATCTCCCTGCTGGTGCTGCAGGACCAGCGCACGCTGATGGTCGGCATCGCCGCGTTGCGGGGCGAATACACGACCAACGTGCCGCTGCTGTCGGCTGGCATCGTTCTGGCCGCGGCCCCCATCGTCGTCCTCTACATTATCTTCCAACGCCAGATCGTGTCCGGCATCGCCGTCGGCGCGGTGAAGGGATAGTCGCTGAAGGGATAGTCATGCCCCAGGTCGAGCTCAAGCATGTCCGCAAGGCTTATGGTGCGTCCGCCGTGATTCATGGCGTGTCGCTGGCCATCGAGCAGGGTGAGTTCTGCGTTTTCGTCGGCCCCTCCGGCTGCGGCAAATCCACCTTGCTCAGGATGATCGCCGGGCTGGAGGAGGTCAGCGAAGGAGACGTCGTCATCGGCGGCCGGCTGATGAACGACGAGGAGCCGTCCGATCGCGGCGTCGCCATGGTCTTCCAGTCCTACGCGCTCTATCCCCATATGAGCGTGGCCGACAATATGAGCTTCGGCCTGCGCATGGCGGGCCGACCGCGCGCCGAGATCGACGAGAAGGTGGGCAGAGCCGCGCGCATCCTGCAGCTCGACCATTTGCTCGACCGCAAGCCGGCAAATCTTTCCGGCGGCCAGCGCCAGCGTGTTGCAATCGGCCGTGCCATCGTGCGCAACCCCGACGTCTTCCTGTTCGATGAACCGCTGTCCAATCTCGATGCCGAGCTGCGTGTGCAGATGCGAGTCGAGATCGCCAAGCTTCACCGCACGCTGGGCAACACCATGATCTATGTCACGCATGACCAGACCGAGGCGCTCACCCTGGCCGATAAGATCGTGGTGCTGCGTGCCGGCAAGATCGAGCAGGTCGGCTCTCCGCTCGATCTCTATGAGGATCCCGACAATGCCTTCGTCGCCGGCTTCATCGGCTCGCCGCGCATGAATTTCCTCAAGGCCGTGGTAGTCGATGGCGGGGGCGCCGTCTCGGTCGGCGGCACCACGGTCAATATCGGCCATCTCGCCTCCAGGCTGGAGGAAGGCCGCGAACTCCAGCTCGGCATTCGCCCCGAGCACCTTGCCGCAGCAACGGGCGCCGCACTGACGCTGACCGCCGATGTGACCGAACGACTTGGCTCGACCAACTATGTGCATGGCAGCTTGCCGACAGGCGAGCAGATCGTCGCCGAGCAGCGCGACAGGCAGGCCGAATTCCGGCAGGTTCTGACGGTGCGCTTCGAGGCGGAGAAGATGCGGCTGTTCGACGAGAGCGGTGCCCGCATCCGGTAGCGGCGGCCAATCGTAAGGCTTTCTTCGAGATTGCCCTTGCCTCGCGAAGAGGGGCTGGTGGGGGACTCGCTCGAAGGACGGACCGCCCTTGCAAATCTTGCTAATATATCATAAAGACATTCTGATAGATCAGAAGACTTGGGGGAGGAACCGTGAAGATAACCGGCTTCACCTGCTGGCTCGTCGAGACTGACCCAGGGCCACAATTCTTCTGGCGCAGGGGCCTGGCCGGCTCGCATGGCGACGTGGCGCCCGGCACCAGGCCGCGCAAGGCCGTTATCCGCATGGACACCGATGCCGGTATCCATGGCGCGATGGAGCTGGTGCGCGGCGCCTCGGCCATTGACCTGATTGCGCGCCGCTATCATGCGCTGATCGGTGAGAACCCGCTGATGACCGAGCGGCTGTGGAAACTGATCTGGGAGATCGACCGGGTCGAGGAAATCCACATGCGGTCGCTCGGCATCCTCGACGTGCTGTGCTGGGACGTGAAGTCGAAGGCGGCAAACCTGCCGGTCTATCAGCTTCTGGGCGGCAACGACCCGAAAGTGCCGGCCTATGCCTCCACCGTCACCTGGCCGACGCTCGATGACTACGAGCGCCACATCAAGCTGTGCATGGATGTGGGCTTCACCGCGTTCAAGCTGCATGCCTGGGGCGATGTGAAGCGCGACATCGAACTGTCGGCTGCCCTGCGCAAATGGACCGGACCCGATGCGGACCTCATGTTCGACGGCTCCGCCGGGTGGGACTATGTCGACGCGCTCAAGGTGGGCGTCGCGCTGCAGGACCTCGGCTTCTCCTGGTACGAAGAGCCGATGCGCGAATTCCATCTCGGCTCCTACGCCAAGCTCTGCGAGAAGCTGACGATTCCCGTGCTGGCCGCCGAGACCTCCGACGGCGTGCACTGGAACATGGCGAGCTGGATCGAGGCCGGCGCGCTGGACATGACCCGCGTCAGCGCCTTCTACAAGGGTGGCTTCACCGGTGCGATGAAGATCGCGCATATGTCGGAATCCTTCGGCATGCGCGCCCAGGTTCACGGCATGAGCCTGGAGAATGCGCAACTCTGCGCTGCGATATCGAATAACGACTATTACGAGCAACTCGTCGTCGACGAGCGGCAAATCCGGAACCTGACCAGCCTCGGCCCCCTGGCCATCGAGGATGGGTATCTCAACGTCAGTTCCGAGCCGGGCGTCGGCTACGACTATGACTGGGCCGGACTCGATCGCAGCGCCTGCGCCAAGGTCGAAGTGACACAGCGCCACAACAACTAGAATTTTCCTTCAGGGAGGAAGCCATGACCTTCGCCGCGGATAGACGCGCGTTCCTCAAGTCCGTCGCCGCACTGGTCGCCGCCGGCGCCTTGCCACGCGCGGCGCTCGCGCAGACCGCCAACATCAACTACTGGCATCACTTCTCCAGCCAGGTCGAGTTCGCCGGCCTCGATGCGGTCATGAAGGCGTTCGCGGCCAAACACCCTGCCGTCAAGGTCACGCAGGAAAACATCCCGAATCCTGAATTCATGGCAAAGGTTACGGCAGCCGTTGCGGCCGACAGCAAGCCGGACACGTCGCAGGTAACGGCCGAGCGCGTCGCCGACCTGACGGCGATGGGCGCGCTGGTCGACCTTACGGATCGCGTCAACGGCTGGAGCGGCAAGGCCGACTATCCTGACGACCGCTGGAAAGGCGTAACCAGGGACGGCAAGATCTACGGTATTCCCTCTTTCGCCTTCGTCGACTGGATGTATTACCGCAAGGATTGGTTTGAAGAAGCCGGCATCTCGGCCCCGAAGACCTTCGCCGAATTCCTGGAAGCCGCCAAGAAGCTCACCGACGCTTCGAAGAACCGCTACGGTTTCGGCCTGCGCGGCGGAGCCGGAGGCCAGAAATATATCATCGACGTCATGGAAGCGTTTGGCGCGCCTCTGGTCAAGGACGGCCATATCGGCCTGGACAAGGCGCCGGCGGTGGAGGCGATCAAGTTCTATGCCGGCCTGTTCACCGAACATAAGGTCGCGCCACCGAGCGCGCCGAACGACGGTTACCGTCAAATTGTCGAAGCCTTCAGCACCGGTCAGACGGCGATGTTGTGGCATCATACCGGTTCGATCAAGGACATCGAGAAGGCTCTCAAGCCGGGCGAGCAGTTCGCAACCGCGACGATGCCGGCCGGCCCTTCGGCCCGGATCGCGCGGCTTGCCTATGCCTATAATGGCCTGATGAAGGAAACCAATGCCGACGCCGCGTGGAGCTGGGTGTCGTTCTGGGCGGAGGCCGATGCGGCATTGGCGTTTCTCCAGGCCACCGGCTATTTCCCCGCATCCGCCAAGCTGGCCCAGCACGCCGCGATCACTGGCAATCCGATCTATGCGCCCGCGGCCGAGGTGCTCGGCTACGGCCAGCTGCCGCCCAGCTTCCCCGGCCTTGCCGGCTGGTCCGAAGGCGTGGCTCTGCCGGCCTTCCAGCGCGCGCTGATCGGCCAGGCGACGGCAGAGGAAGCGGTCGACGAGATGATCGCCGGTCTCGAAGAGGCCAAGTAACCTTCCGGGCCGGCTTCCGTTTTTTCGAGCGGTCTTCCCCGTTCCCCGGGGCCGGCAGGTGGCGCTCCTGTCTCCGATGCAACAGTCGGGATTTCAAATGACGAATGCAATCGCAACGCCGGCCCGGCCAGCGAGAGGTCCGATGGCGTGGGTCGGAGAGCTCTCCGAGACCCGCTATTGGATGTATATCCTGCTGATCCCGAGCTTCGTCCTGATCCTGGCGGTGGTGCTCTACCCGACGCTCTATGGCGCGCAGCTCTCCTTCCGCGAGATGCGGATGAACCGGCCGGCGCTGGGAACCGGCCTGATCGGATTCAAGCACTATATCAGGCTCTATTCGGACCCGGTCTTCTGGACCGCCCTGTGGAACACGGTGGTGTGGACCACGGCCTCGGTCGCTCTCGAATTCCTGCTCGGCCTGGTGGCGGCACTGGCGCTCAACCGCAATCTGCCCGGCACAAAGCTGCTGGGCGTGCTAATCCTGCTGCCCTACTTTCTGCCCAATGTCGTGGCCGGTCACATGTGGTCGCTGCTGCTCGACCCGCGCCTCGGCGTCATCAACGACCTATTGCTCAAGGCCGGCATTCTCGGCAGCTACAAGGCATGGTTCGCTGATCCTTCGACGGCAATGGCGGCGGCGATCCTGGTCGAGGCCTGGCATGGCTTCCCGTTTTTTGCATTGCTGCTTCTGGCCGGCCTCAAGGGCATTCCGGCGGATCTCTACAAAGCAGCCAACATCGACGGCGCGGGGCCGCTGGCGCAACTCAGGCTCATCACCCTGCCCATGCTGCGCACGGTGATCGCGGCGGCTGTCATCCTGCGCGTCATCGGCCTCGTCAACTCGCCGGACCTGCTGCTGATCCTCACCGGCGGCGGTCCTGGGCGCGCCACCCAGGTGCTGTCGCTATACGCCTTCCAGGCTGCCTACAAGGACTTCAACTTCGGCTATGCAGCCGCGCTTTCGGTGGTGATGTTCGTTCTGCTGATGCTGTTTGCCTGGGCCTATATCCGCGTCTCCAAAGTCAACAAGGATTGATCCGATGGCGACGATCTCGAAATCCTCGCGCAACTGGGACATCGCAACCTACGCGGTTCTCGTCCTGCTGGCGATCTTCTGCCTGTTCCCGATCGTCTGGACATTCCTGACTTCGATCAAGGTCGACGCCGACATCGTCACCCAGACCATGGTCTACCTGCCGACGCGTTTCACCTTCGATCACTATGTGAAGATCTGGACCCAATCGGACTATCCCGTGCTCGTCTTCAACAGCCTGGTGGTTACGTCCATCACGGTGGTCATCTGCCTGCTGACCGGCACCCTCGCCAGCTATGCATTCGCGCGCTTCGACTTCCCCGGACGCGGATCCTTGATGCTGGGCTACCTGGTCGTGCGCATGTTTCCAGCGGTCCTGATGATTATTCCGCTGTTCGTCGTCATGCGTTCGGTCGGTCTGCTCGATTCCAAGTTCGGCCTGGCCATTGCCTATACAAGCTTCCTGCTGCCGCTTTTCGTGTGGATGATGAAGGGCTTCTTCGATGCCGCCCCGAAGGAGCTGGAAAGCGCGGCGCGCATCGACGGGGGCACCCGCTTCAGCGCCATGTGGCAGATCGTTGTGCCGATCACCCGTAACGGCCTGATGGCGACCAGCGTCTTCGTCGCCATCGCGGCATGGAACGAATTCCTGTTTGCGCTGATGCTGACCACGAGCCAGGGCGCCCGTACATGGCCGGTCGGTCTGCAACTCATGGTCGGCGAGTTCCAGCTTCCCTGGGGCATGCTCGCCGCCGGCGGCATGATCTCGATCGTGCCGGTCGTCGTCATGTTCGCGATCGTCCAACGCGCGATGGTGGCAGGCATCACCGCCGGCGCAGTGAAAGGCTGATCAATGGCAAACCTGTCGCTTCAAGGCGTCCGCAAGAGTTTCGGCAGCGTCGATGTCCTGCACAACATCGACATCGAGCTGGACGATGGCGGCTTTCTGGTGTTGCTCGGGCCTTCCGGTTGCGGCAAATCCACGCTGCTTTCGATCATCGCCGGGCTGGAGCCGGCCTCCGGCGGCGATGTCGTCATCGGCGGCAGACGGATGAATGACGTCTACCCCAAGGACCGTAACATCGCCATGGTTTTCCAGTCCTATGCGCTCTACCCGACCATGTCGGTCGGCCGCAACATCGGCTTCGGCCTGGAAATGCGCGGCGTCGGCCAAGCCGAGCGGAATGCGGCGATCGACAAGGCGGCCAGCCTGCTGCAGGTCAAGCATCTGCTCGACCGCAAGCCCGGCCAGCTTTCCGGCGGCCAGCGCCAGCGCGTGGCAATGGGGCGCGCCATCGTGCGAAACCCGGAATTATTCCTGTTCGACGAGCCGCTATCCAACCTGGACGCTCAATTGCGGGTCGAGATGCGCACCGAGATCAAGCGGCTCCACAATACGCTCGGCACCACAATCGTCTATGTTACGCATGACCAGGTCGAGGCGATGACTCTGGGCACGCTGGTCGCGGTCATGAAGGACGGCGTCATCCAGCAGCTCGCCGACCCGCGGACGATCTATGACCGGCCCGCGAACATGTTCGTCGCTGGTTTCATCGGTTCGCCCTCGATGAACTTCGTCGAGGCCACGATCGCACTCGAGAACGGCAGGGCCACGATCAGGCTGTGCGACGGCCAGGTTCTGGATATCCTCGTCGCAGATGCCGAGAAGACCGGTTTCGACGGCAAATCGGTCATTGTCGGCATCCGGCCGGAGGCGCTGACATCGGGTTCCGTCCCCGGCGCCACACTGAAGGGCAGGGTCGACGTCGTCGAACCGACCGGACCGGACACGATGGTGATCGTGGACGTCGGAGGCAAAAAGCTGACAGCCCGGCTCGGAGCGCGGGAAAGCCCAACCCTCGGCGAACAGATTTCGCTCTCCGTCGATCTCGCGGGGATTAGCCTGTTCGATCCGGCGACCGGCCAGCGCTGGCAATTCCCGAAATAAGATCGCGCTGCAAATTTTCAGGCGAGCGCACATCGGCGAGCCTGCGAGCGAACTTCCACGGCGATGGAAGAACACCGAGGTCCGAATAATACTGCCTTACCCCGTTCTGAAGCGATCACGATAGAAACCCGGCGTAATGCCGAGCCGCTTCTGGAATGCCCTATGCAACGCGTGGAGGCTTCCAAAACCCGCGCGTTCGGCAACACGAGCCAAGGGCCAGTCCGACGTCTCCAGCAGCGTCTTTGCGCGTTCGATCCGGGCAACCTCGACAAATTGGGCAGGTGTCGTGCCTGTCTCCTTATGGAACGATCGCGAAAAGGTTCGCTCACTCATACCCGCACGTATCGCAAGAGCAGGTCCCGACAGATCGCCGATGGGGTCTTCTATGATTTCGTTGACCAGGTTGCGCAGGCGCGGCGTTGCCATGGCCTGGGTTGCCAACCCCGAACTGAACTGGGACTGGCCTCCCGGCCTGCGCATGAAAAGTACCATTTGCCGGGATACGGACAGGGCCGTCTGCGCACCGCAATCGGCCTCCACCAATGCGAGGCACAAGTCGATTCCGGCCGTGATGCCGGCCGAGGTATATATAGGCGGTTCGGCCACAAAGATCGCGTCTGACTCGACATCGACCTGCGGGCGTAATTGCTTGAGGAGAGCCACCGAGTTCCAGTGCGTCGTCGCGCGCCTGCCATCGAGGAAGCCCCCTGCAGCGAGAACGAAAGCGCCCGTGCACACGCTGGCAAGCCTGCGGGTTCGGCCGGCGCGCGCCCTCAACCACTCGATCAGCCCGGTCTGGAAGATGACTTTTCGCAATCCGTCTTCGCTGCCTCCGGCAACGATGATCGTATCGATGTCATCCGGCAGATCGTCGAGTGCGACGGCATTGCCGAGGCAAATCCCTCCGGCCGAACTGCAAGTCATCGATCCGCCTGCCGGCGACGAGAGAACGAGTTCGTAAGGCGCCACATGCCTGGCCTTATAGAGGTTCGCCATCGCGAAAACCTCCATCGGCCCGACCACATCTAGGGCCTGTACGCCGTCATAGCCAATCACGGCGATGAGCCTTGGTTTTCGAGATCGATCCTGCATTGGCGTAAAATGCGATAGTTTTGACGTTTTCGCCAGGGTGTTTCAGCACCTACTTTGGCGGTGCCTGCTTCAACCCGAGATAGCCTGATGCACCGCCTTCTTCTTAAAGCCCTTTTCTTCCTCTTCATGGTTGTGCCGATCTCATTTCATGCCGACAAAACACCGGCTGCCGAAATGGGCGCTTTTCGATTGCCGCCTGCCAAGCCCGGGCGCCCTCGCCCGCTCATCGCGATCGTGGCCGACAATGCCGGCACCGAAACGACCGATCTCATGGTTCCCTATGGCGTGCTGAAGGAAGCCGATGTCGCTGATGTCGTCATCGTTTCGACGCATCCCGGTCCAGTCACCCTGATGCCCGCACTCACAATCCAACCGGACATGACCATGCGTGCATTCGATGCGATTCACCCCGACGGCGCGGATATTGTGATCGTGCCGGCGCTGCATGACGACAAGAACGAAAGCGTCATCAACTGGGTGCGCGAGCAAGCACACAGGCACGCCTTCATCGCCTCCATCTGCGAAGGCGCATGGGTTGCCGCTCGGGCCGGCGTTCTCGACGGCCGGGCGGCAACGACCCACTGGTACGCGTTGGCCAAGATCGCGCGGACATTTCCCCGGATAGTATGGGTTCGAGACAGGCGCTATGTCGTCGACCGCAATGTCATGACCACCACTGGTGTGAGCGCCTCCATTCCGGCAAGCCTTGCACTGATCGAAGCGCTGGCCGGACGTGCCAGGGCCGAAAGTGCAGCGGCCACGATCGGAGGCCACGCCTGGAAACCAACGCACGACACAAGCCGATTCCGCCTCACGGCAGGACACGTGTGGACGGTCACCAAAAACGCACTTTCGCCCTGGCGGCATGAAATGCTGTCCATTCCGGCAACGAACGACTTTGATGAAATTGCGCTGGCTCTCACCGCCGATGCGTGGTCGAGGACTTATCGCTCTCAGGCGATAATCGGTCCATCCAAGGGCCTCATCCGATCACGTCATGGCCTCATCTTGTTGCCAGACGCGGCTCCCGCGAACAAGTATCCCCAATTGTCTCTTCCTCGCACAAGGCCGACGCAAGCTCTCGATGAGGCTTTGACCGCAATCGCGAGCCGCTATGGCAATGCCACGGCAGATCTTGTCGCGCTTCAGTTGGAATATGGTCGCAATGATCCGCAAATGGCGAATTAATCGCCTAAATCCGTTATCGCCCCAACCGGCGGCATCGCTATGGTGAGCCAACGGGCAAGGACCGTCCTTTCCCGGAGGGCACCGCTCACCCCTCGCCGATAAAGCTTGGTTGCTTAGCCTCGATTTCCGCGCGTTTGGAGAAGTCGGCGGGCAGCCGAGGAGACACTTACTCTGCGATCCTGGTCAAATACGACGCGATCGACTGCGGTGCCGGGATCACCGCCACGATCTTCATCTGCGCGATGTTCCGGTTTTTCGCTTCTTCCAGATGAGCGTCGAACATCGCAGCCGCGGCATCGATCGCCCCGCGCATCAGCAATTCGACGATCAGGCGATATTCGGAAATGGCGATACGGTCGCGCGGCAGGCCGAATTGGCGCAGCAGCCGCTCCGAAGCCACGACCGGCAGCAGATTGTCCCTTATCAGGTCGCGCAGCCTTTCGTTCGGGGTGGCCATCACGCAGGTTTCGACGAGTTTTGTCTCCAGCCCCTCCCCCTCGACCAGATCGGCATCCGATACGGTTCTTTCGGCCTCGGACAGGCTCTCAAGCAGGGCCGTCAATCGTGCCCGATCGATGCGAGGAGCGGCCGACACCAAGGCAGGAGGCTCGAGGATGCGCCGCAGGGCAAAGCGATCCTTGATAGATTTTGCGGTGAGTGGTCCGGCGATCCAGTGGGAACTCTGGTTCTTATGCACCAGTCCCCTTTCCTGCAGGCGTCCGAGCACGTCCCGCACCACGGTGCGGCTGACATGGAAGTGATCCGCCAGCTCGGTCTCGATGATGCGGTATTGTCCGAATACGACGCAGGCAGCGACATCGGCCTCGATGGAATCGTAAATGCGTTCCCAGGTCGACCTGCTCTGCAGCGCTTCGTCGATTGCCTCGGGCACCATCAGACCCAGCGTCTTGATATCGGTGCGCAAGGGCGCGACGCGCCGTCCCGGTGCCCCGACGAGATAACCGCGCCCATCGAAACGGTGGATGAGCTGTTCGGCCTCTAGGCGGAGCAGGGCCTTTTGCACCGGGGCACGCGATGTCTGAAAGATCTCGGCGATAGGCCCCTCGAGCAAGACCAGCCCCCGCGGCAGCAGCCCGTCGGCGATATTGGCACGCAAGACGTCTTCGACAATTTCGTAGCGCCGCTGGGCGGTCTGGCGAGGCTTGGACAATGGCATGCCGTAAACGGACCTCCTTGCGGGCGTCATCGCTGACCGCCGCCTGAACTGCGTGTCTACCGCGTTTGGCACCGTGTGTCCTCGCACTCGGATAAATGATTTTTGCATACCATAATTCAATTTCCGCTGCGGAGAATTCATTTTCAGCGAAATTTCCCGCCTGATCTACACCACCAAGCCGCAATTTCTTCCGCCTCCCGGTCCTGCCCTTAGCCTCCGCCATTCCCGCCGAACGATCACGCATCATCGAAAAGCGCAAGAAACCTCGTTGAATATGGCCAGTTTCCAACAAAATTGGCGCAGACCTCGCCACCTCCCCGTCGGGGACCCAAAATGCGAGACCGCTCAGATTTTGGGCGGGCGATGCACAAAAAAGATTGTTGCATACAAAAATCGATTGAACTAAGATCCAAGCACTCATTGCCGCAGAAGCAATGCAGAGGCGAACTGAATCAAGCAAGTTGATCGATATTTGATCGGACGCGACCGTATTGCGGCCGCTCGATATTTATCACATCAAATTAAGTCACTGGTGAATCACGCTATTCCTAGGAATAGCTCGGCGCCTGCGTGGCCTAATACGACCCGGGAGGCTCGTTTGGCAGATGTGCTTCGTTTATCCGGCATCAGGAAGTCCTATGGCGACCTGCATGCGCTGGACGGTATCGATCTCACGATCCCCGACAATGCCTATGTCTCGCTTCTCGGGCCCAGCGGTTCGGGCAAGACCACGCTTCTGCGCGTGATCGCGGGATTTGAAGATCCCGACCAAGGTAGCGTCGCGCTCGGCGGCCGTCCCATCGACAATGTCCAGGCGCATCGGCGCGGCATCGGCTTCGTCTTCCAGAACTTTGCCCTGTTCCCCCATCTCTCCGTTGCCAGGAACATCGCCTATGGCCTTGAAAACCGTGAAGTCGGCGCGCTGACGGATCGCGCCGCCATTCGCCGCAGGGTCGGCGAAATGATCGAGCTGGTCGGTCTGGCCGGCCTGGAGGACCGCGGCGTCGCCCAGATCTCGGGTGGCCAGCGTCAACGCGTAGCGCTGGCTCGCACACTCGTAACCGAACCGCGCCTCGTGCTGCTCGACGAACCGCTCGGAGCGCTCGATGCCAATCTGCGGGCCCGGATGCGGGCGGAGCTCAGGAGCATTCGCGAACGCCTCGGCGTCACCTTCCTTCATGTCACCGGCAGTGAATCCGAAGCACTGGCCATGGGCGATATCGTGCTGGTGCTCGACCGGGGCCGCATCGCCCAGTCGGCGGATGCCGACACCATCTATAACCGCCCTGCCGCGCCTTCCGTCGCGCGCTTCCTCAACTGCTACAATCTGTTCGAGGGAACGCTCTCGGGCGCGGACTTTGTCGGACCGGCGGGCAGGTTCCCGACTGCCGGAAGCCCACGCCTCACCGGCGGAAAAACCGCCTACGCCGTCCGCTATGACCGCATTCAGGTGCGCCCGCTCTCTTCGGCCCTGGCGACGGACGAAGTGGGCGTCGAAGGCGCCTTCATCGCCAGCGAATATAGCGGCGCGGCGGTGAATTCCTTCTTCGCACTCGATAGCGGCCAGGTGGTGGAGGTGGAGACACATCTCAGCCATCGCCCTCCCGCCGCGTACGCGCCGCAGGAACGCTACGGCCTCGTCTGGAAGCGCGACCTTGCGCTCCTCTTTGCGTGAGCACCGGCCATGTCTCTTGCTGACCCCCGCCCCGGAACGGAGACCGACTGGATGACGACGCCTCCCGGCAGCGAAGCGGCGGCGCCGCAGGCTGCATCGCCGTCCAGGTCCCGCAACAAGACACTATGGCTGCTGGCCCCGGGCGTGGCATGGATGGTGCTCTTCCTGCTCGTCCCCATCCTGATGATGGTCTATGTCTCGTTCTGGACGCAGACCACATTCAAGATCGAGCCCATTCTCACCACTAGGAGCTGGGTCAGCTTCTTCACGAGCGATACCTATCTCCAGGCCCTCTGGACCACGATCCGCATCTGGCTGACGGTGCTGGCCGCGACCCTCGTGGTCGGCTATCCCACGGCCCTTTTCGTGGGCCTCTTCGTGCGCAACAAAGCGCTGCAGACCACGCTCCTGGTGCTGTGCGTCATCCCGTTCTGGACCTCGTTCCTGATCCGCGTCCTTGCCTGGCGCCCGATGCTGGGCAAGGAAGGCGCCATCAACCTGATCCTGCTCAAGGCCGGCATCATCACCCAGCCGATCGAGGCTCTGCTCTTCTCCGACCTCTCGGTTGTGATCGGCATGACGCAGATCTACTGCGTCTTCATGGTCGGCCCGATCGCCTTCATGCTCGGCCGGATCGACCCGAACGTCATCGAGGCGGCGCGGGATCTCGGCGCCGGCTTCTGGCGTATCTTCCGCACCATCATCCTGCCCCTGTCGATGCCCGGCGTGGTCGTCGGCTCGATCTTCGTTTCGGTGATGGTGCTGGGCGAATTCGCCACCTCCGCCGCCTTGTCCGGACGCAAGGTCAACCTGCTCGGCAACATCATCGTCACCCAGGTCGGCTCGCTCAAATGGGCCTTCGCCGCGGTGGTCGGCGTCGTCCTGACGATCGTCATGGGGGCGGTGGTCGCCGCCCTGCTGCGCGTCGTCGATCTCAGGAAGGAGCTCTGAGCCATGCAGGCACGCGGCGTCAAACCGGTCCTGGCCGTCTACACGGCCCTGTTCCTCCTGTTTCTCTACGGCCCCTTCGTCGTGCTGGCGATCCTGTCCTTCCAGACCGGGCCGGAAGGCGGGCCGCAATTCCCGATCATCGAATGGTCGACCTACTGGTACCAGCATCTCTTCGGCCTGACGCCTCCCTCGCGCATCGCCCCGCTGCCGATCGAAGAGAGCCTGGGGCGCTCGATCATCCTCGCTATCATGACGATGGTGGTCTCGACCGTCCTGGGCGTGACGTCCGCGCAGGCCTTCCGCAAGAAATTCCGGGGCTCGGGCATCGCTTTCTATCTGATCGTCCTCGGCATGATGGTGCCGGGCGTCTTGGTGGGCCTCGGCATGGCACTGGTGGCCAATGTCCTCGGCATCGACCGGCACTGGTGGGGCACGGCCTTCGTTCTCCACGTCGTCTATACCTATCCCTTCGCCTTCCTCGTCATGCTGGCGATCTTCAACCGCTTCGACCAAAGCGTCGAGGAGGCCTCCTGGTCCCTGGGCGTCTCGCCGATCCGCACATTCCGGAAAGTGACATTCCCGCTGATCTTTCCGGGCGTCCTGTCGGCGATGCTGTTCGCCTTCACCCTTTCCTATGACGAGTTCTCACGCACGCTCTTCGCCTCGGGGCGCGACCTCACTCTGCCGCTGGCGATCTACGGCACGTTCTCTGTCGAGATCCATCCCAATGTCTTCGCGTTCGGCGTTCTGACCACCCTGTTCTCGTTCGCCCTACTCGCGGTCTACGCAATCCTGATGGGCCTGTCGGTCCGTCGCGGCAGGCGCGTCGCCATCCAGGAGGAGGCATGATGCCCGGCCCGAAAACAGCCATCGTCACCGGAGCCGGCTCGGGTATTGGCAAGGCCATCGCCGAACGGCTTGCGGCGGACGGCTATGGCGTGCTCGTCAATGATCTGGCACTGGAGCGGGCGCAAGCCCTCGCGGACGCCATCCAGGCTGGAGGGGGCAAGGCGGTCGCCGCAGCCGGCGATGTCTCCCGCGAAGCAGATGTCGCAGCCATCGCCGCCGCGGCCAGAACGCATCTCGGCCCGGTGGACCTACTCGTCAACAATGCCGGCCATGTCCATCAATGCCTGTTCGAACATCTCGAACCCGGCGATTTCGATCGCATGTTCGCCGTGCATGTGCGCGGCACCTACCTGATGATACGGGCCGTGTTGCCGGCGATGCTGAAAGCGGGATCAGGCATCATCATCAATGTCGCATCCCAGCTCGGCCAGATCGGCGGGATCGAACTCGCCCATTACTCCGGAGCCAAGGCCGCGGTGATCGGCATGACCAAATCGCTTGCCCGCGAGGTGTCGAGCCGCGGCATTAGGGTCAACGCCGTCGCGCCGGGACCGATCAACACGCCGCTGGTGAAGGCTCTCTCGGATGACTGGAAGGACCGCAAGGCCAGGGAACTGCCGCTCGGCCGCTTCGGCGAGCCGGAAGAAGTGGCGGCGACCGTCGCCTTCCTCGCTTCCCCGGCCGCCAGCCTCTTCGTCGGCCAGACGCTCGGGCCCAATTCCGGCGACGTGATGTTGTGAACGCGCACAGGGAGAAGACAGCACCATGACGAAGGCACGCATCGTCCTGATCACCGGCAGCGGCATCGGCATCGGCCGCGCCAGCGCGAAAGCCTTCGCCGCCCTTGGCGACCATGTCGTGGTTACCGACATCCTGGAGGCGGAAGGCAAGGCCGTCGTCGAGGAGATCAAGGCGGAAGGCGGCTCGGCCGAGTTCATGGCGCTCGACGTTCGCTCCACCAGCGACGCGGATGCTCTCGTCGCCGATATCGAGGCCCGCCATGGCGGCATCGACGTCGTCGTCGCCAATGCCGGCATCGCTCATCGTGTTCCCCTCGCCAGTCTCGACGACGACAAGTGGGACCTCACCTTCGATATCGACCTCAAGGGCATCTTCCGCGTGGCGCGGGCTGCCCTGCCCGGCATGCGCGCCCGCAAATCCGGCGCCGTGGTCGCGCTGTCCTCGATCATGGGCGTCGCCTATGGCTGGGACGAGCACGTGCATTATTCATCGGCCAAGGCCGGTGTCGTCGGCCTGGTGCGGGGCCTCGCCGTCGAGGTTGCCCGCGACGGTGTCCGGGTCAATGGCGTGGCCCCGGGCTATATCCGCACCGCTCAGCTCCTCTCCAAGGAACATTCGCTCGGACCGGAAGGGGCCGAGGCAGCTGGCGCCTTCATTCCCATGGGCCGTATCGGCGAGCCCGAAGAGATCGCCGACGTGATCGTTTTCCTCGCCTCTTCCAGCGCTCGCTACCTCACGGGCCAGACGCTGGTGGTCGATGGCGGCCTGCTGGTGGGCCGCTACTGAAACAAAAGCAAATGAACCAGAACCGGAGAAGGAACGATGTCTGACCGAAGCGAGATGACGCGCCGCTCTTTGCTGAAGCGATCCGCGGGAATGATGGCCCTGGCCTTGGGCGGTGGCACGCCGTTCATGTCTTCCCGCGCTGCCTGGGCGCAGGGCAGCAGCCTGGCAGGCGAAAGCCTGCGCACGATCGGCTTGTCCGTTACGGTGCAGGAGCGCATCCTGGCCGAATTCAAGGCCGCCTCCGGCGTGGGCACGACGTCGGGCACCGCTGCAACCTTCCCCGATGCTCAGACCAAGATCCTGTCGGGCTCGAAGGACTATGATTGCTGGGAAGTGATCGCTGAACGCCTGCCCTCGGTGGTGATGACCAACAATGTCGCGCCGATCGCCGTCTCGTCGCTCAAGAACTGGGCCAATATCCGCGACACCTTCACCAAGCCGAGTGACAAATGGGATCCCAAGGCCCAGATCACCGGCCAGATCTGGCAGGACGATGCCCATAGCCAGCTGTGGATGGTGCCGGCCGTCTATAATTACGACTCCATCGGCTACAATCCGGACGTTCTGTCCGACGAGGAGGCCAACAGCTGGGCGGCGATCTTCGATCCCAAATGGAAAGGCAAGTCCGGCCTCAACACCGACCCGCTGATCGCCTTTGGGCAGGCCGTGATGGCGATGAACTCGCTGGGCCTGTCGGCGGTCAAGAACCCGGGCAATCCGTCTGAAGCCGAAATCGACGAGGCCGCTAAATTCCTGGTTTCGAAGAAGAAGGAAGGCCAGTTCCGTGCACTCTGGGGCGATTTCGGCGAACTGGTCAATCTTCTCGCCTCCGGCGAGATGGTGGTGTGCGACGCCTGGCAGCCCGCCGTGATGGCGGTCAAGGCCCAGGGCAAGGCCTGCAGATATGCCCGCCCCAAGGAAGGCTACCGCGCCTGGGCGATCGGCCCTTCGCTCATCGCCGGCTCCGCCAACAAGGAAGCCGTGGCCGCCTACGCCGATTATTGGCTTTCCGGAAAGCCCGGCATCACGGTTTCGGAACAGGGCTATTACTCGCCCACGACCAATATCAAGAACGAGATGGCGCCGGAGAAATATGCCTTCTGGTACGAAGGCAAGCCCTGGGTCGGCGCCGCCGAGCGCGGCATCAAGGAAGGCGACCTGCGCGACGGAGGCAGCCTGGCGGAACGGGCCGCCAACGTCGCCTATTGGCATCAGTGGCCGGACGCCTACGACCATCTCATCCAGAAATGGGACGAGTTCCTGAACGCCTGATCACGGTCCGGGCGGAAAGCACGCCTTCCCGCCCGCCTCTTCAGAGCAAAGTACGATTTCGTTGAATCGCACTTTTTCTCTAACCATTTGTTTTAACACGTTTTTCTCGATCGAAAAGTTTATCGGCTTTTCTGGAAAACGCTTTAGCCACTGCCGCGGAGCCTGACGCGATGGTCCACGATCTCGAACTCATCAAGGTCGGCAAGGTCTATGACAACGGCACACCTGCCGTCGCCGGCTTCGACCTTGCCGTGGCCAAGGGGGAATTCATCGCCTTTCTGGGGCCTTCCGGCTGCGGCAAGACGACGACGTTGCGTATGATCGCCGGCTTCGAAGCCATCTCCTCCGGCGACATGCTGATCAAGGGAACGCGCATCAACGACGTGCCGCCCGAACGGCGCCCGACCTCGATGATCTTCCAGAACTATGCGCTCTTTCCCCATATGACCGTCCGCCGCAATGTCGGCTATGGCCTCGAGGTCAAGGGACTGGCCAAAGCCGAGCGGGAGGCGAAGGTCGACCGTATCCTGGCCACGCTCGGCCTCGAAGATGTCGCCGACAAGCGTCCCGACAAGCTCTCCGGCGGCCAGCGCCAACGCATCGCCCTGGCGCGCGGCCTCGTCGTGGAGCCCGATATCCTCCTGCTGGACGAGCCGTTGGGCGCGCTCGATGCCAATCTGCGCAAGGCGATCCAGAACGAATTGAAGCTGTTGCAGAAGAGACTGGGCGTCACCTTCGTATTCGTGACGCATGCCCAGTCCGAGGCCCTCGCCCTGTCCGACCGCATCGTGGTGATGAACCAGGGACGCGTCGAGCAGATCAGCCCGCCGCACCAGCTCTACACCCGGCCGAACACGCCCTTCGTGGCGCAGTTCATCGGCCGCAACACCATTCTCGACGGCTCCGTCGGCGGTGTCGAGGATGGGCGAGCGGTGGTCGACACCCCGCTCGGTATCCTGCGCGGCACAGCAAACGGCGCCCTGGCGGAGGGCAGCGCCGCCAAGATCGTCGTCCCGGCCGAAGCCATAGAAGTCCGCTCGGCCTCTGAGGCGCGCGCTACCGGGATGGGCAATGCCATAGCCGCCACCGTCCGGCGTCTCGACGTCGTCGGGCACATCTCGCATCTGTCCGTCGAGCTGCCGGGAGGCCGGGCGGTGTCCCTGGAAGCGCATGTCGAGAAATACCCTCCGGGCCTCTTCGCCCCGGGAGGAGAGGTCGTATTGGCGTGGAATGCCGCCGAGGCAACCGTCATTCCGGCCGCCTGACCGACCACCTATTCAAGAAGACATCGATTTCAACATGAAATGAGGAGACCTCACCCATGGCAAAGGAAATTCTCTGCGGCTTCGGCGTCGACGTCGATGCGGTCGCCGGCTGGCTCGGTTCCTATGGCGGCGAGGACTCGCCGGACGACATCTCGCGCGGCCTTTTCGCCGGCGAGGTCGGCTCGCCCCGCCTGGTGAAGCTGTTCGAGCGCTTCGGCATCAAGACGACCTGGTTCATCCCCGGCCATTCGATCGAAACCTTTCCCGAGCAGATGCAAGCCGTGGCGGACGCCGGCCACGAGATCGGCATCCATGGCTACACCCATGAAAACCCGATCGCGATGACGCGCGAGCAGGAGATCGAGATCCTCGACAAATGCATCGATCTCGTCACCAAGCTTTCCGGCAAGCGCCCTACCGGCTATGTCGCGCCCTGGTGGGAGTTTTCCAACGTCACCAATGAGCTGCTGCTCGAACGCGGCATCAAATACGACCATTCGCTGATGCATAACGACTTCACGCCCTATTATGTGCGCGTCGGCGATTCCTGGACCAAGATCGATTATTCCGGCAAGCCGAAGGACTGGATGGTGCCGCTGAAGCGGGGGCATGAGACCGACCTCATCGAAATCCCGGCCTCCTGGTATCTAGACGACCTGCCGCCGATGATGTTCATCAAGAAGGCGCCCAACAGCCACGGCTTCGTCAATCCACACGACATCGAGCAGCTCTGGCGCGACCAGTTCGACTGGGTCTATCGCGAGATGGACTATGCCGTCTTCCCGATCACGATCCATCCCGACGTCTCGGGCCGCCCGCAGGTCCTGATGATGCTGGAGCGCCTCTATGCGCACATGGCCAAGCATCCCGGCGTCAAGTTCGTCACCATGAACGAAATGGCCGACGATTTTGCCCGGCGCTTCCCGCGCAGGAAGTGACGGCGGAGGCCGGGCCCCCTATCCTGGGCCCGGCCTTGAATACATTCGGGAGAGGCCGACGAGCCTTTCGAGCACGACGATGCGCCGAGGAAGATCTGCATGTGTTCGCTCTGCGGCATTCTGGGTGGCAATGAGCACTGGGCCGACGCCGTGGCCCGGCCGGGCGTCTTCACGCGCAATGGCGACAGGATCGATCGCCGCCGCGAGCGGATGAACCGCGTACGCATTGCCTGCCAAGTTCTGGAACCCTTCGGCATGAGCCTCTCCGACTGGCAGGGCGCTTCCTTCCTCCTGTCGACCAAAACCGGCAAGACCGAGATCATCGACGATCTCGGCCATCTGTGGCCGGCAGCCGAAAGGCTGGCCAGGCGCGACTGCGATCCGCTCTCCCTGCCGGTGATCGAAGCGATGGAGAAGCGCCATGGCCGATGACGTCCCGGCCTTCACCCCGGTCCACCTCCTTACCGGCTTCCTCGGTTCGGGCAAGACGACCTTGCTGCGGCGGCTCCTGTCGGATCCGGCCATGGCGCGCACCGCCGTGCTGATCAACGAATTCGGCGAAATCGGGCTCGACCACCACCTGCTCGAGCCCATTGACGAGACCATGGTGCTGCTGCCGTCCGGGTGCCTGTGCTGCACGATCCGCGGCGAACTGGCCCAGGCGATCCGCGATATCCATGCCAGGCGGGAGCGCGGCGACATCCCCTCCTTCGATCGGCTGGTGATCGAAAGCACCGGCCTGGCCGATCCTTTCCCGATCCTGTCGACCATCAAGGCCGATCCCGTCCTGCGGCATCATTTCCGGCCGGGCACGGTGATTGCGACCGTGGATGCGGTGAACGGCCGGTTCCAGCTCGAGACCCATGTCGAGTCGACACGCCAGGCCGCGATCGCCGATCGGCTCGTGCTCACCAAGACCGACATCGCCGACGAGGTGACGGTCGCCCGGCTCCTCGATCGGCTGCGGCGCTTCAATCCGGATGCGCCGATCCTGCGGGCCGCCGACGGTGACTTCGATGCCCCGGCACTGTTTCATCGGGATGATCTCGCTTCTGCAGGCCAGCCCGAGCGCTCGACCCGCGCATGGTTCCGCCAGACCTTTCAAAGCGACGATCCGGTCGCCCCCGAGACAGCCAGCGAGCCCGGCCATGAGCATGGTTCGGGCGACCGTACGCGGCATGGCGAACGCATCCGCTCCTTCGTGGTCACGGTCGATGAACCGATCGACTGGACGGCCTTCGGCATCTGGCTGACCATGCTCCTCAACCGTCATGGCGACCGTATCCTGCGGGTGAAGGGCATGCTCAACCTTGCCGGAGAGATTGCCCCGGTGGCAATCCACGGCGTGCAGCATCTGGTGCACCCGCCCGTGCATATGCAGGCCTGGCCCGATGACGACCGACGCTCGCGCATCGTTTTCATCGTGGATGACCTCGATTCCAGCTTGATCAGGCGCTCCCTGGCGGCCTTCAACAGATTGGCGGTCCCCCTGCCGCAGCGATCATGATCAAGTGATTTCGAATGCCATTGTCTCTGCCCCGCCGTTCGAGTTCCCCATGAAGGGAGATGCATTGGAAGAAAAGCTCCCCGCACCTGCCGTTCGCAGTACGGAACGACCGACCCTGCGGGTGTTGGGAACCGAGATTTCACACCTCGAGGAACTGCGCCTCAAGGCCGAAGCCGACCTCGGCATCAATGTCGTCTTCGACACCCAGGACTTCATCACCGCCCAGCACAAGGCGGCGGCCGAGCCCGGCAGCTATGACGTCTACGACCAGTGTTTCCACAACCTCGATATCGTCTGGTATTGGCGCGCCATCCAGCCCATCGATCTCACGCGCATCCCGCTCTGGAACGAAATCACCGATCTGACCAAGACGGGACGGCTCGACCCGGGCGCCCGCATCGGGTTCGGGGACGCTCCCGTGACCAAACTCTTCGTCCAGCCGAACCGCGCCTTGGGCCCGACACCTTCGCGCTGGCTTTCGATGCTGCCGACCACCCATAATTTCGATTCCTTCGCCTTCCGGCCGGATCTCGCCAATGGTGATGCCGAGCAGATCGTCTCCTGGGGGGCCCTGCTCGACGAGCACTGGCATGGCAGGGCGGCCCTGGTCGATGAGCCGGCGATCGGTGTCTTCGACGCGGCCCTCGCCGCCCAGTCGCTGGGGTTGATGAGCTTCGAGGACATCGGCAACATGTCGACCGAGGAGATCGACACCCTGCTCGGCATTCTGATCGAGCGGCGCAAGGCCGGTTTCTTCGCCGGTTTCTGGAAGACCGCGGCGGAGGCGGCCGGCCTGATGCGCGACGGCGGGGTCGTGATCCAGAGCATGTGGTCGCCCGGCATCACCGCCCTGCGCCATTGCAACGTGCCCGTGATGGAGGCGGTACCCCGCGAAGGCTATCGCGCCTGGCATGGCGGCTTATGCCTTTCGAGCAACCTTTCGGGGCGCATGCTCGACATCGCCTATGAGTATCTGAACTGGTGGCTGTCCGGCTGGCCGGGCGCGGTGATGGCCCGCCAGGGCTACTACATGTCCATCCCGGCCCGGGTTCGGGCTTTCCTGACGCCGGACGAATGGGCCTACTGGTACGAAGGCCTGCCGACGCAGGCCGATTTGCCTGGACCGGACGGCACCATCACCATCAAGGCCGGATCCGTGCGCGATGGCGGATCCTACCGCCAGCGCGCCAACTCGATCGCCGTCTGGAACACGACGATGGACGAGCACAATTATCTGGTTCGGCGGTGGTCGCGACTGGTGAACGCCACCTGATCCGACCTTGCCGTCGGAGGCAGACCGGCTTCGGAAAGCCGAAAGTGCCAACTGGCCCCGACAGCGCATAGAGCCTGCTGCAATGCCATGTTAGAAGAACGCGGCGGCAGTTTGCGGCGATCCCTCGAGCGCATGAGCCATGAACTCCAATCCAGCACGCAGCCGCTCGCGGCTTATCGGTCCGCCCAGACCAACGCGCACGATCTCGCTCGGCTCGCCTGCGACGGTGAAGACATCGCTTACCACCACGCCGATACCCGTGCGGCGGACATAGCTGGCAAAGGCCGATCGCGTCCAGCCATTGCCGAGCGGCAGCCAAATGTTGAAGCTCAGGGGATCGGACAGATAGGTGCCCGGTTCGAAGAATTGTGATGCCAGCTTCTCGCGGGCGGCGGCTTCCGCGCGGATGAAGCGCAGGATGGTGTCGGCGGTGCCGTCCTCGATCCAGCGCGTGGCCACGGCGACCGTCACCGGCGAAGCCATGACCGAGAGGGCTCGCAGCGCCGCACTGAACGACCAGCCTGCGCGCGCATCGGGCGCCACCACGTAAGCAAGGCGCAGACCTGCACCGATGCATTTGGCCAGGCCCGCTATGTGCCAGCAGATATCGGGTGCTATCGCCGCCAAGGGCGGCGGCCCATGCGTTGGAATGAAACCATAGGCGTCATCTTCGACGATTGGCAGCCGATGCCGGCGCGCCACCGCGCAGATCTCGGAACGCCGCCTTTCGGGAATGGTGACTGTGGTGGGATTCTGCAGTGTCGGATTGAGATAGAGCGCCTTCGGGCGATGACGCTGCACTGCCTCCTCGAGGGCCTCGGGCAGGATGCCGTCTCCATCGGTTTCGAGGCCGACGAGGTTGAGGCCAAGCTGTGCGGTGATGGAGCGCACGCCAGGATAGGTGATCGCCTCGGACAGCACCGTCTCGCCCGTTCTCGCGAGCAGGCTGAAGATCCCGACAAGGGCGGGATGTGCGCCGGGCGTGACGAAGATCCGCTCTTGGGCAGGCACCAGCGCACGACGGCCGAGCCAGGCGGACGCGGCATCCTTGTCCATCGGCGCCCCTCCGAAGCCCTGATACCGCAGCAACGGCAACAGATCCCGGGCTACGCTGACGAAGCCGTCCTGCATGCGGGCGACCAGTTCGGGATCGTCAGGTTCGGGCGGCATGTTCATCGAGAAGTCCGCAAGCTGCTGGCGCCGCGGGTCGCCGTCTTCCCGCAGAGTGGCGTTGCTGCGCACGAAGCTCCCACGCCCCACGACCGACTCGATCAGGCCGCGCTTGCCGGCCTCGACATAGCCCCGCGCCACCGTCGTGAAGTCGACACCCAGCATAGCGGCGAGCTTGCGCTGCGGCGGGAGGCGTGCGCCCACCGCGAGGACGCCCTGTGCAATGTCCTGCGCGATGGCGTCGGCGATGGCGAGATAAAGAGGGCCATCGTTTCGGGCCAGATCAGGTCGCCAGTCTTTCATGATGGCCTCCAGCCGCCTCACAGATTGACTGTATATTGATAGCTAGCACACCTGTCATCCATCATTTTAAAGAAAATTGACTGCATCTTAGCAGGACAGAGTGATGTTGGATTTAGAGGCAATTCGAACGCAGAATACGCATGGATTTTGATACTTTTGCTCGCGTCAGTCATAAATTGACTGCAGTATTGAATGTATAATTGGCTTTTTTGACGATAAATTGACTGCTTTAACGTTGGCATGATGATTGCTTTAATGGATGCGACACGCCGAGCGGCGTGTCCTGCCCATAGAGGAGGTTCAGCATGCCAGCCGTCACCAAGCCCGCGCATCAGAAGGGCGACTATTTCGTCGACTACGAGCAGAAGCTTTTCGACGACGTCAAAGCCGAGCCGGGAGAGAAGGCCCTCGTGACCTTCCATACCGTCGCCTTCGAAGGGTCCATCGGCTTCGTCAACCTGCTGCAGGCCACGCGCCTCAAGCGCAAGGGCTTCGAGACCTCGGTCCTCCTCTACGGTCCCGGCGTGACGCTGGGTGTCCAACGCGGCTTTCCCAAGCTGGGGGACGAGGCTTTTCCTGGCCATCTCAATTTCAACAACCAGATCGAGAAGTTCCTGGCGGAGGGCGGCAAGGTCTATGCCTGCCGCTTTGCCCTGCAGGCGCTCTACGGCCATGGCGAGCCCTCCCTCATCCCCGGCATCCAGCCGATCAGCCCCCTTGATGTGCTCGACCTCATCCTGCTTCACCGCAAGGACAACGCCTTCATTCTCGACACCTGGACCGTCTGAGGCCCGCATCGGCGGGGTCCGGCCCCGCCGCCCGACCCATGGAGCGGAGGATTCGCAATGAGCGCAAAGACATCGGTCCGGGCTGCCGCCGTGCAGATCGCGCCTGACCTCACCTCGCGAGAAGGCACTCTCGCGAAGGTACTCGATGCCATCGCGGAGGCGGCCGGCAAGGGCGCGGAGCTCGTGGTGTTTCCCGAGACTTTCGTGCCGTGGTATCCCTATTTCTCCTTCGTGCTGCCCCCAGTGCTGAGCGGCAAGGAGCATCTGCGCCTCTACGAACATGCCGTCTCCGTTCCCAGCCCGGCTACCGAGGCCGTGGCGGCCTCTGCCCGGCAGCACGGCCTCGTGGTGGTTCTCGGCATCAACGAGCGCGATCACGGCTCGCTCTACAACGCTCAACTGGTCTTCGATGCCGACGGCACGCTGCGCCTCAAGCGACGCAAGATCACGCCGACATTCCACGAGCGCATGATCTGGGGTCAGGGCGATGGATCGGGCCTGGCGGTGGTCGACACTGCCGCCGGGCGCATCGGCGCCCTCGCCTGCTGGGAACACTACAATCCTCTCGCCCGCTACACGCTGATGGCCCAGCACGAGGAAATCCATATCGCGCAGTTCCCCGGTTCGCTGGTGGGACCGATCTTCACCGAGCAGATCGAAGTCACCATCCGCCACCACGCGCTCGAAAGCGGCTGCTTCGTCGTCAATGCCACGGGCTGGCTGACGGAGGCTCAGATCGCCTCGATCACGCCGGACGAGGGACTGCAGCGCGGCCTGCGCGGCGGCTGCATGACGGCGATCATCTCGCCCGAAGGCCGGCATATCGTACCGCCCCTCACCGAGGGCGAGGGCATTCTCCTGGCCGATCTCGACATGAGCCTGATCCTCAAGCGCAAGCGCATGATGGACTCGGTCGGTCACTATGCCCGCCCCGAACTGCTGCATCTGGCGCTCGACGGCCGTGCCGCAAGTCCCCTCGAATTCACCCATCCCCTTGCCGAACAAACCGATCCAAGGAGCCTGTCCGATGGACAACACAGCAACCCTGCCGGCGACGCAGCTGATCAACGAGTTGCAATCCTTCGGAGCGCGGCTGGTTGACCCGAAGGCCGGGCATGAGAGCCGCAGGGGTGGCGCCGGACCATCCGACCACAAGGCGATGACCATCGACGGCATGACGGTGATGGTGCCCGTCCATACCGCGCCGGCCTTCGAAAGCCCTTATCTGGTCGAGAAGCCCGATTCCCTCGGCCGAAGCCGCATCAGCCGGGAGGGGCGGCCGGTCGGCGAAGTCACCTTCCCGCTGCGGCCGCGCTTTTACGACCTGACCACGGCCGACGGCATCCCCTACTCCAAGATCGCGGTGCTCCACGGCCGCGACGTGCTGGCCACGACCGTGCTGCAGACCTGCATCCGCTACCAGAGCCGCAGCAAGACCTGCCAGTTCTGCGCCATCGGCCAGTCCCTCGCAGCCGGCCGCACCATCGCGCACAAGACGCCGGCCCAGCTGGCGGAAGTGGCGAAGGCCGCCGTCGAGCTCGACGGCGTCAGACACATGGTGATGACGACGGGCACTCCGCGCGGCGAGGATCGCGGCGCCGCCGTCCTCGCCGACAGCGCCAGAGCCATCAAGGCGGCCGTCGACCTGGCGATACAGGCCCAATGCGAACCGCCGGAGGACGACGCCTGGTTTGACCGCCTGCGCGAAGCGGGCGTCGACGCGCTCGGCATGCACCTGGAAGCGGTCACCCCCGAAATCCGCGGGCGCATCATGCCGGGCAAGGCGCAGGTACCGGTCGAGAAATACATGTCGTCCTTCGCCGCCGCCGTTCCGGTCTTCGGCCGTGGTCAGGTTTCGACCTACATCCTGGCGGGGCTCGGCGACACGCCGGAGGCTATCCTCTCGACCTGCGAGAAGCTGGTGGCGATCGGCGTCTACCCATTCGTGGTGCCCTTCGTGCCGATTTCCGGCACACCGCTCGAAAGCCACCCCACCCCGACGCCCGGTTTCATGCACGCCATCCTCGCCCCCCTCTCGGCGATGCTCGTGAAGGCCGGCCTGAAGGCCGCCGACATCAAGGCCGGATGCGGTCGCTGCGGGGCCTGCTCGGCGCTTTCGGCCTATGAGAGGGGAATGGCGACATGATCCTCGAACCATTCAAGCCCTTCCTCGCCTGTGAATTCCAGGTCAAGTTCGCCACGCAGCCGTGGGAACGGGCGGGGGCCAGGGCGCTGCGGCGGGCCGTGTTCTGCGAGGAACAGGGCCTGTTCCAGGAGGATGACGCCGACGCCGTCGACGCATATGCCATCCCCATCGTGGCGCTCTCCATGCTGGCCGTCGCAGCCGACCGGGTCGTCGGCACGGTCCGCATCCACGAGGAAACGGATGGCGTCTGGTGGGGTTCGCGCCTTGCCGTTGCCGCCGACTATCGCAAGGTCGGCGCGCTCGGTGCTTCCCTCATCCGCCTCGCGGTCTGCTCGGCCCATGCGAGAGGGTGCCGGCGTTTCCTCGCCCGGGTACAGGAGCAGAACGTGCTGCTTTTCCGCCGGCTGCACTGGCGCAGCATCGAGGAGATCGAACTTCTCGGTCGGCGGCACCACCTGATGACGGCCGATCTCGACCATTATCACCCCTTCGAAAATGCCGAACAGGGTTTCCGCGCCCTCGCGCGCAAGGCTGCCTGAGGAAATTGCGATGACGATCGATCTCACCAGCCTTGCCGCATCCCTCCGCAACAACCGGGGGATCAATGGCAAGCAGGACATCGCCGCGGTGGCGGCCAGCCTCGGCCTCTCTCCCGACATGCCCGTCCCCGTCGGAGACGATTGTGCCGTCATCGCGGCAGATGACGGCCATCTCCTCTTCGCCATCGAGGGCTTCATGAACGAGTTCGTCGCGCGCGATCCCTGGTTCGCCGGCTGGTGCGGGGTGATGGTCAACGTCTCCGACGTGGCTGCCATGGGGGGGCGCCCCGTCGCCGTGGTCGATGCCGTGTGGGCCGATGGCGAGGAGGGCGCGGCTCCGGTCCTTGCTGGTCTGAGGGCGGCGGCCCGGGCCTATGGTGTGCCGATCGTCGGCGGGCATACCAATGTGAGGACGGATCGCGGCCAGCTCTCCGTCGCCATACTCGGCTGCGCCGACAAGCTCCTGACGAGCTTCGACGCCCGGCCGGGCGACATTCTCATTGCCGCCATCGATCTGAGGGGACGCTATCGTGAGCCCTTCTCCAACTGGGAGGCGGCGACGGACGCGCCGCCCGCCCGGTTGCGGGCCGACCTTGAAATCCTGCCGGCCCTCGCCGAAGCCGGTCTTGCTCATGCTGCGAAGGACATCAGCCAGGGCGGCATCGTGGGCACGACGATCATGCTGGCCGAATGTTCGGGCGTGGGCATCGACATCGATCTCGGCGCCGTTCCCTTGCCGCCCGATGTGCCGATGGAGCGCTGGCTCACCACCTTTCCGAGCTTCGGCTATCTGATCGTCGCCACGCCGGCGGATGCGCAGGCCGTCGTCGAACGCTTCGCCGAGCGCGACATCGCCGCGGCTGCGGTCGGTTCCTTCAACGCCTCCCGCGAAGTCGCTATCTCGCTGAAGGGGCGCCGCGAAGTCATCCGCAACCACGCGGCCCAGCCGCTGCTCGGCCTGTCACGGCAGGAGGCGGCGGCATGAACATCACCGGCCCGCTCCGCATAGCGATCCTGACCCACTCGACCAATCCGCGTGGAGGAGTCGTGCACGCACTGGCCCTGGGAGAAGCCCTGACGGCACTCGGTCATGATGCGGTCGTGCATGCGCCGGACGCGAAAGCGGCGGGCTTCTTCCGGAAGGCGCGCTGTGAGACCGCCTGTGTCCCCGCCTCTCCCTTCGAGGGAGATATTTTCGGAATGGTGGAAACGCGCATTGCCGATTACCTGCGCTATTTCAGCGACCATGCCCGCCGGCGCTTCGATGTGTTCCACGCCCATGACGGCATTTCGGGCAACGCCCTGGCGACACTGCGCAGGGAACGCCTGATCGCCTCCTTCGCCCGCACCGTGCACCACGTCGACAGTTTCGAGGATCCCCGCGTCGCGGCGCTGCAGGCCCGCTCCATCCATGGCGCGGACCGCCATTTTGCCGTCAGCGAGCACTGGCGCCGGAAGCTCGACCGCGACATGGGAATCGCCGCGACCATGGTGGGGAATGGTGTCGACACCACCTTCTTCCAGCCGGAGAAGGATGGCACGGAATCGGGGCTGGCGCGGCGTCTCGGCCTGGGACGAGGGCCCGTCTTCCTGAGCGTCGGCGGGGTGGAGGAACGCAAGAACACGCTCCGCATCCTGCAGGCGTTCAGCCAGGTGCAGACCATTTTGCCGGATTCCCAACTCGTGCTGGCGGGCGGCGCTTCGGTTCTCGACCACGCCGCCTACCAGGCCGAATTCAGGCTGGCTCTCGACCAGTCCCGCATGCTGCCCGGATCCGTGGTCCTGACGGGACCAATACCCCAGGCGGAGATGGCCGCTCTCTACAGGATCTCCTCCGCCCTGGCTTTTCCCTCGCTCAAGGAGGGCTTCGGCCTTGCCGTCATCGAGGCCATGGCGTGCGGGATCCCGGTGATCGCCTCGCACATCCCGCCATTCACCGATTACCTGACGGATGGCGACGTGGTCTGGTGCGATCCGATGTCGACGGGCTCGATCGCGGACGCGATGATCGCGGCCATCCGTTCTCCTCAGCGCGAAAGGCTGGCCAAGCGCGGCCCGGTGGTCGCCGCGCGGCACAATTGGGCCGATACCGCACGCGCCCACCTGCCGGTCTATCGAACCCTCGGAGCCCGCCAGCATGCCTGAGATGCGCTTTGTCATACGCTGGCCCGATGGCGGGGAAGAGAGTTGCTACTCCCCCTCCCTCGTCATCAAGGACTATTTCGCACCGGGCGGCTGCTATTCGCTCGCCGACTTTCTCGAACGCAGCCGCATTGCCCTCAACATCGCCAGCGACCGCGTGGAAGCCAGATACGGCGTGCCCTGCTCGCGGGCGCTCGGGCAGTTGCACGCCATCGAGGTCAGCGCCCGCCGTTTCGCCGACAGCCCCGCCTCCACCGTCACCTGTATCGCCTTTATCGAATGAAGGAGCTGCCCATGCGTGCCCCTCTTCCCACTCACCACAACGTCGTCGTAGTCGGCGGCGGACAGGCCGGCCTGTCCGCGAGCTACCATCTCAAGCGGCACGGCATCGACCATGTCGTCTTCGAGAAGAACCGCATCGCCCATACCTGGCGCAGCCAGCGATGGGATGCCTTCTGTCTGGTTACCCCCAACTGGCAATGCCTGCTTCCGGATTTTCCGTATACCGGCCCCGAACCGCGAGGCTTCATGCCTCGCGACGAGATCGTCGCCTATGTCGAGGCCTTCGCCCGCAGCATCGACGCGCCGATCCGGGAAGGCATCGCGGTCACGCGCATCGCCCGAGGGGAGGAAGGCTTCCTTGTCGAGACGAGTGAAGGCGGCGTGACCGCCGACGCCGTCATCCTCGCGGTCAGCGCCTATCATGTACCGAATATCCCCGCGATGGCCGCGAACGTTCCCGAGGGCATCGTCCAGATTCATTCCTCCGCCTACAAGAATCCCGCGCAGCTGCCGCCCGGCAAAGTGCTGGTCGTCGGCTCGGGTCAGTCCGGCTGTCAGATCGCGGAGGACTTGCACCTGGCGGACCGCCCCGTGCACCTCGTCGTCGGCAGCGCTCCCCGCTGCCCGCGTTTCTATCGCGGGCGCGATGCGGTGGAATGGCTCGACGATCTCGGCCAGTACGAAATCACGGTGGAGGAGCATCCGCTTGGAGAGAAGGTCCGCCGAAACGCCAACCACTATCTCACCGGGCGGGGCGGCGGCCGCGATATCGACCTGCGCCGCTTTGCAAGCGAGGGGATGGTGCTGCATGGCCGGCTGACCGGCATCGAGAACGGTCATCTCGAATTCGGCGACGATCTCGCCCGCAATCTCGACGCCGCCGACGCGGTGTACAACGGCATCTGCGGCCTGATCGACCGGCACATCGCCGACAAGGGCATTTCCGCTCCGGAAGGGGTGCATTACAGCCCCGTCTGGCAACCGGGCGCAGCGGTCCACAGCCTCGACCTCGCTGCCGCCGGCATCACCAGCATCGTGTGGAGCACCGGCTTTCGTTCCGACTGGTCCTGGGTCGACTTACCCTTCCTCGACGAGACCGGCTATCCCGCCCACCGGCGCGGCGTGACGAATGAAGATGGCCTCTATGTGGTCGGCATGCCCTGGCTCTGGACCTGGGGATCGGGGCGTTTCCTGAGCGTCGGCCGCGACGCCGGCTTTGTCGTCGATCATCTTGCGGACCGGCAGATCACCGGCAGACGCCGCCCACCCGTCAGAATGGCCGTCTGAAGGCGCGTCACGATGAATGTTCCATTTCTGATCGACCGGTCGCTCGCACGCGAACCACAAAAGGCACAGGCCGGCCTTGGCCCGGTGCTCCTCGGCATGCCGCACTTGGCCCTGAATGGCCTGTCGGAGACCTGGCTGCTCAAGGAACTGGGGCACAGGCACTGGCTGATGCTGGCGCAGATGGCCGGCCGGTCGGTACCCGACTTCAGGGACGCGGCCGGCGCGCCGGTCTACGCCGCCTTCCGTTCGGTGGAAGTCTGCGAGGCGGCCTTCGAAAGGGCTCGGGAGAACGACGTCCTGCATATCCGCAGCGCGCTGTCGCGGATCTCGCGCACGCAGACACTCAGCCGCCACGAACTCGCGATCGGGGGCGAGATCATCGGCTCGGTGACGCTGACCTCCGTCTTCGTGCACCGCAGATCCGGATCCTCCAACCATTCGATTGCCCGCATCGAGGTTGCCGATCTTCCGCCGTTCGATCCGGCGATACGGCCGGTCCGCGCCTCGCCTGTCTCTTGCAGTGATACGGGTGCAAGTTACGGTCGTTTGAAGTTCACGCCCTGCCCAAGTCAGGATTTCAACGGGGCCGGTTTCCTTTATTTTACCAGCTTCCAAACCTTCGCCGACAGGACAGAATGGGCCCTGACTCCCGACCTCGCGAGGAGCAGCCTGCTGCAGGATCGCAGGATAGACTATTGCGGCAATATCGACCCGGGAGAAAGCATTGACGTGACGCTCAGCCAGCCGAAGATCCAGGACGGCACCGTCTGCTGCAGCTGCCGAATCGAAAGAAGCAACGATGCTGTATTGCTGGCCTTGATCAGAACAACCAGACGCTTTTCCAACACCAATGTTGTTTGTTGAATCTAGTCCTGGTTAGCAAGGGTTCCGGCGGCAGCACGAAGCTCCAAAAACCGAACTGCCGAACCGGAACGCAAACTCAAGCAGCGCAGCTCTAATTGAGCGGCTCGCCGCACAAATGCTTGTATACCGTGGTCCGAGACAATCCGAGCGCTCGTGCCGTATGCGTGACGCTACGATGGACACGATATGTTGCCCGGATCTCGCGGCAGATCCGGCTGGCCAGGCCACGGTCCCGGCATGCTGGGCAGGTATCGCCAGAATCCCCCGCGCCCTCGACGAGGCAGGTCTCGTCGATGAACGCTCCCTGTCGACGCAGGAGAAGGCGCTGGAGCAGGCTGCGAAGTTCGCGGATATTACCTGGCCATTCGCGCTGAGCCAGGCTGGCAATGGCGGCATCCGTGATCGCCACGCCCGGGGCCAGCTCCTGCAACAGGTGTTTGACCACGAGCGCAAAGTCGCTGCGGGCCGACAAAGGCGGCAGATGCAGGACGAGACCGTTGAGCCGGTAGAGCAGATCGGCCCGGAAAGCCCGCTCCGCCACCATCGCCTCCAGGTTTCGGTTGGTGGCGGATACGATCTGGACGTCGACCTTGTGGATCTTCAGCCCGCCTACCGGCCGCACTTCCCGGGCGTCGAGAAAACGCAGCAAGGCCGTCTGGGCAGAGAGCGGAATATCGGCGATCTCATCGAGGAACAGGGTGCCCCCATCTGCCTGTCGCGCCAGGCCGATGGATCCTTCCGCACGGGCATTGGTGAAGGCGCCCTGCTCATGGCCGAAGATTTCGGCGACGAAAAGCTGTTCGGCCAGCGCGCCGCAATTGACGGCGACGAATTCCCCGCGCCGGCCGCTCACTTCATGAATATGGCGCGCCATCAGTTCCTTGCCGGTGCCCGTCTCTCCGGTGAGATGGATGGGCATGCCCATGGCGACGGCCTGCCCGATATCGGCCATCGCGGCCTTCACCGCCGCGTCCGCGCAGACGAACCTCGGCGCGGATCCCCCCTTGTCATGCGGCCTTGCCTGCGGCTCCTGGTGCAGGTTGCGCACGGCAAGCCCGGGCGCGATCTGGCGGCAAACCATCAGGACCTGGCTGCCCGCGGCATCGCGTATCGGGAAGACGCCTCCCCGGAGAAGACCATCCAGCGCCCTGGCGAAAGGCATCTCGAAAAGGGTGTCGAAACGGGCGTCCGCCCCGGCCGGCAGGCCGGACAGCAAGGCGGAGCCGGGACGGTTCAGCGCCGTGACGACCCCATCCCGTGAGAGCGCCAGCAACCCCGCCGACAGCGTATCGAGATATTCGGCGCGCGGGTGGAAGGCCAGGATGAAATTGTCGGCGCATTCCTGGAAGATCAGCCCGTTCTCGATCTGCGCGGCGGCCATGCGCACCAGCGCATGCGTGTGCTGCTGCCGTGCCTCATTGGCGCAGGATGCGTCGAGCAATCCCAAAACCTGGCCATGCGCGTCAAGGATGGGCGCCGCCATGCAGCTGAGATGGGCATGGCACGTGAAATAGTGTTCTCGGCCGAAGACACCGACGGGTTGGCTGGCGTCACTGGCCAGCCCGAGGGCATTGGTGCCCCGCCGGGCCTCATCCCACAGGCTGCCGGGAATGATGGCACGCCCGGCCGTGCTTTCCGTGAAGGCCTGATCGCTGATGGTGTCGAGCACCATGCCACCCGCATCCGCCAGCGCGATCATCAGATTGGAACCGGCGATCTGCGCGTAGAGCACCTGCATCTCGGCGAGAGCCAGCCGGCGCAGGCCCTCCATCTTCTGGCGCCGGCGTGTCACCGTGGCGAACGGCACCACTTCGCCGCGGGGCTGGCGATGTGGGTCCAGGCCGAGCTCCCGGCAGCGCTGCCAACTCTCGGCGATCGGCAGCGGCAAGGTACCGCCAGGCAGGCGTTCGCCGCGCTCGAGGGCGTTTCGCGCCCGGTCCATTCCCGACAGGATCTGCATGACCTACTCCCCGCTCTCAGCAACCTGGCCAGCGGCACCAAGGCCTGCGAGCGCTGTACGCGGATTGGACACACCGCCCGCGCAACTGTTCAGCCCGCCAACACTGCCAGCTTGATGAAACACCCTCAAATATTTGAAATATATAATGTATTCACTGTGGCACGGAGATTGCTGCCATTCCGGCGAAGCGCGGACAAGACCGGGCTCGCGGAGGAAATCACAATGAAGGCGCAAGTACTCACCCGCTACGACGACGACCTGACGGCCGGCCAATGGGTCGACCTCCAGGAGGTTGCCGATCCCAGGATCGAGAAGTCGAGCGACGTCATCGTGCGGATCGGCGGAGCCGGGGTTTGCCGCACCGATCTCCACATCATCGAGGGCGTCTGGCGCCCGCATATGGATCCCACTGGCGACCGGTTGCTGCCGCTGATCATGGGGCATGAGAATGCCGGCTGGGTCGAAGCGGTCGGCAAGGAAGTCGAGGGCATCAAGGTCGGCGATCCCGTGATCGTGCACCCCAAGATCTCGGGCGGGACCTGCCTGGCCTGCCGCCGCGGCATGGACATGCACGGCCCGGGGCGTTTTCCGGGGCTCGACTGCAACGGCGGCTATGCGGAATTCCTGTGCACCTCCGAGCGCAACATCGTCCCGCTCCCCAAGACGCTCGCACCCAAGGAAGTGGCACCCTATGCCGATGCGGGCCTGACCGCCTATCGCGCCGCCAAGAAGGCGACGCGCCATCTGCTGCCGGGGGAGAGCTGCGTGGTGATCGGCGCCGGCGGCCTCGGCCATATCGGCGTCCAATGCCTCAAGGCCATGTGCGCCGCCGACGTCATCGTCGTCGACAAGTCCGACGCCTCCCTGGCCCTGGCCGGCAAAATCGGGGCGGACAAGCTGGTGAAGGCCGACGGCAACGAGGTGGAAGCCGTGCTTGCGCTGACCGGCGGCGCCGGCGCCGAAGCCGTGATCGATTTCGTCGGCGAGAAGGGCACGACCGCCAAGGGCCTCGCCATGACCCGACCTGCCGGCAGCTACTATGTCGTGGGCTATGGCGAGGACATCAGGGTCCCCACCGTCGACATGGTCATCACGGAAAAGAACATCATCGGCAACCTGGTCGGGACCTGGGCCGAGCTCGTGGAACTGATGGCCCTGGCCGATCGCGGCCTGGTCGAACTGACCACGGTGGAATACCGCCTGGCCGATGCCAACCAGGCTCTCCAGGATCTCAACGCCGGCAGGATCCATGGTCGCGCCGTCCTCATTCCGTGACGAGAAAAGCTCCGGCCTCCCCCCGATCGGCGGGGGCCGGACCCTCCCATTGCCGCGCCCGGACGATCGGGACGGCAGGGGCGCGGCAAGGCCGAAAGGGCGAGCCATGTGCAAGGTCCTCACGAGTCAGAGCCCGCTCCACTTTCGCAAGGCGAGCCGATCGATGCGTATCGCCGGGCACTCGACGACGGTGAGGCTGGAGGAGGCGTTCTGGCAGGTCCTCGACGAAATGGCGCTGCGGGAAGGGCTCTCGACCTCCCGGCTGATTTCGGTGCTGTATGAGGAAGCACTCGAACGCCATGGCGTCGCGCCAAACTTCGCTTCACTCCTGCGCACCGTGTGCCTGCTCTATCGCGGGATGATCCCGCCCGAGGGCTGACACGCCGGGTGAGGCCGGACCGCACCGGCCTCTCCTCCTGCCGTCAACTCGCCTGGGCGATCTTGGCGATCCGTTCCTCGGCGATCCAGCGCGCCGTCAGGATCAGCGCACCCATGGCGAAGTCCTTGTCATGGGTGTCAATCATCTCACGGGCGAGATCCTCCAGCTTCTGGAAGAACCGGTCCTTGCTCTCTTCCTCGCGGGTCTGCTCAGTGGGCATGTCGTCCTCCTGTGATTGACGCCTTGCGGCCTATTTGAAGAGCTGAGGCGGGAAGGTGACGAGCGCGGCGTGGCCATCGGCATCGCCGATGGCCAGATGACGCCCGTCCGCCGACCAGGCCAGCGCGGTGACCGTGCCGCCAAACGGCCGCACGAACAATTCGTCGCGCCCGCCGATCCGTGCCACCACGATGCGGCCATCGGCATAACCGGCCGCCACCAGGTTGCGCGTGGGATGGGAGGCAACCGCCTCGACCAGGATCAGGCCGGTATGACCGGTCAGCAGGGCCTGGCTGCCGGCATCGCCGCTCGTCCCCCAGGCTGCGATACGATAGGCCCCGGAAGCCACCAGTTGCCCTGCCGCGCCCCAGGCCACTCCCCTTACCGGCGCGGGAAAATCGAGGATCGTGTCAGTCCGGCCACGCGGGACATCGACAATGCTCAAGCCGCCAATTTCCAGGCCGCACGCGATGCGGTCGCTTTGCCCATTCCAATGCAGGCCCGCCGCCGGCGAGGGCAGCGTTACCACCCGTTGGACCGAGAGTTCTTCGTGCAGCGCCAGGATGACCAGGCTTTCTCCGCTCACCCCCGCCAGATATCGGCCATCGGGAGAGAATTTGAGGGCTGTGGTGTCGGGAAGCGCCGCCGGCAAGCGCCCGACGAGGTTTGCCTTCTGGTCCAGGACGCAGAGATCATCGCCATCCGACAGGGCTGTCATTCCCGATTGCGCCGCGTGGTCGAGCGCCCGGACGGAGCGGCCAAGACGAAAGAAATCCTCGCCCCGTTCTCCCTGTGCCGAAATCCGCCTGACGGTCCCATCATCGGTCCCGACCAGGAAACCGCTTTCTCGGAAGGCAACGACAAGGGGGGCGCGGCCCTCCTGCACGGAAACTGCGGTCAGGGGCGCCGGCGGCCTGGCGCGCGGCAAGATTCTCATCTGTCCGAGGTCGCCGCTGACCCGGATACGGCTTTCCGGTCCCTCGGCTTCCGCCACGGGAGCAAGAGCGAGCGTCCCGTCGAGGGCCGCGAAGGCGACGGAACTTCCCTGCCGATCGAAGCTCACGCCCGCAATGGGCGCGGGCCGCTGCCAACAGCGGCCCAGCAGGTCGAAGAGCGTCGGGTTCTGTCTGCTTTGCTGGTTCATGGTGCCCTCCCCTCACGCTCAACGGCCTGCCGGAGCAGGCGGTCGAGTTCCTCGATTTCCTGCTCGGCTGTTTCGATGCGCCCGGCGCATTCACGCTGCCGGGCGGCGGTCACGTCGGCGCTCTCGCGCATCGCCTGGAGATCGCACTGCAATTCCCGCGCCAACTCTCCCTCCGCCGGCGCCTGCTTCAGGGCCAGCTCGAGGCGCAGCACCTCCATGTCGACACCTGCAATGACCTGGGTAAGCTTCAGCGCTTGCGCGTTGAGAGCGGACAGGCCGGCAACCAGCCCGAGGCGGCGTGTCAGCAGGTCCTGACTGGATATTGGCTGTGTCATTGCCGCTTCTTCTCCTCCGCTGCCTCCGGCCTTTCCCAGCCCGACAACAGGTTCGGCAGCTCCGGCAGCTGCGCTTTGAACTGGCGTTGCGCCGCCTCTAAATGGCTTCTGAGCTGGTCCCAGATGTCGACGCGCAGCAGGCCGGTGGTATCGCCGGTGAGACGTTCGATATCGTCCACCCGAAACTGCCGCGAAAGGGAAACCCCCGAGAAGACGAAGTCGCGCAGCGTGATGGCATGCCGCTCCACGAAGGCATGGAGCAGGGGGTGGGTCTCCTCCGTCACCCCTGCTTCTGTCAGCTCGGCAATCATGAATTCGTGAAAATGGCGCTGCAGGCGCAACTGGCTTTCCCCCAGAAAGCGCATGGAGAAGATCAGGTCGCGCGGCATCAGCCGAAGCAGATCCGTGATGACCTCGCTCTCGCCGGGCCCCTCGAAAGCCGAGGGCGATCGAGGATTGTCGGAAGAAGACATCGGCACGATCCCGAATGGCTGGATTGTCTTAATGCCGACAGGATACTCCGTGAAAATAAGTTGTCTACAAGATATACAATCCATTTCATTAATAAATACGCCTGTCATTTAAATAGATAAATAGCGTTACATTTGTAAATTACATCTGTAACATTCTGTTACACCTCCGGCGAGCATGCGGACATCCGATTCCTTCAGGGCGCCTGAAGCTGCACAATTTAGAGCTTGTCGCGAGTTGGCACGGTCCTTGCTGTATCGTTCTCCATAAGAAGCCCATCGCGTTCCAGCGCGATGCCAAAAGAACGAAGGAATGGGGAACCCAAGGTCGGAATGCCATGGCGCCGCGTGCTCACGCATCAGGCGAGCCAGGCTTTCAGCACCACTCCAGATACCTTTGCCGTGATCCACTCGAGCGACCGGTTGGAGGCATGCATGCCCCTGGACCGGCCGCCCGCACTCATCGGCGGCGATACCTGCCGCTCCCCGCCCGGACCATGGGGGTTCGTGGCGCAATCTGGTGGAGGCTCATGGCTATGACGTCTTTGACGCTCAACAAGATAACCTCGCAGCGCGGCATTTCCGTCGGCGAGGCGACCAAGAAGATATCCGATCTCGGCTGGAACCCGACCTATGTCCAGGAAGCGATGACCTTCCCGACGGACTACAAGATCAGCAAGGCGCCGCGCGACCCGATGAAGCAGGTGCTGCGTTCCTATTTCCCGATGCAGGAGGAAAAGGACAATCGCGTCTATGGCGCGCTGGACGCCGCCTTGCGCGGCGACATGTTCCGCAATGTCGAGCCGCGCTGGGTGGAGTGGATGAAGCTCTTCCTCGCCATCATCCCCTTCCCGGAAATCTCGGCCGCCCGCTCGATGGCGATGGTGGCCAGGCTGGCGCCCGGCGAGGATCTGCGCACCGGCTTCACCATGCAGATGGTCGACGAGTTCCGCCATTCCACCATTCAGATGAATCTGAAGAAATGGTACATGGAGAACTATATCGATCCGGCCGGCTTCGACATCACCGAAGAGGCCTTCGGCAAATGCTACGCCACCACGATCGGCCGCCAGTTCGGTGAAGGCTTCATCACCGGCGATACCATGACTGCGGCCTGCATGTACCTGACCGTGGTCGCCGAGACCGCCTTCACCAACACGCTGTTCGTCGCCATGCCCTCGGAGGCCGCCCGTAATGGCGACTATGCCCTGCCGACGGTGTTCCTTTCGGTGCAGTCAGACGAGAGCCGCCATATCGGCAATGGCCACTCGCTGCTGATGGCCGCTCTCAAGGAACCGGAAAATCACCTGCTGCTCGAGCGCGACCTGCGCTACGCCTTCTGGCAGAACCACGCCATCGTCGATGCCGCCATCGGCACCTTCATCGAATACGGCACCACCAACCGCGACAAGAACAAGGAATCCTATGCGGAGATGTGGCACCGCTGGATCTTCGAGGACTATTACCGCACCTATATGCTGCCGCTGGAAAAATACGGCATCAAGATCCACCACGACGACGTGCAGACGGCCTGGAAGCGCATCACCGAGAAGTTCTATGTCCACAAGGTGGCGCAATTCTTCGCCGTGGGCTGGCCGGTGAACTTCTGGCGTATCGAGGCCCAGCGCGAGCAGGACTTCGAGTGGTTCGAGCACAAATATCCCGGCTGGTACGCCCAGTTCGGCGATTTCTGGAAGTGGTACGACAAGCTCAGCCACCGCGGCGAAAAGGTTCTCGTGTTCAACGAGGAGGTCGGCTACGTCTACCCCCACCGCTGCTGGAGCTGCCTGGTGCCCTGCCTGATCCGCGAGGACATGGTGGTGGACGAGATCGACGGGCAATTGCACACCTTCGCCCATGAACTCGACCGCTGGACCGCCGTCGAGGCTTTCTCCGACGAGTATCAGGGCCGCCCGACCCCGGCGATGGGCCGCTTCAGCGGCAAGCGCGAATGGGAAACGCTCTATCACGGCTGGGATCTGGCCGATGCCATCAAGGACCTCAACTTCGTGCGCTCCGACGGTAAGACCCTGGTGCCCCAGCCGCATCTGCGCTTCGACAGCAAGGACATGTGGACGCTCGACGACGTGCGCGGCCACACCCTGCAGTCGCCGCTCACCCTGCTGCGCGAGATGAGCCCGGCCGATCGCGAGAAGCACCTGGCCGAATATCGCGCCGGCTTCACCATCACCCCGTTCAACTGACGGACGAAAACCGCGGAAGCCGCGACCCGGCTTCCGTCCGGTCCCGGCGACCCCTTCCCGGCTCGGGAAGGGGAACGGGAGAGTATTGGGAGGAGAAGACCGATGAGCGGTGCCCACACTGTGCGTCTGGAGCCGGTCGGCGTCGAATTCGAAGTGGAACACGGCGAGACAGTGCTGAATGCGGCCTTCCGTCAAGGCATAGCGCTGCCGCATGGCTGCAAGGAGGGACAATGCTCGGCCTGTAAATGCGTCCTGCTGGATGGCGAAGTCGACATGCTCAAATATTCGACCTTCGCGCTCAACGACATGGAGAAGGACAGCGGCCACGTCCTGCTGTGCCGGACGATCGCCTATTCCGACATGGAGGTGGAGCTCCTCAACTATGACGAGGAGGTGCTGGCGAAATCGATCGCGGTGAAAACCTATCAGGGCCGCATCACACGCATCGAGCGGCTGACCCACGACATCCGTGGCATCGAGATCAGCCTCAATTCGCCGATGAAATTCTGGGCCGGCCAATATGTCGACATCACGGTCACCACGCAAAAGGGGGAGACGCTTACGCGCTCGTTCTCCATGGCAAATACGCCGGACCAAACCCAGACCCTGTCCTTCATCATCAAGAAATACCCCGAAGGGAAATTCTCCGGCGAGCTCGACGCCGGCGGAATCCAGGTCGGAGCCGAGGTCTCCATCGTCGGACCCTTCGGAACCTGCTTCCGGCGGGAAGAACGCGAAGGACCCCTGATCCTGGTCGGCGCCGGATCGGGCATGTCGCCGGTCTGGTCGATCCTCAACGACCATCTGGCCAGCGGCGAACAGCGGCCGGTCTATTTCTTCTATGGCGCCCGCACGCGCGAGGACCTGTTCCACCTCGACCGGATCTCGGCCCTGGTGGAGCGCCATCCGGAGGTGCGCTTCATCCCCGTTCTCTCGCATGCCGGGGAAGACGGCGACTGGCAGGGCGAACGCGGCTTCGTGCATGAAAGCGTGGGCGCCACGCTGAAGGAACTCGCCATCGACGGACAGGGCGACGTCTATGCCTGCGGTCCGCCCCCGATGATCGACGCCCTGCAGCCCGTTCTCTTCATGAACGGCTTCGAAAGCGAGCACGTCTTCTTCGACAGATTCACCACTTCGTCGGGCGCCACCTCGCCCGGCCACTAAAGACCGCCCCTATCTCGAGCGGATCGTCGAAACGCACCACAACCAGGGAGTGAATACCATGCCTGCCATTTCGAGTTCGGTTGGATCCGGCGCAGCCGGCGCGGCGATCTTCGCCGATTCCGACAGCCGCAAATACCGCTATTTCGATCCGAGGGGACAGCGCGCCACGCATTACGAGGACGTCACCGTCGATGTGCAGCCCGATCCCGAGCGCTACCTGATCCAGAACTGGATCATCAATTTCGCCGACGGCAACGGCGCCTATGTCAAGGGCAACACGCTGGCCCAGAGCTCGAACTGGCATGCCTTCCGCGCCCCTGACCAGGAATGGGAGCGCACCCACTACCAGCGCCAGTCCAAGATCGAGACCATGGTGCAGAGCGTGATTGCCAATGGCCGCAAGTCCGGCGCGCCCAGGAGCTTCGACAAGGTCTGGATCAGCATCCTGCAGCACCATCTGGGGGCCTGGAAACACGCCGAATTCGGGCTTGGCACATCGCTGATGCAGGCCCAGCGCTACGGCTACACCCAGATGATCAACAACGCCACGCTGACCAACTCTTCCTACAAGCTCCGCCTGGCTCAAGACATCACGCTCTATCTGGCCGAGATCGGCATGGATATTCCCGGTTGGAACGACGAACTCGGCAAGAAGACCTGGCTGGAAGACGGCATCTGGCAGGGCACCCGCGAAGCCGTCGAGACCATCATGGGCGCGACCGACTATCTGGAGCAGTATTTTGCCATCAACATCGTCTTCGAGCCCCTGGTCGGCGAACTCTTCCGCTCGGGCTTCCTGATGCAGGTGGCGGCCGCCAATCACGACTTCATCACCCCGCCGGTGATCTCGGCCGCCGAAGCCGACTATGAGCGCAATCTCGCCAATACCATCGACCTGATCTACCTGCTCGCCCATGACGAAAAACACGCTGCAGGCAACCGCCAGCTGTTCAAGGCTTGGCTGAAGAAGCACCGCGCCCTCGCCGACAAAGCGGCACTGGGGCTGCAGCCGATCTGGTCGATGCCGCATTCCAAGCCTGTCTCGTTCGAGGATGTCCGTGCCGTCTCGCAGGAGCGGATCGGCCAGATCCTGCGCGAACTCGGCCTCGACGACTGACCGGCCGGCAACCATCCAAAGGGAGAAACGACCATGTCCACGGCAGCACGCGATTCCTCGCACGCCAATATCTTCAAGTCGATGAAGGACATCACCTTCGAGCAGACCATCTCGCACCAGTGCGGGGTCACCATGAACGACTCGGTGGAGGCACGCGCCATCGCGGAATTCATGGGCAAGAAGGAGGGAGTGATCGTCACCTACCAGCCCGCGCTGATCCGCATCGACGGCGACGGCAAGCTCATCTTCAAGATGGACGAGATCAGCGAGTATCTCGGCCGCGAGATGACGGCCGAGATCTTCGAAGTCAACACCTCCACCCATTACGGCCGCATGGTCAGGATCGACGACAACACGGTGATCCTGTTCGGCAATATGGACGAGGTCTTCGAATACATCTGAGCACGACGGCAAGTCTTGGGCGATGCGCAGCGGCGTATCGCCTGCCCCTACGACCAAGCCTCCCACAGGCGGACCGGCCGGAAACGAACAGCCGTCATACCGAGGAAGGAAGGACAAACAGTGCTGGACGCATCATGCCCATCTCCTGCCACGGGAATCCTGCGCGCGCCAAACGACTGGCGGGCGCCTGAACCGAGCCCAGGCCATGCCGGGGCGAAGACCGGAACACGGAACGGTTCGAGCCCGCAGACCGGCGCTGACCATCGGGCCTGCTGCGGGTGCGCCGACTGCCCGCTTCGCGCCGCCCGATCCGGCAGCCGCGACATGACCAAACCGTGAGCCCGTTCGCAAGAATACCCATTCAATCAAAAGCCTAGCAAAGCTGATCGATGGAGGAAGCCATGTATATCACGCCCGAAGGCAAGGAAATTTTCGTCGTGGACGGTCACACCCATTTCTGGGACGGCAGCCCGGAGAACCAGCGCAACATCCACGGCAAGCAGTTCGTGGAATGCTTCTATGCCTATCACACCGCGCTCAGCCCCAAGGAGCAGCTGTGGCCGAAGGACAAGTTCGAGAAATACAGTGCCGACGATCTCTATCGCGACCTGTTCGTCGATGGGCCGGATGATGTCGCCATCGTGCAGTCGACCTATCTGAAGGATTTCTACAAGCAGGGCTTCAACACCCTCGAACGCAATGCCGAGATGGCCAAGCGCTATCCCGAGCGCTTCATCGTCAACGGCTCCTTCGACCCGCGCGACGGCGAGGCGGCGCTCGAATACATCCATTTCATGAAGGAGACCTACGACATCACGGGCGTGAAGATGTACACGGCCGAGTGGCACGGGGATTCCAGGGGCTGGAAGCTGACCGACCCCAACGCCTATCGCTGCTTCGAGTTGTGTGAGAAGCTCGGCATCCGCAACATCCATGTCCATAAGGGTCCGACGATCATCCCGCTCAGCAAGGACGCCTTCAACGTGGGCGACGTCGACGACGCGGCCACCGACTTCCAGAACCTGAACTGGATCGTCGAGCATTGCGGCCTGCCCCGCCTGGACGATTTCTGCTGGATCGCCGTGCAGGAGACCAATGTCTATGGCGGCCTTGCCGTCGCCCTGCCCTTCATCCATTCGCGCCCGCGCTATTTCGCCGAGGTTATCGCCGAACTGCTGTTCTGGCTCGGCCCGGACAAGATCCTGTTCGGCTCCGACTATGCGATCTGGACCCCGCGCTGGCTGGTGGAGAAATTCTGGGCCTTCGAGCTGCCCGAGGACATCAAGCGCGAACGCGGGGTCGATCTCACCCCCGAGATCAAGGAGAGGATCCTGGGCCTCAATGCGGCACGGCTCTACGACATCGACATCGCGGCCAAGAAAGCGGCCCTGGCCAAGGCGCCGCTGTCGATCGCGGCGGAGTGAGCGGCATGATGAGCGCTTCGCTCCGCGGCCGCCGTCAGGCCGAACTCCGGCGGCGGCTGTCCGAGGTCAACGATCCCGAACTCGACGAGCCTGTCACCAATATGGGCTTCGTCGAGCGCGCCGAGATCCTGGACGATGCCGGCGTGGAAATCGAATTCAGGCTGCCCACCTATTGGTGCTCGCCCAACTTCGCCTTCCTGATGCTCGATGGCGTGCGCGAGGCGCTCGAAGCACTGTCCTGGAAACCCGCCTACCGCATCCAGCTGCAGGACCACATGTTCGCCGACGAGGTCAATCGCGGCATCGCGGCGGGCAAGAGCTTCGGCCAGATCTTCGGAGAGATGACGGGGGATCTCGATCTCACGGCCTTGCGCGAGACCTTTCGTGCCAAGGCCTATAAACGGCGTCAGGAAGCCGTGCTGCTGGGATTGCGGAAGGCCGGCCTTGGTGACGACGCTGTCCTCGCCATGGACCTTGCGGCCTTCGATGCCGCGCAGCTGGTGGGACCGGACGCGGTGGCTAAGAAGCCTCGCTACCGCCAGGCCCTGCTCGAACGTCATCCTCATATCGGCCGAGGAGATGGCGTTTTCCTGACCTGGGAAGGCGCGCCCCTCACCGCCGCCTCGCTGGCCTCCTATTTGCGAGACCTGCGCAGCTTGCGGATCAACATGGAGTTCAACGGCGCCTTGTGCCGTGGGCTCAAGCAGACCCGATACAAGCAGGCCGACTTCGCGGACGGCGAGCCGACACTGGTCGACTTCATCCTCGACCGCGTGCCGCCTGCCGCCGGGAACGTCCCCGCCGTCAACAGCTGAATCGACGCCTCGCCGCGCGAGGCCGACAACAACCGCCCGCGAGGGCGGAAGGAGGAGCCATGCCCAAATTGATGCTTCACAATTCGCACGCCCGCCGCGCCCTTGCCCGCGGCGTTCACCAGCTCGCGGCAGCCATCGAGCCGACACTCGGTCCCAAGGGCATGAATGCCATGATCGACCGGCCGATCGGCACGCCGATGGTGACGCGCGATGGCGTTTCCATCGCCTCGGAGATCGAACTGCACGATCGTTTCGAGAATATGGGCGCGCAGGTGGTGCGCGAAGTCTCGATGCAGACCAACGAGATCGCCGGCGACGGCACCACCACCGCCATTGTGCTCGCCAATGCCCTGGTCCAGAAAGGCGTCGAGGCCAATGAGCAAGGCGCCAAGGCCGTCGACCTCGTAAAGGGCATCGACCTCGCCGTCGATGCCGTGGTGTCGTCCCTGAAAAGGAGCGCGCGACCAGCCCGCGAGAACGGCGCCCTGGCGGCCGTCGCCAACATCGCGGCCACCGATCCCCGCCTCGGCGGCCTCGTGGCCGAAGCCTTCGAGAAGGTGGGTGCCGACGGCATCATCACCACCGATTTCAGCATCACCACCGAAACCACGCTCGATGTCGTCGAGGGCATGTCCTTCGACCGCGGCTATATCTCCCATCACATGGTCACCGACGTGGAGAAGATGCAGGCGGTGCTGGAGCGCCCTCTGATCCTGCTGACGGACCTCAAGATCAAGGACCCGGCCTCGCTCGATGCGGTCAGGGCGATCGCCGACAAGGCCGGCAGGCCGCTGCTGATCGTGGCCGAGGAAGTTTCGCCCGAGGTGGTCGTAACGCTGCTCGGGCGCAGCGGCGCCGGCAAATATCTGATCGTGCATCCGCCGGAATACGGCCATTGGCGCAAGGCGCTGCTGGAGGATTTGGCCATCATCACCGGCGGGCGCGTCGTCGCCCGTGACCTTGGCGGCCAGCTCGAACAGATCGAGGCGGCGGATCTCGGCAGCGCGGAACGGGTGCGCACGAGCGCCACCCATACGGCGATCATCCATGGCGGCGGCGACAAGGCGGCGATTGCAGCGCGCCGCACCCAGGTCCAGCATCAGTTCGAGAACGCACCGCCCAATATCGAGCAGGACAAGTTGCGCGAACGCCTCGCCAAGCTTTCCGGCGGAACGGCGGTGCTCTATGCCGGCGGGGTCACGCCGGTGGAGCAGAAGCGCACCATCCAATTGATCGAGGATTCCCTCTCGGCCGTGCGGGCCGCGCTCGACGAAGGGGTGGTCGCCGGCGGCGGCTCCGCCCTGGCCCAGATCGGGCCGGTGCTCGACCCCCTGCTTGCCGGTCTCGAAGGAGATGTCGCGGCGGGCGTCCGCCTGGTGAAATCGGTGCTGACGCGCCCGCTCTGGCGCATCGTCGCCAATGCCGGCGGCGATCCCGAGGCGGTGGTGGCGAAGGTGTCGAGCGTCAATGGCGGCTTCGGCTACAATGCCGCGCTCGGCGAATATCAGAACATGTACGAGGCCGGTATCATCGATCCCGTTCGCGTCACCTGCACCGCGCTGACCAATGCCGCCTCGGTCGCCAAGCTGATCCTCACCACGGAGACCCTGGTGGGCGATCTCGCCGAGGACGAGGATCCAACCGCCGGCCCGGCCCTCGGAGGCGGCGCCGAAAAACTCGGCCGCGCCTGAGCGCACGGCCATCCGGCCGGAATGCGCAAGGACCTTTCGGATCGACAACCCGGACGAGGCGGCCGTCTCGTCCGGGCAGGTCGGGTTTGGCCTTGCGCGGACTCATTTCAATTCGAACGATGACAGGTACGGAGACGATCATGGATGGAAACGAAGCCCCAAATATCGGCAAGTGCCCGGTAGCGCATGGAGCGCGTCCCGGTTTTGAGGTTCGCTCGAACCGTGACTGGTGGCCGAACCAGCT
>NZ_JAGIPY010000110.1:0-249 GCF_017813775.1 Labrys sp. LIt4
GGCCTTCGTCCAAATTCAAAGTGTTGGAACGGTCAAAACTTATACCATTCTTGAACAACTCCAATGCCGAGGGCGATACTCCTGCTAAGCTCTGTCTATGTGGTGTTTGAACGACAGTTCCACAAGATCCTCTCTCATCATCAGCATGACCTTCCTAAAAGTCAGACCTCTCAGGAGAAGGGAGCGGAGACGTAATATCGACGAGGTTTCCTCGAGAGGGTTGCAAAACTTCTGTATTGAGTTAGCTAG
>NZ_JAGIPY010000111.1:0-248 GCF_017813775.1 Labrys sp. LIt4
TGACCGCCGTCGTGTACCGTGTACCGTGCACCGATGCGACTTCAACGCCCCTCCCCAAACCCCTTATAAGTTAGCACGGCCGTCTTCCGGATCCGCCATCCCCGAACAAAGAAGCCCGCATTTGTGCATACCACTCGGCGCATCATCCAAACCGGGACAAAAGGCACCGGCAGAGGCAGAGGTCCACGCTAGCGCACCCGACTCTCCCATGCCAGGGACATCTCGCCGACTGACTGGGCCAATGTGCC
>NZ_JAGIPY010000112.1:0-248 GCF_017813775.1 Labrys sp. LIt4
GCCATAGATGTCGGGGTGGGAGAGGGTGGCGAGGGCGGCAGAGTCGACTGTACTGCTGTAGAGCCAGTGTTGGATCGGTGGTGTTGGGGATGCTGCTGTTATTACAGCGACGGCTGCTAATGAGAATAGAGTACAATACATTTTTCGTTCCTGCGGACTAACGTAACAAAGTGCATGGGAGTTCAATCTTTAACATCCCACGTTAAAGACTTTATACTTTGTACGCAGAGATTATGGAAGAAAAAACG
>NZ_JAGIPY010000113.1:0-248 GCF_017813775.1 Labrys sp. LIt4
AACGACATAGCCTTCGTCTCGGTTCCACTGCGCCCAATTTCAGGGCTGAGACGACGGTCGGTATCCTGGATTTCCACGAATGGATTGGGGACCACTGGGCTATCCTCTATTCTCATCCGGAGGACTACACTCCAGTTTGCACCACCGAGCTCGCTTCTCTCACTACGCAAGAGCACGAATTCACAAAGCGCGGGGTCAAGTTGATCGGTCTCTCGGCAAATACAATCGAATCGCACGGAGGATGGATC
>NZ_JAGIPY010000021.1:0-94964 GCF_017813775.1 Labrys sp. LIt4
TCGCCGTCCTTGACCAGCGTCACCGCATAGCCGATCCGCCCCAGCGCCGCCGCCATGTCGTTGGCATCGTTGGCCGGGTTCACCAGAGGCGTCACCGACCGATAGGCACTGTTGCCGATCACCAGCGCCGCCTTCTGGGCCGCCAGAGCATCGCCTCCCAGGAGCAGGCCGGTGAGGAGAAAAAGACCCCAAACATAACGTCGCATCATCATGGCCCGACCGGTCTTGTACAGCTTGGTAGAGTATCACCTTTTGTTAACACATCGAACGCGCGAAAAAGCACAACCGGTGCCCTACGCAATTTTTTGGAACCGATGGCTGTGGCAGGATTGTCACGCCTCCCAACCGTCTCATGATTCAGGGCAATTTCGCCGATTTCATCCTTGCAACGAAGCAGCGCTTGCGGCCATGAAGGCTGCCACCCAAGTGTTGTGTACGGGATCGGAGAGGCCGTGGATTTGCGCCAGGCAACCGCCATTGCGAAACAATTCATGCCACGGCCGCGCCAACAGGCCAGCCTCGCGGTTCTCGCGCTGCTCGCAGCGTCCGGTACAGCCCGAGCGGGCGATGATTCTCAGCCCATGCAGTTCAGCATCGTTGCTTCCGGCAAATCCTGCCCGGGATGCGTGGTGATCAATGCCTCGGGCCAGATCGTCGACGAAACCTCGCGAAACTTTGCCGTCTTCCTCTCGCAGAACCGCCTGAGCGGTGTCCTGCCCGGGGAACCGGTGGACGGGCAAGTGCCGCCGGGCGATGCGCCGAAGGTCATCATCGCTTTCGAGTCAGTCGGCGGCAAGGTGCAGCCCGCCCTGATCATGGGGCGGCGCATCCGCAAAGCCGGATGGACGACCGTGATCGGCCAGGCCCGACTTCAGCGCGGCCAGCCTGTCTTCGATCAGGCCGGCTGCTTTTCGGCCTGCACCATGGTGATGCTGGGCGGCACCGCGCGTTTCGTCGTGCCGGGCTCAAAAGTCGGCGTGCATCAGTTCTCGCCGCAATTTACCGATGGCGAGAGCTTCGATGCCCGCGAAATGGGCCAGATCGTGCGCGACTACGGCCGCGAGGTCGTCAGCGTCTATGATTTCGTCAAGACCATGGGGGTGAACGAGGCATTCTTCACCACCACGCTGCGCACTCCCTTCAACAGCCTCGACGTCCTGCCCGAAAGCCAATGGATCCCTGTCGGGGTCGCCACCGCCCTGCTGCCCGCCTCCGATGAGCCTGTCCTGGCATCGAGTCTACTTGGCAAGACGGGAAGCGAACAGCCGATGGCCGCCATTGCCAAGCCGAGTGTGGGGCTTAAGACCGCCCCGGGCACTCTGCCGACCAGTCATGGCCGCTGGACCCTCATCCAGACGACGGGACTGCCGGCAACCGCGGAATTCGCCAGCGAGAAGTTCCGTGTCGCCCTCGCCTGCCGCGACAGCAAGACAGCGCGCCTGGAACTTTCCTTCAAGGCCCTGGCGCCGCTCGACCTCGAGCGCATGCGGGCTGCCGCCGTCTCGGCGCGATCGCTCAGGATTGCAGGGCGTCAGATTGCGATCGACAGCGTGGAAGCGGCCGGTAACGGCGAACAAAGCGTTGCCGCCCTGCTCGCCGCCAAGGATGTCCGGGATTTGCGCAGGAGCGGCAATCTCACCGTCGCCGTGCTTGACAAGGCCGGCGAGGCGGTCGGCCGGTCGGAAGCCATCCCGACCGAAGACGCCTCCAAGACGCTCGACGACGCCATGGCCGCCTGCGGCGCCTGAGAGCCACTTTTTCAAGGTCTTTCGAATAGGCTGGGATAGGGGCAGTGCGACCCCTCATCCACCCCTTCGGGGCACCTTCTCCCGCAAGGGGAGAAGGCGATTGGTGAGCGTAGCGCGCCTTCCAAAATGATCTCCTTCTCCCCTTGCGGGAGAAGGTGCCGGTAGGCGGATGAGGGGTCGCACTGCCCTATTCAGGCTTCAGACCTCAACACCTTGAAAGGAGGCCTGAAAGCCCGCAGGCCGGGACGAATCCGGCCTCTTTGCGCTTTTCAGGCGGAGCACCGTGTCTTTCGGGAAACGACGCCGCCTTGGAGTTCAATGCAGCTTGTCGGCCTCCCAGGCCGCCCGCATGGCATCGTCGACCGAGGCGAAATGCGGCGGCACGTCGTCGGTGCTATCCTCGGCGTGCGGCTTCTCCTCGCGAATGACCAGCACCGAACAGCCGGCATGGCGAACGATGGCGCTCGCATTGCAGCCGAGCAGATAGGTCGCGACGCTCGGTTGATGCGAGCCGACCACCACGAGATCGGCGCGCTGCTCCTCGGCAATTGCCAGCACTTCATGATAGATGCCGCCGATCCGCACCACGCTCTGCACCTGGCCACCCGGGAGCAGCACCGTGCGGGCGAGATCGGCAAGCGATCCCTTCGCCTTCTCGGCGACTTCGCCTTCGAAGCTCACGGGCACCGTATCCAGCATCATCAGGGGCATGATGGGCACGACATGGACCAGGGTCAGCGTCGCGCCGGCGGTATCGGCAAGTTTCACTGCGCTGTCGATGGCGAGTCTGGCCAGTTTCAGATCTGCGATATCGACAGGAACGACGATCGACTTGAACATCTTGTCTACTCCCGTTGGCCGAGCTGACGCGCAGAACAGAATAGACGTTATGGCGTCACGCCTCAGTTGAAAGAGCACGCCCCAACCATCCGTGGACGGCTGTACCTAATCGATATAGGGCCCCCTGACGAATTGCAAACGCTTAGGATGCCGAAAAGTTCAGAGCACTCCGAGTTTCTTTTGCAGGGAGGAGGACGAGGTCGTGTATTGGAAGGTCAGGCGCTTCTCGGGATAGATGTAGCGGAAGGCCTTCTGCGCCATCAGCGCGCCTTCATGAAAGCCCGAGAGGATCAGCTTGAGCTTGCCGGGATACCAGTTGATGTCGCCGATGGCGAAGATACCCGGCTGCGACGTCTCGAAGGTCTCGGTGGAGACCAGCACCAATTCGTCATTATGCAGATCGAGCCCCCAACTCGACACCGGCCCGAGCTTCATGGTCAGACCGAAGAAGGGCAGCATGTGGTCGACCGGCAAGGTGTAGACCGTGTCGGCATCCTCCTTGATCACGGCGCCGGTGAGCTGGCCGTCCACCCCTTCCAGGCCGACCACCTGCCCAAACTTCAGGTCCATCGCCCCCTCTGCCACCAAGGCCCGCATCTTCTCCACCGAATGCGGCGCGGCCCGGAAGGCATCGCGGCGGTGCATCAGGGTTACCCGCTTGGCAATCGGCTGCAGGTTGAGCGTCCAGTCGAGAGCGGAATCGCCGCCGCCGACGATGAGGACGGAGCGGTCGCGGAAAGCCTCCATCTGCCTGACGGCATAGGAGACCGACTTGCCCTCATAAACCTCGATGCCGTCGATCGGCGGCTTCTTAGGCTGGAAGGAGCCGCCACCGGCAGCGATCACCACGGTCTTGGTCTCGAAGACGTCGCCGGCGTCGGTGGTGACGCGGAACAGGGGATCGCCGATACGCTCGATCGTCGAGATCATGCGCGACAAATGGAAAACGGGCGAGAAAGGTTCGATCTGCTTGAGAAGATTGTCGACCAGTTCCTGCCCCGTGACGATCGGGAAGCCCGGAATGTCGTAGATCGGCTTTTCCGGATAGAGCTCGGCGCATTGTCCGCCGATCTTGTCGAGAATGTCGACCACATGCACCCTTATATCGAGCAGACCGAGTTCGAATACGGAGAACAGGCCAACGGGCCCGGCGCCGACGATGAGCACGTCGGTCTTGATAATCTCAGTCATGATCTGTCCGATGGGTGGTTCACAGCGCAGCTTCTAAAGCGTTTTGCGATTTGGCGGAATCGCCAAGAATCGCAAAGACGCGTCCAATCAAAGAGTGAGAGCAATGCGGCGTTTCCGTCCAAACGCGCTTTGCTCTAGGGCAGCAAGGCTGACCAAAGTCAACGAAGCGCATGCCCTCGTCAACTCCGCAATCATGATCAAATCAGCGCAGCTAGGGTGAAGCCACCGGAGACAGGTCATGAGCCGCCACGAAACCAGCCTCGCCTATGCCGCTCGCATCGAGCGGGTGATGAGCCACATCGCCGATCATCTCGATGACAGGCTCGAACTCGACGATCTCAGCGACATTGCCTGCTTCTCGCCCTACCACTTCCACCGCGTCTTCGTCGCGGTCACGGGAGAAACAGTGGCAGAGGCTGTGCGGCGGCTGCGCCTCCATCGCGCTGCCGTCGAGCTCAATCGCTCCCAGCATACCCTGGCACGCATTGCCAGCCGGGCGGGCTACGGATCGGTGGCGGCCTTCACCCGCGCTTTTGCGGCCTCCCATGGCTTGCCGCCGGCCGCCTATCGGCGCGCCGGGCGGGATCTGCGCCCGGTATCCCAGCAATCAGGATCACAAGCCATGACCCGTGCGACCGCGTTGCGCTCCGCCCTGCATTACGACGTCACCATCGAGACCGTGCCCAGACTCAGGCTGGTGACCTTGCCCCATCGCGGCGATTACCAGAAGATCGGTGCCAGTTTCGAGCGCCTGTTTGCCTGGGCAGGCGGCCACGGCCTGCTGCGCCCGGGCGTGCGGTTGATCGGCATCTATTACGACGATCCAGACAGCAAGCCCGTGGCGGAGTTGCGCTCGGAGGCAGGCCTTTCGGTGCCGGAAGACAGCCCGCTCGGCCCGGACATGGTCTGGCGTGAGGTCGGTGGCGGCCCGGTGGCTCGGCTGGTGCACAAGGGTCCCTATGCCGATCTCGATGTGGCCTATGCCTTTCTCTATCATAGCTGGCTGCCGCATTCCGGGCGCCAGCCGGGCGATGCGCCCTGCTTCGAGGAATATCTCAACGATCCCCGCAGTGCGCCACCTTCCGAATGGCTGACGGCGGTGAACCTGCCGTTGAAGTAGCTTCCTCGCCAGGCCGGAGCAGCTTGCCATCGGTGGAAGCAAAGACGCGCCGACAACGCGTCAGAGCAGCTCGAAAAGACTGTAAACCGGCCCTCCCGGCTGCCTGTCGCCGATACCAATGGCAAGAACACGATTGAGCCAATCATAGTTCGCCGAGGCGGTTTCGAAGGTGCCGGTGATGCGGAAATAATAGTCCGCCGGCTCGACCCGACCGCCTTTCGCCAGCTCCGCCATCACATCGGGAGGTCCGTGCCGCAAGCCCCGATAGGACATGCCGATCAGGGCGCCATCCACGGTCTTGAGAATCAATCGCACGTCCAGTGTCGTGCTGCCGTCCGGCCGCGCGATCTGCCAATCGCTGCCGCCCTCGAGCACCTCGCCGGACAACCGCTCGCCTTCGAAACGGCCGCCGGCGACGACGCCGACACGCCGATCCCCATTTGGCGTCGTCCCAAAGCCGATCGGCTTTGCCACGTCCAGGGTCATCACAAAGAGGGGTCTGGTGTGGATGCCCCTTTGTACGTCCGGCAATCCGTTGAGAGATGGAGAGGGCATTTCGAACAACTCCCTGGCAGGAAGGAACCGATCGCCCTCCTTGAGGGCATCGTCGTTCTCATTGAAAATTGGGCCGCAGCCCGGTTACCTCTCATAGTTCACGACGATCTCACCGATCCCCTCGCAAGAGCCACGCAGGGCGTCGCCGGGCTTCACCGAACTGACCCCGGCCGGCGTGCCGGTCATCAGGAGATCGCCGGGCGCCAGCGCCACATAGCGCGACAGATAGGCAACCGCCTCCGGCACCGACCAGATCATCTGCGACAGATCGCCGGACTGCTGCACCTTGCCGTTGACCGTTACCTCGATCCTGCCCTTGTCGGGGTGACCGATGCGCGCGGCCGGCACGATGGCGCTGATCGGACAGGATTGGTCGAAGCCCTTGGCAAGCTCCCAGGGCCTGGAAAGTTTCTTCGCTTCGGCCTGGATGTCCCGGCGCGTCATGTCGAGGCCGACGGCATAGCCATAGACATGCTCGAGCGCCCGTTCGACCGGAATGTCCCGCCCGCCCCGTCCGATGGCGACCACCAGTTCGATCTCATGGTGCAGGTCCGAGGTCTGGCTCGGAAATGCCAGCAGGCCGCCCGGATTGACGGCATCCGCCGGCTTGGCAAAGAAGAAGGGTGGCTCGCGCGTGGGATCGGCTCCCATCTCCCGGGCATGATCGGCATAGTTGCGCCCGACGCACCAGATGCGGCGTACCGGAAAGAGGCCGGTTTCCCCGGCGACGGCCACGACGGGCTGCGAGGGCGGTTCAATGACATAGTTCATCACAAGATCTTCCTGACTATCTGGAATTCATCGCACTGGCGGGCCCCAATCAGCCGAATATTTCTCTCACGCGCTTGACGATATCGGCCACGCCGAATCTGACGGGATCCGTCGTCGGCAGGGCTTCGGCCTGACCGATCTCGGCTAGGCAGGCCCTCGCTGCTGCCTCGTCCAGAGCCTGGGTGTTGACCGCGATGCCGACACATCGAATGCCGGGATTGGTGAGGCGGCCATTGGCGACGGTGGCGTCGATGACGGCGCGGATGCTCGGCAAGGCTGCCGGCACACCGCGCATGGTCCTGCGGGTCGGTTCGTGGCAGACGACGAAGGCGTCGGGCTGGGCGCCATGCAGCAGCCCGAGGGTCACGCCGGCGAAGGAGGGATGGAACAGGCTGCCCTGCCCTTCAATCACGTCCCAATGATGGGGATCTGCCTCCGGGCTGAGCCATTCGGCGGCGCCGGAAATGAAATCGGCCACCACCGCATCCACGGCGACGCCGCGGCCAGAAATCAGGATACCGGTCTGGCCGGTGGCCCGGAAATCGGCATCGAGGCCCTGGGCCCGCATTTCACGCTCCAGAGCAAGGGCGGTATATTTCTTGCCCACCGAACAATCGGTGCCGACGGTGAGCAGCCGCAGGCCGCTGCGCTTGGTGCCCTTGCCGGTGGCGAAACCCTGGGACGGGATACGCACGTCGTGGAGCTGCCGGCCATGGTGCCGGGCAGCGTCGGCAATCTGCGGGAACTCCTCCAGCCGGCGATGCAGGCCGGAGGCGACGTCGAGCCCGGCTTCCAGGGCTTCGACGATCACGCTGATCCAGTGCTCCGGCAGGACGCCGCCGGCATTGACCACGCCGATCACCAGGGTCCTGGCGCCGCGCCGGACACCCTCGGCAATATCGAGATCCTCCAGCCCCAGATCGGCCCGGCATCCCGGCAGCCGCAACTGGCCGACGCACCAGTCCCTGCGCCAGTCGACGATGCCCGCCGCGGTCTTGGCGGCGAGCTGGTCGGCCACGTCGCCGACGAACATCAGATAGGGCTTTTCGATTTGCATGGGACGGCGCCTTCCTGAAGACCTGCGCGCAGTGGTTGCCGGATCGCGCTCTCACACGCTATCCTATTGACTGCACAGAAATATTGGCAAAAGCAGCACGGGGCTTTTTGCGCATCATGCCCGAGAGACTAGTATGACCTCCAGTGATTCCCCCGCAAGAGCGCGTTCCGCAACTTGAAGCCCGAGCCGGACATAGACAACAGCGATCTGACCCAGGCGGGTCCCGCTCGGCTGGCGCCAACAGGCGCCTGGGTCGCGCGTAATTCGCGCCATCTGGAAAAGCTCTCCGCGATCATGATCAAGGCCGCCCCGGCCAATACGGTGGTGGAGTTCGACCTGTCCGGCGTTTCGCAGCTCGACACGCTCGGCGGAGTCGTCATCGAGAATATCCGGGCGGCCTTCGGCGCGCGCAACTCCACGCTCGAGATCACCAACGCCACCGAAGCTCAGGCGATCCTGCTGGCGGAGATCGCGGCCCAGAACATTACTTCGCCCCCTCAACCGCCCGAGGCACACCATCTCATCGAACTCCTGGCCGATCTCGGCCAGTCCATGCGCAGGATCGTGCATGATGCCGTGAACATGAACGTGTTCCTCGGCGAAACCATGCGCGCGATCGGGCGCCTGCTCACGGCGCGCACGCGCTTTCGCTGGGCCGCGGTGGTGAACCAGATCGAGTTGATCGGCTTGAGGGGCGTACCGATCATCACGCTGATCTCCTTCCTCGTCGGTGCCATTCTCGCCCAGCAGATGATCCTGCAGCTGAGCTATTACGGCGCCACGCTGCTGGTGGTGTACACCCTGGCCGTGCTGATGTTCCGGGAAGTCGGCCTCCTGCTTGCCGCCATCATGGTGGCCGGCCGGTCCGGTTCGGCGATCACGGCCGAACTCGGCTCGATGAAGATGCGCGAGGAGATCGACGCCATGCACGTCATGGGCATCGATCCCATGGAGGTTCTGGTCATCCCCCGTATCCTGGCCTTGATCATCGCGCTGCCGATGCTCACCTTCCTGGCGGCGATGGCCGGCATGTTCGGCGGCGCGTTGGTGGCCTGGGGCTATGGCGGCATCACGCCCACCACCTTCCTGCAGAATCTGCGGGATTCGATGACCATGCACACATTCCTGGTCGGCCTGATCAAGGCGCCCGTCATGGCGTTGATGATCGGCATCACGGCCTGCATCGAAGGTTTCAAGGTGCAGGGATCGGCTGAATCGCTCGGGCGCCAGACCACGGCCTCGGTGGTCAAATCCATGTTCATCGTCATCGTGGTCGATGGCATCTTCGCCATCTTCTTCGCATCGATCAGTTTCTGACCATGGCGCCCCCAGACCAATCCCGCGAAGTCATCATCTCCGCCCACGACGTCAGGGTGAACTTCGGATCCCGTTTCATCCTCGACGGCCTCAGCCTGGACGTCTATCGCGGCGAGATCCTGGGTGTGGTCGGCGCTTCGGGCACCGGCAAATCGGTGCTGATGCGTACCATCATCGGCTTGGCACCACTTCACTCCGGGCAGATCGACGTCTTCGGCATGGACTATCTCAACTTGCGGCCGCGCGAACAGCAGCGCATTGCCCGGCGCTGGGGCGTGCTGTTCCAGCAAGGCGCCCTGTTCTCCTCTTTGACGGTGAAGCAGAACATCCAGGTTCCGATGCGCGAATATCTCAAGCTCTCGCCCAAACTGCTGGACGAGCTTGCCATGCTGAAGATCGCGCTGGTGGGCCTCAAGCCCGATGCCGCCGACAAGCGGCCCTCCGAACTCTCCGGCGGCATGATCAAGCGCGCGGCGCTGGCACGAGCCCTCGCCCTCGATCCGGATCTGGTTTTCCTGGACGAACCGACTTCCGGCCTCGATCCGATCGGTGCCGGTGAATTCGACGAATTGATCGCCACGCTCAGGCAGACACTCGGCCTGACCGTCTATATGGTGACGCACGACCTCGACAGCCTCCATGCAATCTGCGATCGCATCGTGGCGATCGGCGAGGGACGCGTGTTGGCTCAAGGCCCGATGGAGACCATGCTCGCTTCCGAACACCCCTGGCTGCGCGCCTATTTCCACGGCCCCCGTGCCCGTGCCGCCCTGGCGACTGCCAGCAACGGCGCCAAGAGAACGAGTTGAGCATGGAGAGCGAGCTGAGCATGGAAATCGAGCTGAACATGGATAATGCTTGACCCATGGAAACACGCGCTCACAACGCCTTGATCGGCCTGTTTACCCTTGCGGTCGTCGCCGCGGCGCTCGGCTTCGTGATCTGGTTCGCCCGCATCAGCGAGAGCCAGACCGTCCGGCGTTTCCAGGTGGATTTCGCCGGTTCCGTCACGGGCCTTACCGTCGGTTCGAGCGTCACCTTCAACGGTATCCGCGTTGGCCAGGTCGAAACGCTGGAGATCAATCCCAACAATCCCTCGGGCGTGATCGCGATCATCAGCGTGCGGGACAAGACCCCCGTGAAGGTGGACACTTCGGCAAGGCTGGAATTTACGGGCATCACCGGCGGCGCCAACATCCAGCTCTATGGCGGCAAGCCGAACACCGAGGATCTCAAGCCCAAGGACGGCCAGCAATATGCCGTGATCCAGGCCCAGCGCTCGGAACTGCAGAACCTGGTCGACGGCGCGCGCGACACCATCACCCAGGCTGCCTCCACCATGAATCGCCTGGATGGCTGGATCGCCCAGAACGAGGCCAATGCCACGGCGACCATTCAGAACGTTCAGGCCTTCACCAAGGCGCTCGCCGACAATTCCGCCAATGTCTCGGACTTCCTGCACAGCACCGGCGAGGCTGCCCAAAGCATCAAGCGCGTGGCCGACAACCTCAACGGCATGACATCCGATCTGCAGGCCTTGCTCAAAGCGGTCTCACCCGAGAAGATCGATCACATCGTCAGCAATGTTTCCCAGGCCTCCGACAACCTGACATCCTTCACCAAGGCCTTCGACGCTGCCAAGGCGCAGGCTGCCGTCGACAACATCACGGCCTTTAGCAAGACGCTGGCCGACAGCCGCGAGCCGCTGCAGGCCTTTGCCACCAATGCCTCCTCGCTGACGGCCCAGCTCAATGCGATGGCGCCCAAGCTCGACGCCGGGCTCGAGAATATCAACCGCATCACCGCGGCGGTCGACGGCGCGAAGGTCAACAAGGTGGTCGACAATGTCGCAGCCTTTACCGGCGCACTCGGCCAGAGCGCCGATGAAATCACGGCCTTCGTCAAGGATGCCCGCAGGATTTCCGGTGACCTGTCGGTCATGACGCCCAAGCTCGCCACCGCCTTCGACAGTTTCAACAGGGTCGCGACCGCTCTCGATCCTGCCAAGATCGACGGCGTCGTCACCAATGTGAACAAGTTTGCCGCCACCCTCGGCGATTCCAGCGCCCAGGTCCGCCAGGTGGTCGCCGATGCCGGCGACATCTCCAGAAAGCTCAACCGCGCGGCCGACCAGCTCGACGGCATCATGAAGAACATCGCGGACATGACATCCGGCCAGGGCGGCCAGGGCATGTTCGCCGAGATCACCGAAGCGGCCAAAGCAATCCGCCAATTCGCCACCAATCTCGACGCCCGTACGGCGGCATTGGCCAAAAATCTGGACCAGTTCACCGGCGCCGGCTTGCGGGACTATCGGCAATTGGCCGTTGACGGACAGAAAACCCTGCAGAATCTGCAGCGGACTCTCAACGGGCTTCAGCGCAATCCGCAACAGCTGATCTTCGGGCCGAAATCGAATATCCCTGATTACAAGGGTAAATGATATGCGTGGTGTCGGTATGCGTTCCCTCCTCCACTCCCTGCCCGCCCATTCGGCCAAGGCCCTCACGCTCACAGCAGCTCTGCTGGCCGGCGGCTGTTCCACGCTGGCCGGCTCGCCGCCACCGACCACCTATGACCTCAGCGCCCCCCGCGACGTCGAGGCGCGCGGCAACAGCCGAGCCCAGATCATGGTCGCCGAGCCGACCGCGCTCCAGGCCATCAACAGCGAGCGCATCCTGGTGCATAGCGCCAACAGCCAGATCTCCTACCTACCCGCTGCCCAATGGGCCGATCGCCTGCCCCTTCTGGTGCAGGCGCGTCTGATCCAGACCTTCGAGAACGCCCACCGCATCGGCATGGTCGGGCGGCCCGACGACAAGTTCACGCCGGACGCGCTGCTGGTGACGGAACTGCGCGATTTCCAGATCGATGCAGGCGCTTCGCCCGTGGCGGTGGTAACGGTCGCGGCTCGCGTGGTCAGCCAGAAATCGGGACGCATCGTCGCCGCCAATCTGTTTTCCGCCCGGGTTCCCGCTCCCGGCCTGACCGGTCAGCAGGCCTCCGGCGCCCTGGATCAGGCCCTGCGCAAAGTGCTGATCGAGATCGTAGCCTGGACGACGGGCAAGGCGTCCCTGGCATCATAATTTCGATGAGGTTTTAGCCGCAACAGATTGGAATAACAAAAAGTTCTTATCATTCGCGTGCGATAGAGGTTGCACCGAAAGCCGTGCCTCCGGCACGTGAAAGAACCGCTTCAGCTGAACAGCGCCGCCTTCTTGGCAAACGGCATGGCTTCGATTTCACCCAAGGTCAGGCGAGGTGCGAGGTCGCGTGCCTTCGCGGCGGCAGCAGGCTTGCGGACAATGACAGCCGCAGCGTCCGTATCCACGACCGCCTCCGGCTCGAGCCTGAGGGGAGCGGTAAAGATCGACTGTTCCTCCTCCGCCGGCTCCTCATCGATGAAGGTTACCAGCCCGGAAGCAGGCGCGGGCTCGAGCGCTTCCTCCACAACGGCCACCATGTCGAGCACCTTGTCTCGCTCGCCATTCGTCGTCGAGGGATCGGCACCGCCACCGCCTTTGCCCGAGATCGCCGTCCATTTGTCGAGTCGATGCTGAGCCGTCTCTTCCCCGGCGACCAATTCCTTGTGCCAGCGCTGGGTGGCGAGATGGTTGGGAGGCAAGATCAACTCCTGGCGCGGCACGTCCAGCGTCAGCAGCGCCTCGGTCGCCTCTTCGTCGAGTTCGAGAATGGGAAAGAGCTCTTCAGGTTCCGCCGGACCGCCACTGGGTGCGGAAACAGCCCCGTGTCGCTCGATGGCCGTGGCGGCGATCTCCGGCGCAGCCTGCTCGTCGGCACCTTCGGTGCGTACAATTTCCATGCCGTCCGGGCTCTTCAGCTCCGGCGGCAGGCCCAGGGCCGCGATCTCGGTGGCCGCGCGTTCGAGGCCTTCCCAAGCCCGATCGGCGCTCTCGGTTTCAGCCTCCGCCCCCCGCTGTTCCGGTTCGGAGGGCGAAGATGCGACGGGTGCAAGGGCGTCCGCCTCGACCGGCGTGGTGGATTCGAGCCCGGGCGTGTCCTGCACGGTCTCGGCGATCGCAGGACGGGGAGCATCGGCTGCTGCCTCCGGCCCGGTTTCAAAAGCGGGTTCGATCTCGTCGATCTTCGCTGCTTCGATCTGTCCGAAAACCTGAGCCTCCGCGCCGGCGCGATGGTCGGCAAGGGCGGACGAAGTCTCCATCGGCGCCGATGTGGCATTGGCTGCAATCGCTACGCTCGCCGGTGCCGATTGGGCGGCAGCGATCGCTTGCGCGATATCGGCCATGCCGCGCGTGACCTCGTCGCGGGCATCCAGGGCGCCCGCGCTATGCACCAGGCGCTCCAGGCGACGGATCGCCGCCAGCACGGCTTCGGTGTCGGCGTTGCGATTTCGGCGAGCATATTCGGCCAGGAACCAGCGCCCCCGCGCCGTCTCCATCACGGCCGCTTCGATGGCGCCGTAATCCTCTTCGCTGAGCAGCGGTTCGGGCGAAAGCGATTGCATGAAATGGCCCTCGTCAACTGGCACAGGCGGGCGTAAGAGAAACAGCGAATCGTCGTAGTCCTGATTCTCACCCCATATAATCCAAAGCGCCCGCCGGGAGCCAATCCCGCGCGGTTGTTTTCCCCCGATGTCGCTGATTTCCTTCAAGGATTGGAGCGTCTCACGCAAATCTGCGATCGCAGCCAGCGTGACCTACGCCCTGTTGCTCTCCGGCCCCGGCGTCTACACGCCCTTCTTTCCCCTTTGGCTGGTCGAGCGCGGCTTCAATGCCAGCGATATGGGCCTGCTGCTTGCCATCCCCATGCTGATGCGCGTGACCTCGGCGCCCTTTGCCTGGATCGGCGACGGCCGGCTCGGCCCGCGCCGCACCTTTCTGTTCATGGTGTGCTGCGCGGCTTTCGGCTATGCCGGCCTCACTTTCGCCGAGAGCTTCGCCGCAGTCGCCGTCAATCTCGCCATCGCCTTTGCCTTCGTGGCCGCCACCACGCCCTTGCTCGATACCATCGTTTTGGGCGGTGTCAGCCTGCATGGCCACAAATATGGCCAGATCCGGCAATGGGGCTCGCTCGCCTGGCTCGTTTCCGGCCTCACCGCCGGGCTGGTGCTGAAGCATCTGCCGATCACCACGGTGCCGCCGATCCTGGCGATCCTGGCGGCGCTCACGGTTTTTGCCGGCCTGTCCTTGCCGGACGACCGCAGCCGCGGCCGGAGACTTATCATGCGTCCTGCGTCGGAAGGCACCTCACCGCCGCTCCAGTTGCTGATCGTCTTCGTCGCCGGCATCGCCTGCCTGCAGGGCGCCCACGCCTTCCTCTATAGTTTCGGCACGCTGATCTGGCAGGACCAGGGCTTTTCATCCCTGCAGATCGGCGTGCTGTGGGCCATCGGCGTGGTGCTGGAGACCAGCGTCTTTTTGTTCGGGGGCAATATTGCCGGGCGGCTCGGTCCCTACCGGCTGATCCTGTTCGGCGGAGCCGTCGGCATCGCGCGCTGGGTCCTGCTGGGGCTTGCCCCCGGCAACGGCTTCGTCGTGGCGGGCCTCCAGGCGCTGCACGGCTTTTCCTTCGCCTGCGTGCATCTGGCCACCATGGGGTGGGTCGCCCGCTTCACGCGCAACCCCTCCGCACGCCAGGGGGTGGTCGCTTCGGTCATCGGCATCGGCCTCACCCTCGGCACCGTACTGTCCGGCGAACTCTACGGCCTGTTCTCGGCCCATGGCTATTTCGCCATGGCCCTGATCGCCATGATCGGCACAGGCCTGGTGGTCGCCGCCGGTGCGATCGAGCGCAGGAACGGCGCTCAGCCCCAGAGCGCGGTCTCTGGCGGGTAGACGGTGCTGCCGTCATAGCGCAGGCCGGGTTCCCGGTCGCGAGCGAGCAGCAGCGGCCCGTCGAGATCGACGACGACGGCCTGTCCGGCAAGCAGCAGCGCGGGAGCCATGGCCAGGGACGTCCCCACCATGCAGCCGATCATCAGGTCCAGCCCCAGGGATCGGGCCTGCGCGGCCAGCGCAATCGCTTCGGTGAGGCCGCCTGCCTTGTCGAGTTTGACGTTGATCGCATCATAGCGCCCTTTGAGGTCCGGCAGCGATGCCCGGTCGTGCAGGGATTCATCGGCGCAGACGGGTACGATCCGCTCCACCTGCGCGAGGGCTCCGTCGTCGCCGGCCGGCAGCGGCTGTTCGATCAGGGTGACGCCGGCCTCGGCGCAGGCGCGCAGATTGGCTACGAGATTGTCGGCCCGCCAACCCTCATTGGCGTCGATGATCAGTTGCGACTGAGGAGCATGGCGGCGGACGGCGGCGATACGGGCGGTGTCGTCGGGCGTGCCGAGCTTGATCTTGAGCAGCGGCCGATGCGCCGCCCTGGCAGCCGCTTCGGCCATCGCTTCAGGCTCCCCCAGGGAAATCGTATAGGCCGTGGTCAGCGGGCCCGGTTCGGGGAGGCCCGCCATCTGCCAGGCCGGCCTGCCGGCAAGCTTTGCCTCCAAGTCCCACAACGCGCAGTCGATGGCGTTGCGGGCGGCACCGGCCGGAACGAGGTCCTGGAGCGCGGGGCGCGACAATCCCGCCTCGATCGCCTCGCGCCGGGCCTCGATTGCTGCAACCACGCCTTCCACCGTTTCGCCATAGCGCGCATAGGGCACGCATTCGCCGCGTCCCCGCATGCCATCGCGTGCGATTTCGACGACGACCACGACCGCCTCGGTCTTGGATCCGCGGGCGATGGTGAAGACGTTGGCGAGCGGCCAGCGCTCCACGGCAACGGAAAGATGCGCGGCCATGGCGAGGATCAGGCCTGCTTTTCGGGGGTATTGACGATCAGGCCGTCGAGATTGTCGCGAACGCGGATCTGGCAGGAGAGCCTGGAGGTCGGGCGCACGTCGAAGGCGAAGTCCAGCATGTCCTCCTCCATCGGCTCGGGCTCACCGACCAGGGGCATGAAGGCCTCGTCGACATAGACATGGCAGGTAGCACAGGCGCAGGCGCCGCCGCACTCGGCCACGATACCCGGAATGCCGTTGCGGATCGCCGCCTCCATCACCGTCGAGCCCGGCTCGGCCTCCACTTCCCGGCTTTGCCCGGTGTGATCTCGGAATATGATTTTGACCATCGTCCATCTCAGCTTTCTGACAAGCGTTCTATATAGAGCGCATTGGCAAGGTTCCAGTCCGCCCCGGCCCGGATCGCTTGCGAACCGGGCTTGCGGGGTGTCCGGCTTTTAGCCAATGCGGCCCCAATCCCGGGAAAACCTCGAATTTGCCTCATTTTCGCACGATTTCGACGTGGTAAAAAAGTCGTTAACGATGCTGCTGGAAAGCGTGCCGAAGCGGTTTCCATTCCCAGCTGTGCAGGATAGGATTTCAAGCTGGCAGCATTGTACTTCGCATAAGCGGACCGATGCGAACCTCATTTCGACCGAGATGGGGGCCGAAACAGGTGCAGCGATTTCAGCCTGGGGTCGTCCGGATCCCAGGCGGGCGGCGTTGAATTGAGTAGCGTGAGGCAGATTATGGCGAACAAGTCGAAGATGCAGGATCCGGCGGATGCCGCCCTGTCTGCGATCGAGGAAGCACTCAATCTGAGCACGGCTGCTTCACAAACGCCCGACAAGCAACCCGCGCAGCTCCCCAAGGCCGACGAGGGCTTCAATTTCGAAGTCGAACCCGAACCGCAGGAGCCGCCTGCCGCTGCGCCTCGTACCGAAGATAAGCCTGCTGCCGACCGCCCGCTCGCCCGCGAACCCCGCTCGCCTGCCAATGACGACCGCGCCAGCGTCGGCCAGTTGCTGCAGGCTCTCCAGCGCCGGCCCTCGCGCACGCCCTATTGGACCGCCCTCGCTCTTTCCATCGTCTGGCTCGCCGGCGGCGCCCTGCTCCTGAACGTCCTCGGCAACCTCAATCTCGCCAATCTGTTCCAGGCTTCGACCTATCAGGCCAATCCGGGCCTGGCGCTCGGCATTCTCGCCATCGTATTGCCGCCCTTCTTCTTCTTCGCCGTCGCGGGGCTGATCTGGCGCGCCCAGGAGATGCGTTTCGTCACCCGGTCGATGACGCAGGTCGCCCTTCGTCTGGCTGAGCCGGAAGGCGCGGCTGCCGAGGCCGTCACCTCCGTCGGCCAGGCCATCCGTCGCGAGGTCGCGGCCATGGGTGACGGCATCGACCGTGCCCTCGCCCGTGCCAGCGAACTCGAGATCATGGTGCACAACGAAGTTTCGATGCTCGAGCGCTCCTATACGGAGAGCGAGCAGCGCATTCGCTCGCTGGTGGAGGACCTCTCGACCCAGCGCGAAGCCATCGTCGGCAATGCCGACCGCGTGCGCTCGGCCATCGTGGTCGCCCATGACGACCTGACCCTGGCGCTCGGCTCGGTGGCCGGCCGGATTTCCTCGGAAGTCTCCGAGGCCGGCCTTCAGGTGATGCGTTCCTTCGGCGAGCGCGGCAGCCAGCTCACCTCGGAACTCGCCAAGGTCGGCGACCACATGGTCGGCGCCATGGCCGATCGCGGCAATTCGCTGATCGACCGCATGACCACCACTGCTCAGGACGTCAACAAGTCGCTGTCGAGTTCGTCCGAGCAGGTCACGGAACAGCTCAACCGTCGCGTCGCCGAGATCACCGAGCACCTGACCGCTACGTCCAACCAGGTCAACGAGAACTTCGCCACCCGCGCCAACGAGATCAGCAACACGCTGTCCTCGCGCGCGCTCGAACTGAATGAAACCCTGACCGCCAGCAGCCAGCGCATCCTCGACGACATCGTCGAACGCGGCACCGCGGTGAACGACACATTGGTTCGCACCGGCTCGGGCCTGAGCAACGCCTTCGCCGAAGGCACCGACGTGGTGGTCAATTCGATCCGAGAAACCGGCGCCAAGATGGTCGAGCAGATCATCGACTCGGTCGCCGACGTCAACAGCACGCTGCGCTCGACGGGTGATACCATTCTCGGCGATCTGCAGAACCGCGGCATGGACGTTGCCGGCAAGATCGAGAGCACGGCCACTCAGATTGCCGAGATCATCACCACGCGCGGCGGCGATCTTGCCGACCGCCTGACCCAGACCGGCGAGCGCATCCACGAATCCATCGTGGTCGGCGGCGGCGACATCGATCGCCGCCTCGCAGCGACCGGCCAGGCTATCGTGGCCAATATCGAAAAGCGCAGCACCGATGCCGAGGCTGCGGTTGCAGCATCCGCGCAACGCCTCCAGGCGGTGCTGGAAGAGGAAGGCAAGCAGCTTTCCGCGCGCATCAATACGGCCGCCCGCGACGCTTCCGGCATTCTCGCCATTGGCGGCGACACGCTGACCCGCGTTATCGGAGAGCGCAGCGCCGCTGCCGTCTCGCAGATCAATTTCGGCGTGTCGCGCCTCGAGAACACCGTCGAAACCCAGACGAATGCCTTCGGCAAGGCTCTCGCCGAACGCCTGGACAGCCACGAGAAGCGCAGCCAGGAGATCGCGGACAATCTGCATGCGCGCCTCGACGAGCGCCTGTCGGGCCTGGAGGCACGAAGCCTCGACCATGCCCAGAAGGTGCACTCGGCCCTGGACGACACGCTCAACGGCTTCGACACGCGCTTTGCCGAAAGCGCCGGCGCGATCCATGCCGGGCTCGACACCCGCATGTCCGAGTTCGAGCATCGCTTCAAGTCGCTCTCCACTCTCGCCCATGCCGATCTCGACCGGCGCCTGGGCGAGTTCGAAGTGCGCTTCGCCACGAATATCCAGAACAACCGTTCGGGCCTCGACGACACGCTCAAGGGCTTCGAACAGCGTTTCAACACCAATGCCGAACAGGCCCACAACGCGCTCAGCCAGCGCCTCGGCGAGTTCGAGCAGCGCTTCGGCACCAACGCCGAAGATATCCACGCCTCGCTCAGTCAGCGTCTCGGCGATTTCGAGAAGCGTTTCGGCTCGGGCGCAGACAGCATTCATGCTTCGCTCAGCCAGCGCCTCGGCGAGTTCGAACAGCGCTTCAGTGCCGGTGCCGAGGATATCCACAACACGCTCCACCAGCGTCTAGGCGAGTTCGAACAGCGCTTCGGGGCGGGAGCCGATAACATCCACACCGCTCTCAGCCAGCGCCTGGGCGATTTCGAGCAGCGCTTCATGTCGGAAGCGGGTGGCATCCAGAACACCCTGGCCGAGCGCATGTCCGAGTTCGAGCAGCGCTTCATGTCGGGTGCGAGCGACATTCAGACCGCCCTCGCCCAGCGCATGAGCGAGTTCGAGCAGCGCTTCGGCTCCGGCGCCCAGGGGATCGAAACGACCCTCAACCAGCATCTGGGTGAGTTCGAAAAGCGTTTCGGCTCAAGCGCACGCGACATCCAGGCCACGCTCAGCCGCGAACTGGGCGGTTTCGAACAGCGCTTCGGCGCCAGCGCCGACCAGGCGCAGGCCGCAATCGAGCAGCGCATCAGCGATTTCGAGCAGCGTTTCGGCGCCAGCGCGGATCAGGTCCAGGCCTCCGTCGACAAGCGCCTGGGCGAGTTCGAACTGCGCTTCGGCTCCAGCGCCAATGGTGCTCAATCCGCCCTCGACAAGCGCCTGGGCGAATTCGAGCAGCGCTTCAGCGCCAGCGCGGAGAATGCGCATGGGCTGATCGACAATCGTCTCAACCAGTTCGAGCAGTACTTCGCCGGCAGTGCCAACGACGCCCATGCCCTGCTCGATTCCCGCCTGAACGATTTCGAACATCGCTTCCAGATGATGGCCTCGACGGCCGCATCGAATTTCGAGAACCGGATCAGCGACTTCCAGGCCAGCTTCAGCGATACGCTGCAAGCCAACCAGGCCGATCTCGCCGCCCGCCTCGGCGATTTCCAGAGCCGCTTCAACGGCGACGTGCAGAACACCCAGGCCGCGCTGGACGACAGCCTGGCCGCCTTCGAGATGCGCTTCGCCAGCAACACGGCTCTGGTGCGCTCCTCGCTCGACCAGCGCTTCGGCGCCTTCGAGACGCATTTCCTCAACAACTCCTCCGCCTTGCAGGAAGCGCTCGACGAACGCCTGGTCACGCTGCAGGCGCAGGTTGCGGCCAATACAGACGTCATCCATGGCGCGATTGCCGACAAGCTCAACGCCTTCGAGACCAAGTTCCAGTCGAGCGCGACCACCATCCACGCCACGCTGGACAACCAGCTCAAGGCCTTCGAAGACGGCATGAGCCGGCGCATCGGTGAAGTGAACCAGTCGCTGGAGCGCCAGATCTCCGAGCTCGACGATATCGTCAGCAACCGCGGCCAGGCGCTCGCCACCCGTATCGGTGACGATTCCCGCGCCCTCAGCGACGACCTCGCCCAGAAGCTGCTCGGCTTCGAAAGCTCGATCCGCCTGCACGGCACCCGTCTCACAGACCAGGTCCAGGGTCACACGGCCCAGGCAGCCGAACTGCTGGGCGGCAAGCTCGAGGCTTTCGATGCCCGTTTCGGCACCCATACGGCATCGGTCGCACGTACGCTGGAAGAAAAGCTGGCGGCACTGGACGCACAGTTGTCGGACCTCGACAACCGTCTGACCATCAAGGCCAGCGACGTCGCGCAGACCATCGAGGGGCGCCTCGCCCGGATCGACCAGGGTCTGGACAGCCGTGCCCGCTCGCTCAACGAGACGCTGGCGACCCGCACGCTCGAACTCGCCAAACTGCTCGGCGAAGGCGGCAAGGAAGTCGGTGCCACGCTGGAAGCCAAGGCCCGCGAGGCCAGCGACCTGCTCGATGGCCGCGCTGCCGCCATCGGCAGCGTACTCGACAACCGCGCCTCCCAGATCAGCGAACTCCTGGATGGCCGCAGCAGCGCCATCGACGAATTGCTGGGTGGCCGTGCCACCCAGATCAGTGCGCTCATCGATGAGCGGACCCAGGCGATCGGCACCCTGCTCGACGGCCGGGCCCGCGAGATCACCTCGCTCATCGACGGCCGCAGCGCGGCGCTTACCGACACCCTGTCCCGCCGTGCCGACGACATCGTCGTGGCGCTCGGCAATAAGGGCGCCGACCTGACCGAAACGCTCAGCGCCCGTGCCGAGGACCTGACCTCCCATCTCGACAGCCGCTCCTCGCTGATGAGCAACGACCTGACGGTCAAGGCGGCGGAGATCGCAGCCCAGTTCGACAGCAAGACCACCGCGATCGCGGATGCGCTGTCCAGCAAGGTCGACGAAATCGATCGCGCCCTCAGCACGCGTGCCGACGACATTGCGCATACGCTCGACTCGCGGATCACCCGCTTCGAGCAGGATGTCCTCGGCCGCCTCGCCGACCTGTCGGATGCTCTCGACTCGCGCGGCCTGCATATCGCCGACACGCTCAGCGAGAAGGTGCAGAACGTCTCGGTCGACCTCCTGCAGAACGTGGCTTCGGTCGATGCGACGCTTAGCCGTCTGTCGGGCGATGTCAGCGCCAAGCTCGGCGAGCGTGCGGAAGAGATCAATGCCCTGCTCGACACCCGCGCCAACGCGATGGCCGGCCTACTCAGCGAACGCGGCCAGCAGTTGATCGATACGCTGAACCAGATCTCGGGCGATGTCAGCACTCAGCTGCGCGACAAGACCAGCGCGCTCGCCAGCCTGCTGGGCGCCCGCTCCGGCGAGATCGCCAGGATCCTCGACGAGCGCGGCCAGTTCCTGGTCGAGACGCTGTCCACGCGCAGCACCAGCATGACCAGCGAGCTCGGCGACATCGCCGAGACGGTCGCCAAGGCACTCGACGAGCGCGCCGGCCAGCTTGCCGAACTGATCGGCCAGAAGGGCGGCGATCTGGTCGAGGCTCTCTCGACCAAGCGCTTCGAGCTCAGCGAAGCGCTGGAAGCGTCGTCTCAGGCCCTCTCCTCGTCCATCGAGACCAAGGCCAGCCAGGCGATCGGCGATCTCGGTTCGCTGCAGGCGCGCCTGCGCGAGGAAATCACGGCGTTGCTGGATCGGGTCGCCGGCACCAACACCGCCCTGCAGGAGTCGCTCGACAGCTCGACCAAGGCTCTCGATGCTATCGAGAGCGGCTTGGCAGGCCGCCTGCGTGACTTCCAGTCGACCATGCTGAATCTTGCCGATCAGACCAGCGGCGCGACCGATCGCGTCGGTGATCAGGTCACGACGCTGCGCGATCTCGCCGCGCATGTGATCAGCGATGTCGGCACCATGGCTGAACGCCTGGAGGAACAGAGCAATCACCTCAGCAGCGCTGCGGCGGTCCTGACCGACACCCAGACCCGTGTCGATCAGGCCCTCGACGAACGCCGCGCCACCCTGGAGGCCCTGGTCTCCACCGTGGGCGGCAAGGTCGAGGCGATGGAAGCGATGATGAAATCCTTCGCCGAAGTGATCGAGGAAAAGCTCGCCAATGCCGAAAGCAAGGCGCGCCAGACCAGTGGCCTGCTCGCCGACAACGCCAACACCACGGCGCAGGCGATTGCCGACCAGTTCGAGCTCATCCGTGCCACCACCGGCAAGGAGCGCGAGCGCACCTCCACAGCCCTCAAATCGACCTATGAGCAGGCAGTGCAGGAAATCTCCGGCCTGTTCGGCGACGCCACCGAGCGTTTCGCCGAAGTGGCCCAGGAGATGCGCGGCATGACCCAGACCGTGAAGCAGGAACTGGAAGCCACCCGCTCCGAGCTCAAGCGCGGCCTCCTGGAGATTCCGAAGGAAACGTCGGACTCCACTGCCACCATGCGCCGGGTTGTGGCCGAGCAGATTCAGGCTCTCAACGACCTTGCCGACATCGTCAGCCGCTCCAGCCGCTCGCTCGATATCGCTGAGCCGACCGACCGGCCGATCCCCGCCCCGCTCCGGCTGCGCGAGCGCAGCGAAGCGACGGCCGAGGCCCCCGCCCGCAGGCCGGAAATGCCGCGCGCCGGTACGCTTCCGCCGGTGCCGGAGCTGAAGCCCACCGCTCCGGCCCGCGGCACCGCCGTGGCCGCGCCCCCTGCGCGGGGCGAGCGTCGCGGCACCGGCTGGCTCTCGGAAGTGCTGGCCCGCGCCTCTCGCGAGGAGCCCGAGCCGGCCCCCCAGGCCAACACGCCGGCCGTGATGGCTTCCTCCCTCGACACGCTGTCGGTCGACATCGCCAAGATGGTCGAGCATGACGCTGTCGCCGAGGTTTGGGACCGCTATCGCCGCGGCGAACGCAACGCCTTCTCGCGCCGGCTCTATACGCTGCAAGGCCAGCAGGCCTTCGAGGAAATCCGCCGGCGCTATCGCCGCGACGCGGACTTCCAGGCGACGGTGGACCGTTATGTCCAGGAGTTCGAGCAGCTCATCGCCGAAGTGGACCGCGAGGATCGCAGCGGCAACATGGCCAGGACCTACCTCACCGCCGATTCCGGCAAGGTCTATACGATCCTGGCGCATGCCGCCGGCAAGCTCACCTGAGCCGGCGGGAAGACGATCGCCCTCGACCGCCTGGTTGAGAATGGAAAAGGCCCCGAATTCGGGGCCTTTTTCGTGGTGGCGGCAACGGCCGCCCTGCCGAAGCCATGCTTGCGCTGAAGCGGGACCCCGCTATTCTCGGCCAGTCTGCGGCCGATGCGCCCACGCCCGGCCTACAGTGAGACATTTGCGATGGGTGACGCCCTGTTCCACCAGTTCCATGCCCTGCTCGCGGTCTACGCGCTCTATGCCATCGCTGTCGCCAGTCCGGGGCCGAGCAACATGGCCATCATGGGCGTGGCGATGGGCCGGGGGCGCCTGCCGGCGCTGGTGCTGGCATCCGGCATCATGACGGGCTCGATGATCTGGGCCGTGCTGGCAGCCACCGGCGTATCCACCCTCCTGGCCGCCTATGCCAATGCCCTCACCACCATCAAGATCGGCGGCGGGCTCTATCTCCTCTATCTGGCGGTCAAATCGGCCCGTTCCGCCTTCAAGGCGGGTCAGGACGAGACCAGGCAAGAACGAGGCCCGATCGACTATCGCCGGCTCTACCGGCGCGGGCTGATGCTGCATCTGACCAATCCAAAATCGATCCTGGCTTGGATCGCCATCATGTCGCTCGGCCTGAAGTCGGATGCCCCAGGATATACAGCCGCGGCGATCATCGCCGGCTGCGCGGTGATCGGGCTGATCACCTTCGGCGGTTACGCCCTGGTCTTTTCCGCCCACCCCATGGTCCGCCTTTATCAGAAGGCACGGCGCTGGATCGAAGTTACTCTGGCGCTGTTCTTCGGCCTGGCCGGGATCCGTCTGCTGCTGTCGCGGGTGTGATCCCGAGTGTTGCCCGCATCATTGGCTCTCGCATCGGCTTTCAGCGCCAGTATCACACCGGCAGACTGGCACGGCCTGGCTTGACCGTTCCGGCCGGCGCTGGCGTGGTCTTTGCCCGGTTGCAGGCATCCACCACATTGTCGACGAATTGGCGGGCGCAGGCGTCCCAGGAATATTTCAATGCTTCCGCCCGGGCGTCCCCGGGTTTGAGGTCGAGACAGGCCCGCGCCGCAACGGCAAGGTCATTGTCGAGGATGCCGGTCTTGCCCGTGCTGATCACGTCGATCGGCCCTGTCACCGGAAAGGCTGCCACCGGCAGGCCGCTGGCCATCGCTTCGAGCAGGACGATGCCGAACGTATCGGTCAGGCTCGGAAATACGAAGACATCCGCCGAGGCATAGGCCTTCGCCAGGTTCTCTCCCTCCAGCACGCCGGCAAAATGCACGGCCGGATAGCGCGAGCGCAGCATCTCCAGGGCCGGCCCGCCGCCGACCACCACTTTCGAGCCGGGCAGGTCGAGATCGAGGAAAGCCTCGATGTTCTTCTCGACGGCAACCCGGCCGACATAGAGGAAGATCGGTCCCGGCAGGTCGAAGATGCGCACCGGCCTTGGCTGGTACAACTCGGCATCGACCCCGCGAGACCAGCGCATCAGCCGCTTGAAACCCCGTCCCGCCAATTCGCGTTCGAGGGCCGGGGTAGAGACCATCGTACCCGCCCCGGCATTGTGGAAACGCCGGATCCAGCGATAGCTCCAGTCGAGGGGCACGGGGACGCGCGCGGCGAGATATTCGGGAAAGCGGGTGTGATAGCTGGTGGTGAAAGGGCGTCCCTTCTTCAGGCAGGCCCGACGGGTGAGCAGTCCGATCGGCCCTTCAGTGGCGATATGGACGTAATCCGGCTTCTCGGCCTCGATATGACGCTCAATCGCTCCGAGCGGCGGCATGGCGAGGCGGATTTCCGGATAAGAGGGCATCGGCACCGACCAGAAGCGATCCGGCGCCAGGAACCCGATTTCGACACCCTGCCGCGACGCAGCCGCCGCCGTCTGTTCCAGGGACCGGACGACGCCGTTCACCTGCGGGCGCCAGGCATCGGTGGCGATCAGGATTTTCACGCGACCGGCTCAGGCAGCACGCTGAGGGATCAGCGTCTCGCCCTGGAGTGCCGGCGGCTTGTTGGCCTGACGGACGAGTTCACTCCAGCGTACCAACTCGAAACGACCATCGAAATGTTCGACGATCGCCGTGCAGCTTTCGACCCAGTCGCCGGAATTGATGTAGGTGACCCCGTCGAGATCGCGCAGGGTCGCGTGATGGATGTGGCCGCAGATCACACCGTCGCAATTCAGCCGCTTGGCTTCCTTGGCCAATGTCTCCTCGAAATGGCCGATGAAGCTGACCGCGTTCTTCACCTTGAGCTTGGCCCAGGCGGACAGCGACCAATAGCTGAGGCCGAGGCGCCGGCGAATGGCGTTCAGCCAGGTATTGACACCCAGGGCCGTGACATAGGCCCAGTCGCCGAGCAAGGCCAGCCACTTGGCGTGGCGCACCACCACGTCGAAGGCATCGCCATGCATCACCAGATAACGCTTGCCGTCGGCGGCGACATGCACGGTCTGCTCGATCACTTCGATGCCACCAAAATGATGCCCGGGGAAATCGCGCAGGAACTCGTCGTGATTGCCGGGAATATAGACCATGCGCGCGCCCTTGCGGGCCTTGCGCAGCAGCTTCTGCACCACGTCATTGTGGGCCTGCGGCCAGTACCAGCCGCTTTTCAACTGCCAGGCATCGACGATGTCGCCGACAAGGTAGATCGTCTCGGCGTCATAGGCCCGCAGGAAGTCCAGCAGCATGCCGGCCTGACACCCCCGCGTCCCCAGATGCACATCCGAGATAAAGAGCGCTCGATAGCGCGTGCCTTCGCTTTCGCTGTTCATGGCACCATCCTCAACCGGCCCCGGACCTGTCGTCGGATCGAGCTTCGGGCCTGAATGCCGGATCAAGGCGGGTGCCTGCCGTGGCACGCCCTGCTCCAGGCATCGGCGGGATCGACGACCCGTCATGGTTGTCACAAACACGATTCAGTTCATGGTTTTATGACAATGCAGCCACAGCTCTGCGACAGGGGCGGACAAGACAGCCCCGGCGAGCCTTGAAGATTAAATCGGACACAACTTCGGCTTGTACCCTTGAAGCCGCCCGTCGCCGCCCCCAATTGGTCGAGGGCTGGGTTGTAACATGGGAGAGGATAATGACCTCTTGTTCTACGCGCGGCCGTTGGCATCCGCTTCATGTCGTGGCGGTGATCGCCGGCTTTCTGATCTGGTGGCCGCTTGGCCTGGCGGCGCTGGCCTATTTCATCTGGGGCGATCGCTTCCCCAGGGAAAAGGTGCGTGAAGGCTTCGAGCGGGCCAAGGCGGAGTTTGCCGGCTTCACCCGTGATCAGCACAGCCATGCCGGCCATGGCTGGTCGGCCACCGGCAATGCCGCTTTCGACGACTATCGCCGCGAGACGCTGCGCCGCCTGGAAGAGGAACGCCGGCGCCTGGAGGAAGAAGGCCGTGCCTTCGCCGAATTCGTCGCCAATCTGCGCCGTGCGCGCGACAAGGAAGAGTTCGACCGCTTCATGGCCGAGCGCAACGCCGCTCGCAATGGCGGCGACAGCCACTCCGCCTGATAGCCGCACATCCTTCGCGAAGCGTTGATGGAGCCCGCGCAGCACGAGCTGCGCGGGCTTTCCGTTGTCGGGTACGCGGGCATCCTGCCCGCCCTTCCTCCTCAAAGGTCGCCCCCTCCGGGAGCGGGCAGGATGTCCGCGCACCCGGGAAACAATCGCGCGCATTTCTCAGACAATACTTGCGATAGGTCCCCTCCATCGGGCATGATCCGCCCCGGCCGGTCGCGGGCGCTCGCCCGATGCAGACCGGCCTTCATGATCGATGATTTCAAGGACGGCCCTCAAGGGCCGCAGCTCTCGACCAAAGGACTCCACATATGAAGCTGGTACGGTATGGCAAGCCGGGCTCGGAAAAGCCCGGCCTGATCGATGCGGATGGCAAGATCAGGGACTTGTCGGCACATGTCGCCGACTGGAAGGGCGATGCCCTCTCGCCGCAGTCTTTGGCCCGGATCGCCGCCCTTGCGCCAGCCTCGCTGCCGGAAGTAACCGGCAATCCGCGCCTGGGCTCCTGCGTCGCCCAGCCCGGCAATTTCATCGCGGTGGGCCTGAACTATGCCGACCACGCTGCCGAGAGCAATCTGCCGGTGCCCAAGGAGCCGGTGCTGTTCAACAAGGCGCCGTCCTGCGTGGTCGGCCCCTATGACGACGTCGTTATTCCGCGCGGTTCGGAAAAGACGGACTGGGAAGTGGAGCTGGCCATCATCATCGGCAGCCGCGCCTCCTATGTCGAGGAGAAGGATGCCCTTTCCTATGTCGCCGGCTATGCCGTCTGCAACGACGTTTCAGAGCGCGCCTACCAGATCGAGCGCTCCGGCCAATGGATGAAGGGCAAGGGCTGCCCGACCTTCGGCCCGCTCGGCCCCTGGCTGGTCACGCCGGACGAAGTCGGCGACGTCCAGAACCTTTCCATGTGGCTCGATGTGGACGGCGAGCGTGTGCAGACCGGCTCGACCAAGACGATGATCTTCGGTGTCGCCCACATCGTGCACTATATCTCGCAGTTCCTGATCCTGGAACCCGGCGACGTCATCACCACCGGCACGCCTCCCGGCGTCGGCATGGGCATGAAGCCGCCGCGCTATCTCAAGCCCGGCAATGTGATGACGCTCGGCATCGAAAAGCTCGGCGACCAGCGCCAGACCACGGTGGCCTGGAGCGCCTGAGCGTTCCACCCCACCCGGCGGCATGACCAGCGCCCTTCCCCGCTCGACGGGAGGAAGGGCGCCGGATGTCGAACGATGGGGATGTACAACATGAAAAAGCCTTCGCGCCGGCCGAAACCCGCGCGAAGGCTTTTTGTTGAATGCAAGGCGCCTTACTTGAAGATGCCCGGCTGGTTAGGTTCGCCCGGATCATCCCAGCGATAGGTCAAGCTGGCCGAAACAATATCGACCGAAGCATCGACTTTGCCGAAATAGGGCAGTCCCACATAGTGGGGGTTGCGGGCATTGAGCTTGACGTCGCCGTTCAAAGCAAACAGGTGCGAATAAGCAAAATCCACCGAAAGCTTGTTGTTGACTTTGTAACCCAAGCCGATCGAGGCATGGATACGGTCGCTGTCGGGCAAGCGCAGATCTCGATTGAAGTCGGAAATCGGTGACCATTCATAGCCGAGGCCAGCGCGTAGGGTCAGTTCGGGACTCCAGGCATACTCGCCGCCCACAGAGACGTAGTAGCCGTCATCATATTTGAACGGCAATGTCGTCACCTGAGTCCCGGTTGCCTTCGCGACGACGGGAATTACACCAAATTCGCTCCATTTGGTCCATTCGAAACCGGCCGAAAGCGTAAGGTCGGGAGTCACTGTCTGCCGTATGCCGACGGTCAGCATATCCGGCAAAGTCAGGTCGGCCTTCACGCCTAAGCGCGCAAGGGGCGTCCGGAGGGTACCATCGAGGTCCTGCTTTACGGCAGAACGATAGCCGATGCCGATCTCGGTTCCTTCGATCGGCGTAATCGTCACACCGGCCGTGAAACCATAGCCCCAGCTATCGCCCTCGAGGGTCGCCGTCCGAGCATTGGGCAGGACGCCTACGGCTTGCGTCAGACGCGTCTTGAAATACATGGCCTGAAAGCCGAGACCGACCGACAGCCAATCCGTCACCTTGTAGGCGATGGTCGGATTGACGTCGAAGGAAATCACCTTTGAGGTACGGGCGTAGACCTGTCCCGGCGAATTGAAGGGGTTCTTGGTGACCAGGCCGAAGGGCGTGTTGGTGGCAAGGCCGATCCAGAGCCGGTCATTGACCTGGTAGGAGGTATAGCCCGCCGCCAGGATGCCGTCCTGAGCGATGTCGCCCGTGCTGGTACCCCGCCACAAAGGAGCCGGCAAACCGACGAAAGTCGGCGTGATTTCAGCCTGAGGGAAGATGCCGCTCACCGACCACTGCGACTGCCAGCCGGGAATGGCGGTCATCGTCGCCGGGTTCCAATACATGGAGCTGAGACCGCCCGAGCCGGCCGCCACGCCAGCAAAACCCTGGCCGAGGCCAATCGTGCTCTGCTCGCGCAATGCGAAGGAGCCGGCGTAGGCCTGGCTCGCCGTCAGCGAAACGCCGGCCATGAGCAGGAATGCGAGTTGGGTCTTTCTTGGCATTCGTTCCCCCATATCATCACCCGCCGCTACGGCAGGTCCGGCTGAGTAACCTCAGCTGTCTATTGCTTTTGTCAGACCACAAGCAAGTAAGTGCTTCTTGTGGATGGCTCATTCGAACTCATGATTCTTCGTACCAGAATATTCAATGCTCCGTAACGGGCAGCGCCGCCGTTTCATCGTGTTTGCGTCACATGCGTGTCTCAATTCAGCAAGGTTGTTGCGTTCCTGTAACACTCGGTTTTTACGTCAACCTCCAGCGGCAAACACGCTTTACCAAGTGAAAAACCATCCGGAAGCTCTTCGGAACGAGAACATGTCGATCGGAGAAGGCACAGGGCCCGGTGAGGGATGAGCGCTACGTAAAGCCACGGCCATCATCTTGGCGGGTGACAATACATCGCAAAGCTTCGATAATTTCGCGGAACTTCTTCAGGCGGGAGCTCGGCAATGAGCATCATCCCCTTTCCTCGCGCCGGCTTGCAGAAAGGCCCTGCAGCCCTGTTGCCGCCCATTCCCATCTTCGATGCGCGCGACAGCGGCCCGGTCGCACACGCCCAGGCTCGCAGAGATACGGTGCGGGCGCTGCTGCGGTCTTGTTTGATTTCAATGCCGGCAGAAGCGCATGGCAGGGTGACCGCACTCGACGCCGCCGCTCATGCCTGGCTGCTTGCCAGTCCCTCCCCCTATGTCGGCGAGATCGAAGCCATCGCAGCGCTCCTGCCGATGCCGGGCGCCTTCCTGATCAACGCCGCCTATGAATGGGGCTGCACCACGCTGGCGGCGGCGGCGCCGGACGGACGCGGTGCCCGCCTGCTGCGGACGCTCGATTGGGATTTCGACGGCCTTGGCCGTTTCGTCGAAATCGTCCGGCAACGCGGCCCCGCCGGGGAATTCCTCAACGTGACCTGGCCGGGGGCCGTGGGCGTGCTGACGGCCTTGGCGCCCGGCCGCTTTGCGGCCTCCATCAATAAGGGCCCGGCGCCGGCCGGCACGGCGAGCGCCAGCGGCGCGATCGTGCCGGATCTGTCCGGCTTGCGGCGCGGGCTGATGCCTCCCATGCATCTGCTCCGCCGCATCTTCGAAGAGGCTCCCGATTTCGCTACAGCGCGGGATCTCATGGAACGCATACCGCTCGCAGCCGAAACGATCTTCACCCTGACGGGTCTTTCGCCGGCCGAGACCTGCGTGATCGAGCGCCGGCCGGAAGCCTTCGTTACGCAAACCGGCCCGGTGGCCGCCGCCAACGATTGGACCAATGCGCCTGGCTGGAACAACGGCATGGCCTCCGAAAGCGACAGTCCCAGCCGCCGCCTGGCCATCGCCTCTCATGCCGGCCGGGCGATGGCACCCTTTGCCTGGGTGGAACCGCCCTTGCGCAATGCCATCACCCGGCTTGCCGTCGAAGCCAATGCCCGCCAGGGCAGCCTGCGTGTTCGCGGGTATGAAGCAGGTCCCGACCGCAGTGACGCCGTGCCCGTCACCGCCGATCTGGAATTGCAGGTCTGACGACGGCGCGTGCGGGAAACGCGCGCAGCGGCATCATGATAAAAGAAGGGGCGGACCGGCGGTCCGCCCCTCTCTCGTCTCGCCAGTCGATGGGCCTCAGGCCGCCGCGGCTACCGTTTGCGGCGCGTCGTCACCGCTCAGCGCGGCCGCGAGCTGGTCCTTGTCGAGTTCGCCCTCCCACCGGGCCACCACGATGGTGGCGACAGCATTGCCGACCAGATTGGTGAGGGCCCGGCATTCGGACATGAAGCGGTCGATGCCGAGGATGAGGGCCATGCCGGCAACCGGAACGGAGGGCACCACGGCCAGCGTCGCCGCCAGGGTGATGAATCCGGCGCCCGTGATGCCGGCCGCGCCCTTCGAGCTCAGCATGGCAACCAGGAGCAGCAGGATCTGCTCGCCCCAGCCAAGCTGGATGCCGGTGGCCTGCGCGATGAACAAAGCGGCCAGGGTCATGTAGATATTGGTGCCGTCGAGGTTGAAGGAATAGCCGGTGGGGATGACGATACCCACCACCGATTTGCGGCAGCCGGCCCGCTCCATCTTGTCCATCAGGCTGGGCAGCGCGGCCTCGGAGGAGGAGGTGCCGAGGACCAGCAGGAGCTCTTCCTTGATGTAGCGGATCAGAGCAAGGATCGAGAAGCCATTGTACCAGGCGACTGCCCCGAGCACGACCAGCACGAAAAGCAAAGAGGTCAGGTAGAAGGTGCCGATCAGCATCAGGAGATTGGCGATCGAACCAATGCCATAGGCACCGATGGTGAAGGCCATGGCCCCGAAGGCGCCGATGGGCGCGGCCTTCATCAGGATGGCGACCAGCCGGAACATGCCGCGCGAGATCGAGTTCAGCACGACCAGCAGCGGTTCGGCTGCACTGCCGATCTGGGCCAGCGCGATACCGAACACCACCGAGAAGAACAGCACCTGCAGCACGTCTCCGCCCGCCAGCGCGCTGATCGGGTTGCTGGGGATGATGTTCATCAGGAAGCCGGTGATGGTCTGGTCATGCGCCTTGGCGGCATAATCGGCCACCGCCTTGGGATCCAGTGTAGCCGGATTGACGTTCAAGCCGGCGCCCGGCTGCACGATATTGCCGACCAGAAGCCCGATGATCAAAGCCAGGGTGGAGAAAGTCAGGAAGTAGATGAAGGCCTTGCCGACGACGCGGCCGAGCTTCTTGAGATCGCTCATGCCGGCAATGCCCGTGATCACGGTCAGCGCGATCACCGGGGTGATCACCATCTTCACCAGCTTGATGAAGGCGTCGCCCAGCGGCTTCAGGGACTTGCCGAGATCGGGATAGAAATGACCGAGCAAAATCCCCAGCGCGATCGCGACAAGGACCTGGAAGTAGAGGTTTGCATAGAAGGGGCGCTTGCGCGGAGCCTCCGCCTTGGGCATCTCGCTGAGGGAGATCATCTGTTCCTCCATGGGGCCCCGGCAAGCGGCCTGGCCCAAAGGGTTTCCTCGACGCCGCTTTCTGCCAGCGGCTGCCTTATGATCAGCAAATCCCGTGCCAACAATCAAGCTATTGATATTGCTCGATTTCGTGGCTCGCGCCCATTGGGCGGCGCCAAGCCTTTTGAGCGAAGCCCCGCACATCGGCCTTGCTCCTGTGCGGATTTCCGCACATGCTTGGCCGCGAAGGATGGCGAAAAAATCGATGAGCGGGGCTGCGCAAAGACGGCGAAAGCGGCGGATCGAATGGCTGGTTTTTGCCGCGCTCAGCCTGGCGAGCCTGGCGCTCGCCGTCTGGCTTGCCGGCAATTACGGCACACGCCAGGCCGCCGAGGCACTCCGTGCTCAGGCTGCCGGCAGTGCCACGCTGGATATCGCCGTACTGCGCAGCGAGCTGGAAAAGCAGCGCACGCTCTCGCTGGTGCTGTCGCGCGATCCCGATGTGCTCGCCACCCTGAGCTCGCCGGATGCGGCTCGTATCGGAGCCATGAACGCCAAGCTCGAAAGCCTGAATGCCGGCGCGCGCTCGGCCGTGATCTACCTGATCGACCGCACGGGCCTGGCGATCGCCTCTTCCAACTGGAAGGAGGACATCAGCTTCGTCGGCACCAATTATGCCTTTCGTCCCTATTTCACCGAAGCCGTGGCCAAGGGAGACACCGAGCATTTCGCCCTTGGTACCGTCAGCCAGCGGCCGGGCCTCTACATTGCCCGTCGCATCGACGGCCCAGGCGGCATGCAGGGCGTCATCGTGGTCAAGGTGGAGTTCTTCTCTGTCGAGGAGGATTGGCATCGCTCGGGCGCCATCGTCTACGTCACCGACCCCCGCGGCATCGTGCTGCTGACCAGCCAGCCGGAATGGCGCTTCATGGCGCAGGCCCCGATCGCCGCCGAAGAAGCAGCAAGGATCCGCTCCTCTCTACAGTTCGGCGATTCGCCGCTGACAGTCTTGCCGATCCGGCGCAGCCAGGCATCGACGCCGGGCGCAGACTTCGTCTCTCTGCGCGGCAGCGGGCTGCACCTCGCCAGCGCGAGCAAGGTGCCTACGACCAGTTGGCAGCTGCATCTGCTGGAGCCGGCCGCGCGCGCGCTTGCCGCCGGCGCCGCGACCTTGCGCTCCATCACCTTCGCGGTGGTCGGAGCCACGCTGGTCCTGCTCGGCATACTCCTGCACCGGCGCCAGCGGGCGATCGCGCGCACGGCCGAACTCACCGAAGCCCAGATCGAACTCGAGCATCGCGTCGAGGCTCGCACGCTCGACCTCAGCCAGAGCAATGCTCTCCTCTCCGCCGAGATCGACGAGCGCCGCAAGGTCGAGGCCAAGCTGCAGACCGCGCGAGATGAACTCACCCAGGCCAATCGCCTCGCGATCCTCGGCCAGATCACGGCAGGCCTCGCCCATGAGGTGAACCAGCCGGTCGCCGCCATCCGCAGTTTCGCCGACAATGCCGCGATCTTTCTCGACCGCAGCGAGCCGGTGCCAGCCCGCCAGAACCTGGCGACCATTGCCGGGCTGACCGAAAAGATCGCCGACATCATCGCGCAACTGCGAAGCTTCGCCCGCAAGGCCAGCGGCGATGTCGGGCCGGTCGCCCTGCGCGACGTGCTCGACGGTGCGCTGCTGCTGGTCGGTATCCGGGCCCGGCGCCAGGGGGCGGAGATCGACGTCGATCCTGTTGCGGACGATCTGAGGGTGGCGGCCAATCGCGTGCGGCTCGAGCAGGTGCTGGTCAATCTCCTGCAGAACGCCCTCGAAGCCCTGGAAGGACGAGCCGTCCAGGCCATCCATATCGGCATCGCTGGCGAAGGAGACCTGGTCCGTCTCACCGTGTCCGACAATGGCCCCGGCCTTGCGCCCGAGGTGACGGCCCATCTCTTCACGCCCTTCACCACCACCAAGCCCGGCGGGCTCGGTCTCGGGCTGGTGATTTCAAAGGACATCGTCGAGGAATTCGGCGGCCGCCTGGAGGTGGAAAGCCAGCCGGGCCAAGGCTGTCGTTTCCTGATCACCCTGAAGCGGGCGGAGAAAGAAGGATGAACGGCATGAGCAACACTTCGATATTCCACCTCGTTCGGCCGCCGTCTCCCGTCAGCCTTCTGCCGGAGATGCGCACGCCATGACTGCCGGCTCCCCCTTGCCCGTTGCCTTCGTCGACGACGATGCCGTCCTGCGCGACGCCAATGCGCAGACACTGCGGCTTGCCGGCTTCGAGCCGTTCCTGTTCGAATCCGCCGTCGAAGCCCTCAAGGCCATCGACGAACGCTTTCCGGGCGTGGTGATCACCGATCTGCGCATGCCGCGCGTCGACGGCATGGAATTGTTCCGCACCCTGCGCGCCCGCGATCCCGACCTGCCGGTGATCATGATCACCGGGCATGGTGACATTGCCACCGCCGTCGAAGCGATGCGCGAAGGGGCCTATGATTTCCTGCCCAAGCCCTTCGCCTCCGACAGGCTGATCCAGAGCGTGAAACGCGCCACCGAAAAGCGGGCTCTGGTGATGGAGAACCGGCGCCTGCGCCAGGCGGCGGCAGAGGCCAACGCCCCCTCGCCTTTGCTCGGCGACGCTCCCGCGATGGAGCGTCTGCGCGAAACGCTGAAGGCGGTGGCCGATGCCGATGTCGACGTGATGATCGTGGGCGAAACCGGCACCGGCAAGGAATTGGTGGCCGACCAGCTCCATCATCTCGGCCGCCGGCGCAGCGGGCGTTTTGTCGCGCTCAATTGCGGCGCCCTGCCCGAAACGGTGCTGGAAAGCGAACTGTTCGGACATGAGAGCGGCGCCTTTACCGGCGCGCTGAAGAAAAGGGTCGGGCTGATCGAGCATTCCAGCGGCGGCACGCTGTTCCTGGACGAGATCGAGAGCATGCCGCTCAGCGCCCAGGCCCGCCTGCTGCGCGTGCTCGAGCAGCGCGAGATCACGCCGCTCGGCTCCAACACGGCTCGGCAGGTGGATCTGCGCGTAGTCGCCGCCGCCAAGAGCGATCTCGGCTCTCCGGCGCACAGGGCCAGCTTCCGCGAAGACCTGTTCCACCGCCTCAATGTGGTGACGCTGCGCATTCCACCCGTGCGCGAACGGCGGGAGGACGTGCCCCTGCTGTTTGCCGTCTATCTCGACCGGGCCTGCCGGCGCTTCCAGCGCGAAGTACCGATGCTGACGCCGGCCGTGCGCCACCATCTCGCCACCCATGATTGGCCGGGCAATGTGCGCGAGATCGTGCATTTCGCCGAGCGCATGGCGCTGGGGCTGGCCGAAATCGACCTCGCCGCGGCCGGAACAAATGCCCCGGCCTCGGGCTTGGGTGAAGGCACCTCGCTGCCCGAGCGGCTGGAGCGCTACGAGGCCGACCTCATCCGCGAGGCGCTGACCCGGCACAAGGGCGATGTACGGGCCAGCCTCGAAACCCTCGGCATCCCCCGCAAGACCTTCTACGACAAGTTGACGAAATACGGCATCAACCGCGCGAGTTTCGAGGCGGGAGAACCGTAATCTCCGGGCGCAAAGGCATCTTGCCCATACGCGCTTGCTTTGCGGGCGAGAGGCGAGCGTCCGGTGGGTCGATCTCCAGATCGACCATCTTGGAAACGCCAGACTTGCCCGCAAGAAGATGCCGATCCCCCTCCATCACTTGATCGAGCCGAGGAGATGGGCGCGCCGCTTTTCGTGCGCCTTCCGCTCGCAAAGGTAACGCCCATAGGCATCTTGCCCGTTCTTTCCTTCCAAGGTGCGCCGCGTTTCCAGGAGCGGGCAGGATGCCCGCGCACCCGAAAAGAAACGACCCTCCCCGCTGTCGCGGGAAGGGCCATCACGATATCGGGAAGTGAGTGTCGCCTCAGAACTGCGCCGTCTCGGTCGAATGTTCCATCGCCGTGGTCGAGCTCTGGCCCTCGCCAAGGATGGTGGCGATGGCGTCGAAATAGGAGGTGCCGACCTCGCGCTGGTGGCGCGTCGCAGTGAAGCCGTCGGCCTCGGCGGCGAACTCGGCCTGTTGGAGCTGCGAATAGGCGGCCATGCCATCCTGCTTGTAGCGGCGGGCGAGATCGAAGGTGGTGTAGCTGGTGTTGTGGAAGCCAGCCAGCGTGATGAACTGGTACTTGTAGCCCATCGCACCCAGTTCGCGCTGGAACGCCTTCATCGCCGCCGGATCCATATGCTTGGCCCAGTTGAACGAGGGCGAGCAGTTATAGGCCAGCATCTGGTCCGGATGGACCTTGCGCACGGCTTCGGCGAAGCGCTTGGCGTCGGCCAGGCTCGGCGTCGAGGTCTCGCACCAGATCAGATCGGCATAGGGCGCATAGGCAATGCCGCGGGCGATCGCCGCCTCGAAGCCGCCCTTGAGCACATAGAAGCCTTCCGGCGTACGCTCCCCGGTGATGAAGGGCCGGTCGGCCTCATCGACATCGGAGGTGATCAGGCGCGCTGCCTCGGCATCGGTACGGGCCATGATCAAGGTCGGCACGCCCATCACGTCGGCCGCGAGGCGTGCCGCGTTCAGCGTCTTGATGAAGGTGCGCGTCGGCACCAGCACCTTGCCGCCGAGATGGCCGCACTTCTTTTCCGAAGCCAGCTGGTCCTCGAAATGCACCGCGGCGGCGCCCGCCTCGATCATCGCCTTCATCAGTTCATAGGCGTTGAGCTGGCCGCCAAAGCCGGCTTCGGCATCGGCGATCACAGGCACGAAATAATCGAGCTGCTCACCGCCCTTGCCGTCGACGCGCTCCATGGTCTGGATCTGGTCTGCGCGCTGCAGGGCCTTGTTGATGCGGCGCACGACGGAGGGCACGCTGTCGACGGGATAGAGGCTCTGGTCGGGATACATGTTGCCCGAGCTATTGGCATCCGCCGCCACCTGCCAGCCGGACAGATAGATCGCCTCGAGCCCGGCCTTGACCTGCTGCACCGCCTGGTTGCCGGTGAAGGTGCCGAGCGTCGGGACATAGTCGCGCTTGTGCAGGAGTTCCCACAGGCGCCTGGCGCCATTCTCGGCCAGCGTATGGCGGATCGGCAGCGACCCGGCGAGCCGCTCCACGTCGCGCGGCGTGTAGTTGCGGCGGACGTTGCGCCAGCGATCCGGCGCCCATTCCGGGGCGGGGAAGGTCTCGGCGGGGCGGTTCTTCTGGGTATCGAGCATCACAAACTTCCTAACGTGTCGACGTGTAAAGAGATTGACTGATTGAGTGCCGATCTTCAGATCGACAATTTCCTGCCGCGTTTCCGAGAGTGTCGATCGAAGATCGACATTCCAGATGCCTCCAAAAGGGGGCCGCGGTTCGGGCCGGCATCAGTTGCGGCGCGTCCGGGTAAAGGTGGCGGCGATCATCGACTGGCCGTCGAACATGTGTTCGGAAGCGCCGCCGCCCACGCGGGTGAAGCGATGCCGGCCGATCTTGTGCACGATCGAGAAGTCCCGATCCGCCAGGCCCTGAGCGTGGTACTCGGCGTTGATCTCGGCCATGCTGGCGCCGATGATGGTGATGAATTCGTCGTGATCGTTGCTCTGGCGCATCTGGTCCATAACACGTTCCTCCGTACCGCGTTTCGTGTTAAGTCAATGATTGACACCGCGGCGCAATAAAGCAAGACGTATCGCATTTCCGGGGCGTTAACCGGAAAATCGCTGTAAAGAAAATTTTGTAATGTTGTAAATCTTGTAAAAATTTACAAGGTGACAAGACCGGGAACGAACCATGACAGGTGCCATGCAAGAGGCCGATCCGCGCATCGGCGGCAAGATTCAGAGGTTGCGCCGGCAGAGCCGGATTTCGCAGGCCCAACTTGCCAGCTCGCTCGGCATTTCCGCGAGCTATCTCAACCTGATCGAGCACAACCGCCGGCGCATGACGGTGCCGTTGCTGTTGAAGACGGCAAGCTATTTCGGTGTCGACGCCACCGAGCTCGCCGAGAACGACGATTCGCGGCTGGCCGGAGACCTCATGGAGCTGTTCGGCGACGATCTCTTCGCCGACAGCGACGTCACCAATCAGGATGTGCGCGATCTCGCCAGCTCCAACCCGCAGATCGGCCGGGCCATCGTGCATCTGTTCGACCGCTTCCGTTCGCTGCGCAATGCCAATCAAAGCGCCACCTCGGCCCAGGAGGCGGGCTACCACGTCGCCACCGATGCGGTTTCGGACTTCCTGCAGGCCAATGCCAACTACTTCCCGGCCCTGGAAGCGCAAGCCGAGCGCATTCGCGGCGAGATCGACAATCTCTCCGATTCCTTCGAGCACGGCCTCAAGCTCTACCTCTCCAACGTGTTCGGCGTGCAGTGGCGGCTCGCTCCCCTGCCCCAGGGCCTTGCCGGGCGCCTCGGCCGCGACGAGGAGACCTTCGAGACCGCCGACGTGCTCTCGCCCGAGAGCGCCACCTTCACGGCCGCCCACCGCCTCGGCCTGCTCGCCGCCTCGCGCGAGATCGAGCATCTCATCACCGAAAGCGCCTTGCCCGCCGATGCCCCGGCCCTGGCTCGCCACGCCCTTGCCGCCTATTTCGCCGGCGCGGTGATCATGCCCTATCAGCCCTTCCTCACCGCCTGCCGGGAGACGCGCTACGACATCGACAGGATCGCCCGGCGCTTCAAGACCAGCTTCGAGCAGGTCTGCCACCGCATGACCACGCTGCAGCGCCCCGGGGCCAGCGGCATCCCGCTACACCTGATCCGCACCGATATCGCCGGTAACATCTCCAAGCGCTTCTCGCTTTCGGGCATCCACATCCCCCGCCATTCCGGCGCCTGCCCGCGCTGGAACGTTTATGCCGCCTTCCTGCTGCCGGGGCAGATCAACATCCAGATCAGCCAGATGCCGGAAGGCACGCGCTATTTCTGCATTGCAAAGTCGTTGACGAAAGGGGGCCATCGCCATAACGCGCCCAGGCGCCATCTTTCGATCGGCCTTGGCTGCCACATCTCGCATGCGGCCGAGATGGTCTATTCCGACGGCATGGATGTTTCCAATGCCGGCCAGGCCGTGCCCATCGGCGTGGGCTGCCGCATCTGCCCGCGTCTCGACTGCGGACAGCGTGCCCATCCCCCGGCCGAGCACAAGCTGGTGCTGAACGAGCATGAGCACGCCGAGAGCCTCTATTCGCGGATCTGAGGCCGTTCGACACATAGCGCCGGAAGAAACGTCATGCCTCGCTGGGCCTGCCGAACCACCGCCCCAGGGCCGTGGAGGCTTCCTCTGGGTCCTGGCCGGTTTCGCTGGCCCAGGCGACGACGCCATCCGGGCGTACCAGCAAGGCACTCAGGCCGAGCCGGTCGTCGGCGTCACCGCCGACATAGCTGATGCGGTCGCTCCAGCGTGACAGAAGGGCCTGCCAGTGCGGCCGGGCGTCGAAATCGAGGAAGATGCCTTTGCCCGTCCTGAGGAGCTGGGCAAGCCTCGTGCCGCCGCCCAACTCGAAGTCGGGCGCGCTGCGGCCCACCAGTGGATGGCTGTCGCCGAGATCGTAGCGCAGAGACACACCCCACACCCGCTCGGCAAAATAGGTCGCGCCGTCCCGCGTCTCCATGAGGTCTCGAATGATGGCTTCGAGCGCGCGCGTACTGGCGGTCGGCCGCATGATGGCAACCTGGGCGCGGGACCAGTCGAGGATCCGCGCGCCCACCGGATGCCGCTCCTCGAAATAGCTGTCGAGCAGGCCGTCCGGGGCGCTGCCTCGGATCGTGGCGGCCAGCTTCCAGCCGAGATTCATCGCATCGCCAAGCCCGAGATTGAGCCCCTGGCCGCCCAGCGGGGAATGAATATGTGCGGCATCGCCGGCAAGCAGCACACGCCCCTTGCGATAGGCCGTCGCCTGATAGGCGCGATCCGTCCACGTCGCGGCGAGCTTGAGAGCCGTCAGAGCGACATCGATGCCGGTGACATGGCGAAGCACCGCCTGGACATGGTCGAGCGTGACCGCCTGGGTTCGATGAAAAGCCCCGCCATCGAAATCGACCATCGCGATCGTACCGGGCGGTGAATAGGTATACATGCCCGTCGGCGTGTAGTGGCGGCCCGGGTTGAGCCTGTCCGGATCGGCCATTTCGACGTCGACGGAATAGCCGGTGAATTCGGGATCGGTACCGGCGAACCCAAAGCCGCCGGCCTTGCGCACAATGCTGCGGCCCCCGTCGCAACCGACCAGCCAGCGCCCGCGAAACGTCGAGGCGCCGGCACGAATGCTCACGTCTTCCCCCGACTGATCGAAGCCCTCGACACCGAGGCCCCGCCTGATCTCCACGCCCATGGCATGGGCGTGCGCGGCCAGGACGGCTTCGAGATGCTCCATCGTGACCGCAAGGCCGGACCCAGCCGGATTCGGCAGGCGGTAGGGCCACTTCGAAGCAACGATATTGTCATGAAAGAACTGGATGCCAGCAAAATGTCCGCCGGGACGGCGAGGTTGCTGCATCCAATGGGCGGCGGCCTGGGCGCCGCGGCCTGAACCCTCTTTGGCGGGCTGCGAAGACGCGATCTCGTCCAGCAAGCCGCGACGGTAGAAAGCTTCGGCTGTTGGCACCGACAGGCCCCTCAAGCCGAAGGGAAGCCGCTTCAGGGGGGACTGCGAATCTTCGTTCTGCTCCAGCACCAGCACGGACAGATCCGCAAGGCGCAGTTCACAGGCCAGGAACAGGCCGACCGGCCCCGCGCCGGCAATCACGACATCATGCAGCAAGGGATAAATCCTCCATCGCGCCGGTGAAGGCCGGTCTGCACGCCAGCACTGCCTTGGCGAAAGACGCCGTAGCGAACCCCAGTCATTGCTTGAGACATGTCATCAATATCGCTATAAAAATTACACTGAGTGCGATTTTTTATTGCACTCAGTGTAATTTTGCAAGAGGTAGCGATGGAGCCGTTTGGTATGGAAGACGTCTCACCAAAGCCGCGGGGCCTGCGGGAGCGCAAGCGGCGCGAGACGTCCGAGCGCATCGTCGAAGAAGGCCTGAAACTGTTCGTGAAACACGGCTATGAAGGCACGACGCTCGAGGCGATCGCGCAGGCGGCGGGTATCTCGCGCCGAACCTTCTTCTACTATTTCAAATCGAAGGAGGATGTGCTGCTGGCCGCACATGACGGCGGCTTCCGCGAGGCGCTCGGGCCGGCCATGCTCGAAGAATCCGCCGAGGAGCGCCCTCTGGTCGCCGTGCAGAACTGCCTCGTCAAACTTGCATCTCGGCGCGAGACCAAGGAGTCCATCGTTTTCGATCGCCTGATGCAATCGACCGAAGCCCTGCGCGCGCGCAAAGAGGCTGGTTTCGTCGAGACCGAGCGCATCCTACTGGAAGCGATGTGCGAGCTCTGGCCCTCCCCCGAACGGCGGGACGGGCTTCGGCTGGTGGCGATGGTAGCCATGGGTACCCTGCGCCTAGCCCTGGAGAAATGGAAGCAGAGCGAGGCGACCCGTCCTCTCGCCCATTATGTCAAAGAGAGTTTCGCCCTGCTGGCGAAAGAGTTTTGAGCCAGCCACCATTCTTGAAATCAGACATAAGAACGCAGGCTGGACCTCAACCACACTCCCCATCATCGCTATTGCCGCCTGCACCGTCATTGCGGGCGCAGCGAAGCAATCCAGAGGCACGAGTGGCGCCCCTCGGACACTCGATTGCTTCGCTGCGCTCGCAATGACGCGCGAGTCAAACATCGCGACCACTGGTATAGACTGTCTCGATGTCCGCCCCTGTCCGCAAGATCATCCATATCGACATGGATGCCTTCTACGCCTCCGTCGAGCAGCGCGACGATCCCTCGTTGCGCGGACGGCCGCTGGCCGTGGGCTATTCGGAACGGCGCGGCGTGGTCGCGGCGGCGAGCTATGAGGCGCGAGCCTTCGGCGTGCGCTCCGCCATGCCTTCCTCGACCGCGCTGCGCAACTGCCCCGATCTCATCTTCGTCAGGCCGCGCTTCGAGGTCTATCGCGCCGTCTCGCGCCAGATCCACGCCGTTTTCGCCGAGTTCACGCCGCTGATCGAGCCTCTTTCGCTGGACGAGGCCTATCTCGACGTCACCGCAAATTTGCAGGGCCTGCCCAGCGCGGCGGCGACGGCACAGGCCATCCGCACCCGCATTCTCGAGGAAACCGGCCTCACCGCCTCGGCCGGCATTTCCTACAACAAGTTCCTGGCCAAGCTCGCCTCCGATCACCGCAAGCCCAACGGGCAGTTCGTCATCACCCCCGCCATGGGACCGGCTTTCGTGGAGACATTGCCGGTGGCCAAGTTCCACGGTGTCGGCCCGGTCACCGCTGAGAAGATGAACCGGCTCGGCATCGTCACCGGCGCCGACCTCAAGGCACAGTCCCTGGAGGATCTCGTCCGCCATTTCGGCAAGGCCGGGGCCTGGTATCATGCGATCGCACGGGGCGAGGACGATCGGCCGGTGGAGCCGGACCGCCCGCGCAAATCCTCCGGCTCGGAGACGACGTTCTCCGAGGATCTGACGACGCCCGAGGATATCGAGGCCGGCGTCCTCGCCATGGCCGACGAGGTCTGGGCCTGGTGCGAGAAGACCCAGGCCTTCGGCCGGACCGTGACGGTGAAGATCAAATATGCCGATTTCCAGCAGGCCACCCGCAGCCGTACCCTGACCGCACCGGTGCACACCCAGGAAAGCCTGCGATCCGTCAGCCTGGACCTCATCCGCAGCGTGTTCCCGCCGGCGAAGGGCATACGCCTGCTCGGCGTCACCCTATCGGGTTTCGCTTCGGAGGAACCGTCTGACGGCGAACAGCTCGAACTCGGCCTGGAAAATTGATTTCCCCGAGAAATTTGCCGGATCGAACCGCCATTGCCATTCTCCCGAGGTCGTGACGTCCTGGGACCGATCTAACCCCTATCTCGATTTGCCGCTTGACTTAAAGTTCACTTGAACTTCTATCAACACTCCCTGAGTGATTCAGGGAGTGTTGATCAATGAGCGTTCATAGCGATCTCAAGGGCTTGCGGGCAGCCGTAACCGGCGGCACCTCCGGGCTTGGGCTAGCCCTCGTGCGGGCGCTGACAGAGCGAGGCGCACAGGTCACCTTCGTTGCTCGCACCAGGGAAGCCGTCGAGCGCGTGGGCGTGGAAACCGGTGCGCTCGGCATTGTCGGCGACGTCGGATGCAAGGCCGATATCCATGCCATCGCCCTGCAGATCACCGGCAACCTCAGCGGCCTTGACCTCCTCGTCAACAATGCCTCCAGCCTTGGGCCGGTGCCGCTCGCCTTGCTGGCCGATACGCAATGCGAAGAGCTGGAAGAAGCTCTCGCCGTCAATCTGGTCGGCCCTTTCCGCCTGACCAAGGCCCTGTTCGGCGCCCTCGCGGCCTCGGCGCGGCAGGGGCGTGACGCGGCCGTGGTCAACATCACCAGCGACGCGGCCGTCAACGCCTATGCCGGCTGGGGCGCCTATGGCGCCAGCAAGGCCGCGCTTCAGCATCTCACCGCCATCTGGGCCGAGGAAGCACGCGAAGAAGGCGTGCGCTTCCTTGCCATCGATCCCGGCGACATGGACACCCCCCTGCACGCTCAAGCCGTGCCGGAGGCCGACCGATCCGCGCTCAAGCGCCCGGAGGAAGCGGCAGCCGACATCCTCCGCAGCCTGGGCCTTGGTCAACCGCGCCTCGCCCTGACCGCAGGGATTCGGCCATGATTGCCGCCGACAATCCCGAGCCGGGCGCCGCGCGGCTGCTCGCCGTCTCCAGCACCGGCAAGATCCGCCATTTGCCGCGCAGTGCCCTGTCCCTGCTGTTCAGCCCCGGCGACCTCCTTGTCGCTAACGATGCGGCCACCCTGCCCGCCAGCCTTGCCGGCCTCCATGCCGGCAGCGGCAGGCCGATCGAGGTTCGGCTTGCCGCCTGGGTATCTGCCGGCGATCCCAGCCGTTTCGTGGCGGTCGTCTTCGGGGCGGGCGACCACCGCCTGCGCACGGAAGATCGTCCCGCGCCACCGCAACTCCTCGCCGGCGACAAGCTCGAGCTTGGCCCGCTGACAGCCGAGATCGAGCGCCTGCACGGCTATCCACGCCTGGTCTCGCTGCGCTTTTCCGGTCCGACGGATCAAATCCTCGCCGGCCTGGCACGCCACGGGCGACCCATCCAATATGCCCATGTACCAGCCCCCCTGGCGCTTTGGGACATGTGGACGGCGATCGCTGCCGAGCCATTGGCGTTCGAACCGCCTTCGGCCGGTTTCGCGCTCGATTGGCGCATGATCGCCGCCTGGCGACGGCGCGGCGTTGGGTTTGCCAGCCTGACGCACGCCGCCGGCATTTCCTCGACGGGCGATGCGGTGATGGATCTGAGCCTCCCCTTCGACGAGCCCTATCGCATCCCGGCAGCGACGGCAGCCGCGATCGCCCGCACGAAGGCGGCCGGTGGACGGGTGATCGCCATCGGGACCAGCGTCGTGCGAGCCCTCGAACATGCCGCCTCGGCAGCCGGTGGCCTCCGGGCCGGCGACGGCGTGGCGCAGGGTCGGATCGGCCCGGAAACGAGGCTTCGTCTTGTCGATGCCATTCTCAGCGGCGTCCATCAGCCGGGCGAAAGCCATTTCGAACTGCTGCGCGCCTTTGCTGACGACCTAACGCTCGACCGCGTGTCGCTGATGCTGGAAGCCTGGAACTATCGCGCCCACGAATTCGGCGATTCCGTGCTGATCGAGCGCCGGACGGCCACGCGAAAAGAACAGGGCACCGATCGGCAAGCCCGTATCACGCCAAGCTCTCTGTGGGCGGGCGCGGCCCCTACTCCATGAGAGCCGCCTTCATGAAGCAGACCATGGTGGCGTGGACGGGCTCGTCGCCGACCACGCGGATGGCATGCTGCCGGTCGCAGCGATAGCGCAGCGTCTCGCCGGGCTCCGCCCGTTCGCGCACGCCGGCCACGTCGACCTCGACCACGCCGGCGAGGATCGACAGGCATTCGACAGAGCCGCGCTGATGGGCATCGCTTTCGAGCACCCCGCCTGGCTCGGCTCGAAAATCATACCATTGCAGCCATTCCACGGTCTTCAGCCAGCCGACCACCGCCAGGCGGCACTTGCCGTCGTCGGAAATGATCACGGGCGTATCGACCCGCGTGGTCTTTTCGATGAAGGGCTCGTCCTCGCTCGAACCCAGCACTCGCTCGATCGAAACGTCGAGGGCCTGAGACAGACGCCAGATCGTCGCCAGAGTGGGGTTGGTTTCGTTGCGCTCGATCTGGCTGATGATCGACTTGGCCACGCCCGACTGCTCGGCCAGCTCCGACAGCGAGAGATTATAGGCCTTGCGCAGACGCTGGACCGTCTTGCCGAGCTGCCCCGATAGCGCAACGGCGCCCGCATCGAGTTCACCCCGCTTGTCCGACCCACTCATTGCCAGCCTTTCGTTTGTTATGACGAACGATTGTTTGTTCTGGCGGACAATAGGGCCAAGCCGCGTGGGAGAAAAGCTCTTTGATGAAGCAGAGGCCGGATCAAACCCATGTCCATCCTGTCACAGGGTGACGGAGACTCCCGCTGCAGGCCCGATTGGCTTATGTTTGAGGTCCTAGCCTGCCGGGATCACGACAAAGAATGGGACCTGACTGGGATTCGCGATGGGGCATGGACATGACAGCCGGGGCGAACCTGCCTTTTGGCACCGACCTCCGACCCCGCACCTGACCACGCTGGTCAGCGGGATCTACGGCTATCGGGAGAACGGCGTTGCCATGCGGGGGCTCACCGAGGCTGCTTCGCTGGCCGTGCCGCTGATCGTCAATTTCGGCAGCCCGTTCCGCATCGGTCTCGGCAGGGCCCCAACTCTCGCGGAGAGCTATGGCAGCTTTGCCGCCGGCCTGTTCGCAGGCCCCATCATCATGGATTCGGATGGTGCGGCCGCATGTATCCAGATCAATTTCACCCCGCTGGGCGGCCGTCTGTTCTTCGGGCTGCCGATGAGCGAGTTGGCCGACCGCATGGTCACCGTGGATGACCTCGCCGACCGCGGCATCAGCCAGTTCGCCCGGCGGCTTGCCGACCTCAATTCCTGGGAAGCGCGCCTCGATCTCGCCGAGCATTTCGTCGGGATGCGCCTCGGCCACGCCTCGCCTGCCAATCCCGCCATCCACTGGGCGTTCTGCCAGCTCATGCGCAAGGGCGGAGACGTCCGTATCGGCACCCTGGCGGAAAAGCTCGACTGGAGCCGTCGGCGCCTGGTCGCAAGCTTCCGTGAGGAGATCGGGCTGGCTCCAAAATCCGTCTCCCGCATCATCCGCTTCAATGCCGCGCAGGCCCTTGCCGCCAGGGGCACGGCGGCCGGATGGGCCGATATCGCGGCTGCCTGCGGCTATGCCGATCAGGCCCACCTCACCCGCGAATTCTCCTTGCTGGCGGGCTGTCCGCCGACGGCCTGGCGCATGGATGCGTAACATTTCTTCAAGACGGCCCGTCGCCATGCGGCCACAGTCCGCTCCGGTTCACAACGGAGACATGCCCCATGCCGCTATCGACGACCGAAGCTCCCCGCCTCTACCCCGCCCTGCGCTATGCCGACGCGCGGGCCATGATCGACTGGCTGCAGGAAGCCTTCGGCTTCACCTTGCACGCCTGCTACGGCACTGGCGATGTCGTCGATCACGCCCAGCTTGCCCTCGGCTCCTCGATGATCATGCTCGGCACGGCACGCGACGATAATTTCTGCAAGATCGTCGGTTCGCCGGGATCGGGTGGCGGCAAATCGATCTATGTCGCCGTCGACGATGCCGACGCCGCCTATGAGCGCGCCAAGGCCGCCGGGGCAAAGATCGAGGAAGAACCCGTCGACCGCCACTATGGCAGCCGGGAATTCATCTGCCGCGATCCGGAAGGCAATATCTGGGCTTTCGGCACCTATTGGCCCAAGGCGTCCGAGCCAGCCTCCCCCTGAAAAGCAGGGGATGGCAGTCACGAAGGGCGCCGAAGAACAGATGGCGGTTTTCAGCAAAACGCTGCGACAATCGTGGCTTGCAGCGTCGGCTCCCCCTATTGAAGTCGGGTCCGACACTGCAGCCGCGCGAGGCCTATTCGGCCGCCAGCTTGCGGTTCTGCGCCTCCTGGATCGTGCGCCACACCACTTCAGGGGTCGCCGGCATGTCGAGCTTGGTGACCCCGACGCCGCGCCTGAGGGCATCGATCACCGCATTCATCACCGCCGGCGCGGCGCCGATGGTGCCGGCCTCACCGGCTCCCTTGATGCCGAGCGGGTTGTTCTTGCAGGGAATGTTGCGCGTCTCGAAATGGATGAAGGGCAGATCGTCGGCTCGCGGCAGGGCATAGTCGGTGAGCGATGCCGTGAGCAACTGGCCGTCTTCCGAATAGACCGTGCGCTCCAGCAAGGCCTGGCCGATGCCCTGCACCACGCCGCCATGCACCTGGCCTTCCAGCAGCAGCGGGTTCACCACCATGCCGAAATCGTCGACGATGGTGTAGCCGAGGATATCGGTGACACCGGTCTGCGGATCGATCTCCACCTCGCAGATATGCGTGCCGTTCGGATAGGTCGCCTCGCCGGGCTGATAGTCGGTCTCGGCGCTGAGCAGATCGGGCGTAGCCTTGGGCAGACGGGCGAGCGCGGCAAAGTCGATGGCCTTGTCGGTGCCGACCACCCGCACGCGGCCGTCGACGATTTCGAGATCGGCGATGCCGGCCTCGAGTTCGTCGGAGGCGAGCGTCTTCAGTTTCTCCGCCAGGGTCTGGCTGGCCCGGGCCACGGACGCGCCGCCCACCGGGATCGAGCGCGAGCCGCCGGTGCCGCCGCCGGTTTTGATCCGGTCGGAATCGCCCTGGATCACGTTGATGCGTTCCAGCGGCAGATCGAGATATTGCGAAACGAACTGGGCGTAGGCCGTCAGGTGACCCTGCCCGTTGGTCTGCGTTCCGATCAGCACGGTGGCGGTACCGTCCTTTTCGAGCGTGACGCTGGCGGCTTCCTTGGGCCCGTCGGCACAGGCCTCGATATAGGTGGACATGCCGATGCCGCGGAACTTGCCCGCCTTCTTCGAGGCCTGCCAGCGGCCCTTGAAATCGCCCCAGCCGGCGACCTCCATGGCCTTGCGCATATGGCCCTCGAACTCGCCCGAATCATAGGTGCGGCCGGTCGGCGCCTTGAACGGCATCTGTTCCGGCTTGACGAAGTTGCGCGCGCGCACCTCGTCGACGGAAAGCCCGGTCTCGAAGGCAATGGCGTCCATCAGCCGCTCGATGAGATAGGCGGCCTCCGGCCGGCCGGCGCCGCGATAGGCATCGACGGGCAGCGTGTTGGTGAAGACGCCGCGCACCCTGACGTCCATGGCGCCGATCGCATAGGCACCGGTCGCCATCAGGGCGCCGAGCCAGGGAATGAAAGGTCCGAACTGCGAAAGATAGGCGCCGAGATCGCCGATGATATCAATCTTGACCGCCAGGATGCGCGACCGCCGGTCCAGCGCCGCCTCGATACGGCTGATATTGTCGCGGCCCTGGGTGTCGGCGAGGAAATGCTCCGCGCGGTCGGCAAACCACTTCACCGGCTTGCCGAGGCGGCGCGCCGCCTCCAGCGAGAGCGGATATTCGCGATACATGAAGGCCTTTGTGCCGAAGCCGCCGCCGACATCGCCGGTCTTCACATGCACCCTGTCGGGCTTCACCTTGAAGACATGGTTGGCGAGCGTATCGCGGATGGAATGCACGCCCTGGCTGCCCACCGTGAGGGTGAAGCGCGCACCGTCCCATTCGGCGAGGCAACCGCGGGTTTCCATGTAGTTGGCGACGAGACGATTGTTGACGACGTCCAGGGATACCACGCGGGCTGCCTTGTCGAAGGCCTTGGCCACTTTCTTGGCGTTGCCGATCTGAGCGTCGAAGGCGAGGTTCGAACCATGCTCCGGCCAGACCAGCGGCGCGTCGGGCTCGAGGGCAGCAACCGAGCCGACGATGGCGTCCAGCGATTCGTAATCGACCGGAATCGCCTCGGCGGCATCGCGGGCCTCGGTGAGCGAATCGGCGACCACGAACGCCACCGCATCGCCGACATGACGTACCACGTCTCGCGCCAGCAGCGGATAGGGCTGCGGACGCTGCGGCGAGCCGTCGGCATTCTTCATCAAGGCCAGGCAGGGCAGATCGCCGAGCCCGTCGAGATCGGCCGCCGTCAGAATCAGCCTTACGCCCGGCATCGCCGCGGCGTCGGAAAGATCGCCGATGCTGAAACGGGCATGGGCATAGGGAGAGCGCAGAACATAAGCCCTCAGCGCGCCGGAACGCTGCTCGTCATCGACATAACGGCCCGTACCGGTGATGAAGGACTGGTCCTCCTTGCGACGCACAGCTTGGCCAACGCCAAATTTGGTGGGCGGCATGAGGAACCTCCGGCGATTTAATGAATGGTGCTTTTGAATAGAGCCTTCGAATAGCACGCCGGCGCGCAATTTCAAAAAAGCCGAAGAATTTTTCCGTCACACGCTGGACACACACAAAGAGCTTTGCTACATCGCCGCCATCGAACGCGGCACCGCGTCGCGCTTCGGTGGTTTCGATGGGCGCATAGCTCAGTTGGTAGAGCAGCTGACTCTTAATCAGCGGGTCCTAGGTTCGAGCCCTAGTGCGCCCACCATCGAAACTTCTGATATCGCTGACGAAAAGCAAGGCGCCCTTCGAGGCGCCTTCTTTCGTTTGGGGTGGAAGTGCCCTCGCCCGAGCAAGCGACTCCCCTCCCCGCCATGCGGGACGAGCAGAGATTCGCGCGCTGCCCCTTCCTCCGGCGAGAAGTTCGACAAGCCGCGGAAGGTAGAAGAGCATGCCGGCCGACGATGATGGCATTGAGCCAAGGTCGTCCAGGGCCGCTGTAGCCGAGGCCCGCAGCGTTCAGCGATTTGACGCAGTCACCACGAATCGCAAAGACGCGTCGAACCAAAGAGCTGGAGAGAGCGGGCGCTCACATGACGTGCTTTGCTCTGGGGCAATCCTGGGCTCCAGTTGGTCAATGCATGATGAATATTGGGCCGACCGGGAACAACCACATACCGCCTCCCGGTAAGTTTCAACTGTCGAATACTCTTCATTCTGGAGATATTTCGGTCTCGACGATTCAGTCTCCGAAGCAAATTTTCTCAGAAAATGAAACAGCGGCGACGATCCTTCCCCTAAAGAGTTAATATTTATATCTCCTCTACTCCTTATAAAAATCCTCTCTAGTGATATCCTCAGTGACACTGGACTGGGGGCATTCCAGAAAGAGAGCGAGTTACTGATCATGAACATCGCCTTCGAAAACGAAATAGAGAGAGGTTCGTATTCAACTTTCGATAAAATCGAACACATACTTGAAACAGATCAGCGAATATTCAAAGAAAATTACAATGTGCGACCTTTCAAGCTTCATCATACACTTTGCCGGAGCGGCTTATTCGAGATCCCGGAGATCGTCAAAACTGCTCGCAGCATCATCGGAAGCGGTAATGCTGCCGACTTTCTCGCTCTCGATTTGAGAAGGGAATCGATCAGCAGCAAATTCACCGAGGCCGCGCAGCATGACCGACTGACGGAGGTGATCGATCGGCTCGGCGAGAGCGGCTCCTGGATCAGGCTTTCGCGGACGCAGGATTACAATCGCGATTACGCCCGGGTTCTCGCCATGCTCATTGACGAAATCGGGACCCACGCCGATCGGCCGTTCCGCCAGGAAGTGACCTGGGCAACCCTGACCGTGATTCTGACCTCACCGGGGATTTCCACGCCCTTCCATATCGATCACGAATCCAACTTCCTGTTCCAGATCAAGGGCGAGAAGGAAGTCTGCCTGTTCGACCCCGGGGATCGTGAAGTTCTGCCGGAAATCGAGCTCGAACGCTTCTATGCCAGCAGCTACAACACCCCCCGCTACAAGCCCGAATTGCAGGGCCACGGCCAGATCTACAGACTGACGCCCGGCGAGGCCGTCCATCATCCGCCTGTAGCGCCCCACTGGGTCAAGAACGGCGACAACATCTCCGTCAGCCTGAGCATTTCCTTCTGCATGCGCCCGTTGGAACGGCGGGCCAGGATCTATCAAGCCAACTTCATGCTGCGCCAACTCCGGCTGAAACCGAGACCGCCCGGCCTTTCGCCGGGACGCGACGCACTCAAGGCCAGGCTGGTTTCCGCTCTTGAAATGGCCGATCCCAAGACCTTCCAGGATATCGTCTATTCCCCGATGAACCGTCTGAAATCTCCGATGCAATTCCTGAAGAAGGTTTCCGGCCGCCGAGTCGCCACCTGAAAAGTCGCCGTGCTTCGGCCAAGCCTGCCTGTGGCACGAGCGCAGATGGCTATCTCGTGCCGCTGCTGCCTGCACAGTTGGGCGCCGCTCGAACGACCGATGAGGCGCTAAAAAAGAAAAACCCGGCGCTGTCGGAACGCCGGGCCAAGGAGGTTGCTGTCCCGCTGAATCGCGGAACGAAGGTGATAAATTTCATATCACGTGATACATACGTGACGCGGCAATGGTGAGGCGTTGTCATCGCGATCTCCGGCATCGCTGCCAAAGAAAAAGCCCGGCGATACGCTACCTGCCGGGCCAAGATCGGATGCGACGTATCGGGCCGGTATTGGGAACGGCCGACAACATGCGATGATTAGACCAAATGGTGTGACGGGAGCGTGATAAGGCTCGCCCGCATCGCTCCTGCCGTCGGCTGTCACGGCTTGGACAGACGCTTCACATTGGAACGGACCTTGCGCCGATAGTCTCGAACGACCGCACCGGGCGTCGTGCCCATCATCAGCTTGCCGGCGGCGTTCTGCGCCGCAGCAACTTTCTCGCTGATCATCAGCTTGGCCTCGTGCTCGGCACGGCTTCCGCCCTGTGCCAGCCGAAGCGTACGTAGCCAGATGGCTTGCTGCGATTCAAAAGCAAGCATCGACATGTCGTAAAACAGCTTGAACATCGGATCTCCTATGCCCTTAGGTAACATAGCCCGATGTCGACGACGCAGCTATGTCGGCCGCGCAGGTCCGGCATTCACCCGCCGCTCACGCGGCCTGCATTCGATCTTCTCCCGAGCCCAATCAGCCCTCATCGGCTCCGGACAAGCCAGGCAGGCATTGCCCGTCCTGTGCGAAAAAGCACAACCATGGGCCGCCGCAAGGGCTAAGCCGCGCATGGATCATTTCGACGGTCCACGCAGTGCATCTCGACACATGTCCTTCCGTCCGAGCCCATTTCATGATCGCAAGAGCCATTATCCTGTTGCCAGCCGCATTGCTGTGCCTGGTAACCCTCACGCCTGCCCGGCTTGTCGCACAGGAGGCCGCCATGGCAGATGCTCCCGCAGCAACGGCCTCGGCCTGCTCCCCAGGCTTCCACTTCAATCAATGGCGCAGATGCGTGCCCAACCGTACCATCAACGACGCCACCCGTGATGCGTTCGATCCGCGGCGCATGGCATCGAGCGCGTCTATCGGCCAGTCTTCGGACCATCGCAGAAACATCGACGTATGCCCGCCCTCGCAGCGTCCCAATCACGCCGGCCAATGCGTCCCCAAGAGTTGAGGGGCGGTCGACATCCCGCCTAGAAAACGCCCGGCGATCCCCGATTATCGGCCGGCCGGCGCAGCATTCTGCGAGGCGCCTTTCGGTGACCTATGCATCCCCTCGCGTCAGGCAGCGCGCTTGCGCAGGCTCTTGATGCCGCGCCAGACCAGGAACAGCACCACCGGCGCCGCACACAGCATGGCGATGGCCTTGTCGACATGCCAGATATGGCTGAAGCCCTCGATCATGTAGCCGAGAATGGCGAGGGTATAATAGGAGATTGCGATGATGGAGAGCCCCTCCACCGTCTCCTGCAGGCGATACTGGCTTTCCGACGTGCGCGAAATGGTGTCGAGAATAGTCTGGTTCTGCATTTCCAGGCTGAGGCTGATATGGGCGTTCAACAGTTCAGCCGAACGCTCCAGCTTCATCGCCACTGCCTGCAGGCGTTTCTCCGTCGCCAGGCAGGTGGCCACCGCCGGGCCGGTCCGATTGGTCAGGTAGCGTTCGATGGTGGTGAACTCGCCGATCGGCCGCTCGGCAAGCTGCCGCAGGCGCGTGCCGAGCACCGCCGCATAGGCTTGGCTCGCCGCGAAGCGAAAGCTGGTTTCCTCGATGCTGCGGCCGACTTCGGCGGACAGCGCATGGATGCTCTCCAGCGCCTCCCGGTTCTCCCCGGTGGAATGGGCATGGCCGACGCGGCCCATCACCTGGCTCACCGCTCCCTCGAACTGACGGATCGTCGAGCCGAGGGCCCGAGCTACCGGCAAGCCGAGCAGGACGAAATTGCTGTAGGTCTCGATCTCCAGGAGCCTGCGCACCAGCACGCCGCGGCGTACGCCATTGCATCGTCCGGCTGCGAGTTCGTAGCGGGTGAAACCGTCCAGATCACGATTGAAATCGGTGGCGACCTGAGCCATGCCGTCATAGAGCTCGGAATAGCACAGGCTGATCGGGCTGAAGCCGACCAGCGCCGCCTCCATGATGGTGGAGGTCTCGGTCAGGTCGATACGCGTGGCGCTGACGCGCTGCAGCCCGGCGAAGCATTCCAGGCCGATATCGTCTGGCCAGATCTCGCGATCGGTGAGGACGGACTGCCAGGTCAGCGTGGCAAATTCATTGTGGAGCTCGAAAGTGGCCTTGCGACCACTCCTTTCCACCGTGATTTGGCGCGTTCGTGCGTCATCAAAGGGCAAAGCGGACTGGCCGGCGAAAAGAGCGAAGCGCCGCGCCACCTCCTCCAGTGAAGGCCCCTCGTCTGCCGGCATGAAGGCGACCCGGCGGATACGGGCCGAGGTCGTGATCGGCTCGGTCGGCCTGGCATGCAATTCGGCATAAATGGCCGCTCGCTTCGGATGATCGGCAAACAGGGATTCGCTCGCCTCCGAGGCGCCGGTCGCCGTCATCGTGATTTCCCCCATTCCATTGCGACGAATTTTCAAAGCAATTTCCAGGCCAGGACCTGCCGGATAACCCGCCCACAGTGCAGGAAATACACGTCAACGTTGCAGGACGAAAGGCAGAACAGCCGCCGGCGCCCGCCTCCATTTGACGCGGCACGCCTATTCTTTGCTTCTCTTTGGGCGCGAGGATCCTTAACACCGGCCTGTCGCAACCACCCGTCGGGAGGATGAGAGCCTTCATGAGTATCGTCTTGGTGACCGGAGGAGCCGGTTATATCGGCAGCCATGTCTGCAAGGCCCTGGCCTCATCCGGACACAGGCCCGTGGCGTGCGACGATCTCTCCCGCGGCAGAGAAGACCACGTCCGCTGGGGGCCTTTCGAACAGGGCGACATTGCCGATGCGGACTGGCTTGCCAGCGTCTTCGCCCGCCACCGCCCCGACGCGATCATGCATCTGGCTGCCTACGCCGAGGTGGGTTCATCGGTCACCGATCCCTCGCCTTGCTATGCTGCCAATGTCTCCGGCACACTCGCCGTAATCGAGGCGGCGCGGCATAACGGCAATTGCCCGATCGTCTTCTCCTCGACCTGCGCCGTCTATGGCGACGCCCCGGCCCTTCCGGTTACCGAAGCGTCCCCGACGGCGCCCGTCAGCCCCTATGGCACCACCAAGCTCATCGGCGAGCAGGCGCTCCGGCACTACGACACGGCCTATGGCCTTCCGAGCGTGGTGCTGCGCTATTTCAATGCGGCCGGCGCCGACCCCGATGGCGAGATCGGCGAGCGCCACGCGACGACGAGCCTCGCCATACCCAAGGCGATCCGAGCAGCCCTCGGCCTCGGCCCGGTCTTCAAGCTGTTCGGCACCGACTATGCCACCGCCGACGGCACCGCCATGCGCGACTATGTCCATGTCGCCGACATCGCCGATGCCCATCTGCGCGCTCTCGGCCACTTGCTGGCTGGGCGCGGCAGCCTCACGCTCAACCTCGGCAGCGGTCGCAGCACCACCGTGCTGGAACTGCTCGAGGTGGTCGAGGCCGTCATCGGGCGGCCTGTGCCGGTCGAGCCTCATCCCCGCCGCAGCGGCGATGCGGCCGCCCTCTACGCCAATATCGACAGGGCAGCCGATGTGCTGGGCTGGACCCCAGGCAAAAGCGACCTCCGCAGCATCGTTGCCAGCGCTGCAGCCTGGATCGAGAAGTCGCCAGGCTGAGAAGAGAGGAACTTCAGGCCGCGGCCGCTCCCAGCAGGCGGGCATATTTGTCGGTGGCCTCGATCAGGCGATGCAGCGTGCCCGGCTCGGAGAAGGAATGGCCGGAATCCTCCACGATCTGCAGTTCCGCCTTGGGCCAGCGCTTGGCCAGTTCCCATGCCGTGACCGGCGGACAGACCACGTCATAGCGCCCCTGCACGATGGTGCCGGGAATATCGGCGAGCTTGCCGGCGTCGCGCAGCAACTGCCCTTCCTCCATCCAGCCGCCATGCACGAAATAGTGGTTCTCGATGCGGGCGAAGGCCAGGGCGAACTGTTCCTGGGCATGTCCGGTCGCGGGTCCCTCCGGCATCAGGGTCGACGTTTCGCCCTCCCATACGCTCCAGGCTCGGGCCGCCGCCAGGCGAACGGCCGCATCGTCTCCCGTCAGGCGCCGGTGATAGGTCAGGATCGGGTCGGCCCAGGCATCCTGCGGCAAATCCTTGCGGAAGGCTTCCCATTTGTCCGGGAAGAAATAGGAGGCCCCTTCCCGATAATACCAGTCGAGTTCCATGCGGCGCAGGGTGAAGATGCCGCGCAGCATGAGCGCCTGCACCGTCTCGGGATGGGTCTGGGCATAAGCGAGCGCCAGGGTCGACCCCCAGGAGCCACCGAACAGGCTCCAGCGCTCGACCTTCAGCACCTCCTTGCGCAGGCGCTCCATGTCCGCCACGAGATGCCAGGTGGTATTGGCGTCGAGATTGGCGTGCGGACGGGAACGGCCGCATCCGCGCTGATCGAACAGCAGGACGTTCCAATGGCGCGGATCGAACAGGCGCCGATGCTTGGCCGAACAGCCAGCCCCCGGACCGCCATGCAGGAAGGCTACCGGCAGACCCTCGGGATTGCCCGCCAGTTCCCAATAGATGGAATGACCATCGCCGACCTCGAGCGTGCCTGAGCGGTAAGCCTCGATTTCGGGATAAAGCCCGCGCCTCGGCGTGCCGTCGGGCTCGCTCGAGCGATCAAACGCCATGATGAAATTCCTGCGTGCTGAACTGTGTTGCCAAGGGAGCAAGGCTGGGATCGAAGACCTGCCTTGCCCATGTTTCAAAGGAAGCTCCGACAATGCAAATGGCTGGCCCCCAGCGGAAGCCAGCCAGCGAAAGTCGCCGCGGCCGACGGCAGGGCCGGCCGCATGTGCTCCTCAGTGCAAAATCTGGCTGAGGAAGAGCTTGGTGCGCTCGTGCTGGGGATTGGAGAAGAAGGTGTTGGGCTCGTTCATCTCCACGATCTGACCGGCATCCATGAAGATCACCCGGTCTGCGACCTGGCGGGCAAAGCCCATTTCATGGGTGACGCACAGCATGGTCATGCCGTCATTGGCAAGGCCCACCATGGTGTCGAGCACCTCCTTCACCATTTCCGGATCGAGGGCCGAGGTCGGCTCGTCGAACAGCATGATCTTCGGATTCATGCACAGGGCCCGGGCGATCGCCACGCGCTGCTGCTGCCCTCCCGAGAGCTGGCCCGGATATTTGTTGGCCTGCTCCGGAATCTTGACACGCTTGAGGAAGTGCATCGCCTTTTCGGTGGCATCGGCCTTCGACATCTTGCGCACCCAGATCGGGGCGAGCGTGCAGTTCTCCAGCACGGTCAGATGCGGGAACAGGTTGAAGTGCTGGAACACCATGCCGACCTCGCGCCGCACCTCGTCAATGCGCTTGAGGTCGTTGGTGAGCTCGATGCCGTCGACGACGATCGAGCCCTTCTGATGCTCCTCCAGCCGGTTGATGCAACGGATCATGGTCGATTTGCCCGAGCCCGAAGGCCCGCAGATCACGATGCGCTCGCCCCGCTTCACGGTGAGGTTGATGTTCTTGAGAACGTTGAACTCCCCATACCACTTGTTCATGTCCGTGATCTGCACGGCGATCGGGTTCAGCTTCTCGTTGGTATTGTTTGCGGCGTTCGCCATTGTTTCCCTCAACGTTTGTAACCGGTATCGAGACGACGCTCCAAGCTCTGCGAGTAGCGCGACATCGAGAAACAGCAGATCCAGAAGAAGATAGCGGCGAATGCATAGCCCGTATAGTACGTCACGGGTGTCGCCCAGTTCGGATCGGGAATGGACGCCTCGATCGTCTTCAGGAAGTCGAAGATGCCCACGATGGCCACCAGCGTGGTGTCCTTGAACAGGGCGATGAAGGTGTTGACGATGCTGGGGATCACCAGGCGCAGCGCCTGCGGCAGGATGATGAAGATCAGCATGTAGGAATAGTTCAGGCCCAGGGCCTGGGCCCCTTCATATTGGCCCTTGGGGATGGCCTGCAGGCCGCCACGCACCACTTCCGCCATATAGGCCGACCAGAACAGCGCCACGCCTACGAGCACGCGCAGCAACGAATCCGGGCGCCAGCCTTCGGGCAGGAACAGCGGCAGCATGACGTTGGCCATGAACAGCACGGTGATCAGCGGCACGCCGCGCCAGAACTCGATGTACATCACCGAAATGGTGCGGGCGATCGGCATGCGTGAGCGCCGCCCGAGTGCCAGCAGCACGCCGAGCGGCAGGGACGCCACGATGCCCACCACGGCGATCACCAACGTTACGAGAATGCCGCCCCACAGATTGGTGGGGACATGCACCAGCCCAAAGAAGCCGCCCACCAGCAGCCAGAAGGCCAGCAGCGGGAAAGCCACGAAGAAATACAGGATGCCCCAGCCCTTGGCCCCGATCTTCGGCCATAGCAGCCAGACGATGCCGATGGCGGCAAGCAGGCCGGTGAGATTGACGCGCCAGCGCTCATCGACCGGATATTGGCCATAGATGAAATATTGCAGGCGCGTCTCGACGAACGGCCAGCAAGCGCCGACATGCCGTCCGACATTGGCCTCCAGGCAGGCATTGCGGTCGGTGCCTGTCCAGACGGCATCGAAGATCATGAAGCGCAGAACGCCCGGCAGCACCCATAGCACCAGCAGCACCGCCAGGACGGTGAGGATGGAATTGGTGACGGACGAGAACAGGCTCTTTTTCAGCCAGCCGAGCACGCCGGTGGTCGCAGCCGGCGGCGGTTGTGGCTCGAAGGTCGTGGTCGAGACGAAGGCCGGGCTGCCGGCGGCGGAAGTTGCGTCGCTCATGGCCCTACCTCTCCACCAGCGCAACGCGCTTGTTGAACCAATTCATGAAGCCGGCAATCGACAGGCTGATGATCAGATAGACGGCCATGGTGATGCCGATGCATTCGATCGCCTGGTTGGTGTTGTTGAGCACCGTGCCTGAAAAGACCTGCACCAGGTCGGGATAGCCGATGGCCACCGCCAGCGACGAGTTCTTGGTGAGATTGAGGTACTGGCTGGCGAGCGGCGGCACGATGATGCGCATCGCCTGCGGAATCACCACCAGGCGTAGATTCTGCCCCGACCGCAGGCCGAGAGCCCCGGAGGCCTCCGTCTGGCCATGCGGCACGCCGCGGATACCCGAGCGCACGGTCTCCGCGATGAAGGCTGCGGTATAGATGGTCAGGCCCAGCAGCAAAGCGACGAATTCCGGCTGCAGGCGGAAGCCGCCGGTGACGTTGAAGCCCCCCACCTTGGGGTAGTCGATGGTGAAAGGCATGCCCGTGCCGAAGAAGGCCAGCAGCGGCAGGCCGATGATCAGTGCCAGATTGACCAGCAGCACCGGCGGCCGCTTGCCTGTTTCCATCTGACGGCGCCTGCCCCAGATGGCGAAGCCGATGGCGCCGAGAATGCCGACCAGCAAAGCGCCGCCTACCAGGCCCGCGCCCGCCTGAGGTTGGGCGGCCGGAAAGAAGATGCCGCGATTGTTGAGAAAGATGCTTTCGCCGAAGGTGATCGACTGCCGCACGCCCGGCAGGGGCTTGAGCACGGCGCCGTACCAGAACAGCAGTTGCAGCAGCAGCGGGATATTGCGGACGACTTCGATATAGACGGTAGCGATCTTGGCGACGATCCAGTTGTTGGAAAGCCGGGCCACGCCGATGATGAAGCCCAGGATCGTCGCCAGCACGATGCCGAGGGCGGCCACGATCAGGGTGTTGGTGATGCCGACCAGCAAGGCGCGGCCATTGGTGGACAGCGACGTATATTCGATCGGCGTCTGGCCGATATCGAAGCTCGCCGTACGCCCCAGGAAGTCGAAGCCAAGCGAACGACCCTGCCTGGCCAGATTTTCGACGGCGTTCCAAGCGCCTGTCAAGATGATGAGCAAGACGATTGCCAGCAGCACGACCTGGAAGACAACAGCCCGCAACTTCGGATTGTTGAACCAGTAGGTACGCCCGCCGCCGTCTCCCCGGTCGACTGCCAACGTCATTGTCTCATTCTCCCCAACACGCGGATAGTCCTCACCCTTTTTCTATGGATTCCTCTGGAGCAATTGCGTTCACGGCCGAGCGCCTTTTGCTCCCACTCCTCATTTTCAAACCAATCCAGCGGATTGGAGCGTCTTTGCGAATTTGGCTGCCTCCACCCAATCGCGGGACGCTTTGGAAAAGTCGCCCGGCAAATATCGCATGCGATTGCCGGGGGCGTTCATCCTCAACGGATGGGCGGCGAATATTGCAGGCCCTTGTTCGTCCATAGGGCATTGAGCCCGCGCTCGATCTTGAGCGGCGACTTCGATCCGAGATTGCGGTCGAACACCTCGCCATAATTGCCGACCTGCTTGATGACGCGATAGGCCCACTGATTGTCGAGGCCGAGTTGCTTGCCGAAATCGCCTTCGGTGCCGAGCAGGCGCTTGATGTCCGGCTTGTCGGACTTCAGCATCTCGTCGACATTGGCCTGGGTCACGCCGGATTCCTCGGCCTGGACCAGCGCATAATAGACCCATTTGACCACGTTGAACCACTGATCGTCGCCCTGGCGCACGGCGATGCCCAGCGGCTCCTTGGAGATGATCTCGGGCAGCACAACATGTTCGTCAGGGTTTTTGAGGGCCAAACGCACGCCGTAGAGCCCGGAGGCATCGGTGGTGAAGGTATCGCAACGGCCTGACTCATAGGCATTCTGCGCCTCGCCGATGGTCGCAACCGTCAGGATCTGGTAGGGCTTGCCGATGCTGCGAAAATAGTCGGACAGATTGAGTTCATGCGAGGTGCCCTGCTGGACGCAGACAGTCGCGCCATCGAGTTCTTTGGTCGATTTCACGCCTAGCGACTTCTTCACCATGAAGCCCTGGCCGTCATAGTAGTTGATGGCGGCAAACAGAAACCCACCGGTCTCGCGGGTCAGGGTCCAGGTGGTGTTGCGCGGCAGAACATCGATTTCTGAGGCCTGGAGCGCGGTGAAGCGATCCTTGGCGGACAGGGGCACGAATTTGGTCTTGTCGGCATCGCCCAGCACGGCCGCCGCAAGGGCCCGGCAATAGTCGACGTCGAAGCCCGCCCATTTGCCCTGCTCGTTCGGGATGCTGAAACCGGCCAGGCCCTGATGAGCCCCGCAGATCAACTGGCCGCGCTGCTTGACCGTGTCGAGCGTTGCCGCATTTGCCAGGGAAACACTCAAAGCGGCGAAGACGCCAACGGTCGCCGCGCAGAGTTGTCGCCTCATTCAATGTCCCCCTTTGATCCACCCGGCTGGTCGGCGCCTCGTCGAGGTGCCTTTGCCTCTCTGCGTCCCCGCCCCGGAAGCTTCCTTCCGAGGCAGGTTTTCATCGATCTCAACGGATCGGCGGCGCGTATTGCAGGCCCTTGTTGGTCCACAGGGCGTTGAGGCCGCGCTCGATCTTCAGCTTCGACTGGGAGCCGAGATTGCGGTCGAAGATCTCGCCGTAATTGCCGACCTGCTTGATGGCGCGATAGGCCCACTGATTGTCGAGGCCGAGCTGCTTGCCGAAATCACCCTCGGTGCCGAGCAGGCGCTTGATGTCCGGCTTGTCCGACTTCAGCATCTCGTCGACATTGGCCTGGGTGACCCCGGATTCCTCGGCCTGGACCAGAGCGTAATAGACCCATTTGGCGATATTGAACCATTGGTCGTCGCCCTGGCGGACGGCAATCGCCAGTGGCTCCTTGGAGATGATCTCGGGCAGGACGACATGCTCCTCCGGCGCCTTGAGCGCGAGACGGACGCCGTAGAGCTGCGAGGCGTCCGAGGTGAAGGCATCGCAACGGCCGCCTTCATAGGCGTTTTGGGCCTCGCCGATGGTTGCAACCGTCAGGATCTGGTACTTCTTTCCGAGAGTACGGAAATAGTCGGAGAGATTGAGTTCCTGCGTCGTGCCCTGCTGGACGCAGATGGTGGCGCCGTCCAGATCCTTGGCGGAATTCACGCCCAGCGACTTCTTCACCATGAAGGCCTGGCCGTCATAGTAATTCGTGGCAGCAAACAGGAAGCCGCCGGTCTCGCGCGTCAGGGTCCAGGTGGTGTTGCGCGGCAGCACATCGATTTCGGACGATTGCAGCGCGGTGAAGCGATCCTTGGCCGACAACGGCACATATTTGGTTTTGTCGGCATCGCCCAGCACCGCCGCTGCGAGGGCCCGGCAATAGTCGACGTCGAAACCCGCCCACTTGCCCTGCTCGTTCGGGATGCCGAAACCGGCAAGGCCGGCATTCGAGCCGCAGATCAACTGGCCGCGCTGCTTGACGGTATCGAGTGTCCCAGCACTCGCAACCGAAACACCCAGGGCAACAAAAGCCCCGGCCATCGCCATGGAAAGTTGCTTTTTCATGAATGAAACCTCTTCATAAGTGACCGGTTTGAGGCGGAACCACCAAAGCCGCGACAGGCACAAGCTCTATCGGGTCCCGCCCCCGAACAGTCCTTCCAGGACAGGTCCTGCGATCGTCAGCGGATCGGCGGGGCGTATTGCAGGCCGCCCTTGGTCCACAGATTGTTGAGGCCGCGATCGATCTTGAGCACGGTCTTGGGACCGAGATTGCGGTCGAAGCTCTCGCCGTAATTGCCGACCTGCTTGACGATCCGATAGGCCCACTGATTGTCGAGGCCGAGTTGCTTGCCGAAGTCACCCTCGGTGCCGAGCAGGCGCTTGATGTCCGGCTTGTCGGACTTGACCATTTCCTCGACATTGGCCTGCGTCACGCCGGCCTCTTCGGCCGAGAGCATGGCGTAATGCACCCACTTCACCACGTTGAACCATTTGTCGTCGCCCTGGCGCACGGCCGCAGCGAGCGGCTCCTTCGAGATGATCTCCGGCAGCACGACATGCTCGTCCGGATTGGCCATCTTGACACGCACCGCGTACAGACCCGAGGCATCGTCCGTATTGACGTCGCAGCGCCCGCCTTCATAGGCCCTCGCGGCTTCCTCCGGTGTGTCGAAGCTGACGATGTTGTAGGGCAGGTTGTGGGAGCGCATGAAATCCGAGATGGTGAGCTGGCCGGTCGACCCCTGCTGGGCGCAGATCGAGGCGCCCGAAAGCTCCGTCGCCGATTTCACGCCGAGCGACTTCTTCACCAGAAAGCCCTGCCCGTCGTAAAAATTGACGCCGGCGAACAGCATGCCGGCGGTGTCGCGGCCAAGGGTCCAGGTGGAATTGCGGTTGAGCACGTCGATTTCACCGGACTGCAGGGCCGTGAAGCGGTCCTTGGTGGAAACCGGCACGAATTTGGCCTTGGTGGCATCGCCCAGCACCGCCGCCGCGATCGCCCGGCAATAGTCGACGTCGAGACCGGCCCATTCGCCCTTCTCATTGGGGGCGGCGAAGCCGGGAAGGCCGGTATTGACGCCGCAGATCACCTGGCCGCGCTGCTTGATGGTGTCGAGCGTATCGGCATGTGCGCCGAGCCCACTCAACGCCAGCGCCGCACCGGCTACTGCGGTAAGGAGTGTCTTTCTCATGGATGGAGGCCCCTGTTTACTTCGTTGTCAGTGTAATGAGAATGCCCTTGAGTGGCTGGCCGCGGAGTGAGAACCGGGCCGCCCCGCCGGGCATGTTTGACGTCCTCAAAGCTAAAGTGCGTTCACTCGGGACTGCGCTCCGGCTCTGGTTCTTTGTTTCGACGCGCCTTGGCGATCTTCGGCCTATCCGCCAAATCCCTCAACGCTTTAGGACAAAACACGTTTGGACGGAACGCATTTTGAACCTTATCCTTGTTATCGACGGCAGGGCGAGGTCCGAAACCATCGCCAGACTGCTGAACGTCGTCATTTTTATGGACTGCCGTCACCTCTTCCTGCATTCGCGAATGGATGTTTCGAGCGTCCCCGGCTCAAGGGCCGGGAGGAACGGGCTGTTCCGTCGAGGAAGTAGATTGACGAGCTCAACGGTCCGGACATGCCTCGCCGGAGCTGAGGAGCGACCTGCCGGCCGAGCGTGCTGAAGCGGTCATTGCAAGGTCCCCCGTATCGATCTGTCCCGCGGCAAAAGCGCCCAGCTTGTTCTCGCCAGTTGCGACCCGTGCCTTATTGCCGATTGCAAGCACTTTGGCCGCTCACGTCAAGCGGAATTCGTGAAGTGGAGTGGAATATTCACAAAACTGGTCTGTGGAAGACGCCGTGGCCTTCGAGATTGACGCAGGAGCGGCCGCGGCCGAATGTAACCGTTTCAGGACTCAGTCGAATCTATCATGAAGAAGATCAGCAAGGACGAGATCGCGACGTTCGGCGAGAATACGCGTCTGGTCATCGGCGGGCGCGAGCCGTCGGACTATCACGGCTTCGTCAACCCGCCTGTCTATCACGGCTCCACCGTTCTGGCTCCGACCACCAAGGACCTCATCAACCACACGCCGCGCTACAGCTATGGCCGCCGTGGCAATCCGACGAGCGATGCTCTGGAAGAGGCGCTGAAGACGCTCGACGGCAGCGCCGGCGTGGTGCTCTGTCCCTCGGGGTTATCAGCCGTGTCGACCGCCCTGCTCTCCTGCCTTTCCGCCGGCGACCATTTGCTGATGGTCGATTCCACCTATCAGCCCACCCGTCAGTTCTGTGACAGGGTCCTCAGCCGCTTCGGCATCGAGACGACCTATTACGATCCGCTGATCGGTGCCGGCATCGAAACGCTGATGCGCCCGAATACGAAGGCGGTCTATCTGGAAGCCCCGGGTTCGCAGAGCTTCGAGATGCAGGACGTGCCCGCGGTCGCCGAGGTCGCGCACCGGCACGGCGCGGCCGTCCTGCTCGACAACACCTGGGCCACCCCCTTGTTCTTCGACGCCTTCGGGCATGGTGTCGACCTGTCGATCCAGGCCGGTACCAAATATATCGTCGGTCATTCCGATGCGATGTTCGGCGTGGTCTCGGCCTCGCGCAAGGCCTGGCCGGCCCTGAAGAGCTTCCATGGCGATGCGGGCCAATGCGTGGCGCCCGACGACATCTATCTGGCGATGCGCGGGCTGCGCACCATGGGCGTGCGCCTGCGCCAGCATCAGGAAAGCGCGCTAAGGGTGGCGAAATGGCTGTCCAAGCGCCCCGAGGTGCAGCGCGTGCTGCATCCCGCGCTGGAGGGGGATCCGGGCCATGCCATCTGGAAGCGCGATTTCAAGGGCTCGTCCGGCCTGTTCTCCATCGTGCTGCAGCCGGCGCCGATGGAGGCGATCGGCGCCTTCCTGGATGATCTGAAATTCTTCGGGCTCGGCTATTCCTGGGGCGGCTATGAAAGCCTCGCCCTCCCCTTCGACTGTTCGAGCTACCGCTCGGCAACGAGCTGGGATCCCGGCGGCCCCTGCGTGCGCCTGCATATCGGCCTGGAGGACGTCGCCGACCTGATCGGCGATCTCGACGCGGGCCTGGCCCGCTTCAGGGCGGTAAGGGGGTGACTTTCGCTGTGCATGGAGTGTCGATCTTCAGATCGACCTTCTTGGAAACGGCGTACTGTATTAAGGAAGATGTCGATCCGAAGATCGACACTCCGATTGCGTCTTGGGCCGCAAAGCTGGCAGCCACCAAGCGATTGGGCGGCCGATGGCCCTTTACTACGTCGTTCCCTGCCCCTGCGCGGCGTCCTTCGCCTCGCGCTTTTCCTTCAATACCAGCGAGACGTTGCGGATGTAGATCGCCAGCCCAGAGCCCTGGCCGATGATGTAGACCAGGTCGGCTCGCACCAGGGCATAGAGGAACAGCAGGCCGCCGCCACCGATCGACAGGATCCAGAAGCTGAAGGGAATGACGCTCTTGCCGGCCCGCTCGCTCACCCACCACTGGATCACGAAGCGGGCGGTGAACAGGGCCTGGGCGAACAGGCCGAGGATCAGCCAGAAGTCGAAATTGGTGTAGAAGACATTGTGAAGATAGCCGCCGAGGGCGTTCGACAACTCAATCAGCATCCTGCCCTCCTCCGCTGACCACCGGCACGCGCCTGCGCCGCCGGATCAGCCACCACACGCCGACGAGATCGAGAATGCCGACCCACAGCCTGTCGAAGAAACCGTAATTGGACACGCCGGTCAGCCGCGGTCGGTCGACCACGTCGACATGGCCGACCTCGAAGCCCTCGCGCTTGACCAGGGCCGGCATGAAGCGGTGCAGCGCATCGAAATAAGGCAGGGCCAGATAGACCTCGCGGCGAATAGCCTTGAGGCCGCAGCCGGTGTCGCGCGTGCCGTCCTTGAGGACATAGGCCCGTACCTTGTTGGCGGTGCGCGACTGCCAGCGCTTGAAGCCTGTATCCTTGCGGCCGAGCCGCTGCCCCGCGATCATGCCTGTCTTGGCACCGCCGGCAATCAGGGCATCGACCAGAGCGGGAATATAGGCCGGGTTGTTCTGGCCGTCGCCGTCGATGGTAACCATCAGCCGGCCGCGAGCATGACGAATGCCCGTGCGTACCGCGCAGGACTGGCCGCAGGACTGATCATGGCGCAGGCTACGCAGGAAGGGCAGTTCGCCCTTCAGCCGAACGAGTTCGGCCGGTGTCGCATCGCTGGAGCCATCGTCGACATAGACGATCTCGAAACTGCGTCCAGCCAGGGCCGCCGCGATCTCCCGGATCAGCGGCTCGACATTGCCGGCCTCGTTGCGGACCGGAACGATGACGCTGATCTCAGGCGCATTGTCTTGTGATGACATGAAGAGTCGAACCTCAGCGGCGCGCTCGCCACGCCTCGATCAGCGTCTTTGCCGCGTCTTGCCCCCGCAACGCAAGAGCACCGTCGTGGTTTTGCCGGAAAACAAGACCGCGGCGCCCCAGAAAGTCGGCGAACCAGAAGGTGGCGAACCAGCCGAACAGGGCGCCAGCCACCACATCGGCGGGATAATGGGCCCCGAGGATCACGCGGCTCAGACAGACCAGCCCGCCAAGCGCGAACAGCCAGGGGCGCCAGCGCGGGCCGCAGAGCAGGATGACCACCGCAATCACGGTCCAGGCCGTAGTGGCATGGCCGGAAGGGAAGCTCGCATTGGCGGCGCGCCAGGAAAAGGGCTCGAAACTCCAGCTCGCGCCCGCCTCGATATGCAAGGGACGGACCCGGCCGATGGCACGCTTGATGACATTCACGGCCAGCCCCGTTCCCGCGATGGCGACAAAGGCGAAGGCAAGCTGCAGCCAGAGCTGGCGCAGGGCGGCATCGAGCCGCGGCGGCAACTCCAAATCGACCACGGCCAGCAGGACGAGCGCCACGCCGAGCGGAACGAGATAAAGGCCCGAATCACCGAGATAAGTGACGATACGCGCCAGCCGCACCACGACATGCGGCCATTCGGGCAGGATGTGCAGGGAAGCCGGATCGGCGAGCGCCATCAGGGCGATGACCAGCATGCCACCGAAAGCGACGGCGGCCGGGGTGGCCACCCGTCCGAACAGCGGCCGCGCCGGCAGGCGTGCCGGTGCCCGCAGCCGTTGGCCGAGCGCGCGCCAACTCTGCGTATGCGACCATTGACGAATGGCATTTCTCATGGGGTGGCGCCCCCGGCGAATGGGCCGGTCCTCCCGGCTCCGCCGGGCGATGGAGCAAAAACGGCATTGCCAGCGCGCGCCATGCCGATCTGAAGACCGGCACACCGAAATCGCCTGCTCACTTGCATTCCGTCTGCGGCAGGAAATCGAGCGAGACCATCGTCCCCTTCAAGCGGAAATCGCCATAATCCAGAGTCAGGTTGCCCGAAATGCCATCGGCATAGAGTTCGAAGGACATGGTATAGACGGGGGTCTCCTCGCCGACAGCCTTCTTGGTCGGGTCGAAATAGGAGATCGTCACCGGCCAGCGATCGACGCCATCGAGCTGCTTGGCCTTGGCCTCGACGCCGTCGCGCGGCTTGTCGGGACCGATCTTGGCGCCGATCACCGCCAAGGTGTTGTAGATCTTCTGGCCGCCATCCGATCCGTCATAGACCTGGCTCTCGAACACGCGCTCACCGGCCCGGGCTGCCATGACGATCGCCTTCATCTGACCGGTCGGGAAGAGAACCCGCTCCGAGAGATCGAATTTGGTGGATTTGGGCTTTTTCAGTGCGACGCCGACCACCCCGCTCTCGGCCCGGCTGGCCTGGCCATCGACTGCGCCGTCCAGCTTCTGATTGGTGAAATTCTGCGAATTGAAGCGGAAATTGCGCCCCTTGTCGTCCTCGAACGTCGTGGAGCGCAGATCCGAAGTGTTGACGCCGCCGCCGCTCAAGCCGATTTCGGTGACCTGCCTGAAATTGAGGGCATAGCCGCTGCAGGCATTGCCGGAGAAATCATAAACGATGCGCCCGCGCATGCTGTCGACGCTGGACTGGTCCTTGCGGCGGTCGAGCGCGAGGTCGTAGACGGCCCGATGCGCCACGAAGGGGACGGGCGCCGCCGCGGGGATCGCAGCCGTCGCCGCCGCCTTTTGGGGCGCAACGGCGTCCTGAGCCAAAGCCGTTCCCGGCATCGCCACGAAGAGCGCGGCCGTAAGAAGCGCGGCCTTTGGATGGACCGGAAGTGTCATCCGCATGAAGCAAATTTCCGTTTCAAAAATCGGCACTAGCATAAGTGGCCTGCCTGAGTGCCACAATGCTCAAAGAGCCTGTCAATCATGACGGAATTAGGCCCTCGAACCGTGCCGTTCCACATTCATCAACAACACCGTTTACGATCCGTTCGCGGCTGCGATACGAACATGCCATAATGAGCCAAACTGCGAATCGCGCCAGCGCGACGCATTGTGCGAGATACCGACTGCATGAGTGATACCTCCGATCTGTTCGGGAGCGACAAGCCTGCCCTCTCCAAGACGAGCACCAATAAGGCCGACAATGCGAAGCGACCCTCGACCCAGTCGATTGCGGCTGCCTTGAAGGCAGGCCTTCCCTCCAAACCCGCTGCGGCGAAAGGCGGCGAGGACGGCTATGGCGCCTCCTCCATCCGCGTGCTCGAGGGCATCGAAGCCATTCGCATGCGCCCCGGCATGTATATCGGTTCGACCGGACCGGAAGGCGACGGCCTGCACCATCTCTTCGCCGAAGTGATCGACAATTCGATGGACGAGGCGGTGGCCGGCCATGCCACCTTCATCGATGTGGAACTGACGGCCGATGGCTTCGTCTCGATCACCGACAATGGGCGCGGTATTCCGGTCGAGCCCCATCCGCAGTTTCCCGGCGAATCGACCCTGCAGGTCGTGATGACCAGGCCCCATTCGGGCGGCAAGTTCAACTCCGACGCCTACCAGACCTCCGGCGGTCTTCACGGCATCGGCGTCACCGCGGTGACCGCGCTGTCTGAGCTCATGGAGGTGGAAGTGGCGCGCGGGCGCGAACTTCACCGCCAGCGTTTTGCGCGCGGCGTGCCGCTCGGTCCCGTCGAGCACATCGGTGCCGCCCCCAACCGCCGTGGCACCAAGGTGCGGTTCAAGCCCGACATCGAGATCTTCAAGCACGGCATCGCCTTCGATCCCAAGCGCCTGTTCAAGATGGCGCGTTCGAAGGCCTATCTCTTCCGCGGCGTCGAAATCCGCTGGAAATGTGCGCCGGAACTGCTGGCCGGCCACAGCGACGTGCCGGCGGAGGAGAGCTTCAAGTTTCCGCGTGGCCTGGAAGATTATCTGCGCTCGGCCAGCGAGGGCCTGGAACTCGTCACCGAGCAGATGTTCTCGGGACGCGTGCCCAAGCCGGAGGGACATGGCTCGGTGGAGTGGGCCATCGGCTGGTTTGCCGAGGATGAAGGCTATGTCTCCTCCTATTGCAATACCGTGCCGACCCGCGAAGGCGGCACCCATGAGGCGGGCCTGCGCATCGCCCTGCTGCGCGGCCTGAAGGATCATGCCGAGCGCATCGGCAACAAGCGCGCCAACCAGCTCACCACCGAAGACGTGATGGCCTGCACGGCCGCCATGCTGTCGGTGTTCATCCGCGAGCCGGAATTCTCGTCCCAGACCAAGGCCAAGCTGGTGACCACGGAAGCCAGCCGCATCGTCGAGCAGGCCCTGAAGGATGCCTTCGATCATTGGCTGGCCTCCATGCCGTCCCAGGCGGCAAAGCTGCTCGACTTCGTGGTCGAAAGAGCCGAGGAACGCCTGCGCCGCCGGGCCGAGAAGGACGTCGCCCGCAAGACGGCCACGCGCAAGCTGCGCCTGCCCGGCAAGCTCGCGGATTGCTCGAACAATGCCGCGCAAGGCTCTGAATTGTTTATTGTCGAGGGCGATTCCGCCGGCGGTTCCGCCAAGCAGGCCCGCGATCGTGCCAACCAGGCGGTGCTGCCCTTGCGCGGCAAGATCCTCAACGTCGCCAATGCCGGCAAGGACAAGCTTGCCCAGAACCAGCAATTGCAGGATCTGGGACAGGCACTCGGCTGCGGCATGGGTTCGCATTACCGCGACGACGATCTGCGCTACGAGAAGATCATCATCATGACGGACGCCGACGTCGACGGCGCCCATATCGCCTCGCTGCTGATCACCTTCTTCTGGCGCCAGATGCCGCGCTTGATCGAGCGGGGCCATCTTTATCTTGCCGCCCCGCCGCTCTACCGCCTGACTCAGGGCACCAAGTCGCTCTATGCGCGCGACGACGCCCACAAAGACGAGCTGGTGAAATCGGCCTTCAAGCCCAACCAGAAGATCGAGATCGGTCGCTTCAAGGGCTTGGGCGAGATGATGCCGGCACAGTTGAAGGAAACCACCATGGATCCCAAGAAGCGCACGCTTCTGAAGGTGGTTGTGGTGGACGAGGAGCGCGCGGAAACCTCGAGTTCGGTGGAACGGCTGATGGGCAACAAGCCCGAAGCCCGCTTCGCCTTCATCCAGGAACAGGCAGCCTTCGCCGGCGAACTGGTGGATATCTGAGACCGACAAGCCGCATCTTGGCGGGCGGGTTCCCAGACCCGCTTGGATACGCAGCGCTCTCGTCCGCTTCTTTTTGCACATAGAGCGTTTCCAAGAGCGGACGAGACGTCCTCGCATCCAGGCATTCGTCCCATCGAGGCTCGGTTCTCGAAATCACCGAGGACCTCCTGGGCGCGCCCTCAGCGCAGCGGCAGGCGCTTGTAGCGACCCGGCTCTTCCGGGTCATGATGCTGAGTATAGGGCCCTTCCTCCAGGAACAGCCTGTGGCAGAAGGCGAGCTTGTCCTTGGACAGGGTAACCCCGAGGCCGGGCCCCTCGGGTACGGCGATAAGATTGTCGATCGGCGCGAAGACGCCTTCCTCCACCACGTCGTAAGGCTGCATGCGGAAGAGCGACTGGCTGGGCTCGCGCAGATGCGAGAAGGCGGCGCTCAGATGCAGATAGACCGCGCTGCCGATGCCGGTATTGGCGCTGTAGCACCAGAAATCGATGCCCATCGCCTCGCAGGCGCCGATGAAACGCACCGTGCGGCCGATGCCGCCATGCACGTTGACGTCGGTGACGATGGCATCGGGTACGCCGAGTGCCACCGCCTTGCGGATATCGACATTGTGTCCGGAAAACGGAATGGCAGTGTGCCGGCGCAGCGCCGCCATCTCCTCGAAGGTGGCGCAGGGCTCTTCCCAGTTGCGGATGTCGAGCTCCTCGATACGGCTGGCGATGCGCTTGGCCTCCGTGATCGAATAGGCCATGTTGGAATCGATGCGGATGATCGCATCCGGCCCGAGCTGCCGGCGCATCAACCGGAGCGCCTCGATGCTCGGCTCGGGATCGCGGGTGCAGAGCTTGCCCTCGAAGATGGTGGTGCCGAACCGCTCCTTCAGGCCAACGCAGTATTCCGCCACCGCCTCGGGCGTGAGCTCCCCGCCCTTGCCGTTCCTGGCCTGGCGGAAGCCGAAATAATCGGCAAAGGCGATCTTCTTGCGCACGGCGCCTCCGAGCAGGTCGTAGAGCGGGCGTCCCGTCGCCTTGCCCTTGATGTCCCACAACGCCGTCTCGATGGCGGCGAAGGCCCGGATAGCGGCGAAGTCGACATTGGAGGTCACGCCGCGCCAGCTCGGCAGGCAGACGAGTTCGGCACCGGCGATATCGTGGGCATCGCGCCCGATCAGGAGGGGTGCCATTCGCTCGATGATGGCGCAGGCGTGCCAGGACGCCGCCTCGCCGAGCCCGGTGACGCCCTCGTCCGTCTCCACCTCGACCACGCAACGCGAGGATCCCGGCAGCCAGCCGAAGGACCACCAGTAAGGCGCCTCGATCGGCAGGTTGATCGGCGTGGCGCGGATGGTGGTGATCTTCATGGGACGGGGGATCCTGGCGGTGGCGGGAAAGAAGCTGTGGCTCGGATGGGCATGATTGGCAAGGCCGCTTACTCCAATCGGCGGCGGAACAGCCAGCTGGCGAAGCCCAGCGAACCGGCCGCGATCACAGCCATCGGCCAGGTATTGGCAAGCACTGCGTCGAAAGGCAGGTCGCGCAGGAACACGCCCTTCACGATCACCAGGAAATAGCGCAGCGGATTGATGACCGTGACAGGCTGCAGCCAGGCCGGCATGTTCTCGATCGGCGTGGCGAAGCCGGACAGCAGCATGGCCGGCACCAGGAAAAGGAAGGCCCCGAGAATGGCCTGCTGCTGGGTGGTCGACAGGGCCGAAATGAACAGGCCGATACCCGCGACGGCGAGGAGATAGAAGACCGCACTGCCATAGAGCAGCAGCAGCGAGCCCCGCAGCGGCACCCCGAAGATCAGGACGGCAGCCACGATATAGACGGTGAGATGAAAGCTGCCGATCAGCATGGGCGGCAGCAGCTTGCCCAGCAGGATTTCATGCGTGCGCAAGGGCGAGACCATGAGCTGATCGAAGGTGCCGAGCTCCCGCTCGCGCGCGATGGACAGGGCCGTGACGATCAGCCCGATCAAGAGGGCGATGGCGGCGACCAGATTGGGTACCATGAACCATTGGAAGATCAGGTTCGAATTGAACCAGTTGCGCGCGACCACGTCGATGGCCCTCCCGCCTGCCGCCTTGCCGAGGGCGGTATCGGCGGCCAGGCCCGCGGCGATCTGGTTGAGATAACCCGCCACGATCTGCGAGGCATTGGACTTGCGGCCATCGAGCACGAGTCCGAGATCGGCGGGCCGGCGCCCCTCGATATCGCGCGAGAAGGCGGGGCCGATTTCGATGGCGGCGATGACCTCCTGCCTGTCGATGGCGGCGCGCAGCTCCGCCGGGTCCTGGGTGCGCCGAACGGAACGGAAGGTGGGCGAGCCCTCGACGCGCCGGATCAACTCCTGGCTCCAGGCGCCGTTGTCGCGGTTGAGCACGAGAATATCGACATTCTTCACCTCCAGCGTGGCGGCGAAGGAAAATACCAGGAGCTGGAGGATGGGCGGCACCACCAGGATGATGCGGCTCTTGGGATCTCGCAAGATGCCCAGCAACTCCTTGATGATCAGGGCCCTGAGGCGCGTCAGTCCCATTTCAGCCGATCCTCTTGCGGGTGCTTCGGGCCGCAGCCAGGAAGAAGATGAAGCCGATGAACAGCATCACGGCGATGGCCTGGAGGAACATCGGCCAGATGTCGCCGGCCAGGAACACCGATTGCAGGCTCGGGATCAGGTAGCGCACGGGCAGGATCAGGGTGAGCCACTGGATCACCTCAGGCATCGAATTGATCTCGAACAGGAAGCCGGAGAGCAGGAAGGCGGGCAGGAAGGCCGAGATCAAGGCGAGCTGCGAGGCCAGGAACTGGTTCTTGGTGGCGGCCGAGATCAGGAGCCCCTGCCCCAGCGCCGGAATCAGGAAGCTCGCCGACAGGGCGTAGAGCGCCAGCAGCGAGCCCCGAAACGGTACGCCGAACAGGAGCACCGCCACCAGCACGCACAGGGTCATCGATGCCAGGCCGAGCAGGAAATAGGGTATGAGCTTGCCGGCCAGCAATTCGGCGGCGCCGACGGGCGTCGCCATCATCGCCTCCATGGTGCCGCGTTCCCATTCGCGGGCCACCACCAGCGAGGTCAGCAGCGTGCCGATCAGCGCCATGACGATGGCGATGGAGCCGGGAACCAGGAAGTTGCGGCTGGTCAGCTCCGGGTTGAACCAGAAGCGTTGCTCCACCTCGATCGCCGGCTGGCCGAGGCCGCGCTCGCCGCCCCGGATCGCCGCCCAGCTGGCGACGACGCCGCGGGCGTAGTTCTGCACGAAATTCGCATTGTTCGGGTCCGAACCATCGACGAGGACCTGGATCGCCGGCCCGGCGGCGGAGGCGAAATCGGCGGCGAAGGTCGCGGGAATGACGACGATGCCCTTGATCCGGCCGAGGATCAGCGCCTCTTCGAATTTGCGCCGGTCATGCCCCTGCTCGACTTCGAAATAGCCCGAGGCCTGGAAGCTCGCGGCGATGTCGCGGGTCAGCGGCGACGGGTCCTCGACCACCAGTCCCACCCGGGTGCGGGTGGCGTCGAGCGAGACGCCATAGCCGAAGATGAAAAGCAGGATCAGCGGCAGCACGAAAGCGATCAGGATGGAGCTGGGATCGCGGACGATCTGGTAGCTCTCCTTGCGCACCAGAGCAGCAAAGCGCCGCAGTCGAGCGGAACGGTTCGCCTCCACGAACGCGGCTTCCCCGGCGACGGAGGATATCGCTTCGTGCTCGCTCATGCCGCCTTGGCCTCCGAACCCTGCACCAGCGCGATAAAGGCATCCTCCATGGTCGGATCGGGATTGGCGGCATCGGCCACCCGCGCCTTGAGTTCATCGGGCGAGCCCAGCGCGATGGAGCGCCCGCGATAGATAAGCGAGATGCGGTCGCAATATTCGGCCTCGTCCATGAAATGGGTAGTGACCAGCACGGTCACGCCCTTCTCGACCAGCGCGTTGATATGGGTCCAGAATTCGCGCCGCGTGATCGGATCGACTCCCGAGGTCGGCTCGTCGAGGAACAGCGCTTCGGGTTCATGCATGACGGCGCAGGCAAGCGCCAGGCGCTGCTTGAGGCCGAGCGGCAGGTCCTTGGCGGACATGGTCCTTCGCGGACCGAAATCGAAGATCTCGGTCATCAGATCGATGCGCTCACGCTTGCGCGCACCGGTCAGGCCGTAAACGCCGGCAAAGAAGGCAAGGTTCTGCGCCACGCTGAGATCGCCATAGAGCGAGAATTTCTGGGCCATGTAGCCCAGCCGGTTGCGGGCCTCGGCCGAGTCGCGCCGGAGGTCGAAGCCGGCAACCCGGCCCTCGCCGCCGGTGGGCTTGAGCAAGCCGCACAGCATCTTGAAGGTGGTGGACTTGCCGGCGCCGTTCGGCCCCAAGAGCCCGAAGATCTGCCCGCGCGGGATCTCGAAGGAAATATCCTGCGCTGCGGCGAAGTCGCCGAAATGCTTGGTCAGCCCCCGCGCCTCGATCACCGGCCGCCCCTCCTCGACGGGCAGCGCCCGTGTCGCTTCGGCCAGAAGCGAGCGGCCACCAGGGCCACCGCCGAGCAGATCGACGAAGGCGTCCTCGAAACGCGGCTGGATCGGTTGGGGCTTGGCGCGCGCCCCCGCGGCTCGCGCGGCCTCCTCGGCCAAGCCAATTTTATCCCCCGTCACCAGCCGGATGGCCTGGCCCTGAATGACGCCATCGACGATCCCCGGCACGGCGAGCGCGCGGGCCAGGGCCGGCCGGCGTCGTCCCTCGATGCCGCCGAGACGGAACACCCGGCCATCGACCTTGCCGGTGAGTTCGGAGGGCTTGCCGGCAAACAGCAGCTTGCCCCGGTTCAGCAACAATACGCGGTCGCAGGCCTGAGCCTCGTCGAGATAGGCGGTGGACCAGACCACGCCGATGCCCTCATGGGTCAGGTCCTCCACCATCTTCCACAGATCGCGCCGCGAGATCGGATCGACGCCGACGCCCGGTTCGTCGAGCAGCAGCAGGCGCGGCTTTTTCAGGAGTGCGCAGGCCAGGCCAAGCTTCTGCTTCATGCCGCCGGACAGCCGCCCCGCCAGCCGGCTGGTGAAGGCGGCCAGATCGGTGAAGGTGAGGAGTTCGTCGAAGATGGCGGCACGCTCAGCCTTGGGCAGCCCGCGCAGATCGGCATAAAGATCGAGGTTTTCCTGCACCGACAGATCCTCGTAGAGGCCGAAACGCTGCGGCATGTAGCCGATCGCCGCCTGGATCGAGGCCGCGTCGCGGGCGGTGTCGAAGCCTAGCACCGTCAGGCTGCCTTCATCGGGCAGCATCAGGCCCGTCATCAGGCGGATAAGCGTGGTCTTGCCGGCACCGTCGGGGCCGACCAGCCCGGTGATCTCGCCCGGCCGGATCGAGGCCTCGATGCCGTCGAGAGCCTGGATGGCCTCGCCGAAGCGTTTGCTGACACTGCTGATCTGGACGACCGCATCGGTCATGATCGGTGCCTTTCAGGGCTTGCCGCCATTCGCCGTTGGCACATCGGACAGGCGTACCGTCACCGGCATGCCCTGCAGGAGTGCGCTGTCGGGCTCGTCGACCACAATGCGAAGCCGATAGACCAGATCGGTGCGCAGTTCCGGCGTCTCCACCGTCTTCGGCGTGAATTCGGCGACCGGCGAGATGAAGCCGACGCGCCCCTTGTAACGCTTGGCCGGATCGGTATCCGAACGCACCTCCACCGCCGTGCCGGTATGCACGCGGCCGAGGTCCGTTTCGGCAATGAAGGCACGGATCCAGACAGGCCTGGTGAGCGACAGCACGAAGGCGATGTCGTTGGGAGCCAGGATCGCTCCCCTCTCGCGAACGCGCGAGAGAATGACGCCATCGGCGGGAGCGACCAGGATGGTGTCCGAGACGGTTGTCCGGGCCGAAGCGAGATTGGCTTCGGCTGCCTCCAGACTGGCCTTGGCCGCAGCGATATCCTCCGAGCGCGTACCCTGCTCCAGCAGGGTCAGTGCTTCCCTGGCCGCGTTCACCCGGGCCCGTGCCGCGTCGCGAGCGGCGACCGCCTGGTCGAGCCCGCCCTGGGAGACGGTGCCGCTCGGCCGCAGCTGGAAGGAACGGGTATAGCTCTGTTCGGCATTGATGAGATCGGCCTGGCGTTCGGCCAGCACAGCCCTGGCCTGCGCGATTTCGGCGGCGCGGGGCCCGGCTTCCAGCTTGGCGAGCGTCGCGCGCTGGCTGGCCGCCTGCGCCTGCGCCACCTCGACGAGGTCCTGATAGGGCCGGCTGTCCAGCCGGGCGAGCGTATCGCCGGTCTTGACGCTGTCGCCCTCGTCCACCAGCGTCTCCGCAAGCCTGCCGCTGACGCGAAAGCCGAGCTGCACCTGCCGGATGTCGACATTGCCATAGAGAACCAGCTCCTTGTCGGCGCGCTCGACCCAGCCCAGGCGTTGGGGCAGGTCGAACCACCAGGCGGCAAGCCCACCGGCGGCGATTGCCAGCACGACAAGGGGAATGACGGCCTTCTTCATGAGCGGCCTCCTTCCGCGGCCAGCGCAGCGACGAGTTCGCCGGCATGGCGCCGCACGGTTTCAACCTCTTCGGCACCGATTGCATCCCAGGCGAGATGCCGCTTCACGGCCGCATGCGCGACCCGGAAGACCATCAGCCCGCCAAGAAGGGACAGGGTGCGCAGCCTGACAGGGCGGGAAGCCCCATTCTCGCCGAGCACGATGCCCACCAACGCGGTTGCCGCCTCGAGCATGGGCTTCATCACCTGCGCGAAGATACGTTCGAAGGCTTCCGTGGGTTCCATCTGCTCGCGGATGAGGAAGCGGGCCAGCGGCTCGGATATCGGGCCGATGAACAGGGTCGCCATGGTCTGCGTCAGCTCGGTCAGGAAGACCTGGGCCTCGTGGCGGTCGATCGCCTCTCCGCCGCCCGCGGCCTCGGCGAGTCGGGCCCGGATGCGTCCGCCCAGCCCGCCGACATGGGATGAAATAAGGCTGGCGATATGATCGGCCGTGGCGACGTAGAGTCCTTCCTTGCTGCCGAAATAATAGGTGATCGCCTGCAGGTTGACGCCGGCGGCATCCGCCAGCATGCGGGTCGAGGCGCCGTCGAAACCATACCGACCGAAAACGCCGATCGATGCATCGAGCAGCTTCTCGCGGGTTGCATCGCCGCGGCCGTTCGGGGCCGGAGAGGAGGATTGTTTCTTGACCATGACGCAACCCATAGACGAAATTCGCATTTCAGTCAATCGATTGAATTATAACCCGTGGTACGAACTGCAGCCTCGGGATGACACAATGAAACCGCCGGATATCGGTGCATCGATATCCGACGGCGAAACGATTAACCTATCCCTCGATGCATCTGCGGCGGGTGGGCCGGAGACCTACCCGCCGCAATGCCGCCTGTGGGCATGACACCGCAGCAGTCTTGCCGATCAGAACCGCCAGCTGAACTTGCCCGACACGTTCTGGTCGAAGCTGCCCCGGCGGGCGAACTGGCCGCCATAGGCCACGCTCAGCGTCGCCGACTGGCTGAGGGCGAGGTCGAGCCCCGCCTTGGCAACCAATGCATCTTCGGCGATCGGAACACCTTCGACACCGAACGGCGTTCCACCATCGAAAGCGAACCGACCGACGGGTGTGGTATCGCCGAAGGCGTGGCGCCAGCCGAGCGTGGCGCTGAGGCGTGCCGTCAGGCTGGCGAGCTCGAAGGCGGTGGAGGCCCGCAGCCCCAGCGTGCCGAAGGTCACGTCCGTAGTGGAGGACGAGGCCGCAAGCGCGGCATTGCCGCCATGCTCATGGAAGCCATCGCTGTTGAGGTCGAGGAAGGTGAAGTTGGCGAAAGGCTCGAAACCGAAGGCGCCGAAGCGCAGATTATAGCCGGCCTCGCCGAAGACCTGGGCCGTGCCGGCCCGGTAGTCGGCGCTGACGCCCTGCCCGCCCGCCACGCGGCCGGTGGAGATGTCGTGCCAGGTGTAGAAGGCGCCGGCCCGCAAGGCGAGCTGCCCCACCATCGTGCCGGCATAAAGGCCGAGATGGTAATTGTCGCTGTCACCGCTGCCCAGGCCCCGGGTGCTGAAGCTGGTGCGGCTATAGCCCGCGAGCGCACCGAGCCGGACATCCGTCTCACCGAGCGCCACGGGCGTATCGGCGCCGACCAGGAAACCGCCGCTGTTGCGCGTCATGCCGGCGGCGTTGCCGGTGCTGCCCGAGCGCCCCCAGGAACCGAAACCCTGCCCCCAGACGGAAAGCCCGACCGCCGCCGGAAGCGCTGCCGGTGAAGCCGAAGCCTCGGGCGTATTCGAGGCGCCGAGTGAGGCGAACTGCATGGGCATGGCGGAAGCCGTCCCGGCCCCCGTCGCTGGCAGGCCTGCAGCCGCCGTCGTCTCGAAAGCCGACCGCAAGCGATCGGTCGCCATGGCGCTCAACTGGCTGTCGCCTTCGATCAAGGCGGTCCGTGTGGAAACATTGACCTCTCCCGACAGCGAGGCCAGGTGGCCGGCGAGATCGGCGCCGGCATTGGCCACCAGGAAATCGTCGAAGAGGGCATTACCCCTTCCCAGCGACTCCAGTCCCGCCGCCGCGGCACGCTGATTGACCGTCTGCCCGACGCTCGCAAAGCTGCGGCCGTTGCGGCCGATGGTCATCGTCACTTCGGTAGGGTCATAGCCGAAGCTCGCCCCGAGGAAGGCATAATCGGGCAGCGCGCCTTCGAAGCGCCCGCTGACGCCGCCTTCGGCGGTCAGGATGGTGTATTCCTTGCCATAGAGCGAGAGCAGCTGCTCCTTGCTCAACAGACTATTGCCGCCCTGGGCGCCGATCAGCACGGTGCCGCCGTCCAGCGTCGCCTTGCCGGTCACCGCAATCTTGTCGGCCTTGTCGCCCGCGCCGACATCCACCTGGTAATAACTGCCCTGGCTGAAACGGGCATCGCCCTTCACCGTCAGCACGCCGGCACCGGTCGGCGTGACCAGGCTGCCCGATTTGGCCTCGAGACCGCCGATGGCACCGCTGCCGCCAAGTGCCGCACCCCGATCGACCGTCACGGTCGAGGTCAGCGAGCCATCGACGACCAGGGTTCCCTGCTTCACCAGCGTGGGTCCCGCATAGGTGCCCGTGCCGGTGAGGCGCAGCCCCCCTGCCCCGAGCTTGGTGAGCCCGCCTTCGCCGGTGATCGCCTGGCCTAGCGTCACGGCATTGCCCGCGCTGGCGACGTCGAGCGAACCGCCGACGCCTTCCAGCACCAGGGCGCGATCGAGGCCATGCATATCATCGCCGATGATGCGCAACGTGCCGTCGGCCAGACGCAGCCTGGCCTGCGAAGTGCCGAGCGCCGCATCCTCCTCGACGATCAGCACGCCCTTGTCCTTGACCAGCGTCTCGCCGATGAAGGAGTGGTCGTCGATGCAATATTCCTGGATCGCCTGCTGGAAGCGCGGATCCTTGCTCGCGCAATCGAGAAGGGTCTTCTTCTCCTCCTCCGTCAGGCCGGCGAGAATGGGATTGCCGTTCGCGTCGGAGATCTGGCCGAGATAGATGTCCCTGCGCATATTGTTGCGGGTGAGGAAGAACTCCTTGCCGTCCTTGGCGAAAGTATTGGCTTGCTCGCCCCAGACCAGGCGCGTCTTGTCCGAACTCTTGCCGCCTGCCGTTTCGGTGTAGCTCTCGAGCGCCGGACCGATCCATTTCAGGTTGTGCGCGACCGGTTCGTGATCCGATATCGGCGCCTTGGTGCCATCGGGCTTGGTGACATACACATCCTTGATGACACCGGAATAGGGATCATTGGGATCGTCGGCGAGCACATACCATTTGCCGAAGGGACGCGAGGCCAGGAAGTGGTCGATCTTGGTGCGGTCCCAGCTCGCCCAGGTATTGGTGTCGTCCTCCCCCGCGGAGGGCCAGGTCGAGCTGCCGTCGTTGAGGTCGTGCGGCTTGAAATGCTCCCGCTCGGCTTCCGTCTGCAGCAGCATATATTGCTTCTTGAGGACGTTCATCGTCACCGGCTGGTTGTCGGCGACCGGATAGGTTTCATCCTTGAAGGTGATGCCCTTGGCCTGGGCATCGAGCGCGATGATCTCTTCCCATTGCCGCCAACTCATCTGGCCGATATTGGTGATGCCGGGATATTTGCTCCGGTTGGCGTCGAAATAGGCCTGGATGACGCTGCGATATTTCTCCTTGCCTTTGCCGCCGGAGCGCATGTCGTCGAAATAGGCCTGCGCCTTGGCGAGCTGGTCCGCGCCCAGATATTCATCCCTCAGCTTCTTGTAGAGCGCGTTGTCGCCGTAGGAACCGACGACATAGCCTGCATAGAAATAGGACTGCTGCGCAGCGCTCATCAGCCCGCGTTCGGCGACGTCGCCTGCATTGAAATCCCCCATGAGGATGACAGGGCGCGAAGACGTCTTCGCCCACTCGTTGAGGGCCTGAGCCTCCTTGACGCGTCCCTGCGGGCCGTCGGCATAATCGAGATGGACGGTACCGACCACCGTCTGCGGCCGCCCGCCCTGCTGGTCCGCTATGGTGTAGCTGATATTGCGCCCCTGCGTGGAAATGCCGGGCAAGACATAGGTGCCAAAGCTTCCCGGCAGCCGGGATATGATGCCGACGTCCCCGATCTGGACTTTCCCATAGGTGCCCAGTCCCGCCTTTTCGAGAAAACCCGGAATATCGGAAACATACTTGCTGCCATTGACCTCCTGCATGCCCAGGACGTCGAAATTCACCTTGGTCATGAAGTCGGCCACGACTTCCGGATTCTGCTTGAACTGATTCCAGATGTTCAAAGTCATGATCCGCAATGTGCCGTCATCCTGGGCCAGGCTCGGCGTGGACGCCAAGGTGCACAGCGCCACCCCGGATAACAAATGCGCACCGATGCCGAAGAGCCCGAGCCGCCATTCGCGGCGACTATCCCCAATAGCCATTGCAATACCCCCAATTGAATCGATCACGGGGGTGGCCATGACCAGGATCCGCTGAAAGCACCCAGCCCGATCGAAGTAACATTTTGCCACCCACACTCTTCGTGGTGGCACAGCCAAATGTCACCTTTATTACAATTTGTCGGACACACAGCGCGCCTGCATCTCACAGGCGGCTATGGCTTTCGGGCAGGCGGCCTGAAGATCGCGATAAAACGGGAAATTATCAGTAATAGGGCGCCATTCATTAGCTTTTTGGCCAGGTATTGCCTACTATCGGGCATAAACGCGAAGGCACAAAAATGTTGTTTTGATTACATTTTGGTTCCGGTAACCGTCGGGTGACGGCGGTTCCCAGGCCCCATGACATCGCATCGGGCGAGTGGGTGGCCAGGGCATACCCGGCGACATTTTCCCTTGAAACATTTCCGCGGGGATGGACATTGGCCACCCGGGGCGAAACGAAGCAGGCCAGATGACGCAACTCGACGAATATGGGCTCGGCGACGGCACCAAGAAATCGAATCGGCAGGCCGAATTGCTGCGGCTGCTCGAACGCAGCCACTATCTGTCGATCGAGGAAATCGCCGAACGTTTCGCCGTCACGACACAGACCGCTCGTCGGGACATCATCGCGCTGGAAGCCACGGGCCGCGTGCGCCGCCTGCACGGCGGCGCCACGATCGCTACCCCGGTCGACGCCGTTACGCGCCGCCAGCGGCGCATCGAGAACGCTTCACACAAAGCCAGGGTGGCCGCTCTCGTCGCCCAGGTCATTCCAGACGGGGCGGCAATCTTCATGGATACCGGCACGACCTGCGAAGCGATCGCCCATGCCCTGCTGCAGCGGCGGGACCTCCGGATCGTCACCTACAGCCTGCGGGTCGCCACCATTTTCAGCGAGAATTCCAATTTCGCCCTGGCTATCCCCGGCGGCTTCGTACGGCCAGTGGATGGAGGCGTGTTCCGGGAGGACACCGCCGACTATATCCGCCGCTTCAAATTCGACTATGCCATCATCTCGGTGAGCGGAATCGACCAGGCGGGAGACATCTGCGACGACGATTATGCCGAGGTTTCGGCCGTCACCGCGGCCCTGGCGCAGACCGAACGCACCATCCTCGCCGTCGACAGCACGAAATTCGGCAAGCGGGCGCTGGTCAGGCTCGGATCGCTCGAGGATGTCGACATCCTGGTCTGCGACGATATTCCAGCCCCCTTCCTCGACAGGATACGCCAAAGCGGCATCAAGACCCATGTCGCCTCTGCCGTCGCGCAGGAGGCTCCCCTCGAGTTGTAACGGCTTGAATCAAACCAGCTTGGCATCGATGGCCAGCCACACGAGATGGGCATCGTTGCGGGCGCCGAGCTTGGTCTTGATCTGATAGTGGTAGTTGCGGACGGTCTTGAGGCTGAGATGCAGGGACGCGCTGATGGCCTCGGCCGACCAGCCTGATGCGACCAAGCGCAGGATCTCGGTTTCGCGCGGGCTGAGCTCGGCGAGCGGCGATGCGGCATGGGCCAGGCGTTCGGCCGCGATCTCGCGCGCTACGTCGTTGCTCATGGCTCTCTCGCCCTTGGCGACCAGGGCAACGGAGTTGACGAGTTCGGCTGCATCGCTGCCCTTGGTGACATAGCCGGCAGCCCCCGCTTCGAACGCCTTGAGGGCGAAGGCGGCGCCGCTATGCATGGTGAAGATGAGAACCCGGGCGGCATGGTCCCATTGGCGGATATGGCGCAAGGCTTCGATGCCGCTGAGGCCCGGCAGGGAAAGATCCATCACCACCACGTCGGGCTTGGCTTGCCGGTAGGCCTCATAGGCTGAAACGGCGTCGCTGGCTTCGGCCACTACGCGATAGCCGGGCACCTTTTCGAGCAGCCGCCGATAGCCTTCCCTGACGACGGGATGGTCATCCACCAGCAGGATACTGAGATCGCTCATGCCGGGACGGGCCGCGCCAGGTCGCGCATCCGGTCGACGCGATCGGCGAGCAGCGGAATGATGGCTGCGATGCGCACGCCGTGCCGCGCCTGGCCGATGGAAAGGCTTCCGCCCAGCGCCGCCACGCGCTCGCGCATGCCGAGGATGCCATGCCCGGCCTCCATGGTCAGCCGCAGCGGATTGCCGCCGCCGTCGTCCTCGACGCTGAGTTCGACAGCCCCCTCCTCCTGCAAACCCGTTCGCTTGACGAACAGGCGGATATCGCGCGGCTTGCCGTGGCGCGCGGCATTGGTCAGGCACTCCTGCGCAATGCGATAGATGCTCAGGGCGATGGCATGCGGAAGGCCGGTGAGATTGCCGGCGATATCGAGGTGGAACCTGGTGCGCGTGGTGTTGCCGACATTCCAGCCGGCCACGAGTTGGGCGAGGCTGGCCTCCAGGCCCAGTTCCTCGAGTTCCTGAGAACGCAACCGTTGCAGGGTGCCGCGCAAGGTCGCATTCATCCGGCGGGTCACTTCGGCGATGGAGCGAGCGTCCTTGGCAATCTCCGGCCGGTCCGCCGCCTCCAATTCGATGGCGCCGGCAAGGGCATTGACGGCCGCCAGACACTGGCCGAATTCGTCGTGGAGATCGCGCGCCAGCGTGCGCCGTTCCTCTTCCTGCACCTGGAACAGGCGGTTGGTGAGGGCGACGCGCTGGGCGGTGGTTTCGGCCAGACGGCAGGTGAGATCGTTCACCGCGCCGGAGATGCGGTCGAATTCCGCCGTGCGGTAACGAGGCAGGCGGTAGCCGTAATCCCCGCGTTCGAGGCGACGTAGGCCGGCGACGATCGTACGCGCCGGCAAAAGCGACTGGCCGATGAACAGCGCGGCGAGCACGCCGATGGCGATCGCCAGCAGGCTTGCCACGCTAAGCACGATGGTGATCCGGTCCCAGGCCAGCCGCACGGCCGCGCCATGATCCGACACTGCCTCGATGGTCCCGGCCTGACGCTCGCGATCGCTGAGAGGGCGCCTGACGACCGGGTTGGGCCCGAACAGCCAGTCATAGGAGGTTTCGAACCAGGCCGGCGCGGGACGGCCGATCGTCTCGAGCTGGCTGCACAGGCGCCGGGGTTCTTCCCGGCCGGGCGCTACGGTTATGCAGATGCCCGGCGAAATCACCTTCATCGTCACGATGGTATTCCAATCGGGCAAGGGGAGGATGAGGTCGCGCGAAAGTCCGCCGCGCCAAAGCAGTTCGCGCCAATAGAGAGCTTGCAGCGCTGTGGAGACCCGCTCGGCCGAGGCGCGGGTCTCCGCTTCGGTGGCACGGCGCGTGTCGTGCAAGACCCAGCCGATGGCGCAGGCGAGGCAGAGAATGATGGCGGCGGCGAGCCGCAAAACGAGATGACCGAAGAGGTTCATGGCTCACTCGTGCTGGATCGACGCTCGAATAGTGAGCATGGCCCGTGGTGCTGGCAAGCACAAAGGCTTCGAGGCGCCCCGCCCAAGCCAATGTCGGGCAAAATGCCCAAGTGAAATCGGGACGCCTACCCAGGATGCCAGCTTTCGTCGTTGTTAGCCTGAAGCAAGACTCGTCGATCCATTGCAACCGTAGGCAAGCTCCGTGAGAGTCAGTCCCATGAGTCCAAACGTCCCATGAGCGAGCGTCAACCGCGCCTTTCCGGTGCCGATCCCCTGCTGCCCTGGCTCGTCTTTACCGGCGTCAGCATCTTCGCCTTCCTCGTGCTTTGGTATTTTGGCTTCATTGCCAAGATGATCGACGAGGACAAGACCTATATCTCCGTTGTCATCGTCCTCCTCTACATCGCAAGCAGTCTGCATTGCCTGTGGCGCATCCTCGCCATCGGGCGCGAGGGGGAGGCTGCCCGGCGCACGGCCCAGGCGATCATCCGAGACGGCAAGTCTGCCCTGGTGGCCATAGGTTCGACAGGCATGAGTTCGACAGGCTCGGCTCCGATAGGCTTGGGTTCGACACCCGACGGAAAGCTTGGGCATGGCCTGGTCGCCGGGCACATACGCGACCTCGTCACCAAGGCCCATCTACAGGGCGCGGCCCGCCTCGACCAGACCTTGCTGTTGCGCGTTCTGGCCGACCGGCTGCGGGGCTCCAATCGCTACGGTGCCTTTGCCAGCGATACGCTGATGAAACTCGGCCTGCTCGGCACCATCGTCGGTTTCATCATGATGCTGGCGCCGATCGCCGGGCTCGATACCGACAGCAAGGAAGCCGTGCGCAGTTCGATGTCGCTGATGAGCGGAGGCATGGCGGTTGCCATGTACACCACGCTGGTGGGTCTGATCGGCTCGATCCTGATCAAGGTTCAGTATCATTTCCTCGACGGCGCCACCTCGCGCATCTTCTCCTTCGCGGTCGATCTCACCGAAGTCCATGTGATTTCGGCGCTGGAAGCGCAAAGGGCGCCGGGATGATCGATGACTTCGATCTCCATGGGCGGGAAGAAGCCTTCGACCCGTTCAGCGTGGTACTGTTCAAGGCCTTGCAGGTCATCGCCTTCCTGTTCTTCGTGGTGTTCATCATCATTTCCCCCAAGGCCAATGAGGGCAAGATCGACAGCAAGGCCGAGTTCATCATCACCATGGACTGGCCCGACAATCATCCCGACGACATGGACATCTTCGTCCAGGATCCCCTCGGCAACATCGCCTGGTACCGCCGGCGCGAGGCGGGCTTCCTGGTGCTCGACCGTGACGATCGCGGCGGCCTCAACGATTTCGTCATGGTCAACGGCCGCAAGCAGCAGACCAAGGTGCGCGAGGAACTCGTCAGCATTCGCGGCTTCGTGGCCGGCGAATACACGGTGAATGTCTATCACTTCACCGCTCTGACCCAGCAGCCGGTGCCGGTGACGGTAACGGTGCAAAAGCTCAATCCGGTCGCCAAGATCGTCGCCAGGGAGACGGTTGATACGGCAGAGGGCGGAACAGAACTGACCGCCATACGCTTCACCATGGATGCTCAGGGCGAGGTCACCGGCACGAGCCGGGAAGCCAGGTCGATCCTGCGCGGCATGCACAATGCCTGGAACAAGAACCGATGACGGCGGCAATAACGACAGGCGGCGGCGATGCTTGAGATGAACGCGCTCTGCCTGGTGCTCGCTTATGTCTTCCTCAGCCTCCTCATGCTCACCGTGCTGATCAGGCTGGCATTGCCGCGCCTGATCAAGATCGGCGCGATCGGCGCGGCGAGCCTGTTCTATGTCGTCGTGTTCTTCTCGACGCAAGGCCTGCTGGGCTGGTCGGCTCCCGTCGGAGTGCCCGCCCGCTTTCAGGTGCTGTGGACAAGGATCGTCGAGCCCAATGTCGTCCAAGGCGAGGCCGGCGCCATCCATCTCTGGCTCGAGGAACTGGATGCGGCCAACCTGCCGACCGGCGAGCCACGAGCCTATCGCCTGCCCTATACGACGAACCTCGCCGGGCGGGTGTCCAAGGCTCAGAAGGAGATCGAAAAGGGCAATCTGCAGGGCGGACGCGCGGAATTTTTCGGAACTGGGGCATCCCAAAGCGTCCCGGCAGGCCCGCTGCAGACCGGCGCACCGCCCGGCGGCGATCCTTCCGGAGGCGGCCTGTTCGATCCGGCTTTTCTCGGCGGGCAATCGCGCAACGTCGATCTCGTGCCATTGCCCAAACCGGCTCTGCCGCCAAAGGATATGCCCTGACCCCCGCATTGCCGTCCATCGTGGCCGCGGGCCCGATCTGCTCGGCGCCGATGCATCACCCGAAATCCGCGCCGGGCAAATCCGCGCCGGGCAAATCCGCGCAAGACCTGTCCTTCGACAAGGGCCGTGAAACGGTGCCCCGTCTCACGCCCCTTGGATATTCCCGGGCCGTCCTTTCGGCGCAGGCCTATTCGGCGCCGGCCGGAGCGTCAGGCTCGCGCTGCGGCGGCCCCTTCGGCTTGGCCTTGGGCTTCTTGGCCGAGGCCTGGCTGTTGTCCGCCACCACCGGTTCGGGCTTGGGCTTGGCCGGGCCGGCGGGATATTCGAAGCCCAGTTCCTGCTTACCCTCTTCGTTGGTGACGACGGTCACCCGCACGGCACCGCCCGACTTCAACCGGCCGAACAGCACCTCGTCGGCCAGCGGCGTCTTGATGGCCTGCTGGATCAGGCGAGCCATCGGCCGGGCGCCCATGAACTCGTCATAGCCATTGGCCACCAGCCAGGTGCGAGCGTCGTTGGAGAGCTCCACCGCGACATGACGATCGGCGAGCTGCACTTCGAGCTGCGCGATGAACTTGTCGACGACCTGGCTGACGATCTCCTGCGACAGGTGGTCGAAGGGAATGGTGGCATCCAGGCGGTTGCGGAACTCCGGCGTGAACAGACGGTTGATCGCCTCGGTGTCGTCACCTTCGCGCTTGTTCTTGGTGAAGCCGAACGCCGCCTTGGCCAGATCCGCCGCACCGGCATTGGTGGTCATGATCAGGATCACATTGCGGAAATCGACGCTCTTGCCGTTATGATCGGTGAGCTTGCCGTGATCCATCACCTGCAACAGGATGTTGAACAGGTCCGGATGGGCCTTCTCGATCTCGTCCAGCAGCAGCACGCAATGCGGGTTCTGGTCGATGCCGTCCGTCAGCAAGCCGCCCTGATCGAAGCCGACATAGCCGGGAGGCGCGCCGATCAGGCGCGACACCGTGTGCCGCTCCATATATTCCGACATGTCGAAGCGCAGCAGGTTGATGCCGAGCACCGAGGCGAGCTGGCGCGCGACCTCGGTCTTGCCAACGCCGGTCGGCCCCGAGAACAGATAATTGCCGATCGGCTTCTCCGGGTCGCGCAGGCCGGCACGCGCCAGCTTGATGGCGGCCGAGAGTTGCTTGATCGCCTTGTCCTGCCCGTAGACCACCCTCTTCAGGTTCGTCTCCAGATTCCGCAGCGTCTCGGTGTCATCCTTCGACACGGTCTTGGGCGGGATGCGCGCCATGGTGGCGATGGTCGCCTCGATCTCCTTGACGCCGATCGTCTTCTTGCGCCGGCTTTCGGTCACCAACATCTGCGAAGCGCCGGTCTCATCGATGACGTCGATCGCCTTGTCCGGCAACTTGCGGTCATTGATGTACTTGGCCGACAGTTCCACCGCCGCCTTGATGGCGTCGTTGGTGTAGCGCAGCTTGTGATATTCCTCGTAATAAGGCTTGAGGCCCTTGAGGATCTCGATGGTGTCGGGAATGGACGGCTCCGCCACGTCGATCTTCTGGAACCGGCGCACCAAGGCGCGGTCCTTCTCGAAGTATTGACGGTATTCCTTGTAGGTGGTCGAGCCGATGCAGCGCAGCAGGCCGGCGGCCAGGGCCGGCTTGAGCAGGTTGGAGGCATCCATGGCACCGCCCGAGGTGGCGCCGGCGCCGATCACCGTATGGATCTCGTCGATGAACAGGATCGCACCCGGATAGGCCTCGATCTCCTTCACCACCTGCTTCAGGCGCTCCTCGAAATCACCGCGATAGCGCGTGCCGGCGAGCAGCGTGCCCATGTCGAGCGCGAACACGGTGGCACCGCGCAGCACCTCCGGCACGTCACCCTCGATGATGCGGCGGGCGAGGCCTTCGGCGATCGCCGTCTTGCCGACGCCGGGATCGCCGACGAAGAGCGGATTGTTCTTCTGCCGGCGGCAGAGCACCTGGATCGTGCGCGTGATCTCGCTGTCACGCCCGATCAGCGGGTCGATCTTGCCATCCCTCGCCTTCTTGTTGAGGTTGACGCAATAGGCGTCGATGGCGTCCTGCTTCTTCTTGGACGCATCCTCGCCGTTGGCTGTCGTCTTCGGGCTGTCGCCATCAGCCTCGTCGACGCCGCGCGGAGCCTTGGCTTCCGACAGGCCGGGACGCTTGGCAATGCCGTGCGAGATATAATTCACGGCATCATAGCGCGTCATGTCCTGCTCCTGCAGGAAATAGGCGGCATGGCTCTCGCGTTCGGCGAAGATCGCCACCAGCACATTCGCGCCGGTGACTTCCTCGCGGCCCGAGGACTGCACGTGGATGACCGCTCGCTGGATGACGCGCTGGAACCCCGCCGTCGGCTTGGCGTCGTCGCGGCCGTCCGAGACCAGATTCTCCAGCTCGGTGTCGATATATTCGACCAGATTACGGCGCAGGATGTCGAGATCGACATTGCAGGCCCGCATCACCGCCGCCGCGTCCTGATCCTCGATCAGGGAGAGCAGCAGATGCTCGAGAGTCGCATATTCGTGATGGCGCTGATTGGCGGCGGCCAGAGCGCGATGGAGGGACTGTTCGAGGTGTCTTGAAAAGGATGGCACGATCAGTTCCTCACTTTTCTTCCATGACGCATTGCAGCGGATGCTGATGCTTACGGGCAAAATCCATGACTTGAGTCACCTTGGTCTCCGCGACCTCGTAGGTGTAGACGCCACACTCTCCCACGCCATTGTGGTGAACATGCAGCATGATATGGGTGGCGCCGTCACGATCCTTGTTAAAGAAGCGCTCCAGCACCTCGATGACGAATTCCATCGGGGTATAGTCGTCGTTCAGCAACAGGACCCGGTAGAGTTTGGGGCGTTTGGTTGCCGGCCGTGTCTTGGTGATCACGGCCGCGTTGGTGCCCCCACCACCGCCTGGAGCTCGGGGCTCGCGGGCCATGCCGATCAAGGGAAACGGCTTGTGCGCGGCGCTCAATGCAATATCCAGAATCGTTGAATCTTCCATTTCGACAACTGCAATCGCCTGCAGCCTAACACGATCTCGACGAGGAAAAAGGCTTCCACGAACCGAATTTATGATCGACCCCGACTTTCTGCTAGAGTGTCCCATCGCATTAATATGTCGGGAGGCCTGAACAGCGGGTGAAGTACGTCTTTTTCATTCATTCTCAACCAATCGGACAATCATGCGACCAAAATGCCGCGCCGACTGGGCACTTAACCGATCCGTAACCGCGTCCGCCTAGGTTCGTTGACTGTGTCGTCCCTGCAGCGGCACGGTGAGACGGCTTCCTCCCCGCAGGGGATGGGGTGAGCCCCGGACGAAGGGCGAAAGAGACCACCGGTTTCGCAGGGACATGTAATGGACGGTGCTGTTGCGCCGGTGAGTATTGGGGACTTTGCATGCTATCGCGTTGGATCGGGGGCGGACTGGCCCGGACCACCACAATGGTTGCAGCCGGCTTGGTAGTGTTCACGACAACCCTGGCCTTTCATCCGGACGAAGCGGATGCGCGCCGCCGCGGCCACCACGCCGCCCCGGCGCAGAAAGCGATGAAGCACGCGCGTAGCAAGCGCGTCCGCGCGGAATCGGCCGCCTCGGCCATTCCCGCCGACATGCGCAACAATCCGCGCTATGCCGCCATCGTCGTCGACGTGAAGACCGGCCGCACGCTCTACGAAGCCTCCCCCGAGGCCCTGCGGCATCCCGCCTCCATCACCAAGGTGATGACGCTCTATCTGCTGTTCGAGCAGCTGCAGGCCGGGCGGCTCTCGATGGCGACCGAGCTTCCCGTCTCCGCCCACGCCGCCTCGCAGTCCCCCACCAAGCTTGGCCTGCGCGCCGGCCAGACCATCCGGGTTGACGACGCCATCAAGGGCATGGTGACGCGTTCGGCCAATGACGCCGCCGTGGTGGTGGCCGAAGCCCTTGCCGGCTCGGAAAGCAATTTTGCCGCCTACATGACCCGCAAGGCCCGCGCGCTCGGCATGGCACGCACCACCTTCGTCAATGCCTCCGGCCTGCCTGACAGCCGGCAGATCACCAGCGCCCATGACCTCGCCATCCTGGGCATGGCCATCCAGAAGCGCTTCCCGCAATATTACCGCCTGTTCTCGACCCGCAGCTTCGTCTATCGCGGGCGGCCGATCCCGGGGCACAACCGCCTCTTGGGTTCGGTGGAAGGGGTCGACGGCATCAAGACCGGCTACACCAATGCCAGCGGCTTCAATCTCCTGACCTCCGTCAAGCGCAACGACAGGCAATTGGTCGCCGTGGTGATGGGCGGCCGCAGCGCCGCTTCGCGCGACATGGTGATGCGCCGCCTGATCGACGCCTATCTGCCGGTCGCCTATGCCGGCAACGCAGTCGACCGCTCCTCCACGCAGGTCGCACGGGCCGAACTCCCAAACGATGCCGAGCCCATGGCAGCGCCGCCGCGTCCGCCGGTTGTCCGGCCGGCCGTGGTCGCTGAGGCGCCGAAGGCCCGCCAGGCCGCCCCGGTGGCGGCACCGATGCCCCCCGAAATCGTCGGGGACGCGGCGCCCGCCTCCGCGCCGCAGGCCCGGCCCCAGCCCGTTCCTGCCAAGCCGGTCATGGCCTTCGCGGCGCCCAGTACCCCGAGCATGCGCTGGGTGCAGGGCCTCCAGCCGGTCACGACCGCGCCGGCCACGCCGCCCGTGCGCGCTGGCCAGAGCAGCGAGTCCAGCCCCGACACCACCGCCACCGTGCAGAATGTCCGCACCGTTGCCGTCACCCGCGATTCGGTCGCCCTGGCTGCACCGCAGCGCAGCGGCTGGATCATCCAGATCGGCGCGGCCGACAGCGAGGGAGCAGCCCGGCAGCTGCTGTCCAGCGCCAAGGCAGCCGGCAACAAAGCGCTCTCCTCCGCCCGCCCGTTCACCGAGACGGTCAGCCGCAACGGTTCGACCCTTTGGAGGGCTCGCTTTGCCGGCTTCAGCGATCAGCACCAGGCCCAGTCCGCCTGCAGCGCCCTCAAGGCGGCTTCCTTCGCCTGCGTTGCCGTGAAGCTCTGATTTTTCGGTAAGAGCCGGTTTTCATTTCACTCGGGCGCGGCCTTCCTCGGATGGGCCGCGCCTTTGTTTGAAGGGGCTTGCACCAGCTCGCTTTGAGATCGGTACCTGCTGGGATCGCTGGAAGAACATCTTCGACGCGCCAGCATAAAGGCGGCTTTCACCACAACGCGCGTGGCCCGGGGAAAACGACGCAAGCTTAATCGTTGCGTAACCATGTTCTGCGACGCTCAGGCATCGTCGGAACCGAGCAAGTTCGGTGGAGTTAGCGTCAATGGCCTTCAAGAAGCATGTCCCTGGCCCGGTTGACACGAGCAGCCATCTGCGTCGTGCCCCCCTTATCGGGATGGATTTTCTTCATGAGCGCCCGGTGCGCTCGACGAATTTCCTGGGCGCTCGCCCCCGGCTGCACCCCAAGGATCTGGTAAGCTTCCTGCTTCGTCATCGCGTCGGACGCCGCCGTTCCGAAGCCCCTCGCGTGCGCATCATCCTTGAAGTGTTCACGCCATCCGGCAAGCCGGCGGTCCAGATAAGCTTCAAGGATTGAACGGCCGACGAAATCGGCTGCGATCTCGCCGCGCAATGTCATCAGTTCGGCCGCCTGCATGCCCGAAAGGCGACGGCCCGAAAATCGCCCGCGAATGACCTGCCCATCCACCGGCTGCCTGTTGGCATCGAGCATGATCACCAGATCCGCGGTGCGCACCGAGCTTGGCCTCGCCGTCGAGCCTGGAATGATGCCATCCGGCAATTGCGGCAGCCAGCCCCGCATGCCAGCTGCCAAAAGTAGCAAAGGCAATCCCATGCCCCAGACGCCGCGCGTCAGCAGATAGAGGCCGAAGGCAAAGGCGAGGAAGCTGCCGCCGCGCCGCAGCAGGCTATCCAGAACCGGTGTCTTCGACAGCATGCCCGGCTTGAGAAACGGCCACAGGCAGAACAGCACCACGCATGCGAAAATAAGCTGGCCCACTTCTATCCGATCTGCGAAACAGCGATGAATCCGAGTCTGCCAGTTGGGCATTCCCCGAGCAAAGCGCGTTTAAACGTAATCGGGGCTTTGCTCAAACTCTTTGGTTCGGCGCGTCTTTGCGATTCTCGGCGTGACAGCCAAATCGCAAAACGCTGCGGGACCCTGGCCAGGCAAATGCGACGTAATGGACCTGCGGAGTACGGGATGGCACGCCAAACCCTGGTCGTTCGAACCGTGGCGGAGTTGCGCCAGGCCGTGAAGCGCTTTCGCGAGGTGCAGGAGACCGTCGCCCTGGTACCGACCATGGGCGCTCTGCATGACGGCCACATCACTCTTGTGCGGCAAGCCCGCCAGCGGGCAAGCCGCGTGGTGACCACGATCTTCGTCAATCCCACCCAATTCGCACCGACCGAGGATCTCGCCAAATATCCCCGCACGGAGGCGGCGGATCTCGCCCGTCTCAGGGATGTCGGCTGCGACCTCCTATACGCCCCCGACGTCAGCCAGGTCTATCCCCAGGGCTTCGCCACCACTGTCTCGCTTGCCGGGCCGGCGCAGGCCGGCCTGGAGGACCGTTTCCGTCCCAGCCATTTTGCCGGCGTGGCGACGGTGGTGACCAAGCTGTTCTGCCAAAGCGGCGCGGATATCGCCCTGTTCGGCGAGAAGGACTATCAGCAGCTTTGCGTCGTCACCCAGATGGCGCGCGACCTCGATTTGCCGATCACGGTGGTCGGCGTGCCGACCGTGCGGGAAGCCGACGGATTGGCGATGTCGTCACGCAACCGCTATCTCACGCCGCAGCAGCGAGCCCAGGCCCCTCTCCTGCATCGCACCCTCCGGCAGGTCGCAGACGACGTGATCAAGGGGGCCGACATCGAGACCGCCCTGGCGTCCGGGCGTGGCGCCATCGCGGCTGGAGGCTTCGAGCTCGATTATCTGGAGGCGCGGCAGGCGGTGAGCCTTGCCCCGGTGACCTCACTGGCGGAGGGGCCGGTGCGGCTGCTGGTGGCGGCCCGGCTGGGCGCCACCCGCCTCATCGACAATATCGGCGTCGAAGCCACTCGACGTTAACCAAATTAGCCCCGGCAAAGGTGACGAAACCGTGGCAATCATGCCACGCATCCCCTTGTTGCCCACGGTCTCCGGAAAACGGGAAATCGTGGTTAATCTACCGTTAACATGAAATTTTTCAAAGGGTTATGGCATTTCGCACCGCACGTGGATCTTGTTTTTTCTGCGGCAAGAGCGTTGTGCGGCCCCAGCCCTTGTGCGAAGTTGACTTCGGGAACGGGTAATTAGCCCTGCTCTCTGGGTAAACATCCGGTGGCGGGCAAAACGGGTCTGAAGATTGTGATGCGCTTCGGGATCAGGATCAGGTCGAATTTGAACCGAATGGCCCCTAAGGCCGCCTTGGCTGCCATGGCGCTCGCAACGGCATCACTGCCGAACTCGCAGGCCGCCGCCGCCGGTCACAGCGCCATGCCGATCTATGCGCCCGTGGGCGATGTCACCACCCCGCCCTCCGGCTATCTGCAGTTCTGCAAGGACAATCCGGCCGATTGCAAGTCGGGCTCGCAGGAAGCACGCGACATCGTGCTCTCGCGCCAGGCCTGGAAGGACCTGATCGCGTTGAACGACCAGGTCAACAAATCGGTGAAGCCGGTCACCGACCTCGACAATTACGGTAAGGTCGAGTGGTGGGCATACCCCACCAACGGTAAGGGCGACTGCGAGGACTATGTCCTGCTCAAGCGCAAATTGCTGATCGATGCCGGCTGGCCGCGCTCGGCCCTGCTGATCACCGTGGTGCGTGACAAGAAGAACGAAGGCCACGCCGTCTTGATGGTGAAGACCGATCGCGGCGAGTTCGTGCTCGACAACCAGGAGCCCAAGATCCTCTCCTGGCGGGCCACCGGCTATCGCTACGTCAAGCGCCAATCGCAATCCGACCAGAATGCCTGGGTCTCTCTCGGCGACACGCAGACCACTGCAATCGTGTCGGCGAAGGGCAACTGAGTTTTTTCCGGGTGCGCGGACGTCTCGTCCGCCTCTTCCCCACGGCGCGTATCATGTTTCCAAGAACGGACGAGACGTCCGTGCACCCTGTGTAGTTGGAATGTGTCAGGATGGGTGCGGGCGAGAGACCGTGTGCACCCCGGCCCGTTAAGGCC